>JAQBZH010000055.1 GCA_027622005.1 Bacteroidota bacterium | reverse complement strand
AGAGCCCGCCGATGGCATACCCAGGAAAATCTAATTCGACCAACTGACGCGCAGACTGGCGCCGAATTTCAGGGTAAACAACCCCCTGCACGATCCCAAAAAGAGCCTGTTCGTGGCCGTATTTAGATTCCGTTGCCGAAAAGTGATCCTTGCACCGCTTGGCCCATCGGACAGTCAATTCGTTAGATTCTGCCGCATACTTTTCGGTTGCGTCTCCTGGTGGGCATTCATCCAGGACCATCATGATATCGGACCCGATAGAGCGCTGAATATCAACCACCGATTCAGGCGTGAATTGATGATAAGATCCGTCGATATGAGACTGAAAGCGGGCGCCTTCCTCAGATAGTTTTCGCCGGGCAGCGAGTGAAAAGACCTGATATCCCCCGGAATCAGTCAGAATAGGCCGATCCCACTTCATGAAAGGATGCAGTCCGCCGGCAGCTTCCATCACTTCCATCCCCGGCCTCAAATACAAATGGTACGTATTGCCAAGAATAATATCTGCGTTGATGTCTGTTTCTAACTCTCTGGGCCACACTGCTTTAACGCTTCCAACCGTGCCCACCGGCATGAAAATGGGCGTTTCGATAAGGCCGTGAGCGGTGTCGATAAAACCGGCACGAGCGCCAGATGGATCGGTGTTGGAGAGCGTAAATTTCATTTTTCAGGGGAAAAGCGTAAAACAAGTCCTAAAGGGTGGACTGTTCGGAAGACGCTCGCGTGTGTTATTGCTTTACCCCGCTTGAATCCCGACGGGCATTGAGGTCTTTTTCAAGGGCTTTCAGCCTTTCTTCCCACAAGAGGAGCTCGCGTTCCCGGTCAGTTATCTGGCGAAACGTTTCGGAAAGGGCCGCTTCTCGAACTTCGAACGGTGCCGATTCGATGCTGCCCCGCTCTTCAAAATATCGCTTGAATAGCCAATTATGTTTGGCCGCTTCCATGAGTTCCGTTAATCTGAAAGCGCCAATTTCTCCCCAAAAAGCGGCATTGCTGGCCGATTTCGTCATTACCTTCATTTCGCCGGCGATATCCTTCAAGGAATCGGTCGTTGCGACAAAAGCCTCGTATAGGGAAGGGTCGTTAAGAAGGCGAGCAAGAGTCCCGTTACCGCTATCGGCCTTTGCCAATATGGACTCGATGCCTCTGGTCGCATCTTCAGCCAACCCCAACAAAATATCTGCGCTGGCCTCGGCCGTATTGGCAAGCCCGGATAACACTCTTCGGGTTTCGGCTGTCGTTGACACCACTTCTACATATAGCGTCGAATCGTAGAGAATTTTACCCAGTGTGCCTTCTCCTTTGCGTACGTCCTGCATAATGACCTCGAATTCGATGGCTACGCGCTCAAAAGAGCGCACGGACGTCATTGCACGGTCCGTAATCTCGTACAAATCGAACGGATCCACTCCTCTGAGCAAATCGTCCTCTCCAATTAAGTCTCCAACGACCTCCGGATTGAATAAAACGATGATTTGTTCACCCACCAAACCGTCACTCTTAATCTGGGCTTGCGTGTTTTTCCGGATTAGATGAGTCGCTTTGGTCGAAATAGACATCGTGACCATAATCGCTTCGCCGGGGGCTGAAGGAAGCTCTACACTCTGGACACGGCCTACATTGATTCCCTGGAATTGGACTGGAGCCCCTTCCTGCAACCCAGCTACTTGATTGAATTGCGTCCGGACAGTAATGGTTGAACTAAAAAGAAATGTTCGGTCTCCAATGGTGAATAACGCCACCAAAAACAGGAGGAACGCCGATGCTATAAGAATTCCGAGCCGAGTAGTACGGTTCATGAGGTGAGCGTGGTTTCGTTTCCAAAGAAGGTAACGATTGCCGGATGATCGAATCGACTGATTTCTTCGAGCGACCCCGATATAATGAAGCGACCTTCATGCAAAAAATGAACCGTGTCTGCGATTATTTCTGCGCACAATAAGTCATGGGTAATGGCTATGGATGATAAGCCACGCTCAACCTGCAGGCGAACAATTAGATCGGCTATGAGGCGAACCGAAACGGGATCCAAGCCTGTGGTAGGTTCATCATATAGCAAAATTTTAGGCGCCATAATAACGGACCTTGCCAAAGCGATGCGCTTTTTTTGTCCCCCAGACAACGAGGCTGGATAATCATGGAGCTTTTCCGGCAATCCGACCCATTCCAACGTTTCGAGGATCCTGTCCGTCGCCTCGGCGAGCGGAAGTTTTAGGTGGCGCTCTAAAAAAAACATCAAGTTTTCGGAGACCGTCATTGAGTCAAATAGCGCTCCAGACTGAAACAAAAAACCAATGGATAAGCGCAATTTGTCTAGCTCATCGCCCTCCAGCAGGTCGATGCGCTCTCCCAATACTTTGATGGTGCCTCGATCCGCTTTGAGCAAGCCTACGATCGTCTTGATCAGTACGCTCTTGCCAGAACCAGAGCCGCCCAAAACAACCGCGCATTGACTTCCCGGAACGTCAAGATCAATCCCTTTTAAGACATCAATCGGCCCGAACGACTTATACAGGTCACGTATTTGGATGATGGGGTCTTGGTTCATGATCCGACATCTCCAAAAAGAAGCATAGAAATCCGGACAATAACCACGTCACTGAGCAAAATAAACAGCGAAGAACCAACCACGGCACGCATCGCGGCCGTTCCGACTTCTCGGGTGCCTCCACGCACCGTGAATCCCAAGAAGCAACTGACTATACCCACAATAAAGCCAAAAAACGATGTTTTAAAGGTATCCACGAGGATGTCGCTGAACCGCAATGATTCAAAGGCGGTGGACACGAAAATGCGGTAGTCCATTCCTGACGCCAAATAGGATTCGACGTATCCACCGAACAGGGCAATCGCATCCGTCCAAAGCGTCAGGATCGGAAACATGATCATACAGGCCAATACCCGGGTGATGACCAAAAAGTGGAAGGGTTTAAGCGCCGCGACTTCCAACGCATCTATTTGCTCGGTAACACGCATGGAACCGATCTCGGCCCCGATTCCAGCCCCCAATCGTCCTGCCAGCACCAGCGATGTAAACACCGGGCCAATCTCCTTAACCACAGAAAGGGCCAACATACTGGGTAAAACCGCCTCAGCGCCAAACCGAATCAGCGTGCCCCGACTTTGCATGGCCAACACCACCCCTATTGCCAAGCCAGTGATGCCGGTCAAAATGAAGCTTTTTGACCCGACCTCGTCCATTTGGCGTACCAATTCGCGACCTTCGAAAGGCGACCGCCAGAACCGAAGAACAAATTGGCCAGCAAAACGCGCTAGCTCGCCAAGTTCAGTCAGCAAGTTTCGAATCGAAAGGGCGATATGGGATGGTGGGGTGGACGTACGCTTGTAGGTATCTAAGAAATCGTTAAAAAGCGAGCTGCCATCGAAGGTTAACGCGCAAGATGGTGCCTCGATTCACCAGGTTCATTAACAGTTGCCGAAACAATTCGTACTCCATGGTGACCTGCGTCTGATTTTTATTGGTCGCGTTATTTGCCTCCGCTGAAGAGGACAAAGAAATGGGTTGGCTGACGGAAACGTACAGTTTTGGAGATACGTATTTGCCCGCCGTTAACGTAAGGCCCGAGAAACCAGTGTGTTCGATTTCGATAACATCGAGTCCCAAGCCTGCACCAGCCAGGTTTTCAATCAAATCGGTTACCGGACCCAACGCGAGTCCAGCTGCAGATTCCAAATATGAATCCGATTGGGCGCCCGAAATCTGAAGCGATGCGGCAGCCGGTCGGCCAGTAGCGATGTACGAAAAGATGTCCGCCAATTCCATCGACGGTTCCGAATCGAAGGATACATCTAGATTTTCCGGACTCCCGTTTGCGATCAACCGAATGGTGACTTCTTCGGTCTCCGAGCCGCGAGAAGGTATCGTATAGGAGGCTTCCAGGTTTAAACGGGGTGCTTTCATCGGCCCGTTAAACGTTAGTTCACCTCGATCTAGTTCAAATCGTTTCCCAAACTGGATGATGCGGCTTCTTTCTGGGAGAATGGAGATTGAACCAAAAACTTCAGGGTCTTCTTTGGGCTTTTTCCTTGAATATCGATCTCCAGACTTAAAGGGTAATTCGCGAAGCAACAGTCGCTCTTCGAGCCGCTTCGACCCCTCAATCAAAATGTGGTCAAACGTCGTTAAGGGGCCAGGGTCGATTTTCACAGCGACGACGACGGTGTTTTCGTTGACCCCCGGCGAAACCTCACTTAAAACACTGGCAAAAGCATAACCCCGGTCTTGCAACAGACCGACTAATTCGTTTTCCATTGAAAGCTGCTGCAGATCCGTAAATCGTTGTCCTGCACGAGATTCAATGGAGGATAGAAGACGATTCCAACGTACTAAGAGCCCATCATAGATGGGTTGTTGAAGCTGTACACTTACGGAGTCCATAGTCAAAGGGACCCCTTCCATGATGGTCATGATGACCAGAATAGAATTGTCTGCCAGCCGAAATTGGGACGCCGGGTAATCAATTTTGGCCCTCGGAAAACCACTTCGGTGGAAATAATTGCGAAGGCGGACCACGTCCCGTTGCAGTTCTATGGGGTCAAACGCGAACATTTTCGGCGAAACAAAGGGCAAAAAATCAAGCCGACGCTTCCAGTTGTCAAAAAACCCCGGGGCCTTCGTGGCCATCTGAAGCTTTAATCGCTCAGCATCAAAGGTCGCAGTCTCCGGAAATCGAAAAGTGATTCCCCGGACCGTTGTTTCCGCATTGCTCAGGGACAAGTCATCTTGTCCGCTTACGGGCTTCGTAAACAGAACGGCGAAAAGGATGATTAGAGCGAATCGAGACATATCTAACAAATGCCTCACAGTTCATCGAGATCCTTATTCATCGACTAGTTCTCGAACGGTTACTTCACCCGAGGGTGCCGTCGAGAGGCTTGTTTTGCCGTTAAAACCGGGAATGAAGCCGGATTTTCGGTTTCTACGTTCATGGAGCAAGGTTACGACGGCGCCCATAGTCAAGATTAGACCCGAAAAATAGGCCCAGAAGACGATGATAATCACCAAAAAAAAGCTATCTCCCAGCGCAGCAAGTCCTGTTTGCTCAAAACTTCCGAAACTTGTGGCATACATGGTGAAGCCGCGTTTCGCAGCTTCCCACAAAATGCCAGTAAACATCGCTCCGCCGAGTGCGCTCCGCCACGGCGGTCTGGGACGAGGAGTAAAGTAAATTAATTGGAAAAACATGGCCGTGCTAAGCAGCAGGGGCAATACGATCCCAAAATAATCTAGGGCTTGCTGAAGTCCGTCTTGGAAAAAAACCGGGTCCAGGCCAAATTCGCGGAGTCGACCCATGGAAGGCGTATTCATCGTTTCTCTCGCCAAGGTGATGAGCGTCGAGGCTACGAAAAACATCCCAACCTGAAGAGCCATTCTAAAATCGAACAAATATCCTCTCAATAAGGATCGATGTTCATGCCATTCACCCGAAAAAACATTGGCCAAGACTGTTCTCAGCGTTGTGAAAAGAGTGACGGACGTCAGCGTAAGTCCGATAACCCCAATCCAGGTCAGCGTGCTGCTAGCCGATTGAAGCTGGCTGAGGAATGAAACGATTTGGTCGGATTGATAGGCAGGGAGGAAGTCCCTAATAAGCGCCTCTACCGATCGGAAAGGGCGTTCTCTCTTTAAAATGCTACCAGCTAGTCCAGTCCCCAATAAAACGAGGGGTACGACCGTTATCAGAACCTTGAACGCAATCGCCTGTGCCCAGAGAAATACATTATTGTTGTACAACTCCTTAAACATCCCCTTGATATAATATCGCGAGGTATCTATCAGACCGGTCAAATTCAGGCGCATTTTCATCAACTAAACTTACCCTTCCAAATCGATGAATAAAAGGAAACTTGCAACTTGCGTCTAGTTTTTAGTATGATTTACAAATATTGCGCCGCTCGTATACGCATCAAAGCGAACTCGTTTCGCCTCGCTCTTTAAAATTCTAACGCGTTATTAAAATTGCTGGGGAACTATACAACATGATAATGAGCATTATTTCGATCGTAGCAGGATATGCCGTCTGGACCGTTCTTTTTCTGGGTGGCAGTGCCGGGATTAGAACGGTCATGTCTTCTTCGCACGATGCCGCTGGGTATTCCAGCGATGTAGCCGTATTGTTGACCTATCTCGTCTTGAGTATGGTCGCTTCTATCGCGGCCGGATTTGTGACAGCCAAAGTGTCAAAGGTCAAAGTAAAACGCGATTCGCTCATTTTGGCGGGTGCGCTTTTAGCCACCGGAATACCTGTCCAAATCAGTAATTGGTCCCTGCTTCCGGTTTGGTACAATCTGGCATTTTTAGCAATGCTTGTACCGCTTACTATTTGGGGTTCGACGTTGGTACCAAGTAAACGATCGGTATAAACTGCGACGAGTGGACGCCGGCCCGGATTATGCCTGTCAGAAATATGCTTGCCCTAACTTCGTCTGCGCTAACTAGGCCGATGCCTTTTTCTGTTCGAACAAAGGTTCTGCTTTCGACTCTACCGTTTCCCGAGTGACGATACAGCGTCCAATGTTTGATTTGGAATGCACATTGAACATGATTTCCAGCATCGTGTCTTCCAGAACGGCTCTCAAACCGCGCGCTCCAGTGCCCAACGCTTTAGCCCGCTTGACGATGGCAGAAACAGCCCCTTCGTCAAAGGTCAGGTCCATTCCATCCATCGAGAACAGTTTTTGATACTGTTTTAAGAGCGCATTTTTGGGTTCCAGTAAAATGCTGCGCATGGCTTCTTCATTGAGGCTGTCAAGCGCCGAGATGACCGGTAGACGTCCGATCAACTCTGGAATCAAGCCAAAACGGAGCAAGTCGTCGGGTTCAACATGTTGGAAAATCTTTGGGTCGAACTTATCCATTTTAGCGGCGGAATTGGCATTGAATCCAATGGAGTTGGATGATATTCGACTCGCTATGACTTCATTTAAGCCATCAAATGCGCCGCCACAGATAAACAGAATATTCGAAGTGTCGATATTGATAAGGCTCTGTTCCGGATGTTTTCGACCGCCTTTCGGGGGTACGCCTGCCACAGTTCCTTCTAAGATCTTGAGTAATGCCTGTTGAACTCCTTCACCCGAAACATCTCTTGTAATGGAGGCATTGTCGGATTTTCTGGCCACCTTGTCGACTTCGTCGATATAGATGATCCCACGTTCGGCTCGTTCGACGTTGAAGTCTGAAGCATGTAAGAGATTCGCTAAAATGCTTTCGACATCTTCGCCCACATAACCCGCTTCCGTTAGAGCCGTGGCATCTGAAATACAAAAAGGTACGTCTAGAATACGCGCTAAAGTCTTGGCTAACAACGTTTTACCGGTACCCGTTGGGCCTATCAGCAGAATGTTGGACTTTTCTAGTTCAACGTCCTGAAAGTCTGAAAAATACTCTGAGGAATCGATTCGTTTGTAGTGATTGTACACCGCCACGGAAAGGGCTTTCTTGGCTTGATCTTGTCCCACAACGTATTCGTCGAGGGCCGCCTTCATCTCCAGAGGGGAGAGTCTTCGTTTTGATCCCGTTGACCTGGATCCGGCGGCGATCGTTGGCTTTCTATTGGGAGCCGCGGTAAAATCGCTGCTGACAATTCCGGAAGCGTCGTTAATGCAGCGATCACAGATATAAACGTCGGGTCCCGCAACCATCGAGGTTACTTCGTGAGCCGTTCTTCCACAGAAGGAACACCGTATTATGTCGTCGTCGTGTTGGTGATTACTCATTTCGAAGTAGTTGCTGCAAAAATTGAATATTACCCTTAAAAAGGGCTTTAAAATCACGCACGATCTGCCGGCGCGCCATGGTACCTATATCGCACCAAACGGGCAATCTCTTAAATAGTTTTTTTGCTTTTATTGCCGAGCAGCCTGACATTAACCAGATACAAAACTCCCATTAATGAAGCCCACTCTTCCCGACTCTTTTCCAGAGGCCTTTGTTGAGCGATATACATCCACCTTTGGCCAAGATCGACTTAATCAGATATTGACCGGATTCGATGCGGACCGCTGGACGTGGTTTCGGGTTAATTTATTAAAGTCGGATATTGAAAGCACCATCGAATCATTGAGGGACCTGGGCATCGCCTTTCAAATGGATCCGAACTTTCCGGATGCGGGATATGTGCTCCCTGAGCAAAGAGACGCGCTTCTAGGGTCCAAATTGGTTGAAAAAGGGCTGGTTTACGTCCAGGGACTGGCAAGTCAGCTTCCCGTTCGGTTTCTGGACCTTCGTCCCGGATTGTCGGTGTTAGATTTGGCCGCCGCGCCAGGGAGTAAGACGCTACAAATCGCTCAGCTAACTTCGGTTCAGGATGAAATAGCAGCCGTAGAATTGGTCCGAAAACGAAAATTCAAATTGCTGGACAACCTGAGACGACACGGCGCTGAATATGTCAGGGTGTTTTTGCAAGACGGTTCCAAAGTGTGGAAATATCGTCCGGAGTACTTTGATCGCGTTCTATTGGACGCTCCGTGTTCGAGTGAAGGGCGATTTCAGCTGAATGATCCATCCTCGTTTAGCTATTGGTCCAGTTCGAAGGTCAAGGAAATGGTTCGCAAACAGCGCCGGTTGTTGTTTTCTGCCGTGCACTCGCTAAAACCTGGGGGCGTATTGGTCTATTCGACTTGCGCGATATCGCCGGAAGAAAATGAGGGTGCCATCGAACATGTCCTGTCTGCTTTTGACGGTAGTTTGGAAGTGGTACCCATTGAATTTGAAGCAGCAGAGCGGGTCAAACCCATAATGGAATGGAAGAAAAAGCCTTTGGATGATCAAATATCTGGTGTTTGTCGGCTGATTCCCTCGGAGCGAATGGAAGGATTTTTTGTCTGCAAGTTGATCAAGACGGCTTCTTCGAATCCTGAGTCACTGGTTAAAAGAGATAGCAGACGCTAGTCGTCGGGGGCGGCGTTGTTTATCGCATGGAAAAAGTGGCGCGTTTCCTCTCACTCGGAAAAAGTTCTAGTCGGTTATGCCATCTCCGTATTTCCCGCGCAAAAACCGTTCACTGTATAAAAAGTAGGCCGTTTTGCAAACCGTGGTGGTGTACAAATAATTAAGGCCGCCCCCAATAAACGCACCCGTCACCGGGACCATTTGGGCCAGCTTCTTTTCGGTCAGGGCGATTCCCAACCGCCGAGCGATGGCCTCAACCGCATTGCCAACCCCGATCTGCTCTAACACCTGGGTGCCGGTCTGGCGTGCCACGCGCGATGCCGTGCGTACTACCGGGGCAATGGTTACGTTTTTCGTGTTATTTGAAGGCTGGGCTACGCGGTCCAGAATTTCGAGGGCGAACAACCTTTCTGCTGGCTCTTTCATGTTGAAACCGAAGTAGGTTGCATACTCTCCCGCAGCTCGGAGGTTGATCGAGACGAGCGCCACCAGATCGGGGACCATCCCCGCCGCTCCAGCTACGCCGGTCGCGGCTCCTTCAACAGTGGCCAAACCGATATATTTCTTGTCCAGTCCTCGGCATACCCGGTCGATCTCTTCTAAGGTCAGTTGCTGGATTTCTTCCAGATTAGTCACCTTGTGGCCATTCGAATGGAAATCTTTTATGACCGCTTCGGTCCAAACCGAATCCTGCGTGATCTCATTGGTCAATTCCAACAGACCTTTTACCACGTTTTCCATCGTCCAATCGACACCCGGAATTTTATGGACGAGGTCAGTGACGCCGTTCCAAGCCAAGGAGGCTTTCTTTTGAGCACCGGAATACCACGTTTCCGGAGGATTTTTCCAGACGCGGATGGCTTCGATCGCCCGGCGATCGTATTCGGAAATAGGATTATGTGTGCTGGAATCGGACATCTAGGCAGTTTATTCAGTTTGGCGGTTTATACGGTCCTTCCCGGAAAGGTTGTGCCTTTCCTCGTCTAAAAGGAGCCCCCGCCTAAAGGCAGCCCTAGTCAAAAAGGAGCCAGCGCCGGCTCCCCAAGCCAGCCCTAGTCAAAAATGGGCCAGAAAACGCCAAAACGGGTCCGTTGTTGAGGCAGAGGATAGTCCGGAACGATCAAGTTACCGAACAACACGGTGGTGCCAGAAAACGCATTTTCGAAAGATAGAAACACCGTGGCGCCGCGAATGCCAGCTTCCGCCACAAAATCCAGCAACCAGTTGGAATCCAAAGTGCGCGAATTGTCAGCTGGCAAGACCAGAAGTCCGGTGGGGGTGTGGAGGCGTAGGCCTCCCATGTCGCCCCAATAGCGGGCCCGAACGTAGGTATTTAAATCTAGGTCTCCTCCGAACAGCGTGGCTTTCCAACCCAGTGTGGCTGAGCCCCAGAAGGAGGGTAGAGATCGGCGCCAGGCTCTGGCGAGGTCAGAATCGTCATTGGTCGAAGCTGAGCGGAAAACCGGGTTAACTTGGGCCCAAATCCCGGATCGATCCTGATCTCGGAATCCTATTACAAAACTAGAAACAAGGCTATTGGCCGATCCGACTAATGACCGAACGGAGGATAACGTAGCGCCCGTCGTTTGCCTGACAAGGAGTTGATTTTGGTTGACATTAAACTGATTGGTCCAGGACAAAGAAATCAGGTTTGATCGATACGACAAGGCCGCGGCCACAGACTGATCAACCGGCTGAGAGGCAGTAAAAGCCGGCAAAACTGCAGCCCCAAAGCCGATTCTTTCGTGCCATTGCCATTCTCTTCCAGAATGACTCAGTGTGAGAGCCGCTTCAAAAGGCCCTTTCCTTCCTGAAACAGTGGCATTGAGATGCGCCCACACTCGGTCATCTGCCGTTTCGGGGCCGGCGACCAATCTGTAATCAAAAATGCGAATCCTTCCCGAAAGCGAGCCTAAAAGGGAGGATTTGGTTTGGGACGTTGGGTCCGAATCGAAAGTCGTTAAGCTTTTTACATACCCCGTATTGGCTGTTTTTAGGGAGATGGAGGCCAATTGGCTCTTCCACGGCTTGGACACCTCGACTTGAAGGCCCTTCTTGTCCAGTACGACTTTTTCATGGGCCAATTCTCCCTGGAAGTCGAGGGTCTGTACGGTCCAAAGTCCCGTCAGGCGCGCGTGCATGCCGGCAAAATGAGTGGAAGTCTGTAGCGTGAGGTCGTTGCGAAGTGTCCTTCGACGAGCGCTCTCATTATCGACCGAAGCTCCGAGTCGTTGATATATAGACGAATACGACCCGCCGGTAAATGGAATTACGCCTCCATGGGCACCTACACTTCTTCTCTGGGCCAGTTCAAACAATTCAAACTCCCACCTTGTCGTCCTATAGCCCAATCGAAAGGCCACCTCCCGGGCCCTTTTGAGCCGTGAACCATCATATTCTCCTGTAGCCCCTTCTCCGGCATAGCCAAACGCCGTTTGAAGCGTCCGACGCTCAGCGCCCACGCCCCAGACCCTGTTTTGAACGTGCAGTGATCGAACGGCCTGAGAGCCGCTTCCAGATGACTCATACCGAATAAGCGTGAGGGGCTTTGTCGAAACGAGCGAATCGAGCGTACCCGCAACGCTTAGTCCAGGATCGACCGACAAATTGGAAAGCCAGGCTAGGGGAACGAGATCATATCTCGGCCGGCCGGTAATCAGGTCGTTCATCGGGATACTTCCGACCTTCAAAGCAATCCGGTTGGGGTCCAGCCCAAAAGGCGCAAACCCATCGGGCCATCCGGAGGTGCCAAATTTGTAGCTAAAAGCGCCATTCATCCAGCCCAACTCGTCAACGACCGAATTGGAGGGGTGTAGAAGGGGGCTGGTTTTCAGTAACAACGCCGCCGTTTCGGAACTGGCCCCATTCCCTGAGCCGGCTCCGGCTACCTGGGCCACGGCCGGCCGGCTCATCCAGAGTGTCCCCAGCATACCGAAGGCTGCCAAGGTCGCTGCCCTTTTCACAAGCATCTTAAACATTCCTCGGTGAGTCATTCGGCCAATCATCTTAGCCTGGAAAAAGTCCGTACAAACGGGCTTCGATTTGCGATACGATGGCAGCGCGGTCGGCCGGTACGTTGACAAAATCCAGTTCATCCACATTGATGATTATTTTTGATCCGAGATCGTATCGGCCCACCCAGCTTTCGTAATGTTTATTAAGTCGCTCCAAATATTCAATGCGGATGCTCGTTTCAAATTCCCGGCCTCGCGATTGAATATGGCTAACCAGCGTCGGAGTGGTCGCCCTCAAATAAATCAACAAGTCCGGCGGTTTCAAATACGACGTCATCGTCTTGAACAGCGCGTTGTAGTTTTCGAAATCGCGCTCCGACATTAACCCCATCTGATTCAAGTTTTTGGCAAAAATCTCTGCGTCCTCATAGATGGATCGGTCTTGAACCACGCTGTGGGGAGACTCCTCAATGGCGCGTTGATGTTCGAAACGACTAGACAGAAAAAACACTTGCAGATTGAAGGACCACCTATGCATATCATCATAAAAATCAGATAGATACGGGTTGTCGTCCACGCGCTCAAAATACGCTTCCCACTTAAAATAATCGGAAAGTATGCGAGTTAAAGAGCTTTTTCCGGCCCCAATATTACCGGCCACCGCGACGTATTTTTTTCCTGAATAGGGCACGAGTAAACATGACTAGAGATGAAAGGAGTTTGCTGCTCAAAATCTAGGACTTTTACATCGGATTTGCTCATTGTCCGGATGTCTTTTCATCAAGCGACCCTATGGAAGTTTTCAAGGACCCTAATCCAGCCAATACTCGCCGTTTTCTAACGTCAAATTCGCGCATTTGGAGAGGAAGGCTTGAACAAAAGCGCGTATCTTTGAATTTCTGCACGACTTTTTTGTCTCTCGCTCTTTTTGCACCTTCGAATTTAACTTCAGGACCCATGGCGCCCATTGCCAACGGAAAATCGCTCGCTGACCGCGGCAAATACGACCCAGCTACTATTGAACAAAAGTGGTACGCTTACTGGGAGGAAAACAATCTTTTCGCCACAAATGCTACTTCGGAAAAAGAGCCTCACGTCATCGTGATGCCCCCGCCAAACGTCACTGGACGTTTGCATATGGGACACGCGCTCCAGGACACGGTTCAAGACGCCCTGACCAGACTTCGCCGTATGCAAGGTTTTGAAGCCCTCTGGGTCCCAGGCATGGATCACGCAGGCATTGCCACGCAAAACGTGGTGGAAAAAACGATCAAAAAGACGGAGCATAAAAGCCGCCACGACTATGGGCGCGAAGCGTTTATAGAAAAAATTTGGGAGTGGAAAGAGGAATACGGTGGCATCATCCTGGAGCAGAAGCGCCGGCTTGGAGACTCATGTGATTGGTCGAAGGAACGCTTCACTATGGACGATGGGTTTTCCCGGGCTGTGCAGGATGTATTTGTACGCCTGTACAATGATGGACTTGTGTATCGGGGCGAATACCTGATCAATTGGTGCCCTGCGGACATGACGGCCATTTCCGACGAAGAGGTGGACAACGTTGAGCGAAAAGGGAGCCTCTGGTATATCAAATATCCGATGGCAGACGGCAGCGGGTTTATCGAAATTGCGACGACCCGGCCCGAAACCATGCTGGGGGACTCGGCCATTGCTGTTCACCCGGAAGATGAACGCTATTCCCACTTAATTGGTAAGAAGGTCATCGTGCCGCTTGCTAACAGGGAAATCCCGATCATCGCCGACGAATACGTCAAGAGCGATTTCGGCGCCGGTGCCCTCAAAGTGACCCCCGCCCACGACAAAAACGACTTCGAAATCGGACGGAAACACGGATTAGAGATCATCAACATGATGAACTTTAATGCGACCATTAATGAAAATGGTGGAGTCTATGAAGGGATGGACCGGTTCGATGCCCGCAAAAAGATGGTCGAAGACCTCGAAAGCGGCGGTTTTTTGGTCAAAGTAGAAGAATATGCGTCAACGGTACCGATTTCTAGTCGGTCAAAAGTGATCATTGAGCCGCTCATTTCGCGACAGTGGTTTGTCAAAATGAAGCCCCTCGCTGAGCCGGCCATGGAAGCCGTTCGGGATGGTCGGATCAAGTTTCACCCGAAAAGATGGGAAAACGAGTACTTCCGTTGGCTTGAAAACATTCGGGATTGGACCATTTCGCGCCAGTTGTGGTGGGGCCACCGGATTCCCGTTTGGTATTACACGGACGCGGAAGGCGCGATCGACGAAAGCCGTCCGTTCGTGGTCTCGATCGATCAACCACATCCCGGCATGGTTCAGGACGAAGACGTCTTAGATACGTGGTTTTCTTCTTGGCTGTGGCCGTTTGCTACGCTTGGATGGCCCAATGAAACGCCGGACCTCAAGAAATTCTATCCGGGCAGCGTGTTGGTTTCGGGCTATGATATCCTGTTTTTCTGGATCGCAAGGATGATCATGGCCGGTATGTATTTTATGGGTGATGTCCCATACCGAGATATTTTTATCACGGGGATGATTAAGGATAAACTCGGGCGATGGATGTCCAAGTCACTCGGAAACGGGATTGATCCGCTCGAAATGATCGATCAGTACGGAGCCGACGCCGTCCGGTTTAGCCTAACCATTTTATGCGCTCAGGGCCAGGACATCAAGCTGGATCCGACCAAGTTCGAAATGGGGAGAAACTTCGCCAACAAAATCTGGAATGCGTTCAACGTGTTTGGCCAGTTCATGGAAGATGGCAAAGCCTACAAGCGCCAGCGCTCGTTTGAGCAGCTCGATTTTGCTGAAAAATGGATGCTTACCCGTCTGAACCAAACCATCTCAGAAGTAGAGTCCGACCTGAGTCGGTATCGCCTGAACGAGGCAATGACAGAGATCTATACGCTATTTTGGGGCGATTACTGCGATTGGTACCTGGAACTCATCAAGCCGACCGGCGGTCAACCAATGGACGAGGAGCGCATAGCGCTGGCCATTGAAATATTCGAAAAGATGTTGCAATTGCTTCATCCTTTTATGCCGTTCATCACCGAAGAACTTTGGACGCATGTTCGCCCGAGGGAAGCCGGAGATACGTGTATGATGTCTTCTTGGCCGGTTCAAAACACCGCCGATATGGATGTTGAGCTGTCCGGCCATTTTTCGACCATGCAAGAGCTGATTTCCGGCATTCGAAACATCCGGGCCCAGTACAATGTGCCTCCAAGCCAGGACATTGCGGCTACGTTACAGCTTGAATCCGCCCTTTTGGAACCTGTTGAAAATCATCGGGGGTATTTTGCCAAATTGGCGCGCGTAACCGACTTATCCATTTCAGCCCAAGCAGTCAGCCCGCCGGCTTCTGTTTCAGCTGTGGTCGGGCGAAATCAAGTTTTCGTTCCGCTGGCCGGTATGATTGACCTCGAAGTTGAACGCGACCGAATGCGAAAGGAAATCGATTCAAAAGAGGCGTTTTATACCAGTATTCAGGGTAAGCTCAGTAACGAAAACTTTGTCTCCAGAGCTCCTGCCGAAGTTGTGGAAAAAGAAAAGGAAAAATTGGCGGACACTGAGGCCGAACTAAGGCGCCTACGCGCTTCTCTTTCCGAATTGGGATAGAAGGTTAATCGCTGA
>JAQBZH010000054.1 GCA_027622005.1 Bacteroidota bacterium | reverse complement strand
CATCGGGCCGCCCCCACAATATACGCGAGCGTAGAATGGATGGCTGAATGATACTCCGGGCTTTGCCCAGAGACATGCAAACCAACCAAACTGATCGTTTCCATGTCGGTTGGGCCCCCTTAAGTTGGTCACGTGATTCTGGGCTTCGCCCAACCATCACGTAACAAGTGCCCAGAGACATGCAAACCAAATAAACTAGTATCCGCCCATGCCTCCCATGCCGCCCATGTCACCACCGCCACCTGGCATTCCTCCCCCGGCTGGTTCTGGACGATCTGCGATAACAGCTTCCGTGGTCAACAACAATCCGGATACGGATGCTGCGTTCTCAAGAGCTGTTCTCGTGACTTTGGTAGGATCGATAACTCCTGCATCGATCATCGAACCGTACGTGTCGTTGAGTGCATTGAAGCCAAAGTCATTTTTGCCTTCAAGTACTTTCTGGACAACGATAGATCCTTCAAATCCTGCGTTTGCTGCAATCTGGCGAAGTGGCTCTTCTAAAGCGCGGCGAACAATCGAAACACCAATTGATTGGTCTTCATTGTCGGTCTTTACTTTGTCCAATCCTTTGATCGCGCGGAGGTAAGCAACACCGCCACCTGGCACGATTCCTTCTTCGATTGCTGCGCGCGTAGCATGTAATGCATCTTCCACGCGGGCTTTCTTCTCCTTCATTTCAGGTTCAGTAGCTGCGCCAATGCGAAGTACTGCAACACCGCCAGACAATTTGGCGAGGCGTTCCTGAAGTTTTTCTTTGTCGTAATCGCTAGTCGTGTTTTCGATTTGCTGCTTGATCTGCGCACCGCGTGCTTTGATCTGTGCAGCATCGCCGGCGCCGTCAACAACAGTTGTGTTGTCTTTGTCCATCACAATGCGCTGAGCTTGGCCCAAATACTCAAGAGTGGTGTTCTCAAGTTTGTAGCCTTTTTCTTCCGAAATAACGGTTCCGCCCGTCAAAACAGCGATGTCTTCCAACATGGCTTTACGACGATCGCCAAAACCTGGGGCTTTAACCGCAGAAATTTTAAGCGTGCCGCGAAGTTTGTTAACTACCAAAGTAGCCAATGCTTCGCCTTCTACGTCTTCCGCGATAATTACGAGTGGACGACCTAGCTGAGCTACCTTCTCCAACACGGGAAGAAGATCTTTCATTGAAGCAATCTTCTTGTCGTGGATCAAAATGAAAGGATTCTCCATGACAGCTTCCATGGTGTCCGCATCGGTAACGAAGTACGGGGACAGGTAGCCGCGGTCAAACTGCATTCCTTCAACAACATCAAGCGTTGTTTCCATGCCTTTTGCTTCTTCAACCGTAATAACACCTTCTTTTCCAACGCGTTCAAACGCATCGGCGATGTCATTTCCAATTTCTGGATCGTTGTTGGCAGAAATCGTAGCAACCTGTGCGATTTTGTCACGGTCCTGGATATCGCGGCTCATTTCACGAAGCTGGGCAACGACGGCGGTAACTGCTTTGTCAATTCCGCGCTTGAGGTCCATTGGGTTGGCACCTGCGGTGACATTTTTGAGTCCTGCGTTCATGATGGCCTGTGCCAACACGGTTGCCGTCGTCGTGCCGTCGCCGGCAACATCACTGGTCTTGGAAGCAACTTCCTTAACCATTTGTGCGCCTACGTTTTCAATTCTGTCTTCAAGTTCGATTTCTTTAGCAACCGTAACACCGTCCTTAGTAACGGTTGGCGCGCCAAATTTTTTCTCGATGATGACGTTGCGACCCTTAGGGCCAAGAGTAACTTTTACCGTGTCGGCCAACTTATCAACACCCCTTTTTAGGGCGGCGCGGGCTTCGGTATCAAAGATGATTTGCTTAGACATACTATTCTATTTGGGTTATCGTTCGTGAACGACCTCGACTTTCAAGCACACGATGTGCAAAGGCGAGACAATTGGTGGGGAAGGCGGCTTTAGTCGTTGACGATGCCCAAAATGTCAGACTCTCTCATGATGAGAACATCTTCATTGTTCATCGCGATTTCCGTTCCGGAATATTTTCCGTAAAGGACGATGTCTCCTGTGTTAACGGTCATGTCAACTTTGACACCATTTTCAACTTTGCCTGGGCCTACCGCAAGGACGGTGCCCCGCTGGGGTTTTTCTTTAGCGGTATCGGGGATGAATAGACCGCTGGCCGTTTTTTCTTCGGCGGGTTGTGGTCTGACCACTACGCGATCGCCTAAAGGTTTGATGCTAGCCATGGAATGCTGCCTCGTTTTGAGTTCTAGTTTATGATATACAAGCTTCGACTGCTGGCACTCTATGTGGGAGAGTGCTAAAGACCAGCCAAAAAATAGGTGGGAGTGTGGCTCCCGGAGCATAGTACAACCCGACTTCATCGGGTGGTGTTCCGTGTTATATTGTCCGGAATCTGGTGATAAATTGGTTTCAGACCGATTACCGATTAAATTTCAATGAACCTCTTAGTATAGCGGTTCGCAGATTAAAGACGCCCGTCGGTTCTTCGGCAAAATGAACGACAGTAATACCCAACTTCCCTTAGGATTTAGAAAAGGCTGGTCGCTTGCATTCGCGGTGACTACAGGTCTGGTTTTACTTGCTGCGTGCCCTCCCTTCATTTCTGCGGGGATGAGAGGCGTTGTAATGGAGCTTTTCTCAAGTGTTTGTCATCAATTGGAAGGTCGAAGTCCTCATTTCAATAATATATCGTTGGGAGTTTGCCATAGATGTTTTGGGACCTATTTGGGACTACCTGCCGCCGTTTTAGTGTTTGGATCGGTGCGTGGTGCATGGCCTTTTAATTCAAAAACCGCCCCATTATTTCTTCTGATGATGGTCTTACCTGCCGTAGTGGATTGGGG
This sequence comes from Bacteroidota bacterium, assembly GCA_027622005.1. Taxonomy (GTDB): domain Bacteria; phylum Bacteroidota; class Rhodothermia; order Rhodothermales; family UBA10348; genus UBA10348. The sequence goes on along the minus strand of JAQBZH010000054.1, from coordinate 13,587 downwards.
GGGCGATGTGGTTGGCCTCTGGCAAAACAATCCAACATCGAGAATCATAACCGGTGCTATAATGGGCCTTGGTGCCGGTTATTTTTTGGTAGCTGCATTGGTGGATTGGTGCACGGAGTCTATCACCAAAAAATCTAAACTGCCGAGCCGTACCGAATGAAAAAGGCCTGGCCCATATTTTTCGGAGTTTTAGTGATTCTGGTATTTTCGATCTACCCGATTCGATACGCCAATGCATTCTGCTGTCTGGGAGTTGTCGCGGGAGGATTGCAGGGTGCCTTCCTGGTGGGCCGAAATGAAGAAATTAAACTGGAAACGACTTACGCGATAAGATTTGGTGCCTTTATTGGGTTTTTAGCTGCCGCAATCATGTTTGGGTTTAATTTGGTGATCGGTTATTGGTGGAGCGGCGGTTTTATTTTTGACCCAGTGCCTCAGTTTTTGTACACCTTTTTTCTGGCATTGATTGAAGGCGTCATAGGAATTGCTGGCAACGCTCCTGAACTAACCGTGGATGGAGGTCCCGGGGCCCTTGGCCGTTTTCTGTTTCAAATTCCCTCCAATGTGTTGTTTGGTGGGATCGGCGGAGCCATTGCTTCTTCTTTGTATAAACGACAAACGACTCTTTTTAAGGAAGCTTAGTTTTGCTAATTTCTCTCATTGTCCATTCTAATAAAAAACTTTTCGGATATGCCTGATACCAAACAATCGATCATTCTAGGTGGTTTAGTCGCTGGTCTATTGAGCACGTCCTACCTTGGCATTATCACTTGCTGCTTAGGGGTTGTTGTGGGGGCTGTGGTCGCCGTTTGGCACTACACCGACACCAATGAATTGACGGTTCCAACAGGACACGGGGCAAAAATAGGGGCTTTTGCGGCTTTAATTGGTCTTTTGATCGCGACCGTTTTGAATTTTATTCTGATGCAAGCTGGCATCAATCATGAAACGGCGTGGGTCGAATTCATGATTAGCAAGTTTGGCGATCAAATGCCACCTGAGCAATTAGAAGCCATGGAAGCGGCCATGACCAAAGAAAAGACTTTTGTGGACTATGCCCAAGGAATCGGCATAAGCAGCATTGTTTCCGGGTTATTTGGCGCCATTGGCGGTGCAATTGCTGCAAAAATGTTCAAGAAGGGCGGGGACGAGGTTACTTCTTTTGACTCGATCAACGATTTATAGTCGATAATCGCGATAATTGGATCGGGTGACTGCGCTCGCGTTTGGCCTCGACCTTTTAACTAGTGTCTTCCCCCTTTTGGGCGTCTGCTGACGGGTGGTCCGAGTATTTCGGCGAGAATCATAGCTTCTTTTATCTTGGTCCGGTTATGCAGATCGGTTGATACTACTTTTGACAAAGCAGGCCGACTTTTGGACGTAACACCAGAAACCGAAGTCGCTTTTGGACGAAAAATGTCTGGTTTATGAAACGCTACGTACTCTTTTTTCTCCAACACATCATCAAAAAATGATTGTCGTACGTTAATGGAAGGCGTTTTTTTCGGAAGTTCTGACTTTTGAGGCAATCTAGGCGTAACTGTTTCCGCTGGGACTGTTTCAAATCTTGGGGATGGTTTTTTCGATTCAGGCGGCCTTCCGGTTAGCATCGTCGATATTTCCGCGAGGGCGTCATGAAATTCATTCGACCCGCCCCTATCGACTTCATAATGCTCCCTTTTGGGCTGTAGTACTGGTCCATCCGTTTGAACCGGCTTTTTCTTTTTGCCTAAGAAAAGCTGCACGAGGTAGATGGCCAGTATGGCCAGCCAAAATTTGATGTCAATATCCATATAACTCGCTGAGTGTTAACATGCTAATCCATTGTGGCTGATGGAGTTCCTGTAGCCCGATTAACCTCCTCCCAAGTCTTCACCCAGTCTGAAGTAGAGAATTGGGCGTTCTTCGATGTTAGGGGGTAAGCGCCGAGGTAAAAGTGGCGCGATTCCAAGAGGGGGCTGTCGGCATTGCGAGCGGGATTTGTCAAAGCGAACGGGATAGGTCAGAGCGAGCGAGATAGGTCAAGGCGTCCGGTACCAAAGGTATTGCAACTACCCGCCCCCCGTGCTAGTGTTAATTAGTCTTCTATCATTTTAAATAGACGGAATGGCGCCAAATTGGGGCATATCGCGCCGTGAGGGGGAGGAATCGCGCCACAAATCGATCAATTGCGCCAATAGGTAGGATATCGCGCCACAGGTTAAGCGAATAAGTGACTCGGGTGTAGCATATAAAGGCATTTGAAGGGTATTGCGCCACTTTACCGTGTTGCGACCCCCCCCCGGCGCCAAGACGCATTGAGGTTGACAATGGAAGTGAGTTTATCAGCAAGGCGTTCGATCCTTGCGCCTATGAGAATACCGTCACTCTTGATTTCCCTCGCTCAAGGAGGTCAAATCAGTGAGAATGTTGATCAGGTCCCGATTGGCTTTTGGAAAGGCATATGCTTGTAAGTGTTCGTTTACTACCCACTCCCATTCTAAGGTCGATGTTGGAAGGCTTGGCGCCGTTTGAGCACACGAAAATGCATGCAAAGTGATACGAAAATGCGAATAGCTATGATTGATGGAAGCTATGTGTTTACCGACTTTCACTTCCATCCCCGTTTCTTCCCACACCTCTCTCCGACAGGTTTCCTGCAGAGATTCTGAAGCTTCTTGTTTTCCTCCCGGGAATTCCCAGAGTCCGCCCAGCATACCGTCTTCGCGCCGCTTTTGAACGTAAATTCTGCCCATTTCATCTTCGATGACTCCGACCGCAATATCGAAATGGGGCGTTTTTTTGGCGGCCCTTTTAACGGGAAATGAAGTTGGATTACCGGCTTTAAAACCACTACAAAACGCGTTTACGGGACAATGTTTGCAATCAGGATTTGGTGTACACACCAACGCTCCTAACTCCATCAGGCCTTCATTGTGAGAGCCTGGACGATCGCTGTCCAAGAGTAGGTTAGCCAGCTCTTGCAATCGGGCTTTACTTGACGACAACGAAACATCATCAGAAAAAGAAATCAAACGAGACAAAACGCGAATCACGTTTCCATCTACGACCGCGTGGGGCTGGTCAAAGGCAATCGATGAAATGGCTGCCGCCGTGTACGGCCCGACACCGGGAAGAGATAAGAGGCTGTCATACGTAGATGGAATCTGGCCGCCTAATTCGTCGACTACGAACCGAGCTGCTTTGCGCAAATTGCGGGCTCTCGAATAGTAGCCTAGACCTTCCCATTGCTGTAAAACGTCGTCAAGACTCGCGTTTGCAAGGATTTCGATGGACGGGAACCGCTCTATGAATCGCAAGAAATAAGGCAAGCCCTGATCCACGCGTGTCTGTTGCAAAATGACTTCCGAAAGCCATATGTGATATGGATTCTTCGTCCTTCGCCACGGTAAATCCCGCTTGTTTAGCTGGAACCATGTAGATAGGGCCTTTTGAAAATCGGCAGCTACAAAAGGCAGAGAATCGATGGGCAATGTGCTATTTCCAAACTAGTTTGAATCCAACGCGACTATTCGATGTATTTGGACCCGCGGTTTATTTCCAAAGTATCAGACCAACCTGCCAGGGAATTCGAACGTTCCACGATGGTACAACATACGATCAACTGAAACTCCACTTCCAATTAATCGGGATCACATTCATACTTCGGCTATCAAAGTGCACCAGGCCGGCCACCCTTTGGCCATCCTTTGGTTGATCCGCGCATTAGTGTTTGCCTTTTTATTGCCCTTGTCCGCTGATGTCGGATCAGGGCAAACTTCGGAGTTTCGGGTCCTCTCCGAGCAGGGATACGAACCTTGGCCTCTAGTAGGACCATTTCCCGAACCTTCGAATCATTTGTGGAATTCAGGATTGATGAATCACTTCCACAACCTCGGTTTTTTTGAGGCGCACGTAGATTCCGTCAATTGGAGCAACAAGATTGTATTCGTTAGCAAAGGCGACGCTCAGTCAATCATCCAATCCTCTATAGTCGTTGAAGGGGGGCCTTTTGTTTACGATCCAGAAGGATTGAGCGGGGTGCGCGCCCTATCCGTTCAATCTTTGGAGCAACTATTTGCCGATGTATTGCTTGAGGCATCCTCTAAAGGCTACCTCTCGGCGCAGATCGAGGTGCGGGAGTTTAAGAAAAGGGCAGATGGGTGGGAGGTTGTGCTCGAACTTCAAACCGGGCGGCCTTACGTTATTGAGGCCGTGATCTTGGAGGGGGATTCGAGGACCCAATCTACTTATTCCGCAAAATTGGCCGGTATTCGGACAGGAGAGCCAGCTTCGGGAATTTCCCTTTCCAGGATTCGATCAGCCATTTTGTCGGCTGGATTACATTTGGAAATAGGAACCCCTCGCTTCGATCTAGTTTCCGATTCATCCGCCGTACTTGTGGTCCCGGCCATTCCGCGTCCGGCCGGGTCGTTCGACCTTTCTGCGGGAATACTCCCTAAGTCCGCTCCAGGCCAAGGAGCGGGTCTCCCAAGCAGATCCAAGAGTGGTTCTCAATTTATCGGTAGTGGTCACATTACCTTACTTAATGCTTTTGGCCGAGGTCGGTTTTTCTCGGTTCAGGTGGATCGACTTCCAAATCAGTCGAGCGGCGTCATTGTGGCCGCGAGAGAGCCGAGTTTGCGCAACTGGCCAGTATCCGTAGGTGCCAGGTTTGAAGGTTTTCAGCAGGATTCTACTTTTAGTACAAACGACTTTGAGATTGGACTTGGACTCGAATTGCCATCAAATTTAGTAGTAGAAGTGCAGCTTCATCGAGAACGAGCCAAGCCGCTCGGGGCCGGGCAAACGTGGATAGATGGGCAACAGCGCATTTCTTCGTCTGAAGGGACCTTTTTTGGTGTCGAAACCAGGCTTTCAGCCCTAGACAACCCGGCCAGTCCGAGAAGGGGCTATTACTTTATAGCCAAAGTCGAATCCGGGATAAAGAGCAAGAGGAATCGTCGGGTCGTAGGCCAGGACTCTGTTTTAGTCAAAACCTCTGAACGCCAGGAACGCGTCACCATGGAGGTTAGAAAATATTGGACCTTCCGAAACAGATGGAGTTTACTTGTAGGGTTAGATGGTCGATTTACATTCGCCGATTTTTTAGATGAAAGCGAATTGGTGCGACTAGGAGGTGCGCGATCCTTGCGGGGCTATAATGAAAACCAATTCCGCGGTCGATCGGCGGCAAGGACGTTCACAGAGCTTCGACTTTATTCAGATGATCGAACCTACGGATTCGCTTTCTATGATTTGGGATTGCTGGAAACACGAGCCGCTCTCTCTACTAAAAGCACAACGACGACTTATCCTGGATTTGGAGTAGGTTTTGCTTTCGATTCGGCCATGGGTCCCATTTTAATTTCTTATGCCTTAAATACGAAAGAATCGTTTCGAGATGGTCGAATACATCTCGGGCTATCATTTGGATTGTAGTACACATGACCAGTTTTGCGAAGCACCGATTTTTTGTACCCCCTGAGTTGATTACGGTGGACCGAATCGTATTCCCGACGGAAGAAGCACGGCATGCCTCGAAGGTGTTGCGACTAACTATTGGGGATGAAGTGACTGTGGTAGATGGGGTAGGAGGTACTTATTTGGCGGAAATAGAGACCATCACTAACAAAGGGACGGTTGCTTGCATTCGGTCCAAAACATTGGATGAAGGTGAGCCTAGCTTTTTTATCCATATTGGGGTAGGAATTCTAAAACAGGCATCTCGATGGGAAATGTTTTTGGAAAAAGCCGTTGAACTGGGTGTATCTCGAATTACTCCTCTGATAACTGACCGGATGCAAAAAAACGCATTCAACGCCAGGCGGGCCGAAGCCATTTGCATCGCGGCGCTCAAACAGTCCGGAAGAAGTCGGTTGCCCTTGTTAGATTCACCGACCAAGTTCCCCAACATGTTGAAGGCGACGACAGATTTGTCCTGTCGGATGATCTGTCATGAGGCATCTTCCGATGCTCCGCGGATATCGTCGTTTTTGCAGGATCGGCCGCAAAGAGTTGGCCTTTTAGTCGGCCCGGAAGGAGGGTTTACGGATGATGAAGTACGTGCCGCACAACAGGCCGGTTGGAACCATATTTGGCTGGGAGACCGAAGATTGAGAACAGAAACGGCTGCCATTGCAGCATTGTCCGTAGTCTCACAGTGCGTATAAGCCAAAAAAGATGGATGAAACCTTCAAGAACCGGGATTCCGGCGCGGATTAGTATTGATTAGAATCAATTTAGTGCCTAACTTATAAGGCTAAAGGTGGGATAGAATTGTTTTCCTCTGGACGTCCCTGAGGTAAAACTAAGATCCACAAAATGACCCTATTTGATCCATGTTTGCATTTTTAGTTGTTATCATTGCCATCATCGCCGTTTTGTTAACGTTGGTAGTTTTGCTACAAAGTGGCAAAGGCGGTGGTTTAGCTGGTATTGCTTCGGGCGGTGCCACAACTCAAATTTTAGGCTCGCGGCAAGCTCCGGATTTTCTGGAAAAAGCCACTTGGACGCTTGCTAGTGCGTTTATCGTTTTGTGCATATTGTCCAACTTCGTGATTGGACCAGAGCAAGGCGCAGGATCCGTGATTCAGCAGCAAAGCCAATCCGGGGAGGTTGAAGCCCCGGTCCTTTCGCTTCCAACCGAAGGTACTACGCCCGCAACAGACGGGACGACCACACCGGCAGCTCCAGCCGAAACTACCCCTCAGTAAGCACGGGCCGCTATTCGGACAAGAATTGAAAAGAGGGGCGAACCGAACGGTTCGCCCCTCTTTTTTGCGCTACTTTTTTGCCGCCCATTTTTTCAGGTAGGGCGCTGAATCTTCGTTGGGTGCGGGGCAGATCGCGGGCAGTAGCCGATTCTCGGCCCCAAATAGACCCGATACGAACCAGGAAATAAAAAGTGCGGTCTTCGCTGACCTATAAGCCGAATTCTGTCTGATCCATCGGGGACCGCGCACCTTTGGATGAGATCATCATTTATCTGGGACTCCCGTCACCGGAAGCCTCTAGCAGTCTACCCGCATCGCCATACAAGTATGAGGACGGGCCGTCCCCGTACGCTAGTGCGTACGCGATGCTGCGTGACCTTGCACCCCATGGGGTTTACCTAGCCAGCGAGATCACTCCCACTGCTGGTGGGCTCTTACCCCACCGTTTCACCCATCACCTGTGTCCCGAAAGACCATCGGCTGGTTTATTTTCTGTTGCACGTGCCGTCACTACCGAAGTAGTGCCTTCCCGTTAGGAAGCATGGTGCCCTAATGGTGTTCGGACTTTCCTCACCTGCTTACGCAGGCGCGATGATCCAATCAGCGAATTAGAATTTAAAATCTTTCGTTGTCTCGGTGAACAAGTCACCATCCACAACAATTCGTCCGGTGTGTTCGCAAGCAACAATGCGGTTGCGTTGACGAATTTCGAGCTGACGCTGTGGCGGAACCGAAAAGCCGGCGGCGGCGCCGCGCTCAAGCGGAACTACTGCGCGACCATCCCTTACGCGAGAACGAAGTCGGGAATAAGCTCGCATATAGCGCTCATCGACTTCCTTTTCGGCTTTAGCCCGGGTCTTTTCCAGATCTGACTGCTCACTTTTTGTGTCCTCTAGGACCTCGTTAAGCTCGCCTTTCTTCTGATCCAAAACGCCGGTCAATTCAGCCAATCTTGCGCTGGTTTCTTCAACTGCGGCGTCTTGCAACGGTTTGGACATTTCAATTTCAATGCCCCGCGCTGTTGAATCCGTAATACGCTGCTTTTGAGCTTCAATTTCCTTCGTAAGCGCATCGTATTCCCGATTGTTACGAACTTGAAGCTGTTGCTCCTCGTATTTTTTAATAAGGCCTTCGGCTTCGACAACATCCGAAACGGCTGTTACTTTGCCTGTCGCGTGTTCTTTTTGCTCCTGCTGAAGTTTTTCCAAACGAGTGGAAAGTCCTTGCTTTTCGTCTTCGATATCCCGGATTTCGTCCGGAAGATCTCCGCGAAGCTTTTTAATTTGATCGATTTTGCTATCGATGTGTTGCAAACGAATCAGCGCTTTTAGCTGATCTCGGATTGAATGCTCTTGGGCTGTGTTTGCCATGCTCCGGTTCGCCAGATTTACGTTTTAGTACAGACTACCAAATAACGTTAAATATGGGATAAGGTTCATACCCCATATTGAGAATTCTGTGATAACCTTACGTAGAGCGACGGACCCACGTCTCGACAGGGGACGATCTCAAACGGGTTTTATTCCAGCTTATGTCGGGAAACTTAGCAGAAAGTCTTGCGACCAGTAAATCTTCCGTCATTTGTTCGGATTCGTAATGACCGACATCAACAAGAGCCATCTTGGCCTGACCATCGGTCCCCAAAACGTCAAAATACGGGTGATAAGAAATATCCCCGGTGACGTATGCGTCCGCACCGGCTCTTAAAGCAAGAGGGATAAATTCAGATCCAGATCCGCCGCATACGGCTACCCGGTGAATCATTTGGGAGGGATGGCCGGCGAACCTCAGGGCTGGGTTGTTTAAACGAGCCGAAGTCAAATTTAAAAAATCATCCAAAACCAGGGGCTTAGGCAACCAGCCAATGGCTCCCAAGCCGACATTTTCGCTTTTTTGCGAGAGTGGAATCAAATCGTAGGCTACTTCCTCATACGGATGGGCGCGTTTTACGGCCTCCAAAACGGCCTCAACGCGCCACTTTTCCACTTGCATTTCAATGCGGACCTCGGACACTTTTTCGATGGGTCCTTCTGCCTCACCGATAAAAGGCTGCGCAAACGACCCGGGTTTAAACTGCCCCGTTCCACCGGCTGAGAAAGAGCAATAGCTGTATTTTCCAATCTGACCTGCTCCAGCCTCATGCGCTGCACTGCGAACGGCCTCTGCACGCTCCGGGGGGACGAAGACGACGAGCTTGAAAAGTGTCTCCTCGAGGCCAGACAGAAACTCCACATCGGAAAGACCCAATGTCCGGGCCAATTCAAAAGAAACCCCGTCTCTCGCGCAATCTAAATTGGTGTGAGCCGAAAGAAGAGCCATGCCGCTTTCAGCCATTTCCAATGCCATCGAAGACACAAGGGACGATCCTGTTAACGATTTGAGAGGTTTAAAAAGTAGCGGATGATGGGTGATGATGAGCTCTGCGCCTAATTCTCGCGCCTCCTGGATGATTAGAGGCGTAAGATCAAGCGCAATCAAGACCTTTGTTACCGGCCGGTCCAAGCGTCCAATTTGCAAGCCCACATTGTCATACGACTGGGCAGAGCCCTTTGGTGCCCACTCATGAACGAACTTTTCAATGTCACCAATTACCCGACTCATGTTCGCTCCGCCGCAGCAATTCCTTCTTTTTCATCCACTCTCAAAAGCAGGACACCTCCGACTATAAACAATACGACTACCACGGCCACGCCGGCACGCATACTGTCAAATAGAAGGGTCATTTTTCCGAGCAAAAACGGGCCTAAAAAAGCAGTGAATTTGCCGGAAAAGGCAAAAAAGCCATAAAACTCATTTTCGTGATTAAGAGGTGTGAACCGTCCCAAAAGGGACCGACTGGCCGATTGATTAGGCCCGGCCAATAGGCCGACGCCCAATCCTGAAACCCAAAACCAGAAAACGCTGGTCGTTAAAACTGCTAATGTGGCAGCGGCCACGAGACCGACAATGGATACAAGTATGGTCGGTTTACCGCCCAACTTGTCATCCATAAACCCAAAAACCCACGCTCCAAAGCCTGCCGATATGTTGAGTCCGATTCCAAAAATGATGATCTCACTCGTGGTAAAATCGAAGACAACAGCAGCGTAAAGTCCACCAAAACCAAAAATCGTAACCAACCCATCATTGTAAAGGAGCCTGGCCAACAGCAGGCGAAAAACCTGTTTATATTTTTTAATCTCTTTGAAAACACGAGCCAAATCAGCAGCGGCACCCTTCATCAATTCCCAGGCGGGAGGAGGATTTTCAACCTTCCGATCCTTAACCAACCAAAACATGGGAATACTAAAAAGCGCAAACCAAGCAGCTACCAATAGATTGGTGGCCCGAATGTGTTGGTCGGTGTCCGCATTTAGGCCAAACATAGGCGGATCGGGCTGGACGAGAAAAAACAGCCCAGCAACCATGCAAAGAAGGCCACCGACGTATCCTAGGGCCCATCCGTAGCCGGAAACACGCCCAATTTTCTCCAGTGGGGCGATATCAGGCAAGTAGGCGTTGTAAAAAACGTTCGCCATCTCAAAAGCCACGTTCCCAATCACAAATACGGTAATTGCGAATAATACCTGTCCCTTCTGCGGAAAAAACAACGCCACCGACGCGGCGATACATACCACGGTAGAAATGGCCAAAAACCGTTTTCGATAGCCTCCTTTGTCCGCTAACGCTCCCAAAAAAGGGGAGAACAACGCGATCAATATCGCTGAAATGGTAATTCCCGTCGACCAAAGATCGGTACCGGTTTGTTCATCTGGAGCAATACCTTTCGCAAAAAAAGTAGCGTAGACAAAGGTCACTATCAGCGTCGTAAACGCGGAATTGGCAAAATCATAAAGGGACCAGGCCCATATGGTTTTGTTTGAACTAGGAAGAGCTGTTTTCAATGGCGTTGGATATTAGTGGGTGCCGGAATGTAGAATTCACGGGCGCTGGATTCAACTTTTGCAGATTTTCTCGATGCCATTGCAAAACCGGTCGATTTCTTCATCGGTGTTGTAATAATGAACGGATGCCCGAATCATAACCGGTAGTCCCCTCGTCTCCGCGTCGAGTCGAGACCATTCCGGAAACGAAAGTTGGACATTCATTTTTTCACGGTCTAAGGCCTGTTTGATGGTCTGTGAATCTTTGTGTTGGTGAGAAAAGGTCACGATGCCCCCTTTAACGAGACCGATGTCATGAACTCGTACACCGGGAATGGCGCGAAGCCGATCTCGTAAACTAGACGCCAACATCGCAATTCGGGCAAACGTTTGCTCAGGCCCTAGATCCAGTACATATCGAACCGCGCGACCAAGTCCGATTTTCCCAGCTACGTACCCCTCCCAATTTTCAAAGCGGCTAGCATCAGGTCTCATTTCGTATTCATTCATTTTAGTCCAAACAGCCGCATGGAGGTCTAGAAACGGGGGTTCTACCAGGTCCAAGGACGCCGTTCGAACGTACAAAAATCCCGTTCCACGAGGCCCCCTCAGATATTTTCGTCCCGTCGCAGAGAGAAAATCACAACCAATTGTTTCGACGTCCACCGGTACTTGCCCCACCGATTGACAGGCATCCAAAACATAGGGGATTCCGTGTTTCCGAGCTACCTGACCTATATCCCCGGCAGGATTTACGAGTCCACTATTCGTCGGAACATGGGTCGCGCAAATCATCCGAGTACGGCTTGAAATACGTTTTTCCAACGCCTCGACATCGACTTGCCCGTGCTCGTCATTTGGAATGGCATCGATAACAATTCCATCATTTTTAACGCGCTGCAACATGGCAAGATAGGAGCTTGCATAAGACGCCTGGTCGGCAATAATCCGATCGCCGGGCTTCAGCTTCATCCCGTAAAACACCTGATCCCACGCCCGCGTCGCATTTTCAGCCAGCGCGATTTCGCCTGGTTGAGCGCCAATCAATGTCTCGATGGCGGTATACGTGTCATTGTAAAGATGATTGGACTGATAATGAGCTTCATATCCACCTATGGTTGCTTCCAGATGGAGATGATCGGTGATGGCAGATAGAACCGGTCGAGGCATAAGGCCCGTTCCGGCATTATTAAAGTGCAAAACCGAGTCGGAACCGGGAGTATCTTCTCGTAGAGTCAGAATATCTAGTGACATGCGGGGCGATTCTGATTGAAAAAGGGTGTATTTTCGGAAACTAAGTCAAGCCCTCGTAGCTCAGGGGATAGAGCACCGGTTTCCTAAACCGGGTGTCGCAAGTTCGAATCTTGCCGTGGGCACACTTATGAATCATTGTGACTGCTTATGATTCGTAATGACGTGTAAAATGCAATTTAGTGCGTATTTAGGTTGGTTGTGAATGGTCTTGATTGCTATTGAATTATACATTTCATTGTGTAAAACACTGTGCAAATATCAAAATGCCAACTGCCAAAGCTGTAATTCTCCATCGTTCTAACTCGGGTGGCGAGTATTTAATCCAACTCCGCCTTCATGTAGGAAACCATCAATCCTATATCAGCTTGAAGTATAGAACGACTGAGAAGCATTGGCTGGCAGACAAGGGAAAAGTAAGAAAATCACATCCGTTGTTTAAGGAAATTAATGAATGCATTGAACATGCAATCACTAAAGCTGATTCGATTGTCCGCAGAATGGATCGAGACGAGGAATTAGTTACCCACGAAACTTGGAAGAATGAGTATTTACTGGATCGTGAAGTAAAAGACTTTTGGACGTGGGCAGATAAATGGCTTGAAAAAAAGGAAGCCGCACAGCAAATATTCTATGGTCGTCGGTGTGCTTCTACCATAAGAAATTTCAAACTGTTCACAAATTCACCAGAATTACTCCCTTGGCGAAACTTAACTGTCGGGCTGATTGTGGATTGGGACCATTGGATGAGGACAGTCAGGCAAAACAGTCCAAACACACGACACGGATGTCATCGGGTACTCAATAGCATCATTCGCGAGGCGGTGCAGGTCGGTGAAGTGAATCGGGATGACAATCCGTACGACAAATTTAAGATGCCGAAAAAAACGCCTGTGAAAAAACTATCACTGACGTTAGAGGATATTAAGAAAATTAGTAACCTAAATTTAACGGAATCCCCATATTTGGATTTAGCGAGGGACGTGTTTGTATTCGCAGTGTTGGGGCGCGGAATGAGGTTTGGAGACGTAGCCAGATTGCAATGGGATGATATTGTCAATAAACGCGTCGAATACACGATGGGGAAAACGTCCCAGAACATGAGTTTCCCCATTAGGAGTGATATTCAAGCAATAATATCAAAGTACGTCTCCCGCAAAACGTCCTCTGAATACATTTTCCCTCTAGGTACTAAAGACCCTCACGATAAAATAAGCCAGTTTAGGTACGTGTCAAGTGCCAACGCACGTACTAACAAACGATTGAAAGAAATCGCACTATTAGCGGAAATATCAGGAAATTTAACGTTTCACGTTGCAAGACATACTTTCACAATGATCGTGAGACGAAACGGGAGTTCAACTTGGGATTTGAAGGATTTGCTTGGTCACAGCGACGTTGCAACTACTGGGAAATATGTGCGTGAGTTGGAATTCAATGTGCTAGATGAACAAGTTGATAGTGCATTTGGGCGGTAAGAGTGCTACCCATTTCACGTAATTGCCAGATCCTAAAAGTTTATGATAGCGGTCAGGCCCGTTCACATATCGGGGTCACTTTTTTCCAAATTGGGGCATAGTCCTCCAAACGCCTATGTAGAACGATTCAATGGGAGTATCCGCCGCGAACTACTCAACGCCTACGTCTTTAGAACCCTGGATGAAGTGAAAGAGAAAGCTTCCCAGTGGTAAGAAGATTACAACCATCACCGACCTCATAAATCGCTCGGATACCGGGCACCGATTGACGTTGACCTCCTCCCAAAAAACTGGTCCATT
>JAQBZH010000053.1 GCA_027622005.1 Bacteroidota bacterium | reverse complement strand
GGATCTTGAAACCATACGTCTGGCTGTGGTGGATAAAAACTGGCATTGGTTCAACCGTTACCGGGCAACCGACGGCAACGATGTTTGGGGAGGCCGCTCGCTTCTCGCCTTTACGAATGGACAAACCAATTACGACGTGCTGAACCACGAATTGGAAATGCTCGACGTCATGACGGCCAATCGAGATAAAGTGGTTTGGGCGGCCGCTCGCGGCCGCACCATCGCCCCCGACGATTCCAACACCCCTCCTCCGGTCCAAGTTGAGACCAATCTCGGCGTGGAGCAGATTCAAGATGGTGAAAGCAAAACCGGAACCGTTAAATATGCCACGTCCGAAGAATCAATGGCCGCCATGACCCTACCGGAAGGCTTGGAGGTCAATCTGTTTGCTTCGGAAGAGATGTTTCCAGAGCTCGTGAACCCCGTTCAGATGAGTGTGGACACCAAAGGTCGACTTTGGGTCGCAGCGTGGGCTACGTACCCCAAATGGGAGCCACTCAAAGAGATGGACGACCGGATTCTGATTTTTCCGGATGAAAATCGAGATGGCGTAGCCGATAAGGCCATCACTTTTGCCAAAGTGCACAATCCAACAGGATTTGAATTCTGGAATGGCGGTGTGATTGTAGCCTCCGTCCCCAATCTTCTATTCCTCAAGGATACCGACGGCGATGACGTGGCCGACGTGCGCATCGAATTGATGGGAGCTCTGGGCTCTGCAGACACCCATCACTCGGCTAACGGATTTGTCTACGGACCTGATGGGTTCATTTACTATCAACGGGGCGTATTTAACGTCTCCAATGTTGAAACACCCTGGACCAACAACCAGGAATCGGATGTGTCGGGCATGTATCGATTCAACCCGAGAACGCACGAGTTCAGCTTCCACGCAGACAACTCTCCGAACGCCCACGGAACGGCATTTGACTATTGGGGCTACCACTATGCCACCGATGCTACCGGAGGTACGGCGTACCAAGTAGTGCCAAGCGAGGCAGAAGCAGGTGCGTTTGAGATGCGTAAACTGCTTGAAAACACCGTACGGCCCGTTACCGCTAGTGGTATTATATCCAGTTCCCACCTTCCTCCCTCGATGGAGGGAGATTTTATTCTGCTCAATGTGATCGCGTTTTTGGGTATCAAACAGTACGACTTGGCCATTGACTCCCGCACGGGCTTTGTGACCGGAACCGAAACCGACGATCTCTTGGATTCCGCGGATCTCAATTTTAGACCTTCTGACGTTGAAGTTGGCGATGATGGAGCGCTTTACGTTGCCGATTGGGCAAATGCGATTATCGGACACATGCAGCACAATGTTCGCGACCCTAATCGGGACCACGAACATGGTCGTATCTACCGAATTACAGCAACTGGACGGCCGCTGGCTGAGCCTGCAAACATTGATGGCGCTTCCATAGAAGTGCTCCTAGACAAGCTCAAAGACCCGATCAACGGAGTCCGTTATCGCGCACGTATCGAACTTTCCGAGCGTAACACGACGGAAGTGATCGCAGCGACCAAAAAATGGCTGTCTGGGTTTGACCCAACCTCGGAAGCGGACGCGCACCACATCCTCGAGGGATTGTGGCTACACCAACAGCATAACGTCGAAGATCGGGAGTTACTAGCGCAGGTTTTGGCCTCGCCGGTAGCCCACGCGCGGCACGCTGCAAAGCGCGTAGAGATATTGTGGAATCACGATTCAACCGCATTGGTTGAGGCCCTGGATCGCTCTCCGTACGATATGACCCCCGAGCAATTGGCCGAGCAGTTTGAAGATAAATCCGAAGACGGGCTAATCGTTGTGGGTACGGTAGTCGAACAAATGCGATACAACAGACCTGATTTTGCTGTCACGGCAGGTCAAACAGTTAAAATTCGTTTCGAAAACCACGACTTCCTTCCGCATAACCTGGTCATTGTGCCTCCAGGTCAAGGCGAAACGGTCGGTGCTCTTGCCGAGGCAATGGGCGGCGATGGGTTTGCAAAGGGATTCATCCCGGAAAATGCTATTGTAATCGTTTCGACTGACCTTCTTAGTCACGAAGCCGAACAGGTCATTGAATTCACGGCTCCGCTTGAGCCGGGCGTTTACGACATTATCTGTTCCTTCCCGGGCCACCGCGCTACAATGAAGGGCAAAATGACGGTATTACCACGACAATAGTTGGAAGGCATCGGGCATCTATTATTCGTCATTATTGACGAACAGCGTTAAATATCAGCGGAACAACCTGTTATTCGCAATCGTTGACGATTTAATCTTTAAATAAGACATATTTCGACAATAATGACGAATTACAATAGCAACGATTACCGAAGCGATGATGCCGTACTTTCCGAACTTGGATCACGGTTAAGCGCTCTCCGGCTCACTCGAAACATGACCCAAGCCCAGCTCGCACATGAAGCCGGGGTGTCTAAACGAACCCTCGAGAGAATGGAAGCCGGACAGTCTGCCCAAATCACAAACTATATTCGGGTCTTACGGGCGCTAAATATACTCGAGCTGTTTGAACAACTTTTCCCTCAGCAGCAACCAGGTCCAATGGACCTTTTAAAACAGGCAGGGAAGCTACCTAAACGCGCATCGGGCAACAAAACCGAGGCAACAAAACCATGGAAATGGGGTGATGACAAATGAGTGCTCCCGTAGCCGTTCGTTTATGGGGAAGCACCATTGGTGCGGTCCACAAAGCACCAAATGCAGACTTCTACAGCTTCCAGTACGATGCGCGATTTGCTCAAAGTGGCCTAGAATTGGCCCCGATTACCATGCCTCTTGCGAAATCGACTTACGCGTTTCCAAGTTTAGCCCGTCAAAGCTTTTCGGGGCTTCCAGGCCTATTGTCCGATTCCTTACCTGACAATTTTGGCAATGCCCTAATCGATGCTTGGTTGGTTAGGCAAGGGCGAAACCCAGGAAATTTTACAGCCATTGAGCGACTTTGTTATGTGGGCACGCGCGGAATGGGAGCGCTGGAATATCACCCGGTTATTGGCTCGCAGTCAAACGAATCTGCACAGATTGAAATAGAGGCCCTCGTAGATCTAGCGGGACGGATTTTGGATGAGCGACAAAACTTGTCTTTGGACGTCCACAACGGAAATGAAGGCGAGGCCCTAACCCAGCTCCTTCGAGTAGGTACATCAGCGGGGGGGGCCAGGGCCAAAGCGTTAATCGCCTGGAATCCCTTGACGAATGAAGTAAGGTCTGGCCAAATTGACAATGATCCGGGATTTGAATATTGGATCCTCAAATTTGACGGCGTAAAACGGGCGGGGGAAACTCTCTTTTCCGATAGCCTTGGGTTTGGAGCAATCGAATACGCCTATCACCTCATGGCCAAAGAGGCCGGCATCGACATGTCTGAATGCCGACTAATGGAAGAGAATGGACGCCGGCATTTTATGAGCCGAAGGTTTGACCGGACAATAGCTGGAGAAAAGCTGCATATGCTATCGCTCGGAGGAATGGCCCATTTTGATTTCAACATGGCCGGAGCCTACAGTTACGAACAGGCGCTTTGGGTACTGCGTAAACTTAACTTGCCCATGGATTCAATTGAAGAGCAATATCGAAGAATGATCTTCAACATCATGACTCGAAATCAAGATGACCATGTTAAAAACATAGCCTTTTTGATGGACAAGAAGGGAAAGTGGGCACTTTCCCCCGCTTTCGATTTGACTTATTCATTCAATCCTTCCGGGGAATGGACGTCAAGCCATCAAATGACAGTCAACAGTAAGCGCGACCAATTCACTTTTGAAGACCTTAAAAAGGTGGCTGAAACGGCTTCGATGAAACGAGGAAGAGCAACCGATATCGTTGAAGAGGTCCGAGCATCTGTTTCTCGGTGGAAGGATTTTTTCGAAACTGCGAAAATTGAAGAGAAGCAGGCACAAGAAATAGGCGCGTCTTTACGGCTGAATCTTCCTAAAAAGTAAGATTTCTGCATAGAAATCCATGCTGGAAATCAGATGTCCATACCGCACGTGATTTTCCACGGAGATTTAGCTTAGATTTCGGACGCCCGTAGCGTTCCAATTCCATCGAAATACTTGTCGCAATGAAAGCACACCGAATGACTTCTCTTCTGACTAAGGCCTCATTTTTATTGCTGGTAATAGTTTCCTTTGAGGCTCCTCGCGCCGAAGCGCAACCCATTACCCCAGAAGCCAAGATCCAGGTAGTATCGGCCAACCCGTTTGGCCTGTTGCTCAATTTGTTCAATGCAGAATACGAACGAGCCGTTACCGGATCTTCTACAGCTGGGATTGGGGGCTCATCGTACTTCGGCTCGAAAGACAATTACGTGAATGCGGACGTTTTTTGGAGGTATTACCCTTCAGGAAATCCTTTGCAAGGATGGGCATTTGGCGTTAAAGTCGGCATGACAAAGGTCGGCGACGAAGGCACGTTTTTCGGCGCCGGATTTGACGTAAATCGGAGTTGGGTCTTAGGTAAGAATGACGACTTTTATGTTGGAGTCGGCTTTGGACTCAAACGGATATACATATCCGACGAAGACGCAGATTTCGATCTGGAAGTCATCCCGACCATTCGCGTCATCAACGTGGGGTATGTGTTCTAGTTAGGCTAGAAACCCGTTTTTAAGCCCAACCAACGTTCAACCTTTAGAACGCAGTATCCCGTTTCTTAAGCACGAATAGGCCCTCTTGGAGGCTCGTGACCAGTACCGTTCCACTTTTATAGAATGGATAAGTACTCCACGCACCGCTAAAACCCGGGCCTTCCTGATAAGGCGACGTATCGAAAGACCCCACTTCGACCGGATTCTCGGGATCGGAAATGTCCAGCACATGGAGTCCATACCGGTAGTTGGCCTGATACGCAAAACCATCCTTCAAGTATAGATTGTGCGCGCTGGCGGGCATAGAACCCATAAATTCGTTGATCAGGATTGGATCCTCGAGATCTGACAAGTCCCAGACCAGGGTGCGCGTAGTGGGTACCTTCCCGCTAACCACATCGGCTTCATCATCCTGATAGAAATACTTGTGATCGTCGGTGAGCCAACCCTGATGGATGTACGCTACGTTGGGTGAAGAGGCGCGCGAAAGATGAACCGGATTGGCTTTGTCTGTGACGTCAGCAATTTCAAACGCCTTCCCATTGGAGTTGAGGCATATTTCACGTCCGGCGTAGCGCGTATCAGGCCCCCGGTAGGTTACGCATTGCGAATCGTGGGTTCCGCCCTCCCCCTTTACGCATCCCTCAAAAATGGGGTTAAGTGGCTCCTGAATGTTCATCATGTAGAGTCCGCCGCCGCATGTTTGGCCATCCACGGTGTAGGCGTATCCGGTATCCTCATTTATGATGATATTGTGGGAGCTGGCTATGAGGGTATAGTGCAAGTCGGGCGTGAAAAGGGCCGGCATATCCTTAACGTCTCGCAACCGCGTGAGGTCAAAAACCTGCATCCCGTGATTTCCGGCGCCGTCGGCCACGATGAACGCATAACCCTTGTATGTTTTGATATCTCGCCAAAGCTGCGAAGGCGGTGTGCCCCAAGGCTTTGGAAGATCACCGACCAACACCGGATTGGATGGATCTGTGATGTCGATGAATGAAGTACCGTCGTTACGGCCAACGAGCGCATACTCGCGGTCGGTCGATGGATCGGTCCATCCCCAGTTATCATTGGTACGAACCCCACGGGCATTCTCAGGCGCCCGAAGGATGGAATTGGGGATAAATGAAAGCAGTTCGACATCGTCGCAATCGAAAGGCCCGATTTTTCCATCAACACATTCCTTTTTCTCACCCAAAACAGCCCCGAGGGCGTCCGGTGGACTCACAAGCATCTCCCCAGCCGCTAAAGGATCTGTATAGAGATACACGGCACCCGATTGATGATGCATTCCCGGGGCCATAACCGCGACGACGGACCCATCCGCAACAATGTACTGGCCAAAAGCGTCTCTTTCGACCGTTTTTTCAAGGTGGATTCGGGTCGGGAGACCACTGATCATCCCATCTTTATTCAACGGAAAAACCAGCGTTGATCCGGTCAGATTTTCACGCAACGTGGGAGCTCCAACCCAAAGTTCGTCCCCTGAAAGTCCGATTCCGCTTCCAAATCGGTCTCCTTTTACTCCATCGTACTGTACGAGCGTACCGGTTTGAATCCACTCCCCGTTCATATTGCGCGAGAACTGAAGTACCGCGCCCTGACTCGCATTCCATCCCGGCGCCCCGATATAAGCTTTATCGCCTCGTACCGCGAGGGCCGTCCCCAAATTGGTCGCCGATTCAGACTTAACCGCGAGCGGACCCGTTTCAACCCACTGTCCGCCCCGTAGCGCAAATTGTGTGACCTGTCCGACCGCGTTCAGCCCTGTTGCCGCGTCATTCCAAAGTGGAGATCCGATCAGGGCTGTTTCATTTTCGACATGCAATACAGCGCCAAACCGATCGCCGGCGGTGCTTGTCTTGGGCTGAATATGGCCCTGATGCGCCCACGTTCCATCCGTGCCCTTGCGATATATATGGACTTTACCAGCTGGCTCAGCCGCCGGTTCTTGGTCCCGTTGCCGCGGCGGTGAAATGCCAGGAGCTCCCACAAAGAGCCAATCCCCGTGAGCTGCCAACGTAATCCCGAATTCCGTACTGCAATAGCCGTATTGCCCGCATTCGGAAGTAACCCCTTCTGTTCCAGGACCCACGAGCGTTCCCGAATGTTGCCAATTCCCGTTCCGTTTTTCAAACTGGTGAACTGGTCCTTTCTTCTGCCCGACGAAAAGCGTATTGCCCGTTCTGGCGAGCACGGTACCAAATCCGTCTGCTCTTTCGGTTTTAGGCGAGACAATCCGTTGTTGAAGTGACCACGCGTTGTTTGATGGACGATAAACGTAAACCGAACCCTCCCGAAAAGTCGTGTTAGGCTCAGCTACAATGAGTTCGCCTTGTTCAAAGACCACGGAGGTCCCAAATGACCCAGATTGGCCGGCTGCAGAAAGCGGCCAAGAAAGGAATAAAGCGAAAACGAAAAATTGAAACAGAGATTTTCTCATGGCAACTGGGTCGATAGCGAAAGAAATGGGGTGATAAACTTCAATCTCGACCTCGGTCGTGATATTGTCAAATGGTTTTGCTTATTTGCCAGGTGAAGTAAAAAGGCATGAAGTGCATCGGAGTTGACAACCTAAGTTTGGATACCCCTTCGAGTTGCACTTGTGTCGTTGAACTACTACACTTTGCAAAACAATTCCGACTGACTCAGTCGTTAGGGTTTTCGGGAAGGAGTTTGATCATCTAGAATTCGCCAACCGACTCATAACTCGGTTCGTCATTAACCAAAGCTGAGACTATAAAATGAGTGTATACGTAAACGCTTCCTACGACGTTACCGACCCGGAAGCCTACGGCCCATATGTCCCCGGGATCATGCCATTTTAATGAAACACGGCGCCGAAGTCTTGGTTGCGGACTTTGAATCGGTGACGCTGGAGGGAACGGCCACCTCCGTCAACGTCATACTTCGATTCAAGTCCTACTGCGCGCCCTTCTCCGCCCAAATCTGGACTAGATGGACCAGCGTCTCGGTACTCTTTTCGAGTCCGCGGCGCGAGTTGAACTCGAGCTTGCCGTGAAAATTGTGCCCGCCGGTGTACAAAGTCGGGGTTGAAAGCCGATATAAGTACGTTCCACTAGGGAGATCGCCGGCATCAAAACGAACCTCATGCACGCCCGAACTAAGTTCGCCGTCTTGGAGAATCTGAACGCGCCGACCCGACATGTCAAACACGGATAGCGTTACTCGCCCGCTTTGAGGAAGCTCAAAACGGATGGTAGTAGTCGGATTGAATGGATTGGGATAATTACTCAGTGTAAATGAACCTGGCAGTTCCGCCTCTTCACGAACCACATTGCGGGTTGGAAGCACGGTAACTTCAACTTTAACAAGGGTTTCGGATTTGTAATAATCATTCGAAGTCACGCGAACCGTAGCCTCATACACGCCGGCTTCGAGATCCACTGCGGACACCGTAAAACCCACTTCGGACGGCTTTTTGGCCGGTAGTTGCTGATTACTCATTCCGACAATCCAGTCTTCCCCATTCACACTTTTCGAAGTCCACGAAACGCTTTTGAGGCCGGGATTGTAGGCTGTCCTTGAAACGTGGACCACCTCACCTTCGTGGACAGAGACCTTAACTGCACCAGTTTCGACTACTACTGGGGACGCATGGTGATAGGTTTCTTGAACCACTTGGAAACCTTGCCTGGTTGGTCCAGCGGTCACTTTCAGTGGTCCTTCAGAAAGTTTGCAGGAGCCTTCCAATTTCGGAGGGGCGCAGTTTTTGCAGTTTCGTGCGGATTCGAGGTCGGCCTTGGCACTAAACGGAGAAGAAGAAACAGATGACGCGTCGACGGACTTTGCCTTCTTTAGATCGATGGTTAGTTCCACCGGGTTAGCCATCCAACTTTGATTCCAACGAGCGGCTGGATCCCTAGGAACAGCAATGGCGTCGGCTTCAATAAGGCACAAGGTATTGCCTTGGCTCAACCAAACATCAACCGGAAAATCATATAAGCCATCAAATCCGGTTTGCACGGTTTGGCGGTGAACCTGCAAACGGACAGACAAAGTGCCACGGGCAGCTACTTCGGCATCCATCGATTCTATTTCAAGGGCGCCATCTCCACTTTCAACTTCATACACTTGTCCGAGAACTTTCCACCCACCGTTTTCGGAATGAATGGCAACGTACCAAGGCCCCGCATCTAAACAATTCACCAGTCTCGGCGCCGACCGAAAAGCAACCGCGGATGCGGCCATGGGCTCCATTACAACGCTTTGCTCTTCAATTTTACAATCGTCTTCCAGGCTGAAGTTTTTATCCCTGGAAAAGTAAAGAGAAACGCTTTCTCGGCTTATTTCTTCGGTTTGATTGGCCGCGCTAAACGAAACGTTAAAAACGTCGTCAAGACTGCCCAGGGTTGCTTCACTTCCGGTTCCATCACCCCAAAAAGCCGACATTTCTTCAAAAGCAACCGTCGTTTTTCGAGCCATAGTGCCTGAAAGGTTGGTCAGGTCACCAAACTTTTCGCTGGATACCAACAACAATAAACTTGCCCCGACAACTGCGAAGCCAATGAATATCCACTTTTTCTTTGATGATGTCCGGCGCATGATGGTGCAGGTAGGAGGAATTTATAGGTAAAGTACAATTCTACATTGGTAAAGTTGGAACGAAACTACAGATAATACTGCTGCTGTCAGGGCTGGTAATGAATGACCAAAAGGGGGAGCTAAACCCACTTTCCGCAGCGGTCTTAAACGCGGTGCTTGATTAGCGCGTCTTTCCTACTTTAAAGCCGGGGTCATCGTGGGGAAACCAATTCGTGACCCGCGCCACAACCGATTGGAATGAGATACGCTAGATAGGAAATTCAGCGCAGATGATCACTAAAGAGGCCAACCATGATAAAACGTGCCCGCTTTGCCAGGGCGCGTCTTCTCCATTCTATCAATTCGTTTTCTTTGAGTGTGAATCGTGTGGCGGCATTTTCAGGGCACCTGAACTTCTTCCTAGTTTGGAAGATGAAAAATCGCGCTACGAAGAGCATCATAACGATGTGCTGGATGCAAAATACCAGCAATTTGTATCCCCAATTACATCAAGCGTTTTACGAGACTATTTGACCGAAAGCCTTGGGCTAGATTTTGGTTCGGGAACGGGACCAGTCATTTCGAAAGTCCTCCAAGACGCCGGATACAAGATTTATCAGTACGACCCCATATTCGAAAACAAGCCGGAAGTCCTAGAGCATAAATACGACTATATTGCTTGTTGCGAGGTAATTGAGCACTTTCACTACCCCAAAAAGGAATTCGAATTACTAAAATCGCTCTTGAAACCCAGGGGCAAACTGTACTGCATGACGCACCTTTTTACCCCTGCCATAAATTTTGACAACTGGTATTACCGACGTGACAAAACGCACACCTTTATCTACCAACCAAAAACCATGGATTGGATTCGGAAGGAGTTGGGATTTGGGTCTGTTTCCATTGACGGCCGGCTTATAACGCTAACCAATTAGCCTTTGAAATGGCCAAAGGCCCCAGACGTTATTTGGCTAAATACGCTCCTTGTTGCATCAACGCATTGTTGGCGTCGAGCGTGCCCTCCGCATTGCTGTAATTAAACGGAAGAGAGGATTGGCGATCATAATTGGTATTATTTCGGAATAGGGCGACATGCAAATGAGGCCCAGAAGAGCACCCCGAATTCCCAGATCTCCCCAATGCTTGGCCCGCTACGACTTGTTGACCAGCCGTTACCAAAACGCCGTTTTGCTGTAAATGCATGTACTGCATTACAGTACCGTCGCTGTGCAGAATGAAAACAAAATTCTCTTTCCCACCCGCACAGCTTGGAATATCCGGATTGTCTTGACGTACTGCGATCACGACTCCGCCCCGCGAGGCCGATATTTGATCGCCCATTTGAGTATCAAAATCGTAAGCAAACCAATTCCGATGCCCCCAAGCCGGATTTTCCGGGCAATAACTCTGGAAGACAGTGTACGTTTTGCCAGTTGCGTAGGGTAAGATATATGGGGAGGCCGTAGGGTCTCCGAAAGGTTGCTGGCAGGTTATTTCGGCGCGTTGGACGGTTAACGTGAACGATTGTTGATTGAAAAGATGACCATCGCTAGCGCGCAGAACAATAGGGTGAGTGCCAATTCGACCCCACCCGAGTTCGCCGGTCAAGGTGTTCGATTCCGTATCGAAGGTCATCCAAAACGGTAAAACAGGCGCGGTCAGGGTGATCGGGTCCCCATCGTTGTCGGAAACTTCAATGGCGTATTCAAAGGGTTGATTGTGGAGCTTTGTCGTGGGGGCCTCGGAAGTAAAGACCGGAGCCGTATTCACCACTTCGCTGGGTCCTGACGATCCGTCACTGCCTGAACATCCCGTCCAATTCATCCATCCAATGCAAAATATAGCCCAAACAGAGGTGCGCATGATATCCTTATTAATATCGAAATGAACCCAATTAACGGGTCTCTCGACAACTTTGTTGCGACACTCGTAGGGCAATTAGCGGAGCCAGGAAAAATCCTTATTCCTCTGTTGTCACCCGAAAATTGGCTCTGAGACCGAGCGAAACGGGTACAATTTTCTCCACTTTCACCGTCAAGGTCTTCTTGACGCCTCGAACGGTACCGGCCTGGGTACGCTTATAAAGTACGCCTTCGAACTCCACGCTTGGGAGCTCAAGCAGCGCATCGAGTGTTTCTTGGTTCTCGCGTTCAGCAAAAAAAACGCCTTGGCAGTCTTCTTTGAACGAATCGGGGACTAAAAATGCATAGCCGTTACCTTCTATGCTGTTGAGAGTGCTGGCCTTGCGTTTGTAAAGTGACATCTTATTGTGCTGTGTAACGGTGGTGTAGCGGTCTTTAATGCGTCAGATTCGGATTTGTTGAGGCTACGATCAATTAAATATGGAGATTATTCCAAATCATCGCCGTCTTCGTCTCCAACAGACAACTCCAGAGCCTTAAACGTGGGAAGGGCTTTTAAGCCAGCTATCCCCTGAATGGCTCCATACATATCGGTCGTAGAGAAAATAACCCTTTCTATCTGCTTTTCTCTCTTTTTCCAGATGCGGCGCATAGATCTTTTCTCGGATTCCAAATCTTGATGCATTGATCCAATGCCTTCCACAATGGATTCGATGGTCATTTTGAATTCGGCACCCGTCATATAGTCATACAACATGCCCATTTTCTCGCCGCGGTTGTGCGATGATTCGACGGCTGCATCCAGTTTTATGACCATTGCCCTGAGAATAGTAGCTAGGTTTTTGAACTCTGTAAATGAACATACCCAAACGCCATCCATTTGGCCCATGCTTTCCATATCAGAAGGCATCACTTCCGTGACCAAAACGCCGATATCAGCTCCTTTTTGGCGCATATCCTCTTTGAACTTGCCGATCCAGGCAGGTTGAAACGATTTGGTCCGCTTGGATTCGTAGTAAATCATCCCGCAGTGCATTCGCTCACGGGTATTGACGTGTTGAACGCAGTCTCCGCCCATCGCCCCCTTTTTAATTTCCTCAATGGTATCGAGGGGAAACGCCGTGCTGAGCCACTCTTCTATCGCCAATTCCCCTGCCTCACCCTGAGACTGCATGGACCCTTGCTCGGCCCGTAGTTTGGCGTCAGCCAAGGCATTTTTCAGGTCATCGATGGTTTTGTCCCGCTCTCTAAGCTTGAGTTCGGCGTCTTCACGGGCATTCTTGGTCGCCTCTTCTTTGACCCGTTTTACTTCGGTGTTAATGGCCTGCTGGGCTTTGGCTTCATATTCGCCTTTCAACTCGTCCACACGTCGTTCCAACTGGCTGTGGGTGGCCTTGAGCTGGTTGAATTCCTTGATTTTGTGGCTCTTGTCGGCTAGTTCTTTTTGGAGGGCGTCCAACTGCTCGCTTTTTTCCTTGTCGAGTTCCGCCTTCAATTTGGAACGCTCGGCGCCTAACCTCGACTTGAGCTCCGCCTCGATGGTGGCCTCAAGATCCAATTTTTTGGCCTCTATGGCTTTTTCGGCGTCTTTCAAGGCTTTTCGGGCGGACGAAAGTTCGACTTCATTTTCCCGCCTGAGGCGCTCGGCCAGCGCCGCGCTTACGTCGATGGTCTCGCCACACTTCGGACATTCAATGGAATCGACAGCGTTTTTCATGCGAAACTCAGAATTTTGGAATACATGATGATGCAATAAAGGAGTTAAAAGATAAAGATGGACAGACCCGAATTACGTCGGTTCCATTCATTCAATAATTTGATGGGCGGGTAATTTGATGATACGCGTCTCGACGCGGCCGAAGTGCGCGTCAGGTCTTCCCCTTTGATAAAATCTTTAAGGAGTTTGGAAGCCATCATGGAGCGAGCATAATCATGGACCATCACTTTAATTTTGCCTCCCGTTCCAGAAGATCCGTGCCCATGGACTATCACCAAAAAATCATCCGGATTCTTAACGCTAGTGGCCATTTCTTTGTCTAGTACAACGCGGGCTTGATGAACAGTTAAATTGTCGTGACCAATATCGATTCTGCGGACCCTTAGCGTCTCTCGCGCAAATTCTAAATCGTTTCCACCACAATGAGGACACGTGGCCACCATTGCGAGGATCGGATTCCCACACTGTAGGCAAAAGCTTTCATTGGAGTCATCATTTTCCATTCGAATCCATAACTCAGGCATTTGAAAAGAGCCAGTGCGGTTTGAATAGTTCACCGCTTCATCAGGGTTTTCGTTTCGTAGAAGACACAGTATAATCTTGATTGGGACAAAGATACCATTTTATCCCAATTGGCTTTGAAGGACTATACAGAATCCATAGCTTCGCGCACATCCACCACCCATCTGAGTCTCCTTTCCCGCACCAATCTAATGGCCATCGTCGATTTCACCACCGAAAAAAGGATGGAGACCATCACCGAGGCGATCCATCAACTCGAAAAACTATAACGTCGGCTTTCGGACGCGGCTAAACAACCGTTGGTCCAAAGCCGTTCGTTATGACGAAGCGATCATTTAGACGTCGCAATTACAGAAGGGTAACCGGTCACTTCGCCCCAGCTGAGTAATCCACGAAATCCCAGTGCCGGGTCACCTTGCCACCACGAACTTCGATCACGATCACGCCGTCCTGTTCGTATTGGGTACCATTCGCCGTCTGGTACTTGATTTTCCCAATAAACACTGCGTGATGATTGGCTACGAACTGCTGCTCAATATCCATCCCAAAGTCGGATATGTTTTGAAACACCTCTCTGCGCCGCTCAACTATGGATTCGGCATCCGTGAACTCGATCCCTGACTTCGGGCCGAATACTTGGGCTGTTGGGTCCTGAAACGTGGCTTTTTCGTCTAAAAATGTGCGCTGCTGATTAAAATCCTCTTTGAAATAGGCTTCTAGATAGGCCGGTGCAACCTTTGCGGTCTCCGAGGTCGCTGCATCAAACTCGTTTCCTAAACCGAAGGATTGGATGTATTCACCAAAATCCATTCTGCTCTGGATCCGGCCATCGACCACGTGGTGTATGGTTATGAATGGGATCGATATCCACGTTGATGAGCCTTCGAATTGGGCCTTAAAGATTCCTCGATGAATTGCATATTGCCCAACATAAAAGGACAACTCAGGCTGGAAGTCGATCCCGTTAAGCCCCCAGCTACGTTGAAGTGCTGTCACGGCATCTCCCCCCCGGACTATTCCTTGAGCTACTGCTCCCTGAAAAACATCACCGGTTGGATCGTAAAACGTTGCGTCGTCGGCGTACAAGTCACGCAGCTTGTTATAGTCTCGCTCGGCATCCAGAGCCAAGTAACGCTGGGAAACTTCGGCTGTCTGTTCCTTAAGCGGGCTTTGCGCACTGGCAGGTAAACACCATCCGATAGGTGCCCAAATCCAAAGGCTAAAAAGCCAAATAAATGATCGCTTCATTGATTTCCTTAAACTAATTGGTCCGAAGTTCGGCCTTACAACGAATAGATAAACCAGATATTTCGCCGAACCGCACACGAACCCAGGTGAACGGAATGAATCCAACCCTAAGGAAGACCGTAGTGCATCGTTGTCGTCAATTAATGGACTGTTTCGAAGCCACTCCCATAAAGTCCCGGTTAACCATCAATTAAAAGATCTACCATGCAAATCCTGAAATACCCGGTCTGTTTGTTACTGTTGATGCTTGGCCTGGGAATCGATCCCAATCAGGTGGGCGCCCAAGAAACGGGAACGGTAATCGTGGCCAATATGAGCGATCACACCGTCACATTATTGGATGCAGCCTCACGTAAGGCAATAGCCACGCTCCCATCGGGTCCGGCCCCGCACGAAGTAACGGTTTCAGGAAACGGAAAATGGGCCATCGTCACCAATTATGGCAACCAAGGAGCCATTGGCAGCTCGCTTTCGCTGATCAATGTGCAGGAGAAAAGGGTCGAGCAGCTTTTTGATCTGGGAATCTACAAAAGACCCCACGGCGCATTTTTTCTTCCCGGAGATTCATTGGTGGCCATTACCAGCGAAGTCATGAAAACCCTTTTGTTTGTTGATATTCGGACTGGGGAAATCATTGACACCCTTTCCACCACCCAACGTGCGTCACATATGTTGGCATCGGACGCGACGGGACGCCGAATGTTTACAACCAATATTGTAGATGGAACGATCACGGAATTTGACGGGGTTGCTCGAAATCGCGGTCGCGTGATGAAAGTGGCGCCGATGGTTGAAGGTATTGCCGTCTCCCCCGACGGAAAGCGCGCGTGGGTTGGGAGTAACGCGAACAAAGCCGTTTACGTGGTCAACACCCTATCCGGCGAGACAGAAGCAACGTTCGCAGATTTTGGATTCCCGTATCGCATGGCCGTTATGCCGAATGGCAAGTATGCCCTTCTCTGCGATCCCGGAAAAAGTCAGGTTCGGGTGATTGACGCTCGAACATTAGAAGTCGTCAAAATCATATCTATTGGAGGGGAAGGCGCAGCCGTTTCGGCCGAGTTTCCGGGTTCAGCATCGCCAGAGGGGCTCATCATCACCCCAGATAGTCGATTTGCTTATGTGTCGCTCCAGGGACTCAACCAAGTCGCATCCATCGATTTGACGACGTTGGAAATTGTGGGTCGATTTCAGGCGGGCGTATGGCCAGATGGGATCGGATACTCTCCCTTGACCGTTTCAAAATAGCCCGTTTTGAAGTCCGTCCCGTTTTGCCTCCTTTAGAAATGGATCCGGCAATGACTTTTAGCGTTAACGTACTTTCCCATGAACCCAAACATCACATTACCAGAATGAATCGTATTTCAGGAAGAGCCTCACTTATTGTGGCATTGGCCTTGTTGTTTGCTCCCAACTACTCCATTGCACAGGACCAGTCCAATGCAGTCGCTAATGGCGGAGTTTTTGTCAAAGGCTGGACCGGACAGGTAGACGCTGCCGAAGCTGCTAGCGGCGCAAAGATTGACGGATCGCGTTTTATGCAAATGGAAGGCGTTATGCATGCCGTTACGGGTCCTTCCGTTTCCTACTGGCAAGAAAATCAAAAAGCGGATGGCAGTTACACCGTAATGGCCAAGTTTACAGAGCCAAAATTCAAAAACTTGTCTGGCCACCCACATCCTTACGGCCTCTTTATAGGAGGAAATGATCTGGGCACTGATAAATCATCTATGCTTTACTGCATGGCTTATGGCAGTGGAAAGTTTATTGTTCGCGGCTTTGGCCCCGAGTCTTTTAAGCTGAGTGGCGATAGATCGACGGAGAATGCAGCCATTAATATCGCAAAGGAAGACGGCGCTTCTGTCTCCCAAGAAATCGCTATTACGGTGTCCGCGGACGCTGTTAGCTGCTCCATAAACAGAACGGTTGTGGGTACCTACCCTAAAGCCGATGTCGTTGGAGCAGGGAAGCTAAAGTCAACCAATGGCGCGTTCGGCGTGCGTTTTGGCCACAATGTTGAAGCTACTGTTTCCGGCTTCCACATGATGAAATAAGGTTCGATTTCGAACTTTGTAAAGGGCTTTGATATAAAGTGGGCCGGCCTCGAAGAGGC
>JAQBZH010000052.1 GCA_027622005.1 Bacteroidota bacterium | reverse complement strand
CAAGGTGCCGTCGGTTGCGCGTTCAATAGCGAACGTCCAGAGGTTTTCAAGTCCCCGATTCATACGCGTCCAGCAGCGGCCACCTGGTAAGCGATATCTGGAATTCCGTCGTAGTTCGAATCAGTAATTACATAGATGCCTTCTCCAGGTGCTCCGGCAT
The DNA here is from genome assembly GCA_027622005.1 of Bacteroidota bacterium. GTDB lineage: Bacteria > Bacteroidota > Rhodothermia > Rhodothermales > UBA10348 > UBA10348. Next base: position 16,695 of record JAQBZH010000052.1, on the reverse strand, counting down.
AAATCTCGCCCGTTGGGCCTGCGGTCATGGAAGCAACCGTAAAGATAGGTAGGTTACCAATCGATACCCACGTATTCGTGATGAAGTTGTAGAAGTAGGCTCCCGTTTCACGGGCACCGGCCAATAACTCGCCGTTTGGACCAGAACCAAGGCTTTCAATTGGCTCTTTGTCCAATCCAAGACCAAATTCTACCCACATGGCGCCACCAAAGATGTACACGCCATCTCCATTGGTTCCAGCTAGGATCTCGCCATTTGGACCGCGGAACAGTTCGTTCACCTTGCCATTGGGCAATCCGGTATTAACAGCTGACCAAACACCAGCCTGGTATTTGTAGACACCTGAACCGACCGAGCTGGCCACAATTCGGTTGTTGTTTTCGTCAAACACAACGGCAAGCACTTGTTGACCCGCAAATGGGTTCGTGCCGGCTCCAACGGTAGACCAAGTCAATCCGTTGTACACCTGAACGCTACCGTAAGCAGCGGCATAGAGGTAATTCGTGTTGTCATCCAGATCAAGATCGTTGATATTACCCGCTACCGGGCCAATATTGGACCAGGTGTCGCCAGAATTGGTTGAGCGATAGACGCCATCACCAAATGAACCTGCATAAACCTTTCCCGCCGCGGTAACTACGATATCCCGTACGGGTGCATCGTTGTCCGTTTGCAAGAAAGATGGCCAGTTAACGCCTTCATCATTCGAGATATGAATGCTTCCAACTTCCGTACCGGCATAGATCTGGTCGTCAAACGAGCTGTAGATCAATGCGTTGACCGTTCCCATGTCGGCGCATTCGGAGCGAATGATATCCCCGACGGAACCAGGTCCACGGCTTTCGACAATAGCGTTGTCTTGATCATCTTCGGTGGCCACACCGTTTCCAGGGGTCGAGTCTGGATCTTCCTGATCCACCGTCGATACCTGAGCGATGTTTTCAATCATATTGGTGATGACCACTTTCGTGCGAATCTTAAGCGTTTCGGTCTGACCCACTGCCAGCGTACCGATCGTCCAGAATCCAAGTTTGCTGGCTTCGTACGATCCGCGTGTCGAGGTATAATCCTGGAATACGAGACCTACGGGGATGATATCCCGCACAATCAAGTTCGTAGCGGTAGCCGGACCGTTGTTGCGCACCGTGATCGTGAACTCGACGACGCCGTCCAATGCTGGCGATGAAGTATCTACTTCTTTCGTTAGTTCAAGGTCAGCCTGAGCCGCGGTCAAGTTGTAGTAGTAGCCAAAGTCAGCGAATAGGAAGTTCTGGCCGCTGGCAAGAACAACCGTCATCGGATCGTTGGCCGTCGTGTGAACGAATCCGACAGGAACCGTCGAGTCGACCACATCAACACAATACATGCCAGCTGGTAGGCTGGTAAAGGTATAGTTACCGGTTGGACTCGTAACGCGTGTAGCAATCGGGCTGCCAACTGCAGGGCATGCGCCATTGTATAGTCGAACCAGAACGCCGCCAATCCCGCCTTCTCCAACGTCTTGGACGCCGTTAGCGTTAGCATCGTTGAATACGGTATCGCCAATCGACCCAAGTACGACGGCGACCAATTTGAAGCCGAAGTTATTGTTGAGATCTGATTGACCGAAAGCAGTGAAATTGGCGGTCTCAATGTTATCCGTGGTCAAAACGGCGCCTGCAGGGTAGGTCGCAAGGTCCGTGACTACCACAAATTTACCGGTTGACAGGATCAAGAAAGCATAGTTGCCGTCGACGTCGGTCAGCTTTGAGCCAACAAACACGTCTGGTCCGTCAAAAATGCCGTTTCCGTTCGTGTCTTTGTACAGTTTGACTAATACGTCTTTCTGTCCAACGTCGCCGGCATCCAATAGTGCATTTACGTTATTGTCTTTGAAGACGGTTCCGCTTAGCAAGTTTGGAATATTGGTATTACAAGTGATGGACTCGTAATCAAAATTGCCGTTGATACCCAGGTTGGAAACCAATGTAGTCACACCGGTTGCGGTATTGATTCGACGAGCTTGATTTCCCGTAGAAGCAACGCTGCCAATGAGTTGTCCGTTTGAACGGAAGGCTAGGCCGCGCACGTTAGCCACATCTAACGTAGCTGTAAGAGCGCTAGCTCCAGTCGCTTTGTTGACGGTAACAAGTTTCGTGTTGCCGCTGGCGCCGTTCATCACCCCGTACATCGTACCGGTAGAAGGCTCCATGGCGATGTCGTCAACATTGTTGAATCCGCCAACACTTGGGATGACGACGTACGTATTTCCAACTCCAAAGGCGTTAGCTACGGCCGCTCCCGTGACCAGATTGATCTGAATCAGCAAATCTTCTGCAGTCGTACGAACCGTTGCGTAGAGTACTCCGGTGAACGGATCGAGGGCTAGGCCATCGACATCGTCAAACGCTTTGGCGCCCTGACTTCCGAGACCACTACCGAAGAAACCAATTGCTGAGAAGACACCCGTAGCCGGATTGATCGTTCCGAAGCGACTTCCATCAGCTGCGTAAAGTTTACCAGTGGCCCCAACGTATTCAATTGCGTTGATGTTTTGCGTTCCGGTGATTCCAACGGAGAACTCTGTTCCGCCCGAGTTGATGTACGTAAGTACGTCTGCGCTTCCCAGGTGATTTTCGTTGTCTGCAACGAGGTAACACATGGCATCGTTAGGAATCACGTTCGGAGTGATAGTCACACAGGCCTGGTCGTCTTCACCGTTTCCAGTTCCATTGTTCACAGCGGAGTCCACATCGTCTTGATCGGCATTGGTAATCTGAGCGCAGTTGATCTGAGCCGTACTCATATTGACAATAACCGGGAGATTCAAGGATTTGGAAGCACCAGCTCCGACTGAACCTACGTTCCACGTTACCAAACCGGCAAGAGTGACGGTTACGTTAGGATTAACGAATGCTGGATCGATGGTTACGCCAGCAGGAAGCTGATCTTTCACAACGACGCCAGTCGCTGATTCAGTTGCTGAAACTGCATTGTTGACCGTAAGCGTATAGGTTACGGTTTGACCCACGGTTGGAGTCGCATTATTGACCGTTTTAGTAAGGGACAGGTCGATGGTCGGAGCAGGCGTATCCGTTGAAACACAACTATAGTCATCACCTGCGTTGTCTCCAGGAACGGAATCCGAATCAGATCCGGTAGCTGCCATTACCTGGGCACAGTTGTTCTTGATACCAGGCGTTGTAACCTTAACGAAGACATGCAAGAACAATTCTGCGCCAGGAGCTAAGCTTGGAATGAACCAGCTCACGACGTTCGTGACATTGTTAACCGATACGTTGATCACCGGGTTGGTGCTCTGAATCGTTAAACCAGCCGGTACATTGTCAACAACCGTGATACCAAATGCCGTAGCTGATGCGCCCGCGTCGTTTCTGACACGAATCGTGTAATCGACCACGTCGCCGATACCAGGATTGGTTACGGAAGCCGTCTTCAGAACGGAAAGGTCGATAAAAGGATTGTTCGTATTGGTGATCGCGCAGTCAAACTCTTCGCCCGTACCGTCGTCATAGACGTCATCGGCATCGTCTTGATCAGCCGATACGACTTCAGCGCAATTCACTTTGGATCCTGCGGTGTTTACCAGAGCGTTGAGGGTCAGAATCAATGTTTGACCCGGTGCCAAAGCAGGAATAGTCCAGGTAACGGTGCCGGCTGGATTGTTAATTATAACATTGGCAGCAGGTGCAGTACTGGTTACGGTAACTCCGGCTGGGAGGGAGTCGACTACTACTACATTGGTAGCAGACGTTCCAACCGCTGCGTTGTTCGTAACAGCAAGCGTGTATTGAATGGCTCCGCCTACGGCAACCGTAGCCAGATTGACGTTTTTGACTAACGATAGGTCGACCAATGGATCACCAGTTGAGATCACTGCACAGCTGTAGTCATCGCCCGTTCCGTCGTTCGGCGTCGAATCGTTATCGGTTTCATTTAGTCCGGTTAGCTCCGCGCAATTTTCGATGGTTCCGCGCACTGGTACAGCCGTGAAGATCCAATCGGAGATAGGCGTATGAGCCAGATTGCCGTTTTGGCCATGTCTTAGCCATCCCCAGCCGCTGATTCCGGAAAAACCGTTATAGCCCAAATCGTTGGTTTCATTGCCCAATCGGAATGAATACGAACCATCGGACTTGTCGCCTAGGTCGAATACATCTCCGGCCGTGAAGTGAGCTGAAGTAAACTGTGGAATAATGGTGCCGAAGCTAATTTGAGCGTTGACGTGCTTGACGTATAAGTCGTCGTCGGTTGGCACCTGAGTGACTACGCCATTGTACTTAAAGTCTACGTCCCAAAGGCCTGAAAGGGCTGGGTCGTAAGCTCCGCCCGCATCGTAACCACCAAACACTTCGCCTACGATATGAACCGTAGATCCGGTGATGGTCATCAATACTTCGGAGCTTGGGTGGTCAAAGTCAAACGTAATACCGTCCAAACCGCCAAACAATTCGTCCAGGCGCAGTCCGTGTCCAGGTGGCTGCAGGTCATTGCCGGGATGATTGTGTAAGCGATAGACTCCATTGGAAAGACCTACGCCTGGGCCCGTAATTTGGACGGTGATATTCAAGGTTGCGGAAGCTGAAGCTGCCAAAGATGGAAGCGTCCACTTGCCGGTTCCGTTGTTGTAAGCACCAGCGCTCACAACGTGAGAGGTATAAGACGCTCCAACAGGAAGTAAGTCTGTGATTACCAGATTGGTGGCGTTGCTCGGACCATTATTGGTCACTACGATGGTATACGTAATCGAGTCGCCAGCGTCTGGATTCAGGTTCGAAGCGGTTTTTCTGACTTCGATGTCAACAGATGGATCTTCCTCCCGCGGGATCGAGAAACATGGATCGTCATCTTCCTGTCCGTAGGCTGGAGCATTGCCAGGGGTCGAATCCGTATCAGGTTTGGATGATGCCATGATCTGCGCGCAGTTCAGGAGTTCATCTGGAATTGGGAATGCTGTAAAAATCCAGTCAGAGGCGGATTTGTAGGACATCACGCCGTCGCCATTGTGTGTCATCCAGCCCCATCCACTAATGCCGTTGTGGCCGCGGTGACCGAGGTCGTTGTCTTCGTTTCCGAGACGGAAGCTATAACCACCGTCGGCTTTATCACCCAGATTAAAGATTTGTCCGCTCGTAAAATCCGCCGTGGTGTATTTAGGGCTGATGGTACCGCTGCTCAATTCAACATTGGCGCCTTTAACCACAATATCATCATCGCCAACAACGACGGATGCTTTGTTGTTATATTTGAAGTACACGTCCCACAGGCCAGCGAGTGCAAATGAAGCGCCGGTGTCCTGACCACCCCAAGTGGTACCGTAGATGACAACCGTAGCACCGCCGTTCTCCAAACGCATGCGCATATTGGATTGAGCGTGGTTGAAATCAAAGGTGATGGGTGTTTTGCCACCAAAAAGCTTATCCAAACGCAATCCGAAGAAAGGAGGAGGAGTTGGATCCCCAACGACCGGGTGATTGCGCAAAACGTATTCGCCGTCTGCCAACCAATTGGTGGTTGGCATGATGCCTGAAAATCCGTCGAACTTAACCGTAATGTCCAACGTCTGGATTGCTCCGCCGGCAATGGATGCTACGGTCCAGGTAACCGAATGGTCGACAGCGCTGTAAACGGCTGCAGGAGATGAACTTACAAACGATACTCCAAAAGGAAGAACGTCTTTGACGACCACGTTGTTGGCTGTTCCAACGCTTTGGTTGGTAAGCGTCAGCGTGTAAATGATATTCTCGCCGAGCTCTGCTGAGCTCTTGTCAGCTGATTTTTCGAGCTTTAGATCTACTTCCGGACGGACATGATTGGTTGGCTCACAGTCTTGATCGTCTTCTGCGTTGCCTGTTCCGTTGCCTGGAGTCGAATCGATGTCGGTCGGAGAAGCCGTTTTAACTTCTGCGCAATTGATCAATTGACCACTAAATGTTGTAGTCGCGTTGATCGTCAAAGTAGCCGAAGCGCCGGGGGCAAGGGTTCCAAGCGTCCAGATCTTCGTCGCACTATTGTAGGAACCGACGGTTGCCGCGGCAGAGGCAAACGTGGCATTGGCTGGAAATACATCAGATACCGTGATTCCCGTTGCATTCGTGAAGGTATAGAAATGAAAGTCTTTACCAACCAGCATTTCGCCAAATCCAATGAACTGTACTGCTTCCTGATTGTCCGCAGGCAAGTAGGCTAGGTTGGGTACGGTTGTTAGATCGACCGTTACAATGAAATTACCGGTTGCTGCAATTGGGAAAGTATAGGTTCCGCCAACTCCCGTGACCGTAGAGGCTACGAAAACATCATTGCCATCATATACGCCGATAACATTGTTATCACGGTATAAATTGACGGTGATTCCAGCCTGGCCCGTACCGGCAGGTGCGTTCGGTCCAGCTACTGGATTGGTGTTGTCGTTGGTAACCGTTACGGTATACTGGATCTGATCGGAGCTAACACCCGCCGTAACGGAAGCGTTTTTAACCAGATTGAGATCGATAAAGTTAGGTTGGACGAAGACCGTACCCTGAATCGTGTTGTCTGTCTCGGTTAAACAGGTAATGCCTTCATAGTCTAACCATCCGTTGATACCCAAATTCGAAATGGGAATAGTTACTCCGGTAAACGGATCGATTGGGATTTGCATTACAGATCGAAACGCGTCTCCGTTAACTCCGAGCAAACGACCATCTGGGTGAAACCCAAGTCCTTCTACGTTTGGTACGTCGAGGTCGCCAATATCCGTCGTGGCTCCTGTTGCCTTGTCAATGATAATTAGACGGGAATCGTTACCGTCGTTATTCTGAATAGCGTACATAACGCCGTTTCGCGTTGAGATCGCGATGTCGTCGACATCCTGAAGGCCGTTAATCTTTTGTACGACTATATAGGTTTTGCCAAGACCAAAGGCGTTCGGTATGGCTGCACCAGTAACAATGTTAACCTGGATTAGGACGTCGTCCTTCCCATCGCGACGGACAGAGGCATACATTTTTTTGGTGAAGGGGTCGTAAGCCAGGCCATCGATGTCTAAGAAGTCGATGTTGCCTTGAACGCCAGCGCCTGATCCGAAATCACCAATAAATGTAAAGACTCCCGTTGTGGTGTTTAATTTTCCAAAGCGTTTGTCGTCTGAGCCATAAACGATTCCAGTGGACGTGTCTTGCGTAAGCGCTTCAATATGATCTGTCCCCGTCAGACCGATCGATTGCTCGGTAAATACTTCATTTAGTTTCGTCAGACCGTCTGGGCTGTTGTTTCCAAAACCATCGTTGTCCGCAATGAGGTAGCACAGCGCCTCGTCATTCGGATTGCCATCGTTCATACAAAAATTGATGCTCGTTATGGCCTTTACGTTCGAACCGGAAGTTCCATTATGATTAACCCACGTCGTTCCCTTGCCGGATAATAATTCGTTACCAGCCTTTACCGTAAACGTATAGCCTGGTTTATTGATGGTGAATCCCACAAATTCTCCGGGCGATCCCACTTTGGGAATCCAATTTGAGAAAGTGATGGTAACTCCATTGACCACAACGGTCGAGCCGTTAACGCCGATGGCAGCGCCTTCTAACTGACACGCCACAATTGGCGCTGTGTAAGCAGTTGACTCTGATTCCGCCGGGATGGCCGCCAAAATAAAGGCTAAAACAACCAAAAAAGAGCTAAATCTAAAGAGGTTGCCAAAAACGGGAATGGAAAAACGCATAGTACTCTCGACAGACTTGAGCCGTTTAGAAGCGCCTTCTAAAGCGTGATCAAAACGTTGGGGGGTCAAGTTGTGTCGCATTATGGAAAGTATTTTAGTTGGGTCCAGCGCAGTTTTGCGCATGCGAGATAGGTTAGTCAAAAGCCGTGCCAGTCTCATTTTGGACCTAAAAAAAGGTCCGGTTGAAGGAAGCCTTAAATGCGAAAATCCCCTTCGATTAACCAATTCGAAGGGGATTTTCAAAAGGCCATCCAGAGAGGCATCCAGATGACGTATCAGAGGTAACAAAGCCGATCGCAGAGATCGTAAGACGTAACCAAGGAGGAGTTTTTTATTTCACGACGTCTCGGCTTTCATTACCGGATAAAACAATTTCAAAGGTCGTGCCAAAACGTGTGCTTTTCGGGAAAAAGGCTTGAAATGGATTAAATGACGAATTATTGCTTCGATGTGTATCAGAATAACTTATTAATTGAGATATTTGTATCAATTGGAGCCAATATCAGTTCGCTGTTTAATTGACTTTTGCTATGGGCGCCAATAGCTTGCAAAGACTGCGGCTTTAACCATTCATTTTATAGTTTTTAATCATCGGATGCTCCGCGTTCTGTTTATCATTCTCGCTATCGTTTCCCTCTCCTTGGCTATTGTTCTGGGAGGTTGGCTGCTTTACGTGCTCGCAGCAGCCCTCTTAACCGCTGCTGGCGCAATGATTACTTCGAAAATGAGACGTCAGCATAAGAACGTACCGGAAGCGTTTATGCAGGCTCCCGAGCAGCCTGAAGAAGACTTGGGATCCTTTGGAATCATGGAAATCAAACCCGTGCAATCGGTTAAGCTGGAAGAGACTCATTATGAAGGGGTGGACGGCGGAGATGAGCGAGCGGTTGGTGATTCCTATGAGTTCAACCCCATCCAAGCAGATTTGCCGGATGAATCCGCCGAAGTCCCGGTCGTTGGAAAGCCCCGATCCAAGTCTCCCCGGCCACGGATCATGGTATCCGAAGCATCATCCCAATCATTTGCGGATGTCCTGATTCCGGCATTGCGATCTCTTAGGGCCTCTATTGACGCATATACCGTTTGTTTATTACGTCAGGAGGATGTTCCGCTTCGCTATCACATTGAGGTGATGATCAGCCAAAATTCCTATGCACGAAATGGGGGGACTTATACGGCAAAGGAACCCATGTTGGCCGGACATCGAGCCCTTGTTCCAGTGGTATATCCACGAGTCGGGCCCAATGGATTTCCGAAAGCCAAGCTAGGCTATTATCACGAGCAAATTAATGTCCGGCAGGTAGCCATGGTGCCCGTCGTTCCGAAGAAGTACGATGACCTGTTCATTTTGTTGGTTGATACGATGAACGAAGTCGGCCTCGAAGCGGCTTCGGTTCGGGTACTCCTGGAGCAATACGCTCGTTTGGTTTCAACCATTTTAGATACGGAAGCGGAAGGAGGTCTGGCCGATTTGGATGCCGGAACTCCGGTCAAACCGAGGCGAGAAATTATCACCGAAGAAATGGACAGGGCTCGATCAGAGAAACACCCACTTTCATTGGCTCTGGTTTATTTCAATGGAGGCGAGGACAGTTCGGAGAATGTGTACGAGCTGGAATCGGCGTTTTATTCTCGTTTGAAAAATGTGGCTGTGGACGCCCGAGTTGAACGGTTCGGCGAATTGACCTACGGTATTTTTTATCATGGAGCCAAAGCAGGAATCGCGGCATGGGCCAGTCGAATTCAAGAAGGATTTCCGAAAGACCACCGGGCTCTCCCTGGCGGGGTCAGTATAGGGATTGCCCTCTTGCAAGAGCGCCATCAATCGGCTGACGAATTTCGATCGGACGCGACAGCTGCCCTTCAGGAGGCCTTCGAGTCGGGCGAGTGTATTATAGTAGAGTAGGCGAGTTTGCGAAGCGCAAGGTCACGGTCGGAAAAGGAGAAGCCACATGGTTTTCGTCACGATTGTTTTAGACGGTGTTGGCATTGGGGAACAGCCTGATGCGCCCTCCTACGGGGACCAGGCAAGCGACACATTGGGACATGTTCTGGCCCGCGAACGTCCGCATTTGCCCAATTTGACCCATATGGGACTGGGTTGTATCCGCCCGCTCGAATCGGTTGCAGCTGTCGTGAAGCCGCTGGCCCAGTTCGGAAAAATGATGGAGCGCTCTGCCGGAAAAGACTCGACCACTGGACACTGGGAAATGGCCGGAATACACCTCAAAGAGCCGCTTCCAACCTTTCCCGATGGCTTTCCAACCGAAGTGGTTTCCGCCTTTTGCGCCTCCATTGGGGTAAGCGGGGTTTTAGGAAATCGCGCCGAATCCGGCACTGTTATCATCCAAGAATTTGGTGACGACCACATAAAAACAGGAAATCCTATCCTGTACACGTCAGCTGACAGCGTTTTTCAAATCGCGACCCACGTCGATGTCGTTCCGCTAGAAACGTTGTATCGATGGTCCGAAACGGCCCGAAAACAAATTTGTGTTGGCTCCTACAATGTAGGCCGGGTCATCGCCCGGCCGTTTGCTGGCTCCCCGGGGTCTTTTCATCGATTGTCTTTGAAACGAAAGGATTATTCTCGCCTTCCGCACCGTTTAACGCTACAGGAAGCGCTTCAAAAGAAGGGAGTCCGAACTGTTTCTATAGGAAAAGTGGCTGATTTGTTTGGGGGTGTGGGATTCGACGAGTCGCACCCAACTGGGGGGAATAGGGTTGGAATCGAAACCACGCTTAAGCAAATTAAACGGGCCTCTGTATCGAGTCATGACACGTTTATCTGGGTAAACCTGATCGATTTCGACCAGGAGTACGGTCACAGAAACAATCCAGAGGGTTTTGCCCGGTCGTTGGAGCAATTCGATGCCTGCATTCCGGAGCTATTGTCCTCCATTCCTCAAAATGGTCGACTGGTCATTACAGCCGATCACGGAAACGACCCCACTACTCCCGGCTCCGATCACAGCCGTGAATTCGTGCCGTTGTTGTATTATGGGGCAAGTGGAGCCGGATCGATTGGAACGCGTACTACATTTGCCGATCACGCGGCGACCGTGTCATCGTATTTTGGTGTTCATTTTGACTGCGATGCGACGCCCTTTTAGATTATTTCAACCCTTGATGATGACAACTACGGACAAATTTCTGCTCAAAATCGGTGCAAAAGTATGATTCTAGGTAAAGTAATTGGAACCGTTTGGGCCACCCGCAAAGATGAACAGTTGCGCGGGTTGAAACTTCAAATGGTATGCGAACTGGATCCCGACGGGACTCCAAAAGCGAAAGTCATTGTGGCGGTAGACAGTGTCGGAGCTGGCGTCGGAGAGACGGTACTGTTTGTTCAAGGATCCAGCGCCCGTCAAACGGAAGTCACCAAAAACAAACCTATTGATGCGGTCATAGTGGCAATTGTCGACAAAATGGATGTAGAAGGAAGCGCATCGTGAATATCGGCCGGGTCATTGGAAATATTTGGGCGACGCAGAAAACGGATACGTTAACCGGGAAACGGATGCTATTTGTTCAGCCCATGACCTTTTCAGGGAAAGACATCGGTGGGAAAATTGTGGCGTTGGACACCGTCGATTCAGGAGTGGGTGACACCGTTTTGTATGTGAGTTCGACGGAAGCGACAATCCCGTTTAAGCCTTTATTAATCCCCACAGATGCAACGATTGTTGGAATTATAGACCGAGTAGATCATGAAAGTGGGTCATGGAAGCCCGGTGTGACGCCGAAACCTCTGTCCTGACTTACCCGACCGTATTTCCTAGAAGCGGGACGAATCGAAACGCATCGAGCTCGACGGATTCAAAGCTGTCTTCCCCCAAACGAACCACCAATGTCATGATTTGCTCTTCGCCGGGGCCAACTGGAATGATCATACGGCCTCCACTTTTCATCCCTTCGGGTAACTTTAGCTGCCGACGAAGTAGATCCGGGACCTCTTTCGCACCGGCTGTCACAATGATGCCATCGAACGGAGCCATGGATCCCCATCCGTCCATTCCATCGCCAAACAGGGTATTAACCCGATAGCCCAAGGATTTAAGTAGTGGCCTGGTGCGGTCGAAAAGAGCCCGCATCCGCTCCACAGAAAACACGCGGGCGCCCATTTCACAGAGTACCGCCGCCTGGTATCCGCTCCCCGTTCCTATCTCCAGAATCCGTTCATCTCGTTGTGGCGCAAGCGTTTGGCTTTGAAAGGCAACGGTGAATGGTTGGGAAATCGTTTGCTTGAGGCCAATTGGCAATGCCTCGTCGTTATACGCCCGTAAATGAAAGGCTTGGTCTACAAAATGATGTCGGGGGACCCGTCCGATAGCTGCCAATACCCGTTCATTTACGATCCCTTTTTCTCGAAGCTCCTCGACCAATCGGCTCCGCCTTCGCTCGAATTTCCAGTCCTCGTTCATGTTTGATAAAAATAACTTAGGCGGTTGCAGGAGGAACAGTCCTAGCATCAGCAGCCAGACTTGGTGCCAGTGCCTCCAAAATGTACTCGTCGAGTAAACTAGGGCTGATGTCTGGTTGTAAGACCCCGTTGCTGGCTATACTTATTTTGCCGCTTTCTTCGGAGACTACTATCACAAACGCATCCGTCAACTCTGTCAGCCCGACAGCCGCGCGATGTCGAAGCCCTAATTTGTTGCTGAGCCGCATGCTGGTGGATACGGGCAAGATACACCGGGCGGCTTCAATCTGCGTGTCCCGGATAATGACAGCCCCGTCGTGCAGGGGGTTTTGAGAGTAAAAAATGGTTACCAAGAGGTCTCGACTAATCTGCGCGTTCAACAAAGTACCGGTTTCTACATAGCTTCTGAGCCCCGTGGATCGTTCAAAAGCGATCAACGCACCAATTTTCCTCATACTCATATCCTTGACCGCGAGCACAATCTCTTCAATGCGGACTTGTTGCACCGGGGATCGCATAAACCGCCGTACGAGCGGATTAAGCCCCAAAAGTAGCAGCAAGCGACGGATTTCTGGTTGAAAAAGGATGATGACAGCCAGAACAAATACTTCGGAAATGGAGGTGAAAAGTGCCTTTAGGATGGTCATATCCGCGGCGGTGACCAGCACTTGAATGATATACAGCGCAATAATACCGGCAAAAATCTGCACAGCAATGGTGCCGCGCATCAACTGGTAAAGCTTGTACAGGACGTACGCGACCAAGCCGATCTCAATGAGATCCACGACGCGAATCGGTATGACCCAATCGAATAGTGTCAACGTCGTGCTGGCTGGTTCAAGAGGTGACTGTTAGCTGCATAATACGTCATCTATAACTTTGACGTTCGTTTGGTTGTGTCCATGGCGTTAAGGAATTGCCGCGTTTCTCGTACGTCGTGGGTGCGTACAAAGGTGGCCCCACTATTTACTGCGACTGCTGTAACGCCGAGAGCCCCAAACAATCGTTGGTCGGGTGGTGGCAGAATTCCTTCTGTTGCAAGCAATTCTCCCACCGAGCTTTTTCTTGATACCCCGATCAAAAGCGGATAGCCTAACGGTTGAAATTGCCCGAGTTCGGCCATCAATCGCAAATTATCCTGTTTGGTTTTCCCAAACCCGAAACCGGGGTCCAAAATCAACTGAGAGCAACCCCGACTCTTCGCTTCTCGAATGGCAGAAGCGAGGGCAGTTCGAACCCTTTCTATTATATCTGTTGATGATTGCTCGACGTGAGGCATATCGCCCGGCAAGCCCTCGGAATGCATTAATACCAAAGGGACTTCGAATTCAGCGCACAGATCGGCAAGTTGAGGGTCGAATCGAAGTGCCGTGATGTCGTTGATCATGTGCACGCCCAATTCAAGCACTTCCTTGGCAATTTCGCTTCGAAACGTGTCAACTGATATCCAAACACCAGGGAGTTCACTTATCACCGCCTCTATGACAGGTAGAATTCGGCCGCGTTCTTCTTCAACGGATACTAAGTCGGCGCCCGCTCCATAAACGGAGCCTTTGGGGCGAGAGGAGGCCCCACCGATGTCGATAATACGTGCGCCTTCGGCCGCCATTTCTTTGGCGCGCGCTGCCGCGCGCGCCACATCCATATACAAACCCCCATCTGAAAAGGAATCGGGAGTCACATTCAAGACGCCCATGATGTGAGCGCCCCTGGATACCGCAGGACGACAATCTAAAACCAAATCGCGGCTTCGAAGAATATGTGTGTTCGTCTCCAAATCGGTCCTTTTAGGATTCTAAAAAAAATCGTACCAGATTTACCCATGAAATAGATTCTCACCGTCGACTGGTACAAGCGCCGCAGCCAGTCGCTCAAAAGATAGCGCCGAAAACTTGGATCCATGTCTTAAAGCTGGCATTTAATCCAGGCCACCATCTATAGCGAAACCCACGGCAACTCGCTTTCATGTCGATTCGATTACCAACATCCGCAGAAACCCGGTGGCCGCCGGCACTAAGTCCCCTCGCGGTCATTCGCGAGTTCAAGGAAAATCCGATCGGAACCCAAGTGGCCGTTTTGAGGGAATTGATGGCGAAAGCCTCACGCACTGAGTGGGGCCAAAGATATAGTTTTGGGGAGATTGCACAGGCAAAAGACCCCATGGGTATTTATCGCGAACGCGTACCGATTCATTCGTATGAAGCCTTTCGGAGCGATGTCGAGCGCATTCGGCGAGGGGAACCAGATGTTACCTGGCCCGGCGTTTTCAAGCACTTCGCCGTTTCGTCAGGAACGGCATCCGCGGGGAAAATCATCCCCCTTTCGACCGAAATGCTCAATATTAATCGGCGTTTCACCCTCGCTGTAGCCCTTTCCTATTTCGAGGCGACCGCAGATCCCTCCTTTTTCATGGGGAAATTATTATCGATTCCCGGGCGCATCGAAGAGGACCCGCTTTACCCCGGAAATATGATCGGTGAGGTAAGCGGCCTACAGTTTTTGTTCGCGCCCTGGGCAGTGAAAAAGTTTTACCAGGCGGTACCACAGGAAATCCTGTTTCTCCCGAATTGGGAAAATAAGTTGGACGCTATGGTGGCTCACACGTTACATATGGATATTCGGGCGATTGCCATGGTGCCGTCGTGGGCCATCGTCCTGTTCAAAAAATTGATTACCGCCCACAATAAGGCTACCGGGAGTAACGCGACCCGTGTCCATGAGATTTGGCCCAATTTGCAGGTGTTTTTCTCGGGGGGCGTAGCCCTTTCATCCTATCAGGCCCTTCTCGAACAGCAAGTGGGCGGTCCGCTCGATTTTATGGAGAGCTATGGCGCCTCCGAAGGATATGTCTCTTTTCAGGATGATCCGCGGATCCCTGACATGCTTGTTCACCTCAATTCAGGCGTCTATTACGAGTTTGAACCGGTTGATGGTTCGGGCCCCCGTGTGTCTATCGAAGGCGTTGAAACGGGCATCCGGTATCGAATCTTTGTATCGACCTGCAGCGGACTTTGGGGTTACGAAATAGGTGATGTCGTACGGTTTACGTCAACGAAACCCTATCGATTAGTTGTAGCAGGTCGAACCAATGAAATGCTGGACAAATATGGGGAGGCGGTCTATGGGGACGAAGCCCGCGCAGCACTTGGCAAGGCTTGTGAATTAACGCACGCTCGGATCTCGAACTTTCATATCACATCGCTTCCGGTCACGTCGGTGGATCTACCCGGTCATGAATGGCTGATTGAGTTTGAAACCGAACCGAACGACCTATCAACGTTTGCCCGCATCATTGACGATCATCTTCAGGAGGTCAATCGACACTACCTGATCCGACGAGAAGCTGGAGCCTTTCAACTCCCGTCCATTTCGTCTCTGCAGGCTGGGACGTTTAACGATTGGCTCAAATCCACTAAAAAGGCGGTTAGCGCTCAAACCAAAGTCCCAATACTGCGCGAAGAAAGAGAAATTGCGAATGCCCTACTGAAAATTTCGGGAAACAATACGTAAGAAGAGGATATAACGAGTTAAGAACCACGTGTATGGGGAACAACCACCAACCTTTCCTCGTGCATGGAGGCCGTTAACACGGGCTGTATCGCCGGTATCCCGTTTACCAGTGATGGATCTAAAAGAGCTTACGCTTACCGAAAACCGCTACCACGAATTCAGATAGAGGAAGGGGAGTATGTACGTCCCACGCCAGCAGCGCATGCTGGACCAGTACCTGCAGGAAATTGGTCAAATTCAGTTGTTGACACCGCAGGAAGAGGTCACACTCGCACAGGCTATCAAGTCGGGTGATCAAAACGCCTTGCATCGTTTAACGCGAGCCAACCTTCGCTTTGTTGTCTCCGTTGCAAAAAAATATCAAGGCCAGGGACTTACCCTCGCGGACTTGATTAATGAAGGCAATTATGGTTTGATCAAGGCTGCCCAACGATTCGACGAAACGCGTGGTTTCAAGTTTATTTCTTACGCAGTTTGGTGGATTCGTCAGGCAATTCTACAAGCTCTGGCTGAACAGAGCCGTGTGGTCCGCCTTCCGCTCAACCGAATTGGAACGATTTCCAAAATTCGTAAGACTAGCGCTCGTTTGGCCCAGACGCATGAGCGTCAGCCCAATATTGAAGAGTTGGCTGTTGAACTCGAAGTGGATGTTGAAAAGGTCCGTGAGGCCTTGCAGCATACAGGGCGTCACCTTTCGATGGACGCGCCATTTAACGAGGACGATGACAACAGCTTGCTCGATGTTCTTCCGGATGATGATGACGTTAAGCCGGACGATTCCTTGATGGATGAGTCGCTCAAAATCGATATTGAGCGCGCACTGAATCTGTTGCACCCTCGCGAAGCTGAAATTACTCGTCTGTACTTCGGTATTGGACGCGAGCATCCGCTTACGCTTGAAGAAATTGGGCAACGCTTTGGACTAACACGCGAGCGTGTTCGTCAGATCAAGGAAAAGGCGCTGCGCAAATTGCGCCAAAAGCACCGCCGGGAAGAACTCCAAATGCATATTGGATAGTTTGACACCCAGTTTATAAAAAAGGCGGCTTCCCATTCGGGA
>JAQBZH010000096.1 GCA_027622005.1 Bacteroidota bacterium | reverse complement strand
GTCGGCAACTGGCTTCCGCTGCTGACATCAACACAAACTTACCTTTGGCTTTTGGAAGCCAGGCCATGAATGCGGCTTTGTCGGCCACTTCAGGAAGAAGAATGGCTTCACCTTCCTTTACTCCACCGGTTCCAGCACTCCAACCCAGCATCGTGCCTTCGAGCGTTCTAACTCGGGGTGCAACCAGGTCGATGTGGGAGGCGCCCCGTTCCCAGTTGCGCCAGGTGCCGTATTGCTCGGCCTTGGCTTGTGCCCCCCAGCCTTGAAGTTGCCCCACGGCCCAATCGACCGCGGCTTTGTGACTCGGTGTTCCGGTCAGTCGAGGTCCAATAACGTCCGCGAGGTATTGAGCGAGATCGTATACCTCCGAATTATCCATCCCCTCAGCCCAAATTGCCTTCATTATGGGATCGTTGGTCGGAAAATCAGGGCCGGTTGGGCCGCCGCCAAATCCCGGCTGTTGTGCGAGGGTGGTCAACGAAGAGACGGCGACCAAAAAGGCAAAAATGATGAGTCTTTTTGACGAGCTTGAATAAACAAAAAGTGACATAGGGTGTGACTTAAAGGTGGATTAATATTGTGAATGCGACTGGGTCAAGGTAATAGTGACGATCAATTCTGGCGGAGCATATTGCCACGAGCTTGTTTTCGGCGTGGATTATTCATTACGCGAGGTGTTTCCGCGTTAAATTTTCCGCCTTCCTTGTAGACTTTACCGTCCTTCATAACGAACTGAACACCCCGAAGATTTTCAACGTCTTCTAGTGGATTGTGATACATGGCGATGAGGTCGGCATTTTTCCCGACTTTGACTTCACCCGTATTTACGCCTAGCAGGTCGGCCGCGTTCATCGTCATCATTTGCAGAATAAAGGCATTGGGAAATCCTGCATGAACATAACTTGCGACGAAATCCAGCGTTTGTTCTCCGCGAGTACGACCTTCCTCGTAGTAAACAGCATCCGATCCAAATGCCATCTTGACGCCTATTTTAAACGCTCGCTTGTTTCGCTCAATATTCTGTTGATGTCTCTTTTCACCTACTCGGCTCGCCGGAAAATCGGTGCCCACGAGGTACGTTCCGCGCTCCTTCATGAGCTCAAGCGTTGCATCCGTTGGATCGAATCCGTGTTCTATGGAATCCACCCCTCCCAAAACGGCGTTTCGAATACCTTCGTCGCTCGTCGCATGGGACATCACCTTAACTCCCATGTCATGGGCCTCGTCGACGGCCACACGTACGTCTTCTTCCGAATAGATGTACGGTTGATTGTCGATGATGAGTTTTAAGAAAGTCGCTCCGTAATGCACATTTTCGCGAACGGCCCGAATAAGCTCTTCGTGGGAATCGGCGTACAGGTATTCAGGTTCGCCCAAGTCAGGTTTTTCAGGTTGCATTTGAAATTGACCGCCAAAGGGAGCGATCATGCGGCCCGCAGTTACCATATTCGGACCGGGAATCCAACCGCCTTCAATCGCGCGGCGCAGCGTCACATCCCCGTAGAGGCCATTATTTCCGGTGTCTCGAGCCCAAACAAAACCACTTTCAAGCATGGATCGCGCCATTTGGGTGCCCTGTGCAACTCGCATGGAAGTATCTTCGATCAAAGAAGCGTAATAATACGATCCAAAATCGTTGATATCCGAGCCATCCATTTCCATCAAGGCCAAATGGGTGTGAGCATCGATTAGGCCAGGCATGACGTATTGATCGGACAAATCGATGACCGGGGTGCCATCCGGAGCAAGGACTCTAGCTCCAACGGCTGTAATCTTGCCGTCAACAATTAAAATAGATTGATTGTCGATGATTCGGCCATTGGCCACGTCAACCAAGTGCCCTGCTCGAACGACGACGGTTTGAGCGGAAGCTGAAAGGGGTAGGATTCCTAATACTGCGACGGATATCGTGGCTAGTAAACGGGTGAAAGAGTTCATATTTGAGTCTCCGATAAGATGAGAGTCAAGTATTACGCAACAAGCACCGCAATTTCAAGCTATATCCAATCATCAATCTTAGAAAAAGATGACCCTTTTCCGACATTTTGGTGACTTACTCCCAAAACTGGTAGTACTTGTGTCCCGAACCCGTGTTGAACAAAACGACCCGGTCTTGCGGCTCTATCCAACCTGCGGATTGGAGCTTTTCAAACGCAGCGAACGTCGCTGCACCTTCGGGTGCCACAAATAGACCCTCCGTTTGGCCAATGGTAATCGCCGCCTGCTTCATCTCGTCATCCGAAACCGTCAGCGCGGTGCCAGCGCTTTTTCGAATGGCTTCCAATATCAAAAAATCCCCGATCGCCCCCGGTACCCGCAGTCCACTTGCCTGGGTAGCGGCATTTTGCCATGGTTCGGCGTGTTGGGTTCCTTGCAAAAAAGCGCGGACTATCGGGGCGCAGCCTTCTGCTTGAACAGACACCATTCGAGGCCTTCTGGAGTCTATCCATCCCATCTCTTCCATCTCGTCAAAGGCCTTCCACATGCCGATCAGCCCCGTTCCCCCGCCCGTTGGGTAGATCAGCACTTCGGGTAGATTCCAACCGAATTGCTCCGCGATTTCATACCCCATCGTCTTTTTGCCTTCAATCCGATAAGGTTCTTTGAGCGTCGATACGTCAAA
>JAQBZH010000095.1 GCA_027622005.1 Bacteroidota bacterium | reverse complement strand
GCGCGAACGCCGGTGGCTTCGCCGCTGAAAATCCGACCGGAAGGTGATACGATTTCGACAAACATATCCGTCAGGAGAAAGAGTTTAAGCGTCTACAGCAAGCATTTTTTCGCCTGCTTCGATGACTTCTTCAATGGCGCCTTTGTAAGCGAACGCATTTTCTGGGAGGTGATCGAGTTCACCGTCCAAAATCATGCGGAAGCCGCGAATCGAGTCTTCGATCTTAACATATTTACCAGGGTTGCCGGTAAACTGTTCGGCCACGAAGAATGGCTGGCTCATGAACTTCTGGGCACGACGAGCGCGTCCAACAACTAGCTTGTCTTCGTCAGAAAGCTCATCCATACCCAGAATCGCAATGATGTCCTGCAGTTCTTTGTAACGCTGCAGCAGGTTTTTGACGTCCTGTGCGGTGTCGTAGTGCAGGTCACCCAAAATAC
Source organism: Bacteroidota bacterium (assembly GCA_027622005.1). GTDB lineage: Bacteria > Bacteroidota > Rhodothermia > Rhodothermales > UBA10348 > UBA10348. The sequence continues at coordinate 2,214 of JAQBZH010000095.1, read as the reverse complement.
GCGGATCAAGGATGCGGCTGGTAGAATCCAGTGGATCGATGGCTGGATAGAGACCCAATGAAGCGATTTGACGAGAAAGAACCGTCGTCGCGTCCAAGTGAGCAAAGGTTGTAGCTGGCGCGGGGTCAGTCAAGTCATCGGCAGGCACGTAAACGGCCTGAACAGACGTGATCGAACCGTTTTTGGTTGAGGTAATGCGCTCTTGCATTTCGCCCATTTCGGTCGAAAGCGTTGGCTGGTAACCTACGGCCGATGGCATTCGACCAAGCAGAGCCGACACTTCGGATCCTGCCTGTGTAAAGCGGAAAATGTTGTCGACGAAGAACAACACGTCACGTCCGCCGAGGTCGCGGAAGTATTCGGCGATGGTGAGTCCAGACAAGGCTACACGAGCACGCGCTCCTGGTGGCTCGTTCATCTGACCAAACACGAGCGCCAAGCTTGATGTTTTCAACACTTCCGGATCTACAAGAGATAGATCCCACTCGCCTTTTTCCATCGAGTGCAAAAATTCTTTGCCGTAGTTGACCACACCGGACTCGAGCATTTCACGAAGAAGGTCGTTGCCTTCACGGGTACGCTCTCCAACCCCGGCAAACACGGACAAACCGTCGTGGCCCTTGGCAATGTTGTTGATCAATTCCATGATCAAAACGGTCTTACCTACACCGGCACCACCAAAGAGTCCAATTTTACCACCACGAGCATATGGCTCGAGAAGGTCGACCACTTTGATACCGGTTTCTAGCATCTCAACGGAAGCAGACAAGTCTTCAAATTTAGGCGGAGCGGCGTGGATCGGACGGCGTCCGGTTGCCTTAGGCTGCGGAATGCCGTCAATGGCTTGACCAACCACGTTGAACAGACGGCCTAGGATATCGTCGCCAATCGGCATCGAAATAGGCTGTCCCGTATTGGTAACTTTAGTTCCTCTCTGCAGACCTTCGGTCGCGTCCATGGCAATCGTACGAACACGATTTTCGCCTAGATGTTGTTGAACCTCAAGAACGAGCTTGGTGCCATCTGGTCGGTCGATGGTCAAGGCATCCAAAATATCCGGAACGGAATCGGCAGGAAATTGTGCGTCGATAACGGGACCAACGATTTGAACGATTTCACCTGTGGCGATCTTTGCTTGCATCAGTATTCGAAGATCTGAGTTTCTAATTACTCTGAAAAAGAATCCGATAAGGCGATCTTATCAGAAGCGTCTGACCATAAACAATCAGAGAGTCTCAAAAATACGACGATCGAGTTTTATACGCTTCGTTCACGCGCGTCACAATCGCAAAGAAACGGGGAATTTCGACCTTCGTTGTTTGTTCATTTTTACAGCTTTTAAGTGAATTAAAGCTATATTCAAAGCAAATAACCCTCTTTTTCGACTTGGTGATTTTCTATGCGACGTTTTACTGTTGGCAGCGTATTCCTTCTGTTGATGATGCTTTCTACGGCTAGCGCCCAAGAACTGCCAACCATTGAAGACAAGACGAAAGGAATGGAGAAATTGAGCGGCTTTTACACCATTTATTGGGATGAAACGGCCGGAAAGGTGTGGCTGGAAATAGATCGTTATAACGAAGACTTTCTGTATCAAATTTCGCTCACGGCCGGTCTTGGCTCTAACGATATCGGCTTGGACCGCAATCAGTTAGGAGGAACCTACGTCGTTCACTTCGAGCGCCGAGGACCTAAAGTATTTATGGTTGTTCCGAATCTGGACTATGTTGCTATTACTCCCAACGTCGCGGAACAGCAATCGGTCAAAGACGCGTTCGCGTCCGGGGTGATGTATGGCTTTGCAGTGGCAGCCCAGACGGGTAAGAACGTACTGGTCGATGCTACATCGTTCGTGGTCCGGGATGCGCATGGAGCAGCAGAAACCCTCAGACGGTCCAATCAGGGGTCTTTTCGGGTGGATGATTCCCGCTCAGCTCCGTACAAAGAGCGGACCAAGGCGTTTCCAAAAAACACAGAAATGGAAGCGATGCTGACTTTTACGTCTGACAATCCAGGTGGAATAGTTGGGTCGGTGGCATCGCTGGCTAGTTCGTTCACGCTACGGGAAAGACATTCATTCATCCAGCTTCCCGAACCCGGCTTCGAGCCCAGGCTGAACGACCCTCGGTCGGGTTATTTTGGCCCGAGCTTTTTGGATTACTCTTCGCCCATTGGCTCTGATATGAGGGTGCGCTACATTTCTCGGCACCGCTT
>JAQBZH010000051.1 GCA_027622005.1 Bacteroidota bacterium | reverse complement strand
TTGGAAGACCCCGCAAATCAAGAAATCGTGTACGTAGGTACAGACCATGCGGTATACGTGTCGTTGGATCGGGGAGTCTCCTTCATGGGGCTATCCAAAGACATGCCTAATGTCCCGGTTCACGACTTGAAAATACAAGTCCGAGATCAGGATTTGTTGGTCGGCACGCACGGCCGCTCCATTTATCTGGCTGATATTTCCATTCTCCAACAACTGACGGCCGACCTGTTGGCCAAGTCGGTCCACCTATTTGACTTGGCGGATGTAGCGCACAATACATCTTGGGGGGTGAAAAGAAGTGCATATTCTCCAATAGGTGAAGCCCTGATGACTTTGACGGTTTACGCCTCTAAAGCCGGCTCGGCTACCATCGTGATCGAGGACAAAGATGGTTCAGTTCAGCAGTCGTTCGAAGCGTCTTTGAAAGCCGGCCTAAACTACGTTTCGTATGATCTAACGATTGGCGAAGCTGCTGCTAAAGCGTTGGGAGACAAGGTGAAAGCGGCAGACAATGACAAGACGTACATCCCGGCAGGGGAATACACCGTACAAGCACGGGTGAACGATTCGGAAGCGACCACGAAGCTCAAAGTAGTGTCTAGAAATACCAACCAACGTTTTGGTGAGCCCGGAGCTACGCCTGGTGGCACTGGGTACGAGATCCGGAAATAGGCCCTTGCGGCGCCTAACCTGCAAAAAGCTACATAGTGACATCAAAAAGGAGCGGCCCAAAAACCTTGTTTTTGGGCCGCGCCTTATATCGTTTCAAATTCAATTTCAAGCGAAAGGGTTCAGGGCGCCGCAACGGCTGCATGCGCCTCAATCATCGGGAATCTAGATTTTGGCGTCGGAGTGATCGGAGTGGACAATTGCACCATGTACGTGTCACGAAGTACTTCGAAGTCATTCATGTATTGTACTGGAATCGGGCCACTGGACGGCATTTTCTCACGCCGATGATCCACCTGCTGCCCATTCTTCCAGAATCGATAGCAAACGTGATTTCCGGTGGCTAAACCGGTAGCGCCGACATAACCAATGGTCTGCCCCTGGCGCACTCGCGTGCCTGGCTTCATACCGGACGCGATTTTAGACATGTGCAAATATTGGGTTGTGTAGGTCGCGTTGTGTTTGATCTTGACGTAATTCCCGTTGTATTGGCCGTAACCAGCTTCGGCAACGATGCCATCGCCGGTGGCTCTAATGGGAGTACCCCGGTCAGCGGCATAATCCGTTCCCAAGTGGGCTTTATACCTTTTTTGAACGGGATGAAAGCGGTTGGACGAAAATCCCGAGCTAATTCGACTGAAATCTACGGGGGCCATCAAAAACGCCTTTCGAAGACTTTTTCCAGTCTCGTCGTAGTGCTCATTAATATTCCCCTCGTCGAAATAGAACCCGAAAAAGTCGTCTTCCATGTGCACAAATCGGGCAGCGAGGATCTCGCCAACGTCGACCATTTCTCCGTCCACCAGCTGCTCTTCAAAAATAATCCGAAACGCATCTCCCTTCTGGATGCGATAAAAGTCGATCTGCCAAGCAAACACTTCTGACATTCTTCCAGCCACGGCGGGATGTATGTCTTGGTCCAGCAGAGTCGTATAGAGAGAACTGTCAATCACCCCACTCACTTCTCGAATGACTGTACTAACTTCTTTGTTTTTCAAATGAATGGTTGGGTTTTCACCCAGATTGAAAATCACGAAGCTAGTCTGATCTTTTTCGTACACCATAACCCGGGCCACGCCCGCTGTATCCGTGTAAACCCGGTAAGGACGTCTCGCGCGGAGTTGCCTCACATCAAAAATGTCTCGTCCTTCGGAAGCTAATTGTACAATTCGCTTATAGTCCACTTTGTACGGCGTCAGTAAATCGGTAAAGGTCTCATCACTGGCTACTACTGCATCCAAAACTTCATATTGGGACTGATCAATGCCGTATTCATCGACCGAAAGGGAAGCGGTCTGAATAAGGCTGTCCATGGAGGCGCCGTTCCCGAAAGGCAAACTATTTGCTCGAATAACCAGAAAAGTGCCAATGGCTATGAGCGCAGCAACAACAAGTAGGGGACGGTCTCGCATGGCTAAAAAGGGTATTTTCTGAGCAAATGGAAGTGACTGTTAGCAATTCATGCGGGACCAATGAGTGCCACTAAAATATGTAATTGACCACTAAAATTCTAATTTCGAGACAAAATCGGCAAAATTAAGTGCTCTTGGTGGGGACCCACTTTGGTTCTTCGACCCCAAATTCACTGTTTATCCAGCGTGCAGCCGTAAAAAGAGCGTCGGATAAACGGTTAAGATAAATGAGGCAAGACACGTTAATTGACTCCGACTCAGAGAGTGTAATGACGCGCCTTTCGGCCCGCCTGCAAACCGTTCGAGCCTGATGAAGGGTGGCTGCAGCCGGGTGCCCTCCAGGCAGAATAAAAGCTTTAAGCGGCGTCAGCGATTCGTCGAAGGCATCGATTTCTTCTTCTAATCGCGTCACGGCCTGTGCTGGGAAACGGGCAATATTGGCTTTGGTATCTGCCGGCGTGGCCAAATCCGCCCCTAGGTCAAATAGTTCACTTTGGATACGATCCAGCCACAAATCCATTAACTCCGTGGTCGTTTTGGGCTTCGAAACAACGTTTAACGGAGCTCCCTCGCCAGTGACTTGCGCCCCAAACGATTCTCCCCGGGAGGGCCGTGGCAAAACACTTCGAACGGTTCCCAGCACAGAATTGAGCTCGTCAACCGTTCCGTAGGCTTCAATTCGAATGTGATCTTTAGAAACGCGCGGGCCTCCAAAAAGTCCGGTTGTGCCGTCGTCGCCTGTCCGAGTGTAAATTTTCATTAGGTCAAAGGAGTTTCATAATGTATTCGGAGAGATCCTTCAGGAGTCTGGTGCACTTGGGCATTCATACGAAACACCCGTGCTAACAAGTTTGCGTCCAACACCGCCCCAGGCGGCCCATCTGCTGAAATCTGTCCTCCAGAAAAAACAATGAGATGGTCACAAAATCGCGCCGCCAGTTCCAGATCGTGAAACGCTCCGACCACAGTAATGCCACCATCAACCAATGAACGTACATGCTGTAGGAATTCGTATTGATGATGCACATCAAGATAAGTGGTCGGCTCATCCAAGAGTAATATATCGGCCTCCTGGACCAATGCCTGCGCTAAAAAGACGCGTTGCTGCTCGCCCCCAGACAATGAAGCAAACGAACGCGAAGAAAAGCCGGCCATATCGACTAATCGCAGTGCGCTACCAACCAATTCAAAATCAGCGTGATTGTAGGAAGACAGCAGGTTTTTATGCGGCGATCTTCCCAGTAAAACGAGTTCCTCCACCTTGAAATCAAACGGGATCAAATGAGACTGTCTTACGAAGGCCAAACGGGTGGCCAATCTACGAGGCGACCACGCACTCACGGACCTTTCTTCGAGCATCAAAGACCCTGAAAACGGTATCAGACCCGCCATGGCCCGTAAAACGGTGGTTTTTCCACTTCCATTGGGTCCTATAATTCCGGTAAACGAACCTCGCCCAATCTGAAATGAGACATCTTTGATGATGGGCTCACCAGAAAGGGAAACGTGAAGTCGAGATGCGGTAATTACGGGCATGATTGAGCGCTAAAGCCGGGAACGTGATGGGTGAGGAAGGGTAGGCTACCGGGTTCATCATCCCAAGGCTATTCAAGAATACGGTGATACGTAGACTTTCGGTACTCGTTCTTCTCATCTTTACCCTTTCCTCTTGCGATTCCCAGCAACAGCAGGAAGATTTTGTTGAGTCCGCCAGCGAAACTCCGAACGGATTTGCTCGAACGGACAGTCATGGGGCCATTTTGGTTGATGATGAAGATGATTGGCGGGTTGCGCCCATTTATGGGGGTAAAGTTCGATTTGATCCGGCCTATCCCAATCCTGCCACAATCGACTTTGTCACCATTCCGGTGACGGTTCTTGAGTTTAATTCGGTTCAAGGTGGACTTTCCATCCGGGGTAGAGACGCGTCCGGCACCCTTCGCACGCTCGACGACATTCTGGATGCCACGGATCCCGGCGCATACATCTTCCGGTTTAGTCCGGCCTTATTGGCCCGAACTGGCCTCGTAAGGTTGTTTATTTTTGATCGATTGGGAGAGCTCGTTTCGTACGGGGATTTGATGATTCAGTAGAAAGATTCGGGTTCGACATGAGGTCTTAATACCCCATTTTTCCAAGTATCCGCACTTGCTCAGCAAAAAATTCTGCGGAAGAAAATGGACTCGAAGGCATCAAATCAATCCCAATTTGTTGCGCGTGATCGGCCTCGATTTCTCCTTGATAGTCGCCCCATTTCGCTGAACTGACCGATACGAGGCCATCGTTGACTCCTTCCCGGGCGTACATGAGCGAATTGAACGGGCGCAGTAAGGGGTTGATCGAATGCAAAGTACCTTTCCCCGCAGCTCCGGCGTAGGATCGGTACAACACGTCTGGATGGTCCAATACGTCCAAGTTGAACGATTCTTTGAGCGCCGTGGGTGTCAGTTGTTGAATCGCACTATGAAAATCAGCGCCACTGTTGCTCATGGCGTTCTGCCCGATCCAATTGGCTGCATCTTGAAGCCACTCTTGGACTTTTCCAGGCTGTTCGAGCACGATTGCCGCAAGAGAACTGCCGCGATGCGGGCTCGCAATGGTTGTCAGCGTGGCTACTTTGTCATGAAGCCCCCCTTTACTGATCAGAAAACGGGCGTCTAGGCCGCCCATTGAGTGAGCAATTAGGTTCACTTTTTCAGCCCCGGTGCTCTTCAAGATAGACTGGACCCGTTCTCGCCACATATTTGCCCGATCCTCTATGGTGTGGTAGGGCGAAACGTTAGGAGCAAAAGCCAAAACACCCCTGACACGCAGAAACATCGCTTCTTCGTGCAAATGACCGCCCTTTGCCAGGAAAGCAAGCAAGCCAAATCCGTGCATCAAGACGATGGGATGGCGCACCCGAATGATTTCCGGCTGCGGAAAGGGGACTAGCCCGGCAATGCGTCGAATAGCTGTTTTAGAGAGCTTGGCCAAGGATTATATAACCCGAAAAAATGGAGTTGCGAGAAGTGGATAGATCCAACCGGTCATATAGCTCCCATCATCAATAAAAATAGTGCTGCTCCAAAAGGAGCCACAATATTGTCATTAACCGGGAGGGGTGCCGCCTCCAAACTCCCAGCCACGAGAACCGCGCCAATCAAGGAGACGGCTGGAAAATAAAACGGAGCAAAAGGCACAAGAGCCGAACCAAGTAAAAAGGATACCAAAAGACCGGACAGCATAAATGAAAGTGTCCCTTCCCAAGAGCTACCTCCGCTTCCCAGAGGGTGTTTGCCAATTTTTCGACCCACCAGGGCAGCCATCGCATCGCCAATCATAAAAGTGACAAACGAAACGATGGCAATCGGGCCCGAAAAGAACAAAATTAAGACGGTAAACGATGCAGTTACCCACGACGCGCCGTTAATCGCAGGCTTTTCAGCATTAAACGCCCGTTCCTCCGGACGCATCATAAAGCCAAAATACCGATCAAAAATGGCATGCACGGCGCTATTTTTGGCCCGCAAGAGGTCTAAAACGATAGCGGTAATACTTAGAGGAATGAGGACCCATAGAGCAACCGACCGGCCCCACAGTACATACCCGACCGGATAAAACAGAGACAGCAAATGAAGGCTCTTTCGGTAGAGTTCACCAGAATAGTTTAATGTGCTCGACATGAGGGATAGGGAACTATGCTTGGGTACGGTGGGTCGGAGAGCCCTCCAATGAAGGTCCTATGTTAACGTCTGTTCACCTAAGGACACAAACCGTTCGTAATAACTCATGAAACTTCCAGTAGTTTTTGTAGACAATCACGTTTTAGTGGTTGAAAAGCCTGCTGGAATGCTTTCGCAGGAAGATCAAACGAAGGACGAGGATGTTCTCAGCGTTGCTAAAGAATGGGTCAAGGTTGAATTTGAGAAGCCAGGGGCCGTTTTTTTAGGACTGGTCCATCGACTAGACCGCCCAGCATCCGGGTTAATGGTTATAGCGCGGACCTCAAAATCAGCGGCTCGTCTCAGCGAACAATTCAAGTCGAGAACGGTCCAGAAAACGTATTTAGCCCTAGTGGATGGACATCCAAATGCGGGGGATGTCTACGAGGATTGGCTTAAGAAGTGGGACGAAAATGTGCGGATAGTCGAGGCCAATAAACCCGGTGCGAAACTGGCAAAATTGGTAGTAGAAGAAGTGCATAAATTTGGCACGGCGGCGTTGGTACGCATTGAGTTATCAACCGGTCGCGCCCATCAAATACGAGTTCAACTTGCAAGCCGTGGATTTCCCATAGTGGGTGATTTCAGGTATGGCTCAAGAACCCGTTTGGATGGCAAAAATCTAGCTTTGCACGCCGGTAGATTGGCCTTTGAACACCCGACGAAAAAGGAGTTGATGGTGTTTACCAGTGAGCCACCTCGGTCCTGGCCGCCGGAGATGCGCGAAAAAGCCTTTCAGATTCTACGCAAGATCTAGAATGATCGCCTTTGTGTGAATTAGCAGCCCTCTTCACCAAAAAAGGACGATATTCGGTGAAGAGTCTGGGAAAAGAGGGTGCCTTCATCAAGTCTAAAAACAGCGCAGCGGGCATTTGGTTAGTTTGGTAGGTCCAAATTTTTGTGGCCTCCTACCCATTGATGTCAGCAAACGAATCCATACCAATCCCGAGCCTAGAAATCCGATCCTTCGGAAGTCGCTCTTTTTCTTCCCATCCTGTACATGTAGGACGTGGAGACAAAGTGGGTGTGGTGCTTTTGGTTCCGGGTGCCCCTGAAACCGAGGATGAAGTATTTGGCTATTTACAGCGCCATTTTACCCTTCCGCACGCCCCACAATCGGGGCTGAAGTTTTGGATTTCGAGCTTGCGTTCAAAACTGAAAGCTCGCCTTGCGACGCCCCAGGTTTTGACTGAATACCAGGCGATGGGGGGTGGGAGCTCGATCAACCGATTTAGTCGGGAACAGGCTATTGATTTAAGACGCCGGCTCAAAGCCAGTGTGGTTATTCCTGATGGCGTAAAGGTTGACACGTATTTGGCGTCCCCCTTTGGATCGCCGTCAATGGTGGAAGCAATGACTAAGATGCTGAAAGATGGCATCACCCACGTTGTTTTACTACCGCTGTTTCCGCAGTTTGCCATGGACACTACCGGTAGGGCCTTGGCCTACTGGGAAAAGATGGTTGCTCATTCCAAAATCGCTACCCTGCCAACTGTTGCCATTTGGGAGTTTGCCATTCGGGATTCATTCATTGAAGCCATGAACGAGCGAATCAATCAAGCTTTGCAACGTTTTCCGCGCGTTACGCGGTCCGAAGTGGCCATTTTGTTTACCGCGAACGGACAAGGGCTGAATCCAAAAGATGACAAGGGCGATCCGTACTGCTGTTTGGTCCACCATTCCGTGGATCGGGTTATGGCACTCCAGGGAGCAGGAAGAGCCTATTTCCAGTCCTTTGTCCAGCAGCGCAGTTGGCGTAACGTGGTCGGATCCAATGAAAAGAAAGTGATCGATGCGTTAGTGGCATCGGGCCATCGGGCAGTCGTAGTAGTGCCGGTCGATCACGTTTCTGAGCAGTTTGACTCTGCTTATTTTCTCGACGTCGATCTGCGAAAGCTGGCAGAATCGAAAGGTATTCACCACTATCATGTGGCTTACGGTCTCAACTGCCATCCGTTATTTATGGAAGGATTGACAGATTTGGTGATCGAATCGATTGTCCCTTCGAGTCAAACGGTTGAAGCAGACACCTGTCTGAGTTCTTGCCCACGACCATTGAAGGATTCAAATGTCGGCGGGAACAGCCGATCATGCTCCCTCTGTCCCTATGCGGGCACTCGAGTGGATGATTCTGTTGAAAGGCTATCACGCAGACACATACATCCGGCGCCGGCGGGCGTCCGATCGGCTACTTCTAGCCGCTAGCGGGTGGCTGAAGCGTGTGTTAGAATGCGCGCTCACAACCCGTCGCTTGATGATTTAGGTCGCGGAAGCCGACTCTTCTGAAGCAAAAAAAGTATTGAGCTCGGCCAACGTTTCCGGCGAGGTCTCGATGTCCCGACTGATTTTCCCTTCGGCTAACAGCGTTATTCGCCCACAGACTTCCATCACATGCCCTAGGTCGTGACTGGAAATAATCATTGTGGTGTGCTCGACCTGTGCTGCCCGGATCAAAATGTCTTTCAACCGGATCTGAGATGGAGGATCCAGATTCGCGAATGGCTCATCCAATACTACCAATTCCGGAGTCGGAAAGAGGGCCGCAAGAATACCGACCTTTTTGGCGTTTCCGGTCGACAGATCCCGCAACAAGCGCGTCGAATCCACCCGAGAAATAGGAAGAAAGGACTCGAAATGGGCCAATCTTTCGTAGGTCTCTTTTTTTGAAAAGCCAAAACTAGCCCCAACAAACTCCAGGTACTCAGGGATTGTCAGGTATTCAATCAAAAAAGACCGATCCAAAAAAGATCCGGTTATCCCTCTCCAAGAGGCATCCACGGCCAGGGATCGTCCGTTTATCTTGATTGAACCGGTATTCGGCCGCAATAAGTCCAACAACAGTCGCAAAAAAGTCGTTTTGCCGGCACCATTGCTGCCGACGAGACCGAGTACTTCACCCGATTCTATCGACCATGCAGGGATGGACAAGGCCACTTTGCTGCCGAAACGCTTTTCTACTTTATCGAATTCAATTCGCACCTTTACTAAACCCCTCAATCATGGTGTGTTTACGAGCCTGCAGGCCCTTGGCAAAATATTTTGTCCACATATCGGTCAGCATAATGCTGATAAACCCGAAGGTAGCCAAGCCGATCAGACCGAGCCCGGGCCGAGAGTGCATGGCCAACATAAATAAGACAGGTGGCAGCGCCGTGGGGATGAACCAAAGCCAATGTTTGGCAGAAAAACCCTCGTAGTTGAAAAAACCACCACTTTTGCCAATATCGACGGCCTGTGAATTGCGCGAGGCCAGTTCCATGACCAAAATGGTGGTAATTCCGGCGTTGTAGAATAAGAAGGCAAAATGGAGCGGTACAAATTCCGGGCGAAACCAGATAAATAAGGGCAAAGAGAGCACGAAAAGCACCACGCACGACCCCTGAAGGACAATCAGTTTGGCTTTAACAAGCGCCTTGAAAGGGATATTTCGGGTGACCAGAGCCGTGTAATGTTCGCTGTCCCATCCAAACATGAGCTGTCCGTAATTGAGCGCAAATCCGCCCGAGGCAAAGAGGCCTAAAAGCGCGGCCATGGTGTAGCCGCTAAAGGCTTTGGCGTTACTCAGCATAAACAAGAGGTACATGGTCGAAAACAGGAGGGAAACGAGCATATAATGTCGTGGTCGACGATTTCTCCACATCAACAATAGTTCGAGACGGACCAGTTGCCCCACCAGGCCCCATGATTCCGGAACGGCAAAAGTCGTTACTCTGGTTACTTCTTCGCGGGTCTCCGGGTTGTTGATACTTCGGGTCAGCTGAATAGTCGACGCGGCTGTAACCAAAGAAAAAGTACAGAACAACAAAGAAAACTCGACTAAGCCACCAGATAAAATGCCGGTAAACAGGTACTCCGAAATCCGTTGCTGAAGGCCGATTCCCGAAGTTTCGTCAATGAACGCAGTGACCATAAAAACGATCATCAACGCATAAAAAACGCCGGCCTTTCGCTGCAGAACCGCTCTGAGAAGCAGATTCACGAAATGAGAAGTACCGATTAACAATACGACGGCTGCCAACCACATATTTTGATTGTCGGCCAACGGGGATTCACGGACGTATATCATCCAAAAAGGGATGAAAAACAGCAGCGGGTAAAAGTTGTGTATTGAGAAGAGCGAAGACGTCTGAAAAAACGCAACCAATGAGCTCCGCCGGATCGGGAGGTGCAAATAGGGGATTATTTTTAGTTTGGGCGTTTTTTGGAACAAAAAACGCACAAAAAACATGCTGACGAACATGGCTAACAGATACCGATTCACGACCGTCAGCGGATCGAGAGAGGGCCAAAGCTCCTCCGAAAAACGATCAAAGAAAAACCCCAGAGTCAAAAGGATGAAGGCGGAATAAACCATCATCAATCCAATCACAATCCGCACAAACCATCCTTGCTGCATCTGCATACTACGCAGTGCTATTTTATACTGGTTCTTAGCCAGCAATCCAAACGAACCAAGAAAGGTTGATGACGTCATGTGAGACGGGGTGCGCATTTCCTATTTACGATTCCGAACAAATTCAAGATCGATCTCCCGTTTGTCAATATTGGCGCTCGCGATTATGACCCGCGCGCGGTCTCCCGGCTTGAACTTTCGTCCCGTGCGGGTCCCGACCAGTGAAAAGCTTCGCTCGTCGTACTCGTAGTAATCGTCTGAAAGGTTGCGAACATGAACCATTCCTTCGATTAAAAGCTCTTCTAGTTCAATGTAAACTCCGAATTTGGAGACCCCCGCAATTACGCCTTGAAATTCTTGTCCCACGTGATCCAGTGCATACTCGACTTTCTTTTGCTGAACAGATTCTCGTTCTGCTTCGGTAGCCAAAGTTTCCTTTTTCGAGCAATGTTGCATCATGTGGGCTATTTGTTCGGCTTCAGGCTCTTTCTTACCCGCCAATCGGTCTTTTATCAAGCGGTGTACAACCAGATCGGGATACCGCCGAATGGGACTGGTAAAGTGGGTATAAAAATCTGCTCCCAGACCGTAATGACCGAGGTTATTTACATCATAACGTGCTCTGGACATCGAGCGAAGAGCGGCCTGCTCCACAACGGGAGCCTCCGGTTTGTTTTCGACCGAGGCCAATAACGCATTGATAGCCTGCGGAGAGACCAATCCTTCCCGGTGGGGGAGTTCGTGGCCAAACGCTGAGACGTATTTTGAAAGCTGCACGATGCGATCGACATCGGGCGGCTCGTGAATCCGAAACGCAAAAACGTGCTTTTTTTGCCCGTAAACCAATGCCACTTGCCGATTGGCCAGTAACATAAACTCTTCGATCAATTTGTTGGACTCCTGCCGAAGCCGCGGAACAATGCGCACCGGATGGCCTGCTTCGTCCAGTTCCACTTTGACTTCCTGGAGGTCGAAATTGATCGATCCGTTCTTAAAACGTTGTTCTCGAAGGGCCCGCGAAATGTTAACCAACACGCGGAGGTTGTCGCTTAGCGGATGCTTCGGACCGCTCTCTAAATCCAATTGGGTGATGATATCCTGCGCTTCCTCATAAGAGAGCCGAAAAGTAGACCGAATAACCGTTTCGGCGACCCGGAAGGCTAGGATTTCACCCTTTGCGTCCAGCTCAAAAATACAAGAGAAGGCTAGCCGGTCTTCATTTGGACGAAGTGAACAAATTTCGTTGGAAAGTACGTGTGGTAGCATCGGTATGACCCGATCGACCAGATACACGCTTGTGCCGCGTTCTAGCGCTGATTCGTCCAGTTTCGTACCGGGCACAACGAAATGGCTAACGTCGGCAATGTGTACCCCAACCTCATACCGATTATTTCCAAGCGGATAAACGTGGAGCGCATCGTCAAAATCTTTAGCGTCCACGGGGTCGATTGTAAACACCGTTCGGTGCCTGAAATCTTCGCGCCTGGCTACTTCTGCAGGCGTAATATCACCCGAAATATGCCCCGATTCCTCGATAACCGCCGGGTCAAAATCGACATCAACCCCTAAGCTCATAGCCAGGGCCAGGGTTTTGACGGCCGGATCTGATGCCTTTCCGATTACTTTGAGGATTCTTCCTCTGGGTGCTGAGCCCTTGTGCTCAAAAGAATCGATGGACACTACGACTTTATCGCCCGTTACGGCTATACCCACCGAGTCCAGCAGAACAAAAATATCGCGTGTTAAGCGCTTATCGTCCGGAACAACAAATGCAAAATCTTTGGCGTGTTCAAACGTCCCGACCGCCGTCTTTCGGCCTCGTTCCAAGACAGCCAGGACTTCTCCTTCCCGTCGGGCGCTTTTTGGTTGGCCTGCGGCCAGACCGATACGGACTTTGTCGCCGTCCAAGGCGTTACCCATGCTCTTCGAGCGAACGTAAAAATCTTGCTCGTGGCCTTCGACTTTCACAAACCCAAATCCGTCTGGATGAACGGACAAAAGACCTTCCATCTGCCCGGAGGGTGCCTTAAAAATATAACGATGTCCTTTAATGGCGGTGATATCTCCTTTTTCGACCAATTCATCAAGTACTTCGCGGGCAGTCAAGTACTCCGTGTTTTCAGAATAACCCAATCTTTTGACCACTTCTTTCGGCCTAAAAGCCCGTTTTCCGTGGTTCCGAAACAAGCTCAATATCTCTTTTCGGATGATTTCGCGCGTTTTTATCATAATTCCGACGGCGAAGCAAAAACGTGGATTGCCAATTCGCGGTCTATTTCAAAGCGGGACGAGTCAGATTCGATAGTGAGCGGGCCTTCCGACTGTGGCTCGAACGGAATTTTGAATTGCGCACCCGGTAGTAGCCCCATCGATTCCAATTCCCGAAGCATTTCCGTGTCTGAATCTGAAACTCTTCGCACGGTAAGATTTACGTTTGTGGGGCAAAGGGTGATGGGGTCCGAGTCGATCAACAGAATTGAACCATCACGTCCCGGTATCGGATCACCGTGGGGATCGTGGGTTGGATAACCTAACATTTTATCAAGTTTGTCCTCAAACTCTTCGGAAATGTGATGTTCGAGGTGTTCGGCTTCGTCGTGCATCTCATCCCAATCATACCCCATAATCTCCCGTAGATAGGTTTCCAACAATCGGTGATGGCGGATGATTTCAAGTGCTATTTTTTCTCCCGTCGCTGAAAGTCGCACTCCTTTGTACGAAGCATAGGTTACCAGGCCCAGCGAAGACAATCGTTTCAACATGTTGGTTACGGATGCCGCCGATACATTCATCTGGCTAGCCAATTCGGAAGTGGACACCCAGTTTTCATCCTGAAGTTTGTAAATAGCTTTCAGGTAATCTTCAACAGACTGACTGAGCATTCCTCGAATCGACATTCGTAACAGTATTGATTAATTAGAATCGACAGATTAAGTCATGCAACGCGCCATGGAGTCAGTCGATCCGGAGCGACCGCCCGGATTAAGGCGCGTGCTAAAAACGTGCTTGGATCGATGAGCGGTACGCCCGCGCGCGTGGCGGCTGACAGGGCCAACGGCAATTCTGTACAACCCAAAATAACGGCCTCGGCTCCCCCGCGAACTGCGCTATCGACCGAATCTTCTACCCACTGCCGTGCCTCGTCCGTAACCGGACTGGAACAGGCCTTAATCCCTAATAATGGGTCAAAAATGGCTTTTCCGAGAGATTCGATATTCTGCGGACGAATAGGTTCTAAATTATATCGTACCAAAGCGTCGTCGTACAGTCGAAACTGGTAAGTGGCCGTGGTACTCAGAATGCCGACCCGTTTGACATCGGGATAGTGGGTTAAAATGCCAAGCATGGTCTCGTCGATCAAGTGAAACAGCGTTACGAGAGGATAAGCTTGTTCGATTTCCCGTCGAAAAACATCAAAAATGGGAGGTGAATGGGCCGTATTGCAAGCAACCCCAATCACGTTTGCACCCGCTGCGGCCATATTTTTGACTGCTTGAATCATGCTATCGGCCGGATTCACGTTCGATCTGCCAAACAAAAACTCGGTTCGGTCGGGAATAAGCGGGTCCCCGAACAGCAAGGTCGGAATGTGGTCCTGATCGCACGTGGCCAACGTGTTCGCAACGATTTTGGACGCCAGGTCAATACCGGCCTGTGGTCCCATGCCGCCTAGTACGCCGATCATTGGTGTAGAATTCAACACAGTTGCGGGTGGGATAAACACAGGCACAGTTGGGATTTGGAATTATATTGGCAGTTCAAACTTTTGGGCTGTACGTGGTATTTCATGGCCAAAGCCCGGGTGTCTGGATAATACAGGGTGTTTGAACAGTATTGGCGCAAAATATGCTTTTTTCAACCTTGAATTTTCTTATCCGCCGGATTTTTTCATCCGAAAGGAGCCTCTCACTTGGGCTCAGCGTGCTGCTAACACTTGGGTGCAGCGTTATGGCTTTTCCGGCAATCACTATCGCCCAAGAAATCAATTCGAATGATCGACCTAGGGCCCGGCAATTGGGTATAACTCCTGGAGTTCTAGCGCCCGGCCCACAGAATGCCATTACGGATGTTGCAGGTGTACGGGTAGGTCAGGTTACCCTTTGGGAAGGCGATAGCGTTCGAACCGGGGTGACGGCCATCCTACCCCACGGCGGAAACCTATATCAGGAAAAAGTACCCGCGGGGTTTTATCAGGGAAATGGATACGGCAAATTTGCCGGTAGTACCCAGATCATAGAATTGGGTGAAATAGAAACGCCAATTGTCTTGACCAACACGCTTTCGATTCCCCAAGGCATGGAGGGGATCATCACCTGGACGCTTAAACAGGCAGGAAACGAAGGCGTAAGATCAGTCAACGCTGTCGTGGGCGAGACCAATGACGGATTTCTAAATGATATTCGCGGCCGGCATGTGACGGCTAAACACGTGGTTGACGCAATTGAAACGGCTACTTCTGGACCGGTCGAAGAGGGCGCGGTTGGCGCCGGGACCGGAACGATATCCTTTGGCTGGAAGGGGGGCATCGGGACGAGTTCGCGCAAGCTTCCTGCTTCAATGGGTAACTATACGGTAGGCGCCTTGGTTCAAACCAATTATGGGGGCATTCTCCAGATTGATGGCGTACCCATCGGGGAGGAAATGGGGCAATTCTTTCTTAAACGAGAGTTGGATCGAGGAGATGCGGATGGATCCGTCATTGTCATTTTGGCAACCGATGCTCCTCTTTCTGATCGAAATTTGGAGCGATTGGCTAGTCGAGCTATGCTCGCTATCGGACGAACGGGTTCTCCTATAACCAATGGGAGCGGCGACTACGCGCTGGCTTTTTCAACAGCACTGTCTGAACGCAGGGGAGGTGGTTCATCAGGATCCCAAGCATTGTCCAACGACGACATTTCAGCTCTTTTTGAGGCGGCCGTCGAAGCTACAGAAGAAGCCATATACAACGCGATGCTCCGTGCCACTTCAGTAAAGGGCCATCAAGGAACCATTGAGGCCATTTCTATTGAAGATGTGGTTCGCATTATGCGGAAATATGGCAGGGACGTGAATTTTGTAAGGTGATTCATTGGGTCGCTCCTTCTCGTTGCGCCAAGATCAAAATATCCTTATTTTTTCAGGTCTGTACAGTTTTGGGTCCCGGCCCGAACGGCGAAACCTTGATTTACCCGCCATTTCGGCTTAGGGTACTTCACTGCCCGGTCGTCTAATGGCAGGACAGCGGCCTTTGAAGCCGTACGTGGAGGTTCGAATCCTCCCCGGGCAACAAAAAAAGACTTATTGGCTCTATTTAGGGCTTTTTAATGACTAATAATCACCCCATTAGTATTTTTTCAGGACGATCCAACCCTGCCTTAGCCCGAAGTATTGCTCGTGCGTATGGCCAGGAATTGGGTTCTGTCGAGATTAAAAACTTTTCTGATGGAGAGATTTACGTTCATTACGAAGAGTCTATTCGAGGTCGGGACGTATTTCTGATTCAGAGTACGCAGCCCCATGGAGACAATTGGCTGGAGCTTTTTTTGCTTATCGATGCGGCTAAAAGAGCATCGGCCGGCAGAATTACAGCGGTAATGCCGTATTTCGGATATGCGCGGCAAGAGCGAAAAGATCAACCAAGAGTGTCTATTGCCGCTAAATTGATGGCCAATATCTTGACCACGTCGGGTGTCGATCGCGTGTTGACAATGGATCTTCATGCATCCCAGATTCAGGGATTCTTCGACGTTCCGGTGGATCATTTGTATGGGTCGGCCATTTTTACAGACTACTTCAAAAAGCAAAACCTAGACAATCTTGTTGTGGTTGCGCCGGACGTTGGAAGTGTGAAGATGGCTCGTTCTTATGCCAAAAGGCTTGGAGCAGAGCTTGCCATCATTGACAAACGGCGCCCGACCCAAAACGTAGCTGAAGTCATGAATATCATAGGTGAAGTTGAAGGCAGAAATGTCCTTATCATCGACGATATGATTGATACGGCTGGGACCTTAACCAATGCCGCCAATGCTTTGAAAGAAGCTGGAGCATTAAAAATCTTGGCCGCTGGAACGCATCCATTGCTTTCCGGGCCAGCGTATGATCGCATAGAAAATTCAGCTTTAACAAGCTTGCTTGTCACGGATACGATTCCCTTGGCTCGTTCATCGGAAAAAATCAAAGTGGTCAGTGTAGCCGAAATTTTTGCCGATGCCATCCGTCGCATTTACACCGACGAATCCGTTTCGACACTGTTTTTATCATAACCCGTTTTATCGTAACCAGTTTTATCGTAACCGGTTTTATCGTAAACCAAATTTTTCAACACTTAGTAGGTATATAGTCATGGAAGTCATCACGTTAGAAGCGAAAGCCAGGCTGTCCGGTAAGACGGCAGCAAAAGCCGCCCGCAGAGAGGAATCAGTTCCTTGCGTGCTGTACGGACACGGCACAGAGCCCCGTACCTTTACAATTCCTCAGCTTAGTCTCAGGAAACTGACCCACACGAACGAGTTTCACACCGTAAACGTTATTCTCGACGGAGTAACATTTCCTTGTGTATTGAAAGATGTGGCTTTTCATCCGGTCACAGACCTGGCCATTCACGCCGATTTTCAGGTCCTGAATGCGAAGGAAAAAATCACGATCAAAGTTCCTGTACATTATTCGGGCAATGCCGTTGGTGTAAGAAGTGGCGGTACGTTGGCGACTTTCATCAACAAGGTATCGATCAAGTGTTTACCTGAATTCTTACCTAACTTTTTGAATATCGATATTTCGAAGCTAAAAATCGGTCAGTCCATTCTTGTTCGGACTCTTCAGTTACCTGGCATTGAAATTAAAGCGCCGATGAACCAGACAATGGTAGCGGTCGTTCGTCCTCGTACGGCTCTTTCCATCGAGGAAGAGGAAGAAGAAGTTGCAGTCGCTGCAACAGGCGAAACAACGGACGGCGAAGACAACTAGTCGCTTACTGGTTGTTGGCTTTGAGAATGTGAAGCCGGGGTCGCGCAAA
>JAQBZH010000009.1 GCA_027622005.1 Bacteroidota bacterium | reverse complement strand
GTGCTTGTGACCCAGTACGACATTGAGTCTTCTGGTGAAGAGCCCCCATCTTTTATGGCTGCAGGCATCATTGCTGGAAATACGCTGGAGTTCGAAAAGCCATCCTCTATTAATGGGAACGGTGGAACCAATGCCAATCTTCATGCGGATAATGATCTTAAGATCAAAGATGAGCTACACGTGAGCGGATTCGGGTCTGCAGGAAATAAAATTCAGAATGATTCGGGAATGTCCCTAGAAGATATTTTTGAACCCAGCTCAAATCCCGATGATCTGCCCGTAACCAGTGAGGGAGTATCGAATTTGAACCCTCCCGACCCCTCCAGCTCTGAAGCAATGGAAAACGCCGACCACGTCAGTTCGGGTAGCGCAAGCTGGAAGGGAGTCATCAATCTAGGGGGCTCAGCCAATGACCCGGAAGTCTGGTTTTGGGGCGACGACGCGAAGACGACAGGCAATGTCATCATGAACGGTCACGCAGTCGTTTTTATCGGAAATACGTTAGAAATCAACCATGATTTCCGCGTCAACGGGAAAGTCTCCTTTTATGTCATTAACGATATCAAAATCAAAAATGCAGATGTTGAAATCACGGGGATTTTGTACTCAGGAAACTCCATTACCATCGAGGATTCTGCCGACCTGAAGTTGACGGGCAGTATGACGGCCGTGAAGGACATCAAGGCAAACGGTCCCGTAGAAGTGAATTACCGCCCCGCGGCACTTCCCTATTTTGAAGCCGTCGGATTTGAAGCCGAAGGTGCTGACTCCGGGAATCCGACAATTACTCGAACCAGATTTCGCATCGTTTCTGAGTAGCGAATCTGCCAGCACGGGCTGCGCCATTCGCTCTGATAGGGGCATCTTGTATTAACTCCAAGGCAAATATCCGAAAAAGGATTATACCTTCACTAACAGAACCTGTCAGTGTTATGCGAGTCTTGAATCGAGAGCGAACCGACATGCGAGGCGAAATGTTAATTCGTCTGTTGATGTCGGTGCGATCTAAAGTAGTCGGGTAGTTGCCTTTGCGGTATTACATCGAATGAATGACCCGTAACCCGCCGCCTTGGCTCTTTTTTGTGCCAGATAGTCGATAGACAAACTTTAACATAACGTAGCGGCCAAGAGAGTTTATTCGCTCTTCTTGAATAATGTTGCCGGTATTGGAAAAGTTAATGCCTTGGTTTTTGTCCAATAAGTCAAGCCCAATGAGTTGAAGGTCGGCACGCTGTTTTAGCAATGTTTTTGAAATGGTGGCCTGTAATAAAGGGACGTTTGTAGCAGAACCTGACAACTGCTGCGTGTAAACGCGATAATCCAGTGAAGTGGAGAATTCCCATGTCTCTCCAAGATAATAGCTTACGCTGGCGTTGTAGCTGCGATTGATGTAATCCTGATTCTGGTTCCTGTTGAGAGAATAGCTTACATCGTTAAACGTGTATTGGGCTCCAACTCGTACATCAAAAATATCTTTCGAACGATTCTCCAGCGTCAAATTCACCGTGTTTCGAATGATGTCCGATTTGTTTTCCTCTCCGTTAATAATCTCGATTCCTTTCGAAAACATAGCACTATTCGAAATATTAAACTTCATACCCAATTTCCGAATGGGAGCACCAAAATGAACCGAACCATTAAAATTCCAATCTCCGTCCGTGTTTACAGAAGTAATCTCTTGACGCAATTGACTGTCTGTGGTACGGGACCGAGCTATTTTATCCTGAGTATAATTTGCGCTCAGAAATGCAAATAGGTTTACAAAGGTGAACTGATCGAAATAATGATAATTCAAGTTCGTACTGTGCCGATACTCAGGTTTCAACTCAGGATTTCCGTAATACACATTGAGTGGGTCCCTATTGTCTGGAAACGGCTGAAGCTCAGTCATGGAAGGCTCTCTCGTTGATGCGTTATAACGAAGATTGAGACTCATTCCATCCTTTATCGAATATCTTGCACTGGCAGAAGGCAGGAGATTCGTGTATCCGTTCGTGATCTGTGTGTTTTTATCCAAAACTCGTCCATCCAGCGAAGATTCTTGGACATCCAATCCAGCCGATAGATAAAGTTGTTTCCAGTTTTTGATAAAATTTAGTCCACCTTTGTAGTAGGTGTAAGTCCGGTCCAGCCCAGAGCTCAACAGTTCATTAAACGTTTGATTACCATTGAGCACGTCGTAGACGGTTTTGTCTTGGTCTTCATTAATGGACCGTCTCTCCCCACGCAATTCAAGCAATCGACCATTTCCAAGGGGCTCACTCAAAGAAAGTTTTTGAGATTGAACAAACGTATTGCCGAGACTAGATTGATATTGAATTATTTCGTCATATGTAGCCACGTCGCCAGGCATAAACAGCCCTGTAACCGAATTTAAGTCTGTGGTCGTTTCGGAATCATTGAGGTCAGCTCTGGCTTCTGCAACCAGGCTTCTTCCGTTCTCATTGAGTTTTTTTCGGTACGTCAAAGAAGCATCCCCTCCGAATCGGTCTCCGTCTGAGGAGTAGTCGGTGAGGCTATTGTTGGAAATGACCCCGGTCCCACGCGAGGTCTCGCGGAAGCCCTTATTGGACAAAGAGGATGTACTTGCCGACAGGTTCGACCGTAGCTGCAAATCGTGACCTTTTTTCCAAGTGTACTTAACGTTCAAATTACCTTTGTGAGAAAGGTTGTCGTTGAGCTGGTTGCTGTTTTGGTTGGTAAAAGACGTCAGCGACGAACCTAATACTTGTTGCTGTTGAACTGTTCTGTCCTGCTTGTTCTCAATAGTTGACATGAAATAGCTGGATCGAACGGACCACTTTGTGCCAAAATCACGACTCGCGTTTAAACCAAAAGACAAGGTATTGGAAAATCCGTCTGAGAGACTAGAGCCCCCTTGAAATCCGCCACCACCGAGGGTAAACGAGCCTCCTCCGCCCATCTCGCTAACAAAGCTTTCGTATTCTCCACCAGAGAAACCCTGTCGGTTAATATTGTTGAGATTTCCCAAAAGAGAAAGTTGGGTAGTCGTGCTGAATCGATTCACGGACGCTTGACCATCGTAGCGGCCTTCGGCACTATAGCCGCCACTCATGTTACCAAAATAACCCTGTTTGTGGTCTTCTTTGAGCTCAAGATTGATGGTTTTCTCTTCGGCGCCATCTTCTACACCCGTAAATTCGGCCATGTCCGATCGCTTATCATAAACTTGAACTTTATCGACGGCTTCCGCTGTAAGGTTTTTGGTGGCAATTTTGTAGTCCTTACCAAAAAACTCTTTGCCGTCGACCAAGACGTTCTGGACGTCTTTTCCTTGGGCTTTGATCGACCCATCTTCCGCCACTTCGACCCCTGGAAGTCGGCGCAAAAGATCTTCGACCGCAGCATTTGGACGGACACCAAATGCGGCCGCGTTGAATTCCAAAGTATCCCCTCTGACCACCATGGGTATATGCTCGGAGCTTACAACCAATTCACCCAGTTCGTCGACGGATTCTTCCAGCTTGATTTGCCCAGCGTCAAAATTGGCATTGGTTAAATCGAAATTTTTTCTGTAGGCCTGAAATCCAACAAATGTGACCTGAAGAATGTACTTCCCTTCCGGAACGCGTTTAATTGAAAACGATCCGTCCGCAGCCGCTGTAGCAAATTTAGTTAGAACTGAATCTGCTTGAGTAAGAGCAACAACAGTCGCGCCTCGGAGGCCTACGCCTTGCGAATCCGTGACGGAACCTGTCACATCAAATCGATTGGCCTGAGCACTGGCGTCATTTCCAATGAAGGTCAATGC
Source organism: Bacteroidota bacterium (assembly GCA_027622005.1). Classification (GTDB taxonomy): domain Bacteria; phylum Bacteroidota; class Rhodothermia; order Rhodothermales; family UBA10348; genus UBA10348. The sequence goes on along the minus strand of JAQBZH010000009.1, from coordinate 68,298 downwards.
TGAAATAAACACAGCAATAGCCAGCCGTTTCAGGGAAAATATCATCTTAATGTTCTAATTGGGAGTGTAAAAATATTAAAAGCCTAGCTTCGAAGCGGCGGTTCTATTCGACAGAATTAGTGTCTCATCACACGAAAGACGTTGCCACCTCTACCGCCGGATTGAGCCTCCATTTCTTTGGTTTTTTCTTCAACAACTTGGTCAAATTCGGCGCGCGATACTTTCTTTCCTTCTTTCGGGGCTTTGATTGCATTGTCGCCCAATCCGTCTAAAGAAATAGCAGTGGCAGCATATTGCGTTTTCCCATCATTGATACTGAGTACCAAAATCATCCCTGGAAGACCAGTAAATAGCTCCGGACCGGCAGAAATCGGAATTGCAGGGCTGAACCATGCCTCTATGGTTGTAGAATCCCGTACCGCCGTTGCTTTTTGAACCGGATATCCAAGATATTCGCTTTGTTCGCCCGTTATTTTCCATGCATACGTAGGCTGATCGCCACCAATTAAAAACGTCCTGCCCATAAAATCACGCTTTTCAGTGACCGTACCCTCCTCTAGGTTCATGTACGTTTCATTCTCTGCCTGCATGCGATTCATGGAAAAAACCATTCCTCCACCTCTTGCCGTCGGTACTTCCTTTTTGGACTCATCTTCAGGCGCAGCCTTCATTATTGATTCCATTTCGCTGAAATACAGAATCTTAGAGGTTTTTGACTCCGTCGGTATCTGTGCGCGCATGGATTCCATTTCTGGCGGAAGATCAAATTCAATTTTTACGATCTGTTCGTAAGTAACCATTCCGGATTGCGCCATAGCAGCAATTGGAGAGAGGGTGGCGAGGAGAAGAAGTAGTTTTTTCATGATGACGGTTAGACGTTGTGGCAGGACTCCCAATTCCGTTTAAACTCGAATCAAAAGCCTTTGTGAGATGAAAACGACAGCCCAACAGCTTTATTGTATTCAACAATGAACAAAATCGTACTGTCCCTTACTGAACGGACCCAAATTTGGGTTCAGCATAACCGAAAGTTCATTAATTGTTTCAAACCAATCCGCCAGATAAATGCTTCGTAAGATCCCGTTTTTATTGTTTGCTGTCAGTTTCTTGGGCTTGGCTTGTTCTGAAGAATCTGGACTATCGATTAAATTGAGTGATCTGGAGCTGGTCGATTTTGTGCAGGGGTATCAGTTCAAAGAAGTCTCATTCTCGGACGGTAGTACCATGCCCTATGTGTTGCACGCTCCAATCGTAACCTCTGTGTCCAAACTGCCACTAATTATCGTGCTCCATGGAACGATTCCACAGGGCAAATACAAAGGCGAAATATTTTTAAAATTTCTGGCTGTGCCCGGCCTTTCAACCATGAACGCCATCTTCGTCGCCCCCACCCTTTTGGCTCCACATTGGACTTATCCCGAAGCTCTCGAAATGATAAAATCATTTGTTGATGGCGCAAAAAGAGCAGAATGGCCTGTAGATTTTGAAAAAATAGTCGTTCTGGGATATTCAAACGGAGGCATGGGAGTCTGGGCAATGACCGGATCTGATCCCGATTTGTTTGCCGCAGGAATTCCAATGGCTGCTGAGCCGGTAATAGGATCTCTAAAAGGAACGGCAATCGTACCCAAATATGTCATTCACAGCCGCGCGGATGAAGTATTCTCGTTTACCGAAGTCGAGCGAGATGTAAACGCCGAGATCCAGAAGGGCGCACCAATCGTTTTTTCCCCGGTTGATAATTTTTCCCACTCTGCCATTTCGAATTACGTAACGGCGTTGAAAGAAGCTGAGCCCTGGTTAAGAACCGTGTTGAGCGGCTCCGCTAAATCCAACTAATATTCGTCGTCCGCCAAAAGAACACCATATATATTACGGTGTCCTATTTTCGAAAGGATCTTATATATAACACGGCCTTTCGGTGTATTAGATCTTCATCCACAAACTCATTGCAGAACCTATGTCCGACCGCATTACACTTACTTTCCCCGACGGCTCAACCCGCGAATTTGATCGTGGAGTGACGGGAAATGAAGTGGCTTCGAGCATTTCGGAAAGATTGGCACGAATGGCCGTTGCCATAAGCGTCGATGGCGCAACTTGGGATTTATCTCGCTCCATCAAAGAAGACGGCAAGATTCAAATTTTTACGATGAGAGATGCGGAAGGTCAAGCCACGTATTGGCATTCTTCCGCCCACCTCATGGCTGAGGCTCTAGAAGAATTGTATCCGGGCGTGAAGTTTGGGATTGGCCCCGCCATTGAGAAAGGATTTTATTACGATGTCGATCTTGGAGACCGCACTATCGGTATCGAAGATCTGGCGGCCATTGAAAACAAGATGGCCGATCTCGCAAAGAAGGATTCAAACTATGTACGCACGGAAGTAAGCAAGGCCGATGCAATTGCGTATTTCACTGAGAAAAAGGACGAGTACAAGCTAGAATTGATCAACGACCTAGAAGACGGAACGATCACGTTTTATTCTCAGGGCGGGTTTACGGACCTGTGTCGTGGGCCGCACGTGCCTTCGACAGGTTCGATGAAGTATACCAAACTGTTAAACATTGCCGGCGCTTATTGGCGGGGCGATCAGTCGCGTAAACAGCTCACAAGGCTGTACGGCATTACGTTCGGCAAAAAGAAAGAGTTGGATGATTATCTGGAGCTTCTCGAATTGGCTCGCCAGCGGGACCACCGCAAGCTGGGCAAAGAACTCGAGTTGTTCACTTTTTCCAACCTCGTAGGTCCCGGTCTTCCCCTCTGGTTACCCAAGGGTGCCCGGCTGAGAGATCTATTGTCTGATTTCCTGAAAAAGGAGCAGCTTAACAGCGGCTATGAACCGGTCGTTACACCTCATATTGCACGACTTGAGTTGTACAAAATGAGTGGGCATTATCCCTATTACAGCGATTCGCAATTTCCACCCATGATGGAAGATGTGGAGAAAGACGAAGGGTATTTGCTTAAGCCGATGAACTGCCCCCACCATACCCAGATTTATAACGACCGGCCACGTTCGTACCGCGAACTCCCTGTTCGATATGCTGAATTCGGGACAGTGTATCGGTATGAACAATCGGGAGAATTGGGCGGACTTACCCGCGTTCGCGGATTCACCCAGGACGATGCTCATATTTTTTGTATGCCGTCTCAGGTGAAAGAGGAATTCAAAAACGTGATTGCGCTTACGTTGAAAGTTCTCTCTGCCCTGTCTTTTACCGATTTTAAGGCGCAGATTTCGCTCCGAGACCCGGCCAACACCGACAAGTATATTGGAGGGGATGCCGCCTGGGACGCTGCAGAGCAAGCTATTCGCGAAGCAGCCGCCGAAATGGGTCTAGACGCCTTTGAAGAAAAAGGCGAAGCTGCCTTTTACGGCCCAAAACTGGACTTCATGGTAAAAGACGCTCTCGGACGCGAATGGCAATTGGGCACGGTTCAATTGGATTACAACTTGCCTGAACGTTTTGACCTTACGTATATCGGCGACGACAACCAAAAACACCGTCCGGTCATGATCCATCGTGCCCCTTTTGGTTCGCTGGAACGCTTTATTGGCGTCTTGATCGAACATTGCGGGGGTAACTTCCCGGCGTGGCTGGCTCCTGTTCAAGTTCAAGTTTTGCCAGTAGGCCAGTCATTCAACGAATATGCTTTAAGCGTCACCCAGGAATTGAAGAATGCCGGCCTGCGAGCTGAGTGTGACCTCCGCCACGAAAAGATCGGATATAAAATCCGTTCCGCCGAAATGCAAAAGGTGCCTTATATGCTCGTAGTTGGTGAACGTGAGCTCGACTCGGGCACGGTCGCCCTACGCCGACATGGTGCAGGAGACCAGGGCTCGTTAACTGTTGCGGCATTTATTGCTGCTGCAAAGCTGGAAATAAACGAGGCCACTGGCGCTAGTTAAGTTGATATTTTAGTTTACGGTTCGATACTCGAGAAACAAGTTGAATCATAAACGTACATGTGGGGTTCAACACATGTTGTAAAGAAAATTCGTCCATCATCAATAATAGACCCATAAACAGTCATCGCTAAAACAACAATTCGAATGAACGATCGCATCCGGGCTACAGAAGTCCGTGTGGTCGATCCCAAAGGCAATCACGGATTATATCCGACGGAAGTTGCCATCAGAATGGCGGAAGAACAGGAATTAGACCTGGTAGAAATCTCGCCAAATGCCGTTCCCCCGGTTTGCAAAATCATGGATTTTGGAAAATTCCGGTATGAGCAGCAGAAAAAAGAAAAGGAAGCTAGAAAAAAGCAGCACACGGTTGAAATGAAAGAAATCCGGTTCCGTCCTCATACGGATACCCACGATTTCGATTTCAAAACCAAACACGCGCATGGCTTCCTAACCGCAGGACACAAGGTTAGAGCATACGTTCAGTTTCGTGGTAGAGATATTATTTACAAAGACCACGGAATGGATGTATTGGCACGGTTTATCACCGAACTGGAAGATGTTTGCAAGATCGACCAGGCTCCAAAAATGGAAGGTCGTAGAATGACCACCATCCTCAGTCCATCTAAAAAGAAGCCGAGTTAACCGACTTCTTATAGCGTTCTTGCCTGATTCACGGAATTTCCAACAGAAAAACGTGGTTTAGCGATTCAAATATTTTGCAGGACGTTTGCATATTTCGTATTTTTTGAGGCTCAGCCATTTCCATAGGCGATGAACATCGTTTGCGGACGGAAGCATCAGAATCAGTGTAATTGGTCCCATAAGGCCCAAAAAGGCTCCTATTATGCCTAAGATGAAAACGAATAGCGGTGCTAAGAAACGCTTCACATTGACCGGAACGGGTCGTCTGAAGCGCAAAAAAGCGTTTGCTAGTCACATTCTGACAAAAAAATCCCCGAAAAGGAAACGTAATCTTCGAGGTGCCACATTGGTATCCGAGGTTGACGAGCCACGCATGAGAAAACTCATCAACGGCTAAAAAATTCGCCACCCTCTCAAAGAACTGAACAGGGTTTCAAGAGCAAACAAGACAGTTAGTATACTATGCCTCGCGCAAAAAATAGAGTAGCCGCCCGTCACCGCCGCAAGCGGATAATGGACATGGCAAAAGGTTTCTGGGGACGTCGTAAGAACGTCTATACAGTAGCCAAGAACGCAGTTGAAAAAGCCCTCACGTACCAGTACCGGGACCGTCGTGCACGTAAACGGATGTTTCGTCGCCTCTGGATTACCCGTATCAATGCGGGCGCTCGCATCAACGGCACCACGTATTCCCAGCTAATGGGTTCGCTCAGAAAAGCGGATATCGAATTAAACCGTAAGGTATTAGCCGATCTCGCCATGCACGATCCAAAAGCTTTTGCCGCTGTAGTTCAAAAAACCAATTAGGACTGTGCATACAGTTATGCGTACAACCAGACGATTTAGCAGCTGCTCTACCCGATAATACGTTGAAGGTGGTGCTGCTCGGAAACGTCCGCTGCGCACGAAATTGAAAGTCCCGCCTCCTTCAACAGGTCAGGCGGGATTTTTTTATAATTAGGTGAACCAGTCTCGAATCCATGAGCGACCCGAAAAAAGATACCGCAGAAGCCGCGCTTACCGCCCTTAAAGCGCTACAGCACGAAATTAATGAATCGGTTCTGGATTCCGTTCAGGCTGTGGACGAGTACCGCATCCGGTTTTTGAGCCGAAAACAAGGCCAGATCACGGATTTGCTAAAACGTATTCCGGAAGTGGCTGACGAACATAAAAAAACGTTCGGCCAGGAGATCAATGCCGCCAAGGCGCTCGTTGAGGGCCGAATTGAAGAGGCAATGGCGCTTTTTTCGGATGATACCGACACTTCTGGGCCGGTGGCCGATCTGACATTGCCAGGCCGAAGTCTCGCAAAAGGCAGCCTCCACCCTATTTCGCAGGCACTCCGCCTTATCACCCGATGTTTTGAGAGCTACGGATTTGAAGTAGCCGAAGGCCCCGAAATTGAAGACGACTGGCACAATTTTTCAGCGCTGAACTTTCCGCCCGACCACCCGGCGCGGGATATGCAGGACACGTTTTTCATCGAGGCGCCTTCCGCCGTGCACAGCGGTATTTTACTTCGTACGCATACCTCCCCAGTTCAAATTCGGGTGATGGAGAATAAAAAGCCTCCAATCCGCGTAATTGTGCCAGGACGCGTGTACCGCAACGAAGCGATTTCCTACAAATCCTATTGCCTCTTTCACCAGGTAGAAGGACTCTACGTTGACGAAGGCGTCACCATGGCCGATCTCAAGCAGATTATCCATGCTTTTGCCCGGACATTGTTTGGAGAGGATGTCAAAATGCGGTTCCGCCCTAGCTTCTTTCCCTTCACCGAGCCGAGCGCCGAAGTCGATATCTGGTGGGAAGACCTTGCGCTTCCGGATGGAGGTCGGTGGATGGAAATCATGGGATGCGGAATGGTCGATCCCAACGTGTTGGAGGGACTCGGCATCGATTCCGAAAAATACACGGGCTATGCGTTTGGGATGGGAATGGAACGCATTGCTATGCTTCGATTTGGAATCGAGGATATTCGCATATTGTACGAAAACGACGTTCGGTTCCTGGAGCAATTTAGCTAAACGCACCCTTTCCTATTCATGACCCCGATTCTACGGGTAAGCACAGCTCGAATTTGATAATTGACACAAGGTTATGATAATTAGCACTAATTGGCTCTCGGATTACATCAAACATGGCCTGTCGCCGAACGAATTGGCTGACCGCCTGACAATGAGCGGATTGGAAGTGGAGTCGGTTGAACAGATTGGAAGTAGCTTCGAAGGGATTATTGTAGGGTTCGTAGAATCAGCGAGACCCCACCCAAATGCCGATCGCCTGTCCGTTTGTATGGTCAACATTGGAGCCGATTCCCCTGTTCAAATTGTGTGCGGAGCGCCCAACGTGGCGAAAGGTCAAAAAGTGGTAGTTGCCACGGTTGGGACCACATTGGATCTTCCGAGCCGAGACAACCCTGAAGTCAAAGCGCCCGTCACCATGAAACATGTCAAACTGCGCGGAGAAGAATCGAATGGGATGATTTGTTCGGCCAGTGAATTGGGACTCAGTAACGATCACACTGGAATCATGGTTTTGGATGATTCTGCCGTGATTGGGGACGCTTTCGGAGCCTATTTGAGTGCACATGGACAATCATTATCGGATTCGGCTATTGATATTTCGATCACCCCGAACCGTCCCGATGCCATCAGTCATCTGGGCATTGCGCGAGACGTGGCGGCGCTTACTGGAGCCGAAGTAGTACGGCCTACAGTCTCAATCCCAAAAGGCGGCGGTGCAGCGGCTAAAAAGGTGCAGATCCGGATTGATAATCCCGAGCTGTGTTCGCGCTATACCGGTGTTTTGGTTGAAAACATTACCATAAAGGAATCGCCGGAATGGATGAAGCAGCGGCTTATTGCCATTGGCTTACGTCCCCGGAATAATATTGTGGACATCACCAATTATGTGATGTACGAATGCGGACAGCCGCTACACGCTTTTGATTTTGACCAGGTAGCGGGTGGCCAGATTGTGGTTAAGGCGACGACGGGAGTTTCGAAGTTCACGACCCTGGACTCCAAAGAACGAGAACTACCGTCTGGGACGCTCATGATTTGCGATGGAGAGCGAGAGGTAGCCATTGCGGGCATTATGGGCGGCGAGAACTCAGAGGTTTCTGGTAAAACAAGAAATGTCCTGATTGAGAGCGCCTACTTTGATCCGTCCTCGATTCGAAGAACGTCAAAGGCGCTAGGGCTTCAGACAGACGCATCGTACCGATTTGAACGCGGAATTGACTCGGAAGGTCAGGCGTGGGCGGCTCTCAGGGCCGCAGAACTCATGGTCGAACTGGCCGGCGGCACGTTGGTGGACGGCATCGTTGACGTTTATCCCGCTCCATTTGTGCCCCGAACGGTTCGGGTTCGCGCGACGCGGGTTGGGAAAATAGTTGGAGTTGAAATCGACCCCAATGAAATGGTGCGACTCATTAAAGCCATCGGATTTGGCGTACAGGAGGTCGTAAAAAGTCCGACGGAATGGGACGTGACCGTGCCGTCTTTTCGTCCGGATGTGGAACGCGAAATTGACGTAATCGAGGAAATTGCCCGGTTATACGGCTTTGACAATATCCCAGAGCCTTCGCATTCTCGTATTCCAAACTTTGTCCCTTTGGTTTCGGACAATCGGTTGAAACGCGAACACCTACGAAATGTCTTAGTCGGCGCTGGTTTTAGAGAAACGTACACCAACTCCATGTTGCCGGCGGAAACCTCCACGACGTTTAACTCGACGTCTTTGCCCGCCGGTCGCTTCAAAGGCGAAGTCGTGCACACGCTTAATCCGATCACGACAGAAATGTCGGCCCTTCGGCCTTCTATGCTGCCAGGACTCCTAAAAGTGGTTGGACATAATCAGAACCACGGGCAAACAGCCCTTCGTCTGTTTGAATTTGGCCGCGTTCATTCGAAAAAGAAAACCAACCTTTCGTTGGTCGCCGATTACACCGAGCTGGAATCGTTGATTGTGATTTGCGCAGGAAATTGGGCGAATCAAGAATGGGCTGGCGCGGCGAGAGAAGCCGATTTGTTCGACCTAAAAGGAACCGTGGACCTAGTTTTAGGGAGTATTGGCCTGTCAAGCGTCCGCTATTCACCGTCAAAACCTGATCCGCTTTTCTCTTTTGGGGTTGATGTGATGATCGGCAAGCGATGGATCGGTATGCTTGGACGTTTATCAAATCAAACAACGGAACCCTATTCCATCCGCACCTCCACTTTTGCGGCCGAATTAGACTGGACAACCATTCTGGAGTTGGTTTCTGGCCAATCAAATGTTCGGTACGAGGCTGTAAGCCGATTCCCAACAGTTGAACGGGATATCGCCGTGTTGGTGGGAAAAGACCAGGCCGTTGGCCCCATGTTGGAGTCCATCGAACGAGCTGGGCAGCCCTTAATGAAGGAAGCTTTCGTATTCGATCTGTATTCTGGAAAGGGCGTTGATCCCTCTAAGAAGAGTGTTGCCTTTGGACTTCGATTCGGATCTGATCGGACGTTGCGAGACAACGATGTAGACCAAGCTGTTTCTAAAGTGCTAAAAGCACTAGAGGGTGAATTTGACGCACAACTTCGTTAGATTTTGTTAGATTGGCGCTAAATTAGTGACCCGACGTATTGGCATTCGTCATCGATTTTCCGGTTATTAGAAGTTGGAAAACGACGACGGCAAATTCATCATCTAAAATGGCTCCAACCAACTCCGACCGACTGCAGGGCGAGCTTCCCGGCCAGCAGGCAATGTTCGAACCTCCGGCTGAAGATCCAAACGGGTCGGCGGCTAGATCACGCGGTTCATTGCATTTGAAAGGAACGCGCTCCCTGGAGAGTTTGCGTATCCGAATCGATCTTGCGTCGAGGGAACTCTATCGTTTGCGAGAGGAAAACCATCTGTTACAGCGCGAGTTGGACGCAGTCCGGCACCGAGGCCAAGCGCCTTCGGAAGGTACTTCTTTCATTTTCTCCGAAAGTCCGGCCGTTTTACAGGCCAAACTTGAATCCTATATTCGCGTCGTGGACCGATACATAGAACTGGAATTGGCGGCTGAGAATGATAATTCTGATCTCGAGGAATAATCCCCTGCGTACTACATCAACACGTAAGCTTTATTCGAACTATTTCTCATAATCAAATGTCCGAAAACAAACCGTTGAAAGTTCGCTTCCTAGGTAAGGACTATACGCTCCGAGTTAAGCAAGAAGACGAGTTGGCCACGCTCGAAATGGCCGAGTATCTCGACTCTAAGATGCGCGCTTTCAAACAGGCACACCCTGAACAGTCCGATTTGACGGCGGCTGTCATTACAGGCCTCGCTATCACCGAAGAATTGTTTGTTGAGCGCTCTTCCACATTGGACCCAGGAGAGCATATAAACGCCGAACTCAACAAAATGGAACGAAAGCTTTCAAGGGCGCTTTTGGCGAAATAGGTTAGGGCTTTTTGAGGGGTCCTCGCCATCGTGAATTGGTGAATACCGATGCATCGGAATTGGTGAATACCGTTTTTTGCCCCTCTTTTCATGTGACTCCACAATGGACAGGCCTTATATTGGAGATGCGCCTTAATTGACGCCGGTGCACTGCCCGTCCTGACATAGTAAGAACCTTAATACTTGCTTTGCGGGAGCCACCCTTCAGACTCGGCCGACAGGCCTCAACCCTTCGGGGTTCGCCCTTCTTTGAAGTGCGACGGAGGATCTCGAAAGAGATTGAGCGGCTCCCACCGTGTCGACTGAAAAGGTTCTTCGACACCTCGGGGCGGGTGAGTGCTATTTTTTTGCCAAGGTTGAGATCGTTCTCCCCGGCCTGGGGCATGAATCTCGTCGTTAGAATGTCCACAAATCCTTTTGTTAGGTTATGCTGGGAACGATCGGAAAGCTTCTTATCCTTATCGCTATAGTGTCCGGAATATTGTCCGGATTCACGTTTTTGCGGGCCGCAAGAATCGAAAGCGGCGCTTCTGACTGGAAACGGATTGGACGATATTCATGGTTGGCTTTGGTCGTGTCGATCGCCTCAGCGTTTGGCATACTGGTTTATCTGAATATCACCCACCAGTTTCAGTACGCCTACACGTACGAAAATACATCGCTCGACTTACCGCTCGATTACCTGGTCGCATCCACGTGGGCGGGTCAGGAAGGGTCGTTTTTGCTCTGGATCCTGCTAAACGGACTGGTCGGCATTTCCGTAATGAAGTGGGCTAGAGAGTACGAGGCGCCCGTAATGGCCATTATTGCCCTTTGTCAGGTATTTTTGATTTCAATGGTGGTGGGAGTTCAGATTGGCCCGCTCGAAATTGGAGCATCGCCGTTTGCTACGCTTGTTGAAAAGTTTCCTACGGCCCCCATGATGCAGGCCGGAATCATTCCCACGGACGGCCAAGGACTAAACGATCTCCTTCAGAACTACTGGATGGTTATTCATCCACCCATTTTGTTCTCGGGATTTGCTTCTATGATCGTTCCGTTTGCGTTTGCGATCACGGCTTTGTGGAAAAAAAACTATCAGGATTGGGTTCGCCCCGCGCTTCCATGGTCGCTTTTTGGTGTCGCTACTCTGGGCGTTGGGATTACGCTTGGCGGATATTGGGCGTACATCACCCTCAGTTTCGGTGGATATTGGGCGTGGGATCCGGTTGAAAATTCGTCCCTCGTTCCGTGGCTTTTAGGCATCGCGGCCATCCATACCATGATCGTTCAAAAGCGGTCGGGGCATAGTCATCGGGCGTCTTTTTTCCTGACCATTTTAGCCTACATCTTGGTTGTCTATTCGACATTTTTGACCCGAAGCGGCATTTTGGGAGACATTTCGGTCCATTCCTTCGTTGATTTAGGACTTTATAATCAGCTTCTAATCTGGATCTTGTCGATGTCGGCTCTTGGATTTGGGCTGTTTTTTTATCGCTTGAAAGATCTTCCGAAGCCTGGTAAAGAGCCTGAGATGCTCTCGCGGGAGTTTATGATATTTACGGGAGCCATGTTGGTGGTCGCAGTGGCCATGGTGGTTCTGGTTGGTACAAGTGCTCCAATTCTTGGACGCATTTTCAAGGACAATCCATCGACCGTTCCCCTCGCGTTTTACAACAAGTGGACCCTCCCGCTTACCATCGTATTCATGTTTTTGGCCGGACTGGGACAACTGTTCTGGTGGAATAAAATGACGGTAGAGACGGTCAATAAAGTCCTGTTTAAACCGATCATTTTGGCCGCTGTCTCTACCATCGCCCTATTTCTACTCAGCTCGTTTCGGGTTCGCGCTGGAGAAGCGGCCATGGCCGTTGACGGCGCCTCGACAGACGCTATTGGAACCACAGCAGGTATATTCAGCTCATTAGGAGCCGCCTTGTCGAATCAGGGTCCCTATCTACTCCTATTGTTGCTGGTCTTTGTTGCCTTTTTCGCCCTCTATGGAAATGGTGAGGTCCTTTGGAAAATCGCAAAGGGTAATCTCAGATTGGCCGGTGGAGCTGCAGCGCATGTTGGTTTTGCCATTCTGGTACTCGGCATAGTGACTTCGAGCGGTTTAAACAATCCCATCGGAAAAGGCGGCGTTCAGCTGGGCGAGACCCGAGACAATTTTGTTTTGGCGCTCAATCAAACACTAAACGTGCAGGGCTATACGGTGTCGTATACCGGGCACGGCACGAGCGAAGAGGGACTTCCCACCTATCTGCTTTCGTTCACCGACCCCAAAGGTCGTTCGTTTGATCTGGCTCCGGTCGTTTACGAATCGAACAAAGGGCAGTGGATTCAGAATCCTGACATTCAGAAGTTTATTGAAAAGGACATATTCGTGGCGGTCTCGCCAAACATTATGTTCGACTCGGGCGAAGACGGGGGGCAGATTACGATTGCCCGTGGGGATTCCAGCCTCATCGGAAACAGTGACTACTTGATTGAATTCCTGGACTACGATATGACCATCGGGGAGCAGTATTTGACGGATTCAACGGAAGTAGCCGTTGGCGCCATTCTCCGTATCACCAAGAAAAGTACGGGTGAAGCTAAAGAAGTCCGTCCCGTCTATTTGATTCAAAAAGATCGCTCGGTTGAATACGTTCAAAACACCATAGAGGATTGGGGGATAACTATAGCGTTTACCGGAATGAACGTAGATTCCGGCTCCATTGTACTCGGAATTCAGGGTATTTCAGTGACGCCTGAGGATTGGATTGTGGTCCAGGCGTATGAAAAACCATTTATCAGTCTTGTCTGGATCGGCTTCATCATATTGACGCTCGGTTTCTTCCTGTCTATTTACCGCCGGGCAGCGGACCAAAAGAGTGCCTACGACCGAGCAAGCATCGTCTAGGTCTCATTTCGAGTTCTAAACGTCAGCAGAATCGGAAATACTTGAAGCAAATCCGAAATAGCTTAAAAACCGCTTCTTTTAGTCGATACCGTTCTGAGTTAGTCTTGTTTTAACTCAGACAAAAGTATCAGACCTTGGATTCGGTGCAAAGTGGACATATTCTGGTCGTAGAGGACAACGTAGTAAATCAGCGTGTTATCCAACATATGCTGACGAAAATCGGATATCACGTCGAATTGGCCTCAGACGGTTTAGAAGCGGTTTCACGGTGTTCTTCCAAAGCATTTGTTTGCGTTCTGATGGATATGATGATGCCGCATATGGACGGCATAACGGCTACCAAAACCATTCGCCAAAATGAGTCCTCGCTTCAGCGTCGAACTCCCATTATCGCTGTCACCGCCAACGCGGATTCCACTCAGGAGCGCCGTTGTTTTGAAGCGGGAATGGATGCGTTTATCTCAAAGCCGTTTTCCATCAACCAGTTAAGACATGTCATTTCTTCAACCGTAAATCCCCAACCGATTTTTTCGGACAACAGCCACATCGATTTTACCGTTTTGAACACGTTCGTAAAAACAATGGGTGAAGATGATTTGGGATTTATTGAGGAGCTCTTTTCCGATTTTATGACTCAGGCCAATCGGGTGAGATCGGAAATCCACTTCGGTCATCAATCGAGACAAGGACAGGTAGTTTTGCAAGCGGCTCATTCGCTAAAAGGAAGTGCCTCCGTTTTCGGTGCTAAAAAGGTGGTTGCGATGTGCCAGGAGTTTGAAGCAATGGCTAAACGAGCGGCTTGGTCGGACATAGAAATGCGACTTTCTCCTTTCGAAGGGGCGCTAAACGAAATTAAAGCGGCACTGGAAGCGTATCTGCTCAATCTGACAAGTTCTAGCCTTGGCTTGCTTAAAGCCCCCCATTCCAATCCTATTGAACCTTAACCATCGTTTTCGAGTGGACTTGGCTTCCCATTTGAACTCGAATGGCATAGGCGCCAGGCGCCAGAACCGTAAGGTCTAAACGATAAACGTCGCTTCCTGAAGCCTCATACGCCCATCTGTTTTGGATGACAACGCGTCCCAGCATATCCAAAACTTCAATCGTAAGATTTCCGGGTGATGGTTTGTGTAGCACTAGATTGGCCGAGCCGGAAACCGGATTGGGAAACAGTGAACTGATGTGAAGCCTTTCAGGGAGTTGTCCATCCTCAATCGCATCACCCGTGACCTGCAAAAGTGAGCTAACATTCAATGATCGTCTGACATGCAAACCGTCGGTAGCGGTCACCACCCAGCTGTATTCAAAATTTGCTCGATCAATATCAAATTCAGCTTTAAAAAATGGCGTTTCAATGGAAGGACTTTCATAAACGATTTCACCCTCAGAGTTTTTGACGGTTACTATGTATTTGACGACGTTTCCTTCAGGGTCGATTGAGGGCTCCCAAAAGAAGTTCGCTTCTGCCTTACCTGCATTCGCGATCATAGGTATCTGAATGATCTCAAACTTCGAAGGCGGCTGGTTAATGGTCCCCCCCTTTTGAATACTCAAATGTTGATTGGCTTGAACGTTGGTTAGTTTATCGCGCTTTCGGTCTGGCCATTTGATAATCAAGGAATCCACAGAAGATGCTGTTCCTAACCCGAAATGGGCAGAGAAATCCATGTTTTGGCTCGTAAATCCATCTCCGGCAGTGATATCTCGCAGTTGAACCTTCCCATTCTGCCAAACTTCAATTCTAGCTCCAATCCCACGTTTATTAGGGGCGGGTTGTATTAGGTTTACGGTCAAAAAGCCATTTGTCCCGCCGTCGTTGAGCATTAATATGCTACCTCGATTGGTACTGTTCGGCCCGGTTGACGGAAAATCGCCACCGGAAAACAGATCCACCCAGCCGTTTTGTTTGCGCCTATTAAAACCTGACCACCCAGACGGAAAATAATATTGTTAACAATCTCGTTTCCGGTAAACGTAGCCGTACCCGTTGTAAACCTAGAATCACCATAAACTCCGAAAGAGTGATTCCGAACTGAACCCGGATTTTTTTGACCTGCGTTGTATAAGTAGTTGTTGCGGATGGTCCACCGGTCACGCTTGTCGGTGTCCAAGATGTGTGGCTTAATGTATATCACCGCCCAAGTCGTAGCAAGAGTGCCCGAAACGCTTAGATTTTCAATAATTACATTATTTGCCGAGATACCTAATACATACAGGCCTGTACCCGTGATACAAGCTTCAATTGCCGGATTACATGTACCCAACGCTGCAATTCGAACGCCTGTATTCGGAGGAACAGCAGCCAACGCCACAGGTCCGCTTATCGTAATAAAATCCTTGGTGATGTCGGTGGCTGCAACACCAGGATACAATCCGATCGCGAGGAGAATGGTATCACCTTGATCAGCTACACTGTGTGCAAATGAAATGGTCGCGCATGGAGAACCAATCAAAAGACAGGTACCAGCATCGACGCCGGCCGGAGCGACGTATCGAATAGAGGCAGACGCACTCATGGCTGCAAAAACAGTCAGCAAAAATGCACAAACGGTAGCTTTAATTTTCATCATAGATAGCGCTTCCTTGCGGAAAACGTAATAGGCTGGGCAGTATGATTGTTTGGAAATAGCCCCAAAATGCTTAATAACGCTAATTTTAGCATTTTAACTTGTTGGTACTACTCCCGGTCACTACTGTAAACGAGAAAGAATTGTTTTTTTGCGTTGTGTCGTAAAAATATTTTCTCACTCTTTTTTCGGCCCTGAGAACACAGTAAACGGACTTTTTATCACTTCTGCAACCCTTATTTAAACCCAACAATTACAAACACAAAAGGTTACAGGTCCACTAGAGATGATCGCGCAAAATCCCGGCCTGATTCCGTCAAAATTAACAGAGGTCCCTGTTGAACAATATAGTGGTTTTGTAGTGAAGACCGAATGGCTCGGCTGGCAAACGAATGGTCCCATCTGAGATGATCTTCTAAATGATCCATTCTGCATTCTAGCTGCGCCTCAGGGAGGCCTTCGTGATTATATAAGTGAATAACCAACATCTTTCGTCCGAAAAGTAGCGTTTGGTTAGATTTGCGTCTCCAAACCGACCAAAGGCCACGTTGTGGAGCTGCAATTAAAATCGAAAGAAACAAAACCCCCGACATGCTTGCCATCGCCCCTGCAATGGATGCGTCCAACCAGTGCGCAACCCAATATCCCGTAATCGCTGAAACTGCTCCTATGGCGACGGATACCACGATCATAGGTTTGAGTCCGTCGGTCAACAAATAGGCGGATGCTGGAGGCGCCACCATCAATGCTACCACAAGAATAGAACCGACCGCATCAAAAGCACCTACAGCTGTGATCGATACCAACCCCATTAAGAAATAGTGTAAAAGTGCCGGTGCAAACCCCAACGCTCCGGCCAATGCTCGGTCAAAGGAAATAAGCTTCAATTCTTTAAAAAAGACCGAAATAAAAACAATGTTTACGACAAGGATCACCCCCATCACGATAAGTGCTCTCGGCCCTATGTCTGTGCCACCCAACGTAATGCGATCAAAAGGTGCGAACGCCAATTCGCCGAGCAGTACCGCGTCGATATCGAGGTGAACATCGCCAGCGTATTGAGCAATTAATATCACGCCAACACTAAAAAGAGCCGGAAATACGATGCCTATGGCGGCGTCCTCTTTTAACAGCCCTGTTTTTCTCAACAGTTCCACGAGCGCTACCGTCAATAGTCCTGCTGCGGCAGCCCCCAAAATGATCAAAGGCGAACTCAAATTTCCAGTTAGGAAAAATGCGACAACAATACCCGGCAAGATGGCATGGCTAATGGCGTCGCTCATCATAGACATGCGCTGTAAAACCAAAAACACACCCGGGAGCGCGCAGGAGATGGCTACTACCACCGCGATTAATTGAATTTCGAAAGAGGGACTCATGGGGTACCTCCGAATTGCCGTTTAAGGACTCGTTCGGCTCGGCGCACGCCTTCTGGGGTCAAACTCCATTTGGTAGAATCTATGGGTTTGGCTAAATCGAGATCCTTCAACACTTTGAGCGTTCGATGTGCCGGCCCTGAAATGGTCGACATAACGTCCAAAACACGCTCGGAATGAGGGTATTCTGCGGAGCTATGCTGTGATGCGAGCGTATACAAATCGACCAGTACGGCATCAACACGCAAACGCTTTCCTGCCTGCCAATCTCGTATCCGTCTAAAAACTAAGCCTCGATTGGGCGCGAAAAGGAGCGAAACGAGGACAATTCCACTTACGATTAACACAATCGTCGGGCCGGTTGGTAAGGATGGAATCAGGCTACTGGTCACTGCCCCTCCAACTCCAGACACCGCCCCAAATAAACCAGCAAGCGCAATCATTCGTCCCAATCGATCAGTCCACTGCCTTGCCGCGGCGGCTGGGGCAATAATCATCGCACTCATCAATACAACGCCGACCGTCTGCAATCCAATCACAATGGCGACTACAAACAATGTCGTCAACAAGTAGTCGAGGAGCCTAACCGGGTAAGCCAATGTGCCCAAAAAATCTGGGTCAAAGGATAATAATTTGAATTCCTTCCAGAACAAGGTTATCAAGACCATAACCGCGGAACCGATCACAAATATCAATAGAACATCTTGTTCAACCAGTGCAGCTGCTTGGCCAAATAGAAACGAATCAAGACCTGCTTGATTCGCGTTTGGCTGCCGCTGGATATAGGTCAACAGCACAAGCCCAAACCCAAAAAAAACAGACAACATGATCCCCAGGGCAGAATCGTATTTTATTCGAGTTCGAGTGGTTACCACTGAAATAAGGGCGGCTCCAATCCAACCGGCTATTCCTGCGCCAAGTATTAACACCAACGGAGCTTTACTTCCAGTAATAAGAAAGGCTATTGCAATGCCAGGTAAAGCAGCATGTGAAATGGCATCCCCAAGTAGGCTTTGCTGCCTCAAAAGGGCAAATCCACCTAACGACCCCGCTGTAATTCCAAGAAGCGCTGATCCAAGGGCTACCGTACGCAGCGTATAATCCGAGAATAGGTCTACTAAAAGATCGATCATGGCTTTGGTGCCGCCGAAAGGGCTGATACAAACGCCACCCTCCCACCGTATGTCATTCTCAAATTGTCTTCCGTGAAAACATCTTCCACGGGTCCACTCGCAATTCGCCGGACATTCAGCAGCATGACATGATCGAAGTACTCGGGAACGGTTTGAAGATCGTGATGCACAACCGCCACCGTTTTTCCTTGTTTTCTCAAGTTTTGAAGCAATTCGACAATTGCTCTTTCGGTGGTCGCGTCCACGCCTTGAAACGGTTCGTCCATAAAATACACTCGTGCATCTTGAACGAGCGCCCGCGCCAAAAATACTCGCTGTTGTTGCCCTCCGGAGAGCTGCGATATTTGCCTTGTGGCATATTCTTCCATTCCAACTTGTGCCAGCGACTTCATGGCTTCAATGCGCTCGGCCTTGCCGGGCCTCTTAAACCACCCTAGACGTCCGTAAAGTCCCATGGATACGACATCTAAAACATTTGTTGGGAAGTCCCAGTCTACACTACCTCGTTGGGGAACGTATGCGACCGTGGTTCTTTGTTCGGAATACGGCCGCCCGTGAATCAACACGGAGCCCGCTGCTGGTTTTATGAGGCCCAACGAGGCTTTTATCATCGTCGTTTTGCCAGCCCCGTTTGGACCAACAATGGCGACCAAGACGCCAGAGGGCACTTGAAGGTCAACGTCCCACAAAACAGGCTTTTCGCGGTACGCGACCGTCAAATCCCGTATGTCGATTGCGTAATCCATGATATTTATTGCTCCCCGATCAGGCCGTCTGCTATTAATCGCACATTTTCTCTTACCATCCCTAAGTAGGAATCTGCATTAGTCCCCGGCGACCCCAACGCGTCGCCGTACAAGGTGCCGCCAATCTGAACTTCGAATCCACGATCTCGCACGGCAGCCAGAACGGCTTCAATTCCTCTGGGCGAAATACTCGCTTCGACAAACATCGAAGGAATTTTTCGATCAGCTACGAAAGTTGCCAAATTTTGGACGTCTGCTGTTCCAGCTTCGGACGCAGTTGACAATCCTTGAAGTCCTCGCACCTCCATTCCGTACCTCCTCCCGAAGTAACCAAAAGCATCGTGCGAGGTTACTAGCACCCTCCTGTTTTCGGGAATCCTCTCAATTTCAGTGTAGATCCAAGAATTTAATTCTTCCAACTGCAAAAGGTAAGCTTCAAGATTAGCAGTGTATTGTTCAGCATGGCTAGGATCATATTCAATTAGTAACTCCCCTACCCTTTTTGCCACCTTTGCCCAAAGGGTGACATCAAACCATACGTGCGGATCGTGATTGCCGACAAACAAGGCGGACTCGCGCAGATCTTCAGGAGCTAGTGCGTTTGTAAGTGCGTAGACTTTTTGCCCCCTTTGCTCCATTTGCTCAAAAATGTCGACCATTTTGCCTTCTAAATGCAGCCCACTATAAAGAACGAGGTCGGCCCCGGTCATGAGCCGTACATCACCC
Organism: Bacteroidota bacterium; assembly: GCA_027622005.1. Classification (GTDB taxonomy): domain Bacteria; phylum Bacteroidota; class Rhodothermia; order Rhodothermales; family UBA10348; genus UBA10348. Next base: position 48,877 of record JAQBZH010000009.1, on the reverse strand, counting down.
TCAGATGCTTTGTATAGATGGGGGTCTACATTCGGGCCCATCAACCCCTTTACATCTACAAAAGGTGCTCCTATTACAGCGGCTAAATCCGCAATCATACTCGTCGTGACGACGATTTGGATCGGATTGGCTTCATCGACCGTTTTTGGCGCGTCATTTCTGGTTGATGACTGACAGGACGTCAAAAACAAGGAGGCCGCGGAAAAAACGCAAAAAAGTCTACACATAAAAAATTGGGGGTTCAGTGACACTGAACCCCCAATATACAATAATCTTCATTATTTAGCCTTGGCTAAATAATATTATTCAACCCATTCTGCAACGAACACATTCGTGTCTCTCGATTCCGTACGGGCCGCGTTTCGATTGCTCGCAAATGCAATGCGCTTTCCGTCATGGGAAAACATGGGAAACCCATCAAATGTCCCACTGTGGGTGATTTGTTCGAGAGCTGTCCCGTCTAAATTCACCATGAACAAATCAAAAATGCGACCTTTTCCCTCGTCCATGTGATGATTGGTGGTGAAGATAATTTTTTCGCCTGAAGGATGGAAAAACGGTGCCCAGTTTGCTCCGGGAAGGTTGGTGACTTGGATCACGTTGCTCCCGTCGATGTCGGCTACAAACAAGTTCAAGGCAGATGGCTCGACAACGTCTTGAGCCAGTAATTCTTGATAGAGCGTTGCCGCTTCGCCTTCAGGTCGGCTTGCTCTCCAAACGATCTTCTTCGAATCGGGTGAGAAAAACGCACCACCATCGTAACCAAGGCCGGATGTCAACTGCAATAAAGCACCCGTAGCCAATTCGTAGCGCCACAGTTCGAGATCGCCGGAACGAGTGGATGTGAAGATAATCCACTTTCCATCGGGCGAAGCCGTTGCTTCAGCGTCATACCCTTCTCCGCCGATCAAAAGCTCAATGTTTGAGCCATCCGCATTTGCCACGTAAATATCATACGAGGCATAAATTGGCCAAACGTAGCGTCCCTGACCAAACGCGACGGGCGCCGGACATTCTTTGTCGTCCGCGTGGGTTGATCCAAACATGATGCGTCCATCCGCCAAAAAATAGCTGCAAGTGGTCCGTCCCATGCCTGTTGATACCAGTTTGTACCCCTCTTCTCCGTCCGGGTCCATGACGTAAATCTGATCGCATCCTTTATCGTTGATTTCGGACCAATCGCTTTGGAAGATTATTTTTTCGTCATCAAAACTCCAGTATGCTTCGGCGTTGTTACCCCCAAAAGTGAGCTGCTTAACGTTGCGAAAGTGCACTTCGCCCTCAAAGCGTAACGAGTCAGTAGATGCGTCATATTCGGCGACGGGAGTCTCGGTAGGGGCGCAGCCGCCCAGAACCAAAACGGGAACCAGGATGGCAAAAGAGAATCTGATTAGGTGAGAAAGAAGTCTCATGAAGATATTTTTTCGATTCCGGGTCGCTCAGGAGATATTTTCTCCCTTGACTGACGCCGAAGTATAGAATTGATAATTAGAATCTGTACAAATCTACGCACGATATAGGATTAGACCTTTTAAACTTTGAAGAAGATGTATTAGCGGCGAGTCGTTTGAAGCCCGTTTTGGTCGATTTTTGGGCTCCGTGGTGCGGACCTTGTCGGACACTTGGCCCAATCATCGAAAAGTTGGCGGCGGAATCGGCCGAAAAATGGACGCTTGTTAAAATTAATTCCGATGTACACCCCGAATTATCCTCTCAGTATGAAGTAAAAGGGATTCCGGCTGTGAAGTTGTTTTACCGGGGGGTAGTCATCGATGAGTTTACAGGCGTTTTACCAGAGTATGCCATCCAGGCAGTCCAGGCTGGGAGGCCGGACGAAGCCATTCCACTACTCGTTGATGTCCTAAAAACCAATCGAATGTTGGATGATGACGGCGCCCGTAAACTCGGAGTAGCCTTGTTTACCGTTCTGGGCGCATCTCATCCCGTTACCCTAGCCCATCGAAGAACGTTCGATATGTGGCTCTACTAGCTCTTTTTACCGGTTACGGTAATGCTCAACACACGGGCTCCAGAGCTTCTAAATTCAGCGATATCAGAAGCCCCTGCATAGCTAGCCAGAAAATCATCCGAAAAATTGATTTCGTTGATTTTCGGCGGCTGAACATCAGAAAAGCCTACCTTGGTGAGCAGATCGGTGTATTCGTCGAGGTGAATCGCTCCGGAAACGCAACCGGCATAGGCTTCGGCCGATTGGCGAATAGAAAGCGGTAATTCACCATCTAGTACGATATCCGATACGGTAAACTGCCCTTCGGGGCGCAAAACGCGATACATCTCGGTAAAGGCACCTTTTTTATTGGGCACCAAATTGAGCACGCAATTGCTGATAATGCGATCAAATGAAGCATCCTCAAACGGAAGTTGTTCAATATCGCCCAGAACAAACTGGACGTTGTCATACCCCAGTTTGGCCGCGTTAGCTTTGGCAAGTGCAACCATTTCCGGTGTGAAGTCAACCCCGGTTACACTTCCGCCGCTACCGACAATTAGGCGGGCCACAAAGGCATCTATCCCTGCTCCTGATCCGAGATCAAGAACATCTTGCCCGACTCGAATATCGGCGACTTCAGTTGGGATGCCGCACCCTAGGCCTAAATCAGCCGAAATCTCGTAGCCGTCAAGGCTTTCGTACGATTCAAGGTTGAATGGATTTTCAGTGCTACATCCGCATCCACATCCGCCTACCGTCTCCGTTTGGGCAACGTCCGCGTATTTCGCTCTTACATCCGCTTTTATTTCTTCACTCGTCGAACGGACGCGAGAAACGCCGCTCGATGGTTCTGAGCAGCAACCGGATGATTTGGTTTGAATAGTTAGTTCCATGGTATTTATTGGTTTTACGTTCTGGAAGTCGTCGGGTCCGCACAATGAACTAGCCTTCCCGGCTCTTCCAGTACTTTTTTTTTGATAGTTAACAGCAGTCTGCCTTCAACCGAGCGGTGTCGCTAAACCAAGAGGTCATTATGGATTGGACCTCGCCGAGGCGCTTCCAATTGACACAGTAGCAGGATTTTGGACCGTCGATTTCTCCAACTATCAAGCCTGCTTCGAGCAGCACTTTCAAATGTTGGGAAACCGTCGCCTGAGAAAGTGGAATTTCAGCTACCACCTCTCCGCACACGCAGACATTTCTAGAAGCCAAGACTTCAAGAATGGCGACCCGTGCTGGATGAGACAAAGCCTTGGCTATATCTGCCAGTTTTTGATGATCTTCTGAAAATCGATCCGTCTGTGATTTAGCCATGAGTCCGTTTTTCTGTTAGGTTAAAAAGCATCTTCATTGTTTATCGTCTATATACGATAAAGCATAATTAAGTTTCGCTGCTTTCTGATTTTTTTTTCGGTCGATTTTTTGCCGTCGATTTTTCCGGTCGTTTTATGCCGGGGATTCCTGATCCCGATACTGCAACTCATACAATTTGCGATACAATCCATCTTTGGCTATGAGTTGTTGATGATTGCCGCTTTCCCGAACCTGACCCTTATGCATTACCAATATTTGATTCGCATGTTGAACGGTGGAAAGCCGGTGCGCAATTGCAACGGTTGTCCTTCCGGCCATCAAGGTTTCCATGGCCTGCTGGATGACTTCCTCTGTTTCGGTATCGACGCTTGACGTCGCTTCGTCCAAAACCAGAATTTTCGGGTCATAAACAAGCGTCCGTACAAAGGAAAGTAGTTGTCGCTGACCGTGAGATAGGGACATTCCCCTCTCTTTTACCTGATAGTCGTAGCCATGGGAAAGTTTTTCGATAAACGAGGACGCCCCAATGGCCACGGCGGCGGAATGCATCTTATCATCCGATATTTCCGGGTTTCTCAGGGTGATATTTTCTTTGACGGATCCAGAAAAAAGAAATACATCCTGCAGAACCAGACCAATGTTCGAGCGCAAGTCCTTGAGCGCCAACCGGATGATGGGAATGTCGTCCACCAGAATTTCTCCGCGCTGAATATCATAAAAACGAAGCAATAGACTGATGATAGTCGTTTTGCCGGCTCCCGTGGCTCCCACAATGGCCAGTGATTGGCCGGGTTCTACCACAAAACTGACATCTTTCAACACCCACTTGGCGTCATCGCTTTGCACGTCGATGGACGGATCGTACGAAAACCACACGTTCTTGAACTCGATTCGTCCCTTCACGGTGCCGAGCGAAGTCGGATTGGGATCTTGCGGAATGGATTCATCGCTATCTAATAGTCCAAAAATGCGTTCAGCCCCTGCCATCGCACTTTGAAGCGTATTGAATTGGTCGGATAAATTCCGAATGGGCTCAAAAAATTGACGCACATATTGAATGAAAGCAATCAATACTCCAAGTGTAAGAGTTCCTCCAATCGCGTTGATTCCCCCAACCCAAATCACAAGACCGAGCGCGATAGATGCAACCAGGTCGGCAAGCGGAAAAAAAAGCGCGTAGAAAAAAACGGTTTTAATTTGCGCCTGTCTGTGCTCATCATTAATGGCTTCGAATCGATTCTTCTCTTCCGGCTCCCTTCCGTAGATCTGGACAATTTTCATTCCTGAAATATGCTCTTGCAGGAACGAATTGAGACGGGCAACTTGCTTCCTAGTATCCCGGTAGGCTAAACGGACGTGGTTTTTAAACCAGAGAGTGGCCCACATCATGAAGGGAAGCACACTCAAGGCGACGAGCGCCAACCGCCAGTCGAGCGTAAACATGAACCACGAGATGAAAATGATCTTGAAAAGGTCGCCCAGAATGGTGACGAGACCGGCCGATAGCACATCGCTGAGCGACTCGACATCGCTGGTAACACGGGTAATTAATCGCCCAATGGGTGTGCCGTCAAAAAACCGAAGCGATTGGGACTGGATGTGGCGATAAAGACGAATTCGGAGGTCATAGATGGCCTGTTGTCCAATCCACTGGGTGAGATAGGTATTCACGAATGAAAGCACCCCTTCGGCCAATAGGATCACAAAAAGCAATCCGATCATGTTTCTGAGGCCGATCAAATCGCCGGAAACCACATCCCGGTCAATAGTTACTTGGACCAATTTGGGGATCAGAGGACCTAAAAAGGCTGCAACAATGACCGAAACAGATGCCAAGACCACCCATTTGGTGTAAGGCACCAGGAATTTGACCATCCGGCGCAATAGTTTGGCGTCAATTCCGGAATTCTTTTCTTCGCTCACGCCAGGTCCTCCAACTCTTGCTCCAGTTGCTGTTTAGCAAACAACGAGGCGTAAAATCCTTTTTCAAGGATCAACGAGTCGTGATTTCCTCGCTCAATAATTTTGCCTTCGTCGAGCACGATAATCTGATCGGCGTCTTGAACCGCCGATATTCGATGGCTCACAATGACGATGGTTCTTTTGCCGAACTGCTTTTTTAGATGAGAAAGGATATTGCGCTCGGTATTAACGTCCACAGCCGACAAAGCATCATCCAGTATCAATATGTTGGGTTTCCGGATAAGGGCACGCGCAATCGAGGTTCGCTGTTTTTGCCCCCCCGAAAGGGTAATGCCCCGCTCCCCAACCATCGTCTGAAATCCGTCCTGAAACGAGCCAATATTCTCCAATATGTCGGCTTCCATGGCGGCCCGTTCGATTTCGGACTGATCAGCCCCCAGACGACCGAAGGAAATGTTTTCAGCCAGCGTTTCCGAAAACAAAAACACGTCTTGGGGGACGTAACCGATGCATTCCCGGAGTTTTTTGATAGACAAGTTTCGAACGTCTTGCCCATCGATGTGAACCGCGCCCGCTTGAACATCCAACAAGCGCGGGATGAGTTCCACCAAAGTCGTTTTTCCGGAGCCTGTTCGACCGACAATAGCTAGCGTTTTACCGGCTTCGAGGTCGAATGAAATGGAATCTAAAGCCTTGACGTTGCCCGAAGTGTGGGTAAAAGAAACGTCTTTAAAGGAGATATTCCCTTCTATGTCGACTTCTATAGCCTCCGGGGATGACACGATCGAAGGAGTTGCATCAAAAATATCATTCAACCGGATCATGGAAGCTGATGCCCTTTGCACCATCGTGATCACAAAGCCCATTGAGGCTACCGGCCAAGTCATCATGGACACGTAAATGATGTATTCGGCCACATTCCCGATCGTAATTTCCCCTGCGATAGCGAGCGAACCCCCTACCCACACGACTATCAAGGTAGAAATCCCCACCAGGATGAGGAAAACCGGACGCCACGCGGCGTCTACTATTGCCAAGTCCAAACTTTTCATGCGGTACACAGCGCTTTCCGTGTCAAAAGCCTCTGCCTCCGCTTCTTCACGCACGTAGGCTTTCAACACCCGAATTCCAGACAGCGCTTCTTGAACCCTTGACGTTAAGATGGAATATTGATTTTGCAACGCATCACTCCTCGAGTGAACCATCCCTGCCACCAAAAAAACGGAAAAGGCCAAGAAGGGCATCGGAATCAGCGTGTACCACGTGAGCTTGGGCGAAATTACAAACATCACCGAAATCGCTATGATGATGGTAACCAGTGCCCGGGTTGAATACATGATGGCCGGGCCGATGTAGCGACGGACTTGTTCGATGTCGCTGGTGCTTCGAGTGATGATATCTCCTGTGGGATGTTGCAGGTAAAAGTCCTGACTGAGCGCCTGGAGCTGAGTGTAAAGCTTATTCCTGAGGTCGTATTCAATGTGGCGCGAAGCAACCACGACGGTTTGCCGCGTGAGAAACGAAAAAATGCCGCTCCCAACACTAAGTAAAATGATAATGCCACCGTAGGTGGCCAACGACGCAAAAAAGTCGGCGTACAGATAACTTTCGAGCGAAGTCCCTTGAAATGCGCGATAAGTAGCCACGAAGCGAGGAATGCTGTCCACAGCCTGGCGAACTACAATCGGAACGATAATCGCAAAAGCCGAGGATGCAACGGCACACAAAAGTCCGGGAATGAACAAATGTTTGTAGCGCCAATAATAATGATTGAGCCGTCCGAGAGACCGCATCCGGCGGAATACCTACGTATAGAAAGAGTAAAAGGGAGAAACGCATTTGAATCTAGTGAGATCCGAGTTCCGTAGTCTTCTAAACCTGGGTGGGCCGAAGGCCCGCCACCCTTTTTTTGACAATCGAATCAAGAGTTCTACACCGAGGACTACCGCGGCAACCGCTGCGGCATATCAGCCACGACGAAGGCCATCACACCCATTGTGGCAACCGACTTAGCCACTTCGACGGGATTTAATTTATCGACGTAGTCCGCATTCGTGTGGTGGTAATCGAAATACTTCGAACCATCCACATTGAGACCCATCCCTGGAACTCCGAGTGCCATAATGGGGCCAATATCGGCTCCGCCGCCCCCTTTTGTAATGGTACCAGCATTTATACGGTTCAAAAGCTTTCCAACTTCGGTAATGGTCGTAAATGCTGCTTCACTACCGGTAAATCCGAAACCGATTGGGGCAAAAACGCCCCCATCTGATTCCATCGCCAAAATATGATTATCAAGTTCTGAAAGATGGGCGTCGCGATACCCGTTGCCGCCTCTGGTCCCGTTTTCTTCGTTCGTCCACATAACGACTCGAATCGTTCGTTTAGGACGTAGGCCAAGCTTTTTCATAATACGAAGAGCTTCCCATGCCGCTACACAACCGCCGGCATCGTCCATGGCGCCCGTTCCAACATCCCAGGAATCAATATGGCCACCAAAAACGATCACTTCATCCGGAAATTCGCTCCCGACCAGTTCGGCCACCACATTTCGGGATGGAACATCGGGCAGCGTGACGTCATCTAGCATCAACCGAACCGTAATTTTTTGCCCCCGATCTTGCATGCGCTGCATCATCATGGCATCTTCGATGGTAACGGCTGCGTGAGGAATTTTAACAGTGCCTTCCTCATAAGTTGAACTGCCTGTGTGAGGCGTATAAAGAGACGTTGGCGTGATTGATCGCACCAAGCTGGCAATAGCCCCGGCCTGCGCAGCCTTTACAGCGCCATTGCGCCGGTAAGCGCCTGTCGCACCGTAGTTCGTAAATGCCACATTCCACAAAACAATTTTTCCAACCGCTTTGGCTTTGTTGGCCTCTAAATCATCGTAGGAGTTGACAACAAAAACCTCGGCTGTAATTCCTTTAGGTCCTGTTCCTACCGTGCCCCCCAGGCCTAAAATCTGCAATTTTCTGTTGTGCGGAGTTAGGATTTGTAGCGACTCTTCCCCTCGCACCCAACGAGGGACCATAACGGATTCTCCCCGTACATTTTCCAATCCGTCGGCTTTCATTTCTTCCAGTATCCAATCGATGGCGAGCTCCAAATTAGGAGAACCTGAAAATCTTGGACCAAACGTGTCCGTGAGGTGAGCCAGTCGATCCCAGGCGGCGCTGTCGGCCAAGGCGGCATCTATAATTCGATCGGCTGTCACCTGATAGGCGGAAACATCCTGACTGGATTCGGCCTGTCGAGCGAATGAAAAGTCAGATGCGATTACAAAAAAGAGGACTAGTAATAGGATTCGTTTCATGAATAGGAGCGGCTTTGTTAAGTTTGGAAAGGCAATCTACGAGTTCCACGATTCTCAAACGAGCAGAGAGTGGGTTTAACCCCAATGAAATCTAAACCGGCTGCTTCTTCCTCTCCCATCGACCTCAAAACGCCGGAGTCGATGCCTAGCGATCACGTACTAATCGAACACCTCAGCAATTTGGGTCCGGTATCTAAAAAGATGTTAGCGGAAATCGATGTGTACACCGCCGGCGACATTCGGAAGTTAGGCCCAGACTTGATCTATCATATCCTGAAAGGAAAAGGGACCATGGTCTCCATGAACCTGATATATGCCCTCGCAGCCGCATTAGAAGGCATTCATTGGACCAAATTACCTCCTGAAGAAAAACAAAGACTGACTTTGGCTTGCAAAGGTGACTCAAAGATATAGGTTGATCGCGAGGGACCTCCTTCTACAGCGCTGAATCTTCCGTGCCGTCAAAAAGCCGGGCCGCCAGCAAATTGAAATCGGTTTCGGTGATAATACCCACCAACTGATTATTGAGGACAACCGGAAGGGCCCCAATATTATTCTCCCGCATCAGCCTGATGGCATCAATCGTAGCTGTTTCGGGGGAGACCGAAATAGGATTTTTGACCATGATTTCGCCCACTGATAAATCCTGGTCGTTTCCGGAATGAGAAATATCGGTTAGAGCCTTCAATATGGAACGTTGGGTAACCAAGCCAACCAGGCCGTGATCGTCATTTTCGACCAAAACGTGCCTAATGTGCCTCCAGTTCATCAAAACAGCCACAAAATCCACCAATTCGTCCTCCTGAACAGTGAACAAATCCGTCGACATAAAATGCTCAACTCGGGTGCCATGAATGGTATTGAGCGCTTTAACTTGAACCGTAGCCAGCGGCCATTCATGCCCCGGAGCTCCCGTTTTCTGCTGCGTGATCATTGATTCTACGAGCGCATCGAGACGCTCGGCACGCGTGCTACTTTCCTGTCGCTTCATGGAAGCCAGAGAACCTAATTGCCACTGGGCTCCGGTAAGCTGATTTTTTACCCTTGAGTCGATGATCCCTAAGTAGCGTTCGACGTCCTCTTCGTTTACCCGGCGCTCCTTCAAGCCGTGTTTCGCTATTTCAACAAGTTGGTCGGCAATCAATTCCCCCGAACTCCATCGTTTGCCATCAATCCAGTCCATTTCAGAGGCCAAACCGCGACGAGCTGCACCAATGAAGTTGCTTTTGGCATCGTCAAAATCCATCAGCGGCCGAATATCCCGGTACTTCAGAGCCATCCCTTGCATTAATCCAATCCAAAACGCTGCATTTGCCATTTCGTCGACGGTGGAGGGTCCCGAAGGTAAAATCCGGTTTTCAATGCGCAGATGTGGCTTATCGCCGCTGATTCCGTAGCAAGCCCGATTCCACCGATAAACCGTTCCGTTATGCAACTGCAAGGCCCGAAGCCGTGGTACACCCCCCCCTTTCCAACACTTCAAAAGGATCTTCGTAATCAGAGGTCATAATCACCCGAAAACGAGCAATGTCTTCCTGAAATATTTCGGTGACCGATTCATTTACCCAATCCGTTCCAAAGTGAACGCGCGGACTCATCTCCCGCAAATACAAATTACTGCTCCGGGTATCGAGGGCTTGCTGAAAAAGAGCAATGCGGGTCTCTCGCCACAATCGCTTTCCAAACAGAACGGGTGAGTTGGCCGCGACCGCCAAAACCGGCCCTGATACGAGCTGGGCAATGTTATAGTAGTGTGCAAAAGTGTCAGGGGTTACCTGAAAATGGACTTGAAAACTGGTATTGCAGCCCTCAACCATGATATTATCATGTTGAAAAAACAGCTCGTCCACCCCCCTGATATGATACTGCGCTTTTCCTCCCTTGAGACCCATAATGGTGTCATTCAGGGTAAAATAGCGTGCTTGGGGGGACATGTTTTCTAGTCGCAAATCCCATGCATGAACGGTTGGAAGAATCCCTGCGAGGACGATCTGAGCCCCCACTTGGTCACCCAATCCGCGAACGTACCCAATCAAATCGTCCAGACTTTTCTGCATTGCAGAAAAACAGTTACCCGTCAATTCAAGCGGATCTAAGTTTATTTCCAGGTTGAAGCGGGTCAGTTCATTGACCAATCGCCCGTTGTCGCTGAGCGCCAATACCTCTTCAGATAATGGACATGGCTGAAACTGCTTGTTAACTAAAAACAATTCCTGTTCCGCTCCGATTCGCTGAACGTCGGTCTCAAACATCTTTTCTGCCAACATGAAATCCAGCGCACGCATGTCCTCTATGATGTGCCGCGTAAATCGACGTATCGCGCCAGCGTCTTTCGTTGTCTTAATGTTCTGTTGGCCCATGATCCTAAAGGTCGCTTGATTCTAATTCGGGTGATGATGCCCGAGTTTCCTCATAGAGGGTAAACCGATGGCAACTATAAATCAACTTATGTTGGGTTTTAGCCGACGAAACTTGAACGATGAAACGCCGTTTTTGAAGCATGGAACGCTCTATCCGTTATATACCGAATTTAAACAAGGCTTTGTGCCTTTATATAGGGTTAGTGGTCCAGCTTTCATTCCTCTTTATCGTCGTACCCGCCTTTTCTTTCCAAAGTGAGGGGATTAAAGAAGCTCAGGTAAAACAGGTCATGATCCGAGGCTTAACGTTCCTCCGAACTGGATTTCCCGATAAAGCAGCTGCGGCTTTTGCCGAAGGACTGCAGTTAAGCCCAAATGACCCCACTATTCTTTCCGCGATGGCCGATGCCCAAGTTGCCATGCGCGATTATGGATTAGCCAATTTTTACATCGACGGAGCACTGAAGGCCGAGCCTCAGAATGTCAATTGGACCCGCCAGGCCCTTTTTATTGCACTTGAGGCAGCAGATGCTCAAGGGGCTATACGTCATTCCTCCCGGCTTTTAGAACTCCAACCGCAGGATGTGGCTTCTCAATTAGCCCATCTCGAACTGCTTGAACGATTGCAACTCAAAACGGAGGCCACAAAATACGCGGAAGCTTCTTTGTTCTCTTTTTATTCGGATGAAATGGTGCAGCGAACGGCTTTGCGCATTTTCGAGAATGCCGGTTCGCTTTCACTTGCGAAGATGGCTGCGGGGCAGATCGTTTCCATCACCCAGGACCCCGACGATATCCTTAAACTAGCTGTTATTTTAATTCAACTAGGTGAACTGGACGAGGCAACGGTACAACTCGAAAATGCGCTTGAACTGGACCCAGAGCATAAAGAAGCCACCGAAACATGGCGTTCTCTAAATGGAAATAGATCAAAAGAAGCTGACTTTTTTCAGACTCCGCCAAAGGACGACCATCCTCTCGCCGAATCTATTGACGCTTCTACATCTGATTCGACTGCCCTTGACCAGAAACTTGCCGGGCTCGATCCAAACAATGAAGAAGACGGCGTCCAAATTGCGGATTTATTACTCCAAAATGGTCGTTTTCGAGAACTGATCGCATTTTCGACCGAGCGAATTGAATTCAACCCGCGTCTCTTAAAGCTCTGGATTTATGCCCTTCAAGGATTCTGGGAAACCAGTCAGTTGGATGAAGCTTTGCGTTTAGCAGAAGATGGGCTTCAGCTTTTCCCTGGGTATTCGCCCCTTCTTTACCAGTATGCACGGGTTCTCGACAAGTTAGGGCGCGCTTCCGATGCTCAGAAGGCAGCGTCTGAAGCTCTTTCCGGCGCTGATTCTGATGCCGACTTAAAAAAATCCATCGAGTTATTATTACGCGAAATCAATCTTCACCAATAGCCAAAACCGTTTTTCCCGTGATGTTTACTGATTCTTGCTCGGACACTACTCCATATCTGGTCGAAATTAGATGATAGAGACTCGAAGTGCGGGTGATGGCTGGCGCTCATGGTCAGTGCCATGGGTTGTGGTCATTGGTATCAGTTTGAGTCTGACAAGTTGTGTTTCTACCGAAAAAATCGGAAGCGAATCGTCCTCGGGAGACTTCCCCAATCACTCGCTGACCTTCATTTTGGACCAACTGCCAGCTTACCCCGAATCGCTGAACCGCGTCAAGTTGGAGGCTATGGTAGCCGTTTCGTCCCCTGAAATGGAAGGCCAATTTACGGCTTTGGTGGAAGTCCAGCGACGCGACACCCTGTTTGCCCGTATCAAATTCCCGCTTGGAATAGAAGGTGCGAGGGTCCTGGTTACGCAGGATTCCGCGTTTACCTTTGATCGTATAGCCAATGTGGTTTACCGCGGTCGCAGTGACCAAATGAAGGAAATTCTTCCTGGGTCGCTCATTGGACTAGACATGGTCGATCAAGCATTCGGATTTTATCAGCCGAATCGCGAACAACCTTGGATTTTAAAATCAGATCAGACCAAGTATTATCTGCAATCTCCGGATGAGTCCATCCGATACACGATTGACCCGAATCTGTGGCGAATTGAACAAATCCAGTTGAAAGACGATGCTGGAACGGTCTTTGAACAGCGATGGTTTTTGGATTTCCGCGAGATGGATGGAGTTCTGCTCCCTTCCCGAATGGTTTTGGCTCAATCCGCGTTAGACACCCGTCTATCCGTAGCCCTACGATCCGTATCGAAAAATCCCGGCGCCTTCCATTTTGATTTGGATGTTCGTGCCGATACTAAGTGGAAAGACCTACTTCCATGATGCGCATCTCTCTCATATTCTTTTTCCTGGCATACGCGACGTCCTATGTGGCCTCAGCGCAATTGGCGGCCAATAAGCCGACAACGGAAATGAAGCTGCAGCAATTGCGAAATGAGATCGCGGCGGAAGAATTGGCACTGGCTTCGACCGAAAACAAGGAAAAGGCCTCAAAAACGCGACTTTCTGACCTAAATCGGCAGCTTTCCTTAAGGGAAGAGCTGGTCCGCAATTATGCCCATCGAATCGACCAGTTGAAATTGGAGCGAGATTCCTTGCAAGCTTCGATCGGCAACATGAATGGTAGCTTGGTCGAAATCACGAACGAATATCAAGCGCGCGCTACCCACGCATACAAATATGGAAGACAACACGACGCAGCGCTCATTTTGTCGGCCTCGTCCATCAATCAAATGTTAGTCCGGGTCGGCTATTTAAGGCGTTTTACGTTGAAGCGAATAGGTCAACTCAGCGACATAAAAACTTCCACAACCCTTTTGACGGAGCAACGCACAGCGATGCAGCAAAAATTGGTTGAGACGGAGATGATTTTGACCAATGTGGACCGCGAGCAAAACAAACTAGATTTGTTACGAAAAGAAGTGGCCAGCGAACTCAAGAAGATCAAGGCAGAAAAAGATTCTCGGGTCGAAAGTATCGCTGAAAAACGCACCATGGAGCACCAGTTGGTTGATTTGATCCAGACTTATCTTGCCACTAACTCCCGACGGGCAGTTCCCTCCATTCCATCGACGATGCTTCCGCTCAACTTGTCGGAGGCTTTTGCTTCCGCCGTGGGAAGTCTGGAATGGCCGGTCTCAGGGCCCGTTTTGGAGCCATTTGGAGAAATTGTTCACCCGAAATACGGCACCAAAACTCCAAATCCCGGGATTCTAATAAAAGCCCCAGCCAGTACGGAGGTAAACTCAGTCTTTGCCGGAAAAGTCACCACGATCGACTTTATTCCTGATATGGGCCGGTTCATAATTATTGAACATGGCGATTATCATACGGTTTACGGCAACTTCTCGTTAATCTATGTCTCCCAAGGAGATATGATTGAGACAGGACAGCTTATTGGTCGTTCTGGAACGGAATCGGAGCCTCGAGGGGCGAGCGTATTTTTCGCCGTGTTCAAAGGTGGGGTCCCTCAAGACCCGGCGCGCTGGCTTAACTAGCGTGGGTTGCAAGGTGAACATTCCCTAACGTAGTTTGAGGGTATGGGCAGTCGAAAAGTCATAACGGAAAGACACATTCAAGACGCGGTCAAGGAGGGCAAGAATACCATTCTCGCGCCACCCAATGCGCTTGTAACCCCGCTCGCAAAGGATGCTGCTCGGGCAGCAGGAATTACTATTTCCTTCGGCCAGGGGTCTTCGGAAACGACAACCTCGGTGAAAAGCCCCTCACCCCAAAATGCCCACGTGGTTTGCATAGGATCTGACCATGGTGGATTTGATCTTAAAACCGAATTAATTGCCCATTTGCAGTCAAACGGCAGAGAAGTCATCGATTTGGGCACTGATTCAACTAAAAGCTGTGATTATCCCGACTTTGCCTATGCCGTAGCGCGCACCGTTACTGACGGAAAAGCCGGAACGGGCATCATGATCGATGGGGTTGGAGTTGGTTCAAGCATCGTGTGCAACAAAGTCCCGGGGATTCGAGCCGCCTGTGCGTACAACGAATTTGCCGCCTGGAACGCCCGAGCACATAACAATTCGAATGTTTTGACGCTCGGTAGTCGATCGATGGGGATCGAAGTGGTCAAACGCATTGTTGATGTTTTCTTATCGACCGAATTTGAGGGTGGTCGTCATGAACGCCGCGTTCAAAAGATGACCGACTTAGAAGAACGATTTTCCAGAAGGTGATATTTACTAGCCCCTTCTGTCGCGATATTCACTTCCTCTCAATTGCCAGGTCCGAGAATAAACGTATTTTTGGTATTCCTGAATTCTGTTGAAGCATAACTACGCCTGAACAACTATGGCATCTACATCCTACGACGTATTGATCATCGGAACCGGCCCTGGAGGGTACGAAACAGCCATTCGCGCCACGCAATTGGGCCTGAAGACCGCAGTAGTTGAAAAGAATAAACTCGGTGGCGTTTGCCTTAACATCGGATGTATTCCAACCAAAGCGCTTCTAAAAAGCGCCGAGCTTATGGAATACACCAAACATCTCTCAGATTACGGACTTTCATCGACGGGCAGCATCGTCGCGGAATTCGACAAAGTGATTGGACGGAGCCGCGGAGTCGCGGACAAAATGAACAAAGGCGTCCAATACCTGATGAACAAGAACAAAATTGATGTTCTGTTTGGACATGCCCGTCTCGCCGGTGGTGGAAAGGTTGAAATCGAGCCTTCTGTTGACATGGACGGCGCCAAAGTGGGCGAGAAACAGACGGTTAGCGCCAAACACATTATTGTTGCTACCGGAGCACGGCCTCGCGAACTTCCCGCATTGAAGTTTGACGGTAAAACGATTATTTCGTCGAAAGAAGCGCTCCTCCAAACAACCCAGCCCAAGCGCTTAGTTATTTGTGGTGCAGGTGCAATCGGAGTTGAATTCGCGTACTTCTATCACCACATGGGGACTGAAGTGACCTTGGTGGAACTGAAAGACAGTTTGGTCCCGATTGAAGACGCAGACGTCGGCCGCGAACTCGGCCGCGTATTCAAAAAGGCAGGAATTAAGCTTATGACCGGCTCGATGGTCAAAGAAGTGAAGTCTTCTGGAAAGGGTCTTAGCATCTCCATAGAGACTAAAAAAGGCATCGAAGTTGTTGAAGCCGATCAAGTGCTATCAGCTGTAGGGGTGGTAGGCAATATTGAGGACATCGGCCTCGAAAAAGCGGGTGTTAAAACGGATCGCGGCGCCATCGTCATCGACGAATTCTGCCGGACGAATGTGCAAGGCGTTTACGCCATTGGCGACGTGGCCGGACCACCCTGGTTGGCCCACAAGGCAAGCCACGAAGGCGTTATGTGCGTCGAAAAGATTGCAGGCGAGCCCGTTCATGCCATGGACAAAATGAATATCCCCGGATGTACGTACTGCCAGCCACAGATTGCATCGGTTGGATATACCGAAGCTGCCGCCAAAGAAGCTGGTTACGAGCTGAAAGTGGGCAAATTCCCGTTCTCAGCCAGCGGAAAGGCCTCGGCCATGGGTCACAACGAAGGCTTCGTAAAGGTTATTTTTGACGCCAAATACGGAGAATTCCTGGGCTGTCACATCATCGGATATGACGCAACGGAATTGATTGCCGAAATCGTGACTGCACGTACGCTCGAAACGACAGCTCACGAAATCATGGCCTCTATCCATCCGCACCCGACCCTATCGGAAGCGGTAATGGAAGCTACGCGTGCTGCGTACGGAGTCGCAATCAACGTTTAAGTAGGCAGGCGCGCTACTTAATGATTGCCCCGTCCTCACCAATCGATTCCATGATTGCGAGTTGGCCATCACGGCCTTCGGCCATAAGGACCATGCCCTGACTTTCCATGCCCATCATTAATCTGGGGGCTAGGTTAGCCACGATCGCCACACGCCGACCGATCATGGCCTCGGGCTCAAAATGTTCAGCCGCTCCGGCAAGGATCTGGCGTTTTTCAAAGCCCAGGTCAATAGTTAGCTTGAGCAACTTCTTAGACTTAGGAATGGCTTCAGCTGAAAGCACCGTGCCCATTCTGAAATCCAATTTGGCAAAATCGTCATAAGTAATGACGTCTTTCAGGGGCGCGAACGCTAATTCTGTTTCCATTTGGGTTGGTTTAGCACCTAATTTGGCCTTTTGGGCCTCAATGACTTCGTCTTCAATCTTGGTGAACAGAATGCTGGATTCGCCAAGCACGTGTCCTTCTTTCAAGAGCGGCTTGACCGCATCGTCCCATCCGATCGTTGATCCACCAGACGTCGGATCCAAAATATCCTTAGGCATACTGGACCGAACGCCCGCCAAGTTCAGCATATTTCTAATTTTCTGCGCTGAATCCGGGAGCAGCGGCTCCAATAACACCGCCAGGGAAGCACAGATCTGAAGCGAAATGTGGATTGCATTCGCACACGATTGCGGATTCGACTTCCGCGTGTGCCACGGCTCGCTATCGTTGAAATACTTATTCCCCAACCGGGCAAGAGCCATCGTTTCAAAAACGGCTTCTCGGTTTTTATAACGATCGTAGGCTGTTCCAATCCGGTTCGGAAATGTGGCCAATTCCTTTAACGTATACTTGTCAATATCGTTTGGATTGACCAATCTGGGCACTTTTCCGTCGGCAAATCGAGCCGCAAACGTCATAGTCCGGTTAACAAAATTGCCCAGTACATCTGCTAACTCGGAGTTAATCCGAGTCTGAAATTCCGTCCAGTTAAAGTCGGCATCTTTGGTCTCTGGGAGCATGGTAGCCAACGCATAACGAAGCAAATCGGCGTCGAACTCTTCGAGATACTCGTGCAACCAAACTGCCCAATTACGGCTGGTAGAAAGTTTATCCCCTTCGATATTCAAAAACTCATTCGCAGGCACATTTTCAGGTAATACATA
This sequence comes from Bacteroidota bacterium, assembly GCA_027622005.1. GTDB lineage: Bacteria > Bacteroidota > Rhodothermia > Rhodothermales > UBA10348 > UBA10348. Next base: position 31,154 of record JAQBZH010000009.1, on the reverse strand, counting down.
CCCTTCATGGGCCATGAGCATAGCCGGAAACATCAAACAATGAAAAACGATATTGTCCTTTCCAATAAAATGGACTAATCGGGTTTTTTCATCTTTCCAGTACTTTTTCCATTCGTCGGGCTTGCCTTGCTCCAAAGCCCATTCTTTAGTGGCGGAGATATACCCGATAGGGGCATCAAACCAGACATAGATCACTTTCCCAGACGCGTCAATCCCTTGAGATTTTGCCACATCTTCGGGAACGGGAACGCCCCATGGGACATCTCTGGTTATGGCTCGCTCTCGGAGCCCGTCCTTCAACCAACTATTCACCTGCCCCAACACATTGGGCTTCCATTCGGGATGCTGACCAATCCAGTTCTCGAGACGGGTTTGAAAGTCGCCGAGCGGTAAATACCAGTGAGTCGTCTCCCTCAACTCGGGAGTGGCATCCGAAAGGGTACTTCTCGGATGCAAAAGCTCCATCGGACTCAAGGTAGAACCACATTTTTCGCACTGATCCCCGTACGCGTTTTCGTTTCCACACGTAGGACACGTCCCAACAACAAATCGATCCGCCAGAAAAATACCCGCTTTGGGGTCGAAGAGCTGTCTTTCTTTCTTAGTGGTGAAAATGCCTTTGCCCGCTAGTGTCCTAAAAAACTCCTGGCTCGTTTCTGCATGCACAGCCGTCGTTGTGCGGGAATAAATATCAAAACTCATCCCGAAACCCTTAAACGCCTCTTTGATTTGGGGATGGTACCGATCCACAATATCCTGAGGCTCCACTCCCTCTTTTCGGGCTCGCACCATGATGGCAACGCCCATTTCGTCCGAGCCGCAAACAAATACAACGTCTTTCCCTTTCATGCGTCCATATCGACAAAAAAGGTCTGCCGGCAAGTATGCTCCGGCTAGATGGCCAAGGTGAATGGGTCCATTGGCGTAGGGCAATGCAGCTGTTACCAGGATTCTATCAAAGTCCATAGTGGACAAACGGTCGAATGGTTGAAAACAAAAGAAGGGCCTACAATAAACAACAAAATCGCATCACTTTAAGCCCAAAAAGTCCGCGAACATATGGAAACCTCACGAAAACGGTCACGTTTGGCATCGCGGGGAAAGAAACCACCACGAAACGCTACCGTTCCAACTGCAAAACTAACGGCTTTTCTATGATCCTGGTAATTCCTGCCATTGACCTGCGGGGCGGTAGCTGTGTTCGTCTCCTGCAAGGTGAGTACGAAAAGGAAAAGGTATACTTTGACGATCCGGTCAAAATGGCTAAGCTTTGGCGCATCCAGAACGCCAAAGTGCTTCACTTGGTTGATTTAGACGCGGCCAAAGGAGGACCTGAAAACAATCGAGATGTCATCGGTCAAATCTGCCGTGAGTTGGATATTCCCGTCCAAGTGGGAGGAGGTATTCGGACTATAGAGGACGTAGATGCGGCGCTGGCAGCCGGAGCATATCGTGTAATTATTGGTACGTCGGCTGTTTTAAATCCGGATTTGGTCTCTGAGGCGATCTCAAAACACGGATCCAGTCGGGTAGTAGTTGGAATTGACGCAAGAGACGGTGAGGCCCGGATCCAGGGCTGGACAGAAGGAAGTGGTCTCGATGCTGTGCAATTTGCGATCGATATGGAAAACCGGGGATGTCGGCGCATCGTGTATACCGACATTTCTCGTGACGGAACCATGCAAGGACCCAATGTGGACGCATATAAGACCATGGGATCCCGATTAAAAAGAGCCAAGATTACTGCTTCAGGTGGCATTGGAAATCACAAGCACCTGATCGAACTCAATACGCTCGAATCCTTTCGAGTCGATTCTGTCATCGTTGGGCGCGCTCTTTACGAAAATGTGTTTCCTTGCCAGCAGTTTTGGTGTTGGCATATGAAAGAGGAACTCGATCTAACCTGTTATTCCTCGGCTCCCTTAAAAACCGATGGTACTTTGTAAAAAAGTCCCGTTAGAGGACAATAATTGAGGGACGCTTGCGTTTCTTCTATAGTGATTGATTTCAAAACGATCTCGGAAGGCGTTTTTTACTCAATTTTCAAGCTTTAGAGAGGGACGTTCCATGGCTTCCGACACGACCGACCGCCGCGAAAAAATGGTGATGGGATTAGGCATTATCACCATCATATTGTTCTCCGCAAATCTCATGACCGCTGTGGCCAACTATTTCTGGCCCAATTACAGCCTCCCCTGGACCGAGCGTCAAGACATCGATTTCGCAGAAGATGAGGAAGGAATCCTCGAATTGCATTTTGTGGAGGCTCCTCATTACAAACACCGAATGGTTATCCGGCATCGGATTTATGCTCCTGAGGTCAATGTTGAGGTTTTTTCAGATGAGGATATTGAACGCGAAGTAGCCGAACTCGAGCGCACAATCCGTATGGAAGTGAATCGCTTAACGAGCGAAATTGCCATTGGACGGGCCCGTCCAGACCGAGTTGAGCGGTTAAAATAGATCCCTGCAGAGTCTTTGCGGGAGTCCGTATATTTAAGGCCACCATTCGCCTAAAATATGCTGACCTGTCAATCAGAGCTTTTTTCGTTAGATCCTTCGGTTCATTATTTGAACTGCGCCTATATGTCGCCTCTTCCACGTCGGGTGGAAGAGGCCGGGATCCGCGCGATGCGCACCAAACGAAATCCGTCATTCGTTACCCAGAAGGACTTTTTCAGTGGTCCTCTGTCAGTCAAGCGTCTCTTTGCAGAGCTCATAAACGCTCCTGACCCTTCTTCAATATCGATTTTGCCCTCCGTTTCATACGGAATCGCAACGGCAGCCAAGAATTTGACCGTTCGCAAGGGCCAAAACCTGGTGCTTTTGGACGAACAGTTCCCCAGTAATGTCTACACGTGGCATCGCGCGGCCAAAGAGGCTGGGATCGAGGTTCGGACCGTTAAGTTAGCCGATGAATGGCCTAACAAGAGCGCCGCTTGGTCTGATGCTGTAATTGAAGCCATCGACGCAAATACGGCGCTCGTTGCGATGCCGGTCGTGCACTGGACCGACGGTACCCTGTTCGATTTGACCAGAATTGGTCAGCAGGCTCGTCGGCACGGAGCAGCATTTATCATTGACGGAACCCAATCGGTTGGCGCCCTTCCCTTTGACGTACAAGAAATTCAACCAGACGCGCTGATCGTTGCCGGCTATAAATGGATGTTCGGACCCTATTCCTGTGGATTGGCTTTTTGGGGCGAGCGCTTCCTAAATGGGACACCGCTTGAAGAAAACTGGATCAATAGACTCGGGAGTGAGAACTTTGCCGGTCTCGTCGACTATGAAGAGCGCTATGAAACCGGCGCAACCCGGTTCGACGTGGGTGAAAAAAGCAATTTTGTTTTGTTACCCATGTTGGAGGAAGCGATCCGAATGATTTTGGAGTGGAAACCTCAAAATATTCAGTCGTACCTAACGGCCCTCTTGGATCCATGGGAGAATTCGATTCGAAATATGGGATTTCAACTCGCTCCCCCTTCGTCGCGCGGCGCCCATTTATTTGGACTCCATTTACCTCTCCACTTGGAAGTGGAAAAGGTAAAAAGTGCTCTTCTATCTAAGTCGGTATCCGTTTCGGTTCGGGGTAAAGCCATTCGCATCGCACCTCATGTATATAATTCTGAGGACGATATGAAGGCATTGGTGGACGCTTTAAAACTCAGTATGACGGCTTAATTCGCCCTAAAGCCATCAATAGGGACTTTTGAGAGTAAAAAGGCTGGTGGCACAAGAATTGAAGGGTGATCCTTCAAAAGACGGGATATCGTCCAGTTCAACAATAGAAATCTGCAACTACATGATTCAGAACCGGTCCTTTTCATGGGTCATTTTCGGCTTTTTTGCCTTCGCCACTTGGGGAAAGGTCGCACCTTCACAGGCTCAGTCAGCAAGCGACTTACGATCGACTGTCGCCCAGAAATACGAACGCCTCGAAGGAATGGCAGCTAACTTCGTCCAAGTGGCTAATTCCGAATTTATGGAAGGACCCGAGCGTTTTTCCGGTTCGCTGTTGTTTTCTGGTCCGAAGTACCGAATCGAAACGTCTTCTCAAACCATTGTAACGGACGGAAAGACCCTGTGGGTTTATAATCGCGGGGAAAAGCAGGTAATTATCAATGATTTGAACAGCGATGAAACCTCATTTTCATTGACTTCCTTTCTTCGCCAGTTTGGCGCCGAATACAACACGACCCTTGGACCTGAAGAAGTACGTCAAGGCGTCAAACACCGGATCTTAAACTTAGAACCCAAACGCGGATTATCGCAATTTCGAAGTGTCCAAATGAGTGTCAGACTTTCGGATACGACTATCACGCATCTAGACATTATTGATCTCAACGATGTTCACATGACCATCGACCTTTCTGATATTAAGGTTAATCCAAAACTGGCTCCGGAATCCTTCGTTTTTGTCGCCCCATCGGGTGTGGAGCAGATCGATCTTAGAAATTAATAGTATCATTCCCACGACAATTCCCTGCGGCCGTCAAAATATGGATCTCTTGAATGCGTGAACAAACCACTAAATGGGTCGTGCGTCTGGTCAGTTTCGCCGCTGCAGCGCTACTTCTGTTTTTGGCCCTTCGTGGTGTTGATCTGGGGGAGGTCTGGTTGGCTCTTAAGGCTGGAAACTATTGGTGGGCCATTCCACTGGCCGGAATTACGGTCCTGAGCCACTGGCTTAGAGCCATCCGATGGCGCATTCTGCTAGAAAGCCTCCCCGAACGCTCGGCTTCCAGTCGCCCCATATCAACCTGGAATACGTTTATATCGATCATGATTGGTTACATGTCCAATTATGCCGGTCCTCGTATTGGTGAATTTATTCGAACCGGAAACGTAGCCCAAAGAGAAAAAATTCCGTTTACCAGCGTGCTTGGGACCGTATTCGTAGAACGCGTACTGGATATGGTTGCGTTCGGCTTATTCCTCTTAACAATTCCGCTCGTATTTAGTCGTAAAACAGCCGAACTTTGGCACTTATTGACCGCACCGCTGTCGGCTCTCTACGCGGAAACGAGCCCTATTTGGATCCTGATTGCGGGCATTATGTTGGTAGTAGCCGTTTTGATTGTTGTCATTTTAGCTCCTCGGATTTCCAGAAATCCCAACTCGAAGGTCTTTCAAATCGTTGGGCAATTCAGAAACGGTATTGTAAGCCTTTTACGCACCGGAAAGCCGCTCAAAATGACCTTTTTGACGGTTACTATGTGGATGTGTTATGGGCTTATGGCCTATCTTCCGTTTGTATTATTGGGTCTGGATTCGACCTATCAAATCGGACCGATCGACGCTTGGGGGATCATGTTAATCGGGTCTCTAGGTGTCATCATTCCGTCTCCGGGTGGAATTGGTACGTTTCACTTTGTAACCATCCAGTCACTAGCCATATTGTTTGCCATGCCGAGTACGGACGCCGCAACCTATGCCTTGTTGGTTCACACCGGCCAAATGCTGTTGTATTTGTTACTTGGGACGCTAGGCATTTTATATCTGGGTTCACTCCCCAACCAATTGGTTGCCCCAAAGCAAAAAGAAGCCGCTTCAAATGACTAGACGCCGGGTCTCAAATTGGATGCTCTTTCAGGGCGTTTTCGTCTCGTTGGTTATGTTGTGGGGTGCGACCGTTGCGGTAGCCCAAAATCATCCGGTAATGGACGGTCCGATTCGATCGCAAGACACGTCACCATTTGATGTTGAAATGATCCGGACTGCGATTTCGCTGAGTCCAACAGTAGGCGCAGTCCCTGCCATGTCCTTCGTTCACGTGAGTTCGTCATCAAGCGCCGGAGGCAGCTTTACCATGGGAGCCGAAGGCTACACGGTGTCCCGAGTATCGATGCACGGGTATGTACTTAATTGGAGTCAAAAAGGAGCTGTTTTATCCGTTGATTTACCCGAAAGGACCCAACCGGGGAGCGACCGGTCCGAGTGGCTGTTTAAAGTTGAATACCGAATAAAGAGCGGGCTTTCTTTTCGCACGTCCACCAGGGGCCGTTTTGCGGTTTGGAATGGTGCAGAGCCAGGCTCCGACGATTGGTATCCAACGCCAATGGATCAGCTTGACAGTTACATGACGCAGCTTCGTGTAGCCGTTCCGAAGTCTTGGGAGGTCTGGGTTGGAGACGATAATGCCAAAAATCACCCGGTACAAATGGTAGATGGATTCAGCAAACGCCCCATTTTTGCCGGAGCCGTGTCTTTTCTCGCTTTTGACACGCGTCAATCTCACGGTAACGATTTTGAGGTCCCCGTCCTGACGTCTGAAACGAATAGCATTCCCCCATTTCTAAAAGATCTTAAGTCCAAGGACGAATCGGTCCAGACCTATCTCAATTCGATTCGGTATGTCGTCAAAGAGCCTGTTTTTGTGGCAGCGCTGGTCGATGGCATCGAAGAGCCGGTTACGATCGGTAATAGATTGCTGACTACTCCCGAATATTGGGTTTCTGACGATCCCTGGATGGATCAGTTTAGGTCTATTCGGTCTATCGTTGGGGGTCAAATTCTTTCCCGTTTTGATTCCGTTCCACCAACAGATGCTTGGCTGTCTTCGGCCGTGTCGAATTGGATTGGATTACATGTGATGGCCCGTACACACGGAAATGACGCCGCGGGACTGATTTATGAGAAGCTCCGGGATGCTTATTTACTTGAAGCCAAGACCTATCGAAGGCCGTTGGTTTGGGATCGATGGGACTATCCGTCTGATATGTTGGATGAGCATTCCAGCGGAAAAGGACTTTGGATACTTCGTATGCTTGAAGAACGAATCGGCGAGGAATCCCTTACGGAATCTATCGTTCGCTTCTTAGACAAGGCCGCTGAAGGCGTGGCAGACACGGAAACTTTCCGCACCACCCTGGAGCTCATCTCGGGGGAAGACCTGAGTCAATTTTTTGATGTGTGGGTGTATTCAGCGGGACATCCAGAGCTAACTCTTAGTTACACCTACGTCCCGTCTACCGAATCAGCGGATGTGACCATCGAGCAGAAGCAAGTCGGCCTACTAGTTCCGAGTGCGTTTGAGTTCGACTTAGCGTTTCAATATTCATCGCTCGATGGGGTAAACACCTCGATGTCGCGAGTAACCGAAAGAAAACAGACATCGAAAATTCAGACCTCCCTAATTCCCCGCTATGTTTTTCCAGATGCGTTTGCATCCGTATTGCTTGATTATGCAACCCCATTGAAGCAAGACGATTTGGTGGCTCAGCTTCGAGATGCCGTGGGACCCGTTTCGAAGATTCGTTCTCTTAGGCATTTGTCACGCACCAACCCAGACCCTGCCGTATTGCTTGGGCTTCGTCTATTTTTACAAAGTGAATCGGAGCCGGCCGTACTCGTAAGTGCTTGCGAAATGCTGGGTGAAATGGCTCCCTCGACGTCTGCACTTTCTTTGCTGATCGAGTTTAGCCGTCATGCGGATGCACGAATTCGCCTCGCGGCCATTCGGGCCTTAGCTAGGTATTCCCAGGCAGGAACGGCGTTCGAAACAGCTCTTTCGGCCGCCAACTCAGATACTGATACTCGCGTGCTAAGCGAAGCGGTCGCTACAATCATCAAGCTTCGGCCAAACATGACTTGGTCGTTGCTTCAATCTGCTTTGGTCACTCCCTCTGAAGGAGATATTGTAGCTCGAACGGCTCTGAAGTTGATTAAATCAGGAATCGCCGAAGATCGCGATCTGTTCGGGGTCATTCGACCTTTGTTGGATGCGAATAATGCCATTTCTGTAAGAATTGAAGCATTTTCCGCGTTTGCCCGAATCGACCCAGAAGGCCAAACCGTTAAAAACAAGGTGCTTGAGTGGCTCAAGGCAGATGAAATTCGACTCCGAAAGGCCGCGTTGAACGCGATCGTGACTTACCCCGGCATAAAAATCGATAAATCTGCGTTTCAAGCCCAATTACTCGTGGAAACGTCACCACAGATCCGACGTGAACTGTCTCGCTTGATTAAGTAGGCCATGCCTGCTCCTTTTTCGGCCCAATCGATTGAAATGAATGGTCGAAAACGAGCCTGATCTCGTGTATAACCAGATCTTGATAATCCCAAAATCAATTCGAATCACTCTTGGGACTGCTCGCACCTAAGCCATTACCGTTCAACTCATTTCATTTTGTTCGGCTCTTTCCCTTCCATAACCTTTAGTTAAGAGAAGGACTATCCGCTTCCTTTTTTTCGGAAAACGCCAAGAGAAAATAGAAAGACGAGTTAACTAGGAATCTGACGAGTGAAATCATGCAGGTAACGAACAATCACTTCAACGAAAACCCCTTGGACGGCTTGATAACCGAGGAAGTTTTCAGCCTATTGGACGACAATAACCTCCTGAGCGAAAAGGGAGTTCGCGATTATCAGATCCGAAAGTCTTTTCGAACCATGCGTTTAAACAACGTAGCCGCGTACGACGCGATCGAGTTATTGCGGGACGAATACCCGTATTTGCAGTTTGACACGATTCGCAAGATCGTTTATAAACTCAATACCATTCGGCGCTGATTCAACTTAAACATGAATTTCAGGTCCCAACTTGGTCTGATTGATCGAGTTGAGCTTGAAAGGTGGGCGCCCCGACTGACTCTAGCGTCGTAACGCTTAGGTTGGTCGGGGTCGTTTCTTAATCCTTTCCGCGCGCCTCACCTTTACTCAGGCCTGCCAAGCGAGGCTTGAAAAAGCAGTATTCCAGCCGCTACCGACGCGTTAAGTGATTCTGCTTTACCTCGCATCGGGATGTGAACCAAGTAGTCGCACATTTCCCTTACGAGCCTGCCCATGCCTTTCTCTTCGCTCCCGATTACTATTCCTAGTGGTCGATCCCAGTCCATGTTCAACATCGACGTATTTCCTGACCCTTCTGCGCCCACGATCCAATACCCCCGCTCTTTGAGTTGATCAATCACTTGAGCGAGATTTACAACGCGAGCAATGGGAATTTGCGTAGCAGTGCCAGCACTGGTTTTGATCGTGGCTGCCGTAACAGGCGCGGCCCCTCGATCCGGAATAATAACTCCTTCCGCACCCGCCGCGACGCAGCTCCGAATAATTGCTCCCAGGTTGTACGGGTCTTGAATGTGATCCAGAACGACCACAATGGGCTTCTTCGCAATGACCTCATCCATGGTTGGGGCGATAGCCGACAGCATCTCATCGAGATCCGCGTATTCAATGGTGGATAGCGCCAGCAGCACCCCTTGATGGTTAACGCCTGGTACCAACTCATTCAACTTGCCGGTTGGGACAAATTGAGTCGGAATCCCTAGTTCGTGGGCCAACTTTTGGAGCCCCATCAATTTCCCGGTAGCACCTTTTTGAACGAATAACTTTTCGGCTCTAGAAACATCTTTTTCGAGCTGTTCCCTCACCGGATTTCGGCCGGCTATGAATCTGGAGACTGGTTTTTCAGAATCGGGTAAGCTCATTCTATCCTAATGTGGAAGTGTTCTGATATATTGCGAGGGAGACCTAACGTTTAATCAATCCATCAAGATTCCTGTAACTCGCTTTTCTATGACCGATCCTCTTAAGAGAGTACTAGTCTCTCATGCCAAAAACACCTTTAAGTCCCAAAACTTCCTGAATGCCAACTGGCAACTTTACGGATATAAGTTTGAACCGGACTTTGAACAAGCTTGTCGAGAATCTGACCAATTCATTGAGCTTTTGGAACGTAGCGGCGCCCAGGTCGATGTCCTTCCGGCGGAGTACTGTGCCGGCATGGATTCCCTTTATGTCCACGACCCCATCGTAACGTTACCTTCGGGTTTTGGATTGTGCCGAATGGGTAAGGAATTACGCGCAGGCGAACCCCTAGCGATTGGAAAGTGGCTTCAGGCCAATCAACTGGAGATAAAAGGGGCTATTTCGGACCCTGGAAAGCTGGAGGGTGGCGACATAGTATGGTTAAAACCAACACTCGCCGCTGTCGGAATAGGCTATCGTTCCAATGAATCAGGAATCCAACAGCTTGGGGCGATGTGCAATTCAAACTCGTTAGAAATCATCCCCGTATTCTTGCCTCATTGGAATGGACCATCAGACGTTCTCCACCTTATGTCTCTCATTTCTCCCTTGGCATCGGACGTCTTATTGGTTTACAGTCGAATAATGCCCGTCGTAACCAGGCAGCGCTTATTGGATGAAGGTTTTACGCTAATTGAAGTCCCTGAGCAAGAATATAATACGATGGGCTGCAACGTGTTATCGCTCGGAAATGGCAAGTGCTTAATCGAAAAGCAAAACACATTGACCGCCGCGACCCTCGAAAAAAACGGATTCGTGGCGATAACCTATGATGGATCCAACATATCCCACCCTGGCGAAGGCGGCCCAACGTGCCTAACACGGCCAATTCTGAGGGGATAATCCGCCCTTGAGCCCGATAAATAAGCCCCCGAGCCCGATAAATAAGCCCCTGAGCCCGATAAATAAGCCTCTGAGCCCGATAAAAAGGCCTCTTTAGCCCGATTTATTCGGGTGATGATTCAGGTGCTGCCTTGGGCGATGATTTCGTGGATGGAACCGGCACTTTCCACGTTTTCCAGATCCCAACCAATCCAATCAGGATGATAATGATCGCGATAAGTTCTGCCTGAGTCATACTCTGGCCCAGGAAGTCAAAGGAATTATTGACCCGGATTTTCTCGATGAAAAATCGCTCAGCGCCATTAAATACCAGGTAAACCGAGAATAACCATCCTGGGACGTGATTGTGCTTACGAAACGACCACAAGAGAGCAAAAATCAACGCGGCTGCGAAAAACTCATATAGCGGCGTCGGATAAACCGGCGTCGAGCTCAAATCGATCCCCAGAATGTTATTTGGGTAGGTCTCAGCCCACAACCAAGTCGGAAGCCATCCTGGTTTGGATGCGATATCGGAAGCTATTCCCCAGTCTCCATCGCCGGAAAGGTGACATCCAATGCGTCCTATTCCATATGCAATCATGACGCCGGGTGCCATGGCATCCGCTATTCTGCCCACACTGAGGCCTTTTTTTCGGACATAGTACACGACTGAAAAGCCGCCGACAATCATTCCACCGTAAAAAGTGAATCCACCCTTCGTAAAAATCATTCCCGCCGGTGCTCGCATAAAGGCGTCAAAATTCTCAAAAATGTGGAATATTCTTGCGCCTGCAAACCCGGCACCGATAATGATCAGCGTTATGGTCCCCACAATAAAGGACGGACTGACGTCCACCAATTTCTTACGGCTTTTTTTGTCACCACCCGATTCTGGCATTTTTACGCCCGAAATGAGACCAGAACCGTACATGCGGTCGAGGTCCTTTTGAAGTATCCAGGCGCCAAACATGGCTCCCACGGCGACCATAAAACCGAATGAATAAATTGGAATTGGGAAGTTGAATCCAAACAGATCAGTAAATAGATCGCTTAAACGTGGATACATGCTGATTCCTATTTGGTAAGATGCGACGCTAATTGAGCAAAGGGTACGGATGTCTGAGAACTTTGGTCCATGTCCTTGACCTCGGCGACACCAGATGCCAATTCATCATCCCCAACAATGATGACATACCGGGAATTTTGTCGGCTCGCCTCCCTCATTTGGGCTTTCAAAGATCGCCCTTTTAGATCGTATCCAACCTTGAAGCCTTTCGCACGAAGTGACTGAGCCACCGGAAAAGTCCAAGTCAAGGCAGCATCTCCCAGTGCCACGATAAATGCATCCAGACGGGGCGCAGGAATGTCCGCCAAGTTTGCTGCGTCTAGAGCCATAATCAGGCGTTCCATTCCGGCGGCAAAACCCACGGCGGGAATGACCTGCTTGGCACCAAGTTCGAGCGATAAAAGGTCATAGCGACCACCACCAGCTAGGGATCCCTGGGCTCCCAACGAATCACTTTCTATCTCAAAAGCGGTTCTGGAGTAGTAATCGAGGCCCCTAACCAAAAATGGATCGTCGACATATTTCAATCCGATCGAAGTCAAATACCCTTTCACTTCCTCGTGATGCTGCCGACTCTCTTCATCGATAAAATCGGACAACAGCGGCGCGTTCTTCAAAAGCTCGCGTTCCTTTTCAATTTTGGTATCCAGAATCCTCATTGGATTCGTTTGAAGTCGGTTTCGACTGATTTCGCTTAGTTGGTCTGCAAACGGAGTGATGTAAGCAATTAATGCATCTTTATATCGCGGTCGGCTCTCGGAGTCGCCCAACGAATTCAGCCGAATAGTGAAGTCGGTTAATCCTAAAGCGCGATACACATCCACCGCGCATGCAATAGTATCTGCATCGGCGCGTGCATCCGTGGCCCCGATTATTTCTAAACCGAATTGATGAAATTGACGGTATCGCCCCTTTTGTGGGCGTTCAGCCCGAAAACAGGGTCCGATATAGTACAACCGTTGAACCCCACCTTTCTGATCCAAATGGTGTTGTTGATAGGCGCGCATGACTGGAGCAGTGACTTCGGGTCTCAGGACGTAATTCGTATCCCCGCGCTCGAAAGCAAACATCTCTTTTGAAACGATATCCGTTAGCTGTCCAATGCCCCGCGCAATCAATTCTGTAGGCTCTAAGATTGGCGTCCTGATCTCTTCAGCGCCATATGCTTCCATCACTTTTCGGATGGTGGCTTCGACATACTGCCAAACTCTGGAAGGAGCTATGGAATCGCCTCCAGTGGTGTGCCCTTCTGGAAGAATATCAAACGTACCTGAAATGGACTTAAAAGAACTCATAACCTAGGATCTCAGCTGTTGATCGAATGATCATCATACTGAGCGATAATGCCCAGCAATTCGGCGGCGGATGTCGACGACAAAATTTGTTTGCGAACTTCCTCGCTATTCATAACCCGAGATACTCGGCTCAGAATGCGGACATGAAGCGATTTTGAGTCCAACTTACCAAGTAGTAAAAAGACAATACGCACAGGTTCGTTATCCAACGCTCCAAAATCGACTGGCGTCGATGTCGTAACCAATGCACCGACCATACCCCCCACCGCATTTGTCTTCGCGTGAGGGAGGGCCAATCCCTTTCCCACTCCCGTAGACATCATATTTTCTCTATCCATCACCGCTTTTTTTACCGCCGCCACATCTTTTACCTGCGGGCAGTCAGCCACCAAATCAATGAGAATGTCAATCAGCGCTTCCTTGTTGGGAGCACTGACGTTGACAGCAACATGATTCGGATTAAGTAGGGCGGTCAGATTCAAAAGAAGTACGCCTGCAGAAGCATTAAAATGGGTGATTTTGGGCGGATCACTCGGCGGTAATCTAGTAATAAAAACTCCTCGAAATGTAGTTCCGAAGCCATCTTGCTCAAATTTTTGCGAGACTTAATGCAGATCAAATTTGCGTAATCGACCTGTTACATGCAGCATATCTGCGGGCATTTCTACTTCAAAATCCATTTCCTGCCCCGTCGTGGGGTGTTTGAATCCTAATGATCGGGCGTGAAGAGCCTGTCGGGGAATTTGCAAAAAAAGATTCCGGTAAAAGGCTCTTCGCTGCCCTTCGTCTTTTCCGTAACGAACTCGATCTCCACCATAAGTGGTATCCCCAAAAATGGGGTTCCCAATGTGGGCGGCGTGGACCCTAATTTGATGTGTACGACCGGTTTCCAGTCGAAATTCGACGAGCGAACTATACCCGAATGCTTCTACGATTTCGTAATGGGTGATGGCGTGTTTGGTCTTGATTTTGGCAGTCGGCTCTTTGACTACCGCCACTTTTCGTCGATCTCTCGGGTCCCTCGCCAATTCGGTTTCAATCGTTCCCGATTTGGGTGTAGGAACTCCCCAAACAATGGCCTGGTATCTTCGTCGCGTCGTCCGATTCATGAATTGGCGAGCAAGCGCGGCGTGAACCCTGTCGTTTTTAGCGACGACCAGCAATCCACTGGTGTCTTTATCCAAACGGTGGACAATTCCAGGCCGGAGCACTACATCGCCATCGAATCGGGGGCTGGCATTGAGGCTCGACAGGTTGATTTCGTCGGGATCATCGTCATCCGCTTCATTCTCGTCTGAGTCCTCATCATCCGAATCAAAAGTAACGGTTGTGCCCCCAACATGATGCAGTAAAGCATGTACGAGCGTCCCAGTACGATGTCCAAACGCGGGGTGAACCACCATACCGGCCGGCTTGTTGATGACAATGAGGTCGTCGTCTTCAAAGTGAATGTCGAGCGGAATATCCTCAGGAATTATTTCCACAGGTGGTGCCTTTAAAATCGCACACACAATTTTGTCGTTCGACAAGACGGTCATCGAAGGTTTTACGATCGTGTTACCGTTTACTGTGACCTTACCCGCCTTTATTCCAGCCTGTACTTTGGCTCTGGTAGCATTCTGAATAAAAGAGGTGATATAGACATCAAGGCGTTCTCCTTCTCTATAACCTGGAGGAACGTCAATTAAGAGATGCGTTTCTACTTTTTTAATTTCGTCCATATTTCCCTAGTCATCTCATTCCGCCACCTGGTACTCCCATTCTTGGGCAGGATAGTCGTGGTTCCTGCCGTGGTAAGACAGAAGTCGTTATTTGAATTCTCCAGCCCTAAACCTACACAAATAAGGACTTCGTTGATGCGAATTCGCGACGAGATTTTGACGGCTCAAATGTAAAGGTCACTTTGCGGGGCTTCGAGAGTCGGTTTGAAACTCTCAGGCGCCAATCATTCCGTAAAATGCGTCCTAATTACTCGTTCATATCGATTTCCCTCAATCGCCCGAATTTCTCCATCACATTCTAGTTTTAAAATGGTAGACCACAGGTCCGGCCCTGGAAACTCGAGCGCCTCTTCCAGATCATCGATGTGGCGCGAGCGGGAGCGGAGCGTGTCTAATATATCTTGCTCCATTTTCGAACGTAGGACAAACGAAGGCGACTCGCCTTCAGTATAAATTCCGGGTATCGGTTTACCATAAAGGCCTAAATCGATCAGAACTTGGTTTGCGCTGCACAATGCTTGCGCTGCACTGCTCGCCAAAAGCGCGTTCGTACCCGAAGAAGTTTCCTCGTCTATTCGGCCGGGAACGGCATATAGGTCCCTTTTCTGGTCAATACACAGGTTTGCCGTTATCAAAGCACCGGCTTTTTCAAACGCTTCAACTACAATGGTCGCCTTCGAAAGGCCGCTAATAATCCGATTCCGTTGAGGAAAGTTCTTCGGATCGGGCAGAGTATCGGGTCTAAACTCTGAAAGTAAGCACCCCGATGCCTCGATTTTCAGGGCCAGCGCGCGGTGTCCTCTAGGATAAATCTGGTTTAAACCGCTGCCTAGCACCGCAACTGTTTGTCCCCCGGCATCCAACGCACCTTCGTGGGCGGCTTTGTCGATTCCATAAGCCAATCCGCTTACAATCGTGATGCCGGCCGAAGCCAATGCATAACCCAATCGATGTGCCGTCCGTTTACCGTATGCCGAGGCCCTTCGAGTTCCGACTACCGCTACGCACGGCGCTGTCAGGCAATCCAAATCTCCTCGGTACCACAAAAACGGAGGTGGGTCGTCAATTTCCTTTAGTACAGTAGGATAGGCCCGATCTGAATAACCGATCATAGAACCCAAAGCGTCATCAACCGAATCCGTTTTTAGATGGGTGGACAAACGTTTGACCAGAACAGGGCGGTCTGCCTCTATCTTTCTAAGGAAGCCAATTTTCTGCTCTCCCACACCAGCCACGGTCAAATTCGTCCCACGACTGGCTTCCAAAACAGCCTCCGCCGAGCCATAAACGTCCAATAATCGTTTTTGGAGCCGACACCCAATTCTCGGTATCGAATCCAGCGCAAACCGAGCTGCCCACTCGTGTTTAGAAGCCTTCTCCAAACGATTTTGACTCAATTACGTGATTCCACAATTCCCTTTTCATCTCGTCGAGATTCAGATGGGCTACAGAGGAAAATGCCATCGTCGGAATATCCGCTGGAATGGCCTTCCGGGCCTTTTTTTCCCACTTAACTCGGTCTTCCGGTGCTAGAAGGTCGAGTTTGGAAAATCCAACCATGCGAGGCTTTTCAAGCATCCTCTCGTCAAAAGCCTCCAATTCTCCCAGTAGTGTGGCATAGTCCGCCCCAACGGTTTGGGAATCGACCGGAATTAAAAACAGCAGAACGGCATTGCGCTCGATATGCTTTAAAAACTGAATGCCGAGTCCTTTTCCTTCATGCGCACCTTCAATAATTCCAGGGATGTCTGCAATCACAAAAGACTGGTAATTATCAACCGAAACGACCCCCAAGGAGGGTTCTAAGGTCGTAAAAGGATAATCAGCGATTTTTGGTCGTGCCGCCGAAATACTGGCGACCAAAGTACTTTTTCCGGCATTTGGAAAGCCAACAAGCCCTACATCAGCCAGTAATTTCAATTCAAATGTGATATTGCGTTCGACGCCAGGCTCTCCAGGTTGGGCGTGCCTGGGAGACTGATGGGTTGACGATTTAAAAAACTCGTTTCCCTTCCCCCCTCGACCACCAACCGCCAGATCGAGCGTTTGACCGGGCGAAATAAGTTCACCGATCAACTCGTCGGTGTCCGTGTCTTTCACTACGGTACCGACCGGCACTCGAAGTATAATATTTAGACCGTCTTTTCCCGATTTACTGGCTCCCTGACCGTTATAACCGTTTTCCGCAAAGTGGTGTCGGTTGTATCGGTGGTCCAACAGGGTGTATAGTTGTGGGTCAGCTACTAACGATACTGAGCCTCCTATGCCGCCATTTCCGCCGTTTGGACCACCCTTAGGCTCAAATTTTGCTCGACGAAAAGAAACCGATCCAGCCCCTCCTTTTCCACTTCTAACACTAATGGTTACGTAATCGACAAACTTCATATTGATCTTTTCATCTATGCACTCGTTCGTGCTAGCTATCTTACAAGGATTTTAGCATCTGTATACGCTTCATCAACCCATCCGGCTCCCTACTGACCCATGCCTTTGAAAAATGTAACTATTTACACCGACGGCGCCTGTAGCGGCAACCCTGGACCGGGTGGTTGGGCGGCACTGTTAATGTATGGAGATAAGGAGCGCGTCATAACCGGCTATGAAGCGCACACCACAAACAACCGAATGGAATTGGCTGCCGTCGTGGAATCACTTCGTGTGCTAAAAGAAAAGTGCCTTGTGGCAGTCCATACTGACAGTTCGTATGTAGCCAACGCTTTCAACGAAAATTGGATTGAAGGGTGGGTCAAGCGAGGGTGGAAAACCGCAGACAAAAAGCCCGTCAAGAACCAAGATTTGTGGGAGGAGCTGCTCAAACAGATGGACCGACACCAAGTAACTTTTGTTAAGGTGAAAGGACACTCAACCGACGAGTTTAACAATCGGGTTGATCGGTTGGCGGTTGAAGCGATCAAACTGCGATAGACCGCCGGTCTTTGACGTTTTGTTGACCATGGAGGGCCAATAAAAGGTGGTTTTACTAGTAGATAATCCGAACCACCCCTCGTCCTGAAAGCACTTCGATATAGGTTGATTCAAACGCTTCTACCTGGGTTGTGCGAACCCCCAACTTCAAACGAGTGATCTCAGAATAGTTGGTTTCATCAATGACGGTGTCAAACTGTTGAACCACGTGCATCGCGCCCGAAGTGTCATCGTAAGCAAATTCAATTTCGACCTTTGTTCGGGGGATAATTTCATCAATTTTAGCCAAATCGAGGGCTATCGATGCCGCCTCCCCGTAGGCTCGAACCAGCCCGCCCGTGCCCAGTTTAGTCCCGCCGTAATATCGAACTACGACTACCAAAGCGTTGGTGAGTGACCGACCTTCAATTTGCCTAAAGATGGGCAATCCAGCCGATGAACTTGGCTCACCATCATCACTATACCGAAACTCGGAACCCTGAACGCCAATTCGGAAAGCACTGCAATGATGGGTTGCGTCGTAATCGCGTTTTTTGATCGCTGCCAATTCCGCTTCGGCTTCCTCAGCCGAAGAAACGGGGATCGCAAATGCCACGAACCTAGATCCTTTTTCCTTGATCTCCGCGTTTGACCGCGAACCTAACACCAAATATGCGTCGTTGGGATCTGCCATGGAAGGCAATATAACCATCCCACGAAACCAGCATCAACGATCAAGCACCAACTTTTCGAAGGAAACTGTCTTGTCCCTTGGTCCAAAGCGCGTTTTGCGCCACCCGGGCTTGTTTTTCGTCCGAAAAACGGCCGTAATACACGCGAAAAGACAATTCGCTCTGGCTCTGTATCCGATCGATCCAGGCTTCAGGATAATTCTTCGCTAGATTTTCAGCGCCGCCATGAGTACTAAAAGACCCTATTTGCAAAGTGTAGGCTGGCTTTAAGGATCCAGAACCCTCGTTTGTAGAAGCAGAGACTTTACGGGCCGGTTCGCCGGGAGGTTTTGTAGATTCGACTTTGGGTTGGGTCTTGGAAGTTGAAGCTTTGGATACCCGGTCGACAGGATTGGCGTTAGGTTTGAGTGATAATTGCTCACCTTCCATGAGAGTCAGTTTTACTGCCGTAATGCCTGCTTCAAATAGGCCAATTGTCTGCGCTGCCGCGCCCGAGAGGTCAATGATTCGTTTCGGGTCATTTTTCATCCGATCGTTGATGCGGACGATCACGAACAAGTTGTTCTCAATGCTGGTCACTTTAACCATAGAGTTAAGCGGAAGCGTCGCATGGGCTGCCGTTAACGCAGTATGGTCATATCGTTCTCCAGAAGTGGTTTTAGCGCCATGCAAATTAAGATTATAGTAGCTGGCAATTCCTTCGGCAATAAACTCAGGAGCCGCCGTTTTTTGAGCATTGGCTGTGCCGGGTAGCGCTACCGCCAACAACGTGGCTACAATCAAGGCGATTAATAGCCAAATCGAGGATAAAAACTGTCTTGTCGTGATAATCATGTGGTGTTCCCCAGTGTCTTGGTTGTCGGTTAACCACCTTGAATCCAACATCTGTGCCATGATTATCCCTTTTTATCGTTGTATTGTCCCTTTTTAACCCCTGTGGGGTTCTTTTCGCCCCATTTAACGCTAATCAGGTCCAAAATCGGTAAAATCTACGGTTATTTTAGGTTATAGTAGACCATTATCGTCACACCATGGACCATAAATACGCAATACTTGCCACGTGAGTGCACAATTTTCCGCTCAAAAGACTCACATCTGTATACGATGGGCTTCAGGAAGGGGGATTTCCCTAGCTGGGGCTCCTATCCCCTGATCTGCGTCATCAGCCCGATTTCGCCAAGAACGCCTGACACCCGGAGGCAGTCTTCAAATTCTCCGTCGAAGACGTGCGCGATACCCTCTCTGTGTACCGTCCATGCGAGGTCTTCGGCCCGACCATGAGAGCAGGAAATAGCCTTGATTAACTGAGAAATGACTTCTTCAAAGGTATGTATTTCGTCGTTGTAAAGATCGACTCCCCACAATGTGTCGACTTCAACCAGCACATCGTGCGATGTGCTTTCTTTTGTACCGAAATCGCTTTGAGTTGCTGCCACAGTCAGTGGCTCAAAAATCCATACCATTTCAGTTCGCAACTAACTCTTGTATTTCGACGTGATAATCTTCCATTACGGAATTGGCCAATAGGTCTTGACAGGCGCTTTTGGCTACGAGAGCGGCCTCGGCATGAGTAGGCGCATCAATTTCCAACTCCACATATTTACCAATTCTAACTGACTGGACAGCTTTATAACCCAGTTCACCAAGGGCATGCCCGGTCGCTTTTCCCTGCGGATCGAGAATGGAAGTCCTGAGAGTGATTGTAATATTAGCTTTGAACATACTTAAAGGCTTATTGAGGATTGGATTCCGTTTATTCTGGTGATGATGGGTTTGGGCCTAACGCTCCTCTGACTTTGCTGTTGCCTCTTCTTCAAGATCGACATCCGTCAATTCTGTGTCTCGAACGGCTTTTAAAAAGGCAGCAAAGGCGAGCACCAAACTTCCTACGAGATAGATCGAAATGACCGTCAAAAGACCTATTTCTCTGAAAATGACGGTTATCAAGAACCCGGAAAAGTAAATAATAAATTTGAGCGGGCGCTTTCTGATGTATTCCATGGAAGGCTTTGGAACAGAATCGAACGGCACATTGGAAACCATTAAACCGGACAGAACCACGACCGCCAGTAGAATTACGGACATATCCCCGCTGTTATTTGTCAGATTGGCTATGATCTCAGGGTTAAGAATGATGGCCGCGATTGCTACAGCCGAGACCGGGATAGGCAGACCAGCAAACGAGTCCTTTTTTTCCCCTTCATAATTTACATTAAATCGGGCCAGACGGATGGCACCTGCCACCGCTGGCAACGACGCAACAATGATTCCAGGCGTTCCATATTCGTGTAATCCGAAAGCATAAATTAAAAACGATGGCGCCACCCCAAAAGAAACGACATCGCACAAACTGTCTAACTCCATGCCGAACAAACTCGTGCCGTTGGTAAGCCGGGCCATCATCCCGTCGAGCACATCGAAAAAACTGGCTAAAAGAATCAACCACCCAGCGTACTCAAATCGGCCTTCCAACACCTGAATCAAAGACAAGAATCCACAAAACAGATTCATTAATGTGAAAAACGACGGGACGGCTGCTCTTGGTATTTTGCGAGGCAAGCGAGGCCCTTTCGACTCACGATACGTTATTAAACGCTGGCGGAATCGACGTTGTTTAAGCCCTGGGCGCGGTTTTTTCTTCTTGGATCGCAGCATAATACTCTAATTAACAGGCTCCGGAAGATATCCAAGAATCGTTTGTCCACCCGTCACTTTATCCCCGATCGCCACAGAAATCTGTGACCCTCTCGGAATAATCACATCCATTCTAGATCCAAACTTTACGATCCCAAATCGTTCCCCAAGTTTAACGGAATCCCCGACCGAAACGTGATAAACAATACGTCTGGCTACCGCCCCCGCGATCTGCTTGAACAACACTTTATGGCCCGAGGGATGCATGAGGCCCAATTGGGAGCGTTCGTTCAGTTCACTCGCTTTTTCGTGCCACGCGACTAAATATTCACCCGAAACATACTCATCGTATTCAATGACGCCGTCGGTCGGAATTCGGTTTACGTGGACGTTTAAGGGCGAAAGAAAAATGGAGATTTTCAACGCGGGTCCATGGAAATAAAGCGGCTCTTCGATTTCGTCAATGAGCAACACCTTACCATCTGCCGGGGACATAATCGTGTTTGAAGGGACGGAGGGAATGATTCGGGTTGGGTCCCTGAAGAAATACAACGTGAAGCCGAGAACCAAAACCCCGAAGATCATCATTATAATGCCAATCGGGCCGCCGTACCGCCACCCTAGACCTCCAAGGACTAAAGCAATAAATGCAGAACCTGCGATTAAAGCGTAACCTTCTTTTGCAAACATAGAATCCGGCTGACCTACAGCATAATTGAATCGGGGAAACACGAAAATACCATTTACGTTCGATTGCTGCCCTATCTACGCAAAAGATTCCTCATTCCTGTCCAATTTTTAATCAGGACCTCGGTTTCTAAGGCTTTTTTGGCGATCAAAGCAAGCGTGGCCATCGTTTTTCGATTGCATATTTTCTGATCTATCGTGCCAAGTGTTTCATTTCATACCCTGGGCTGCAAGCTTAATTTTGCAGAAACAGGAACCATTGCTGGCCAATTCAAAGCACATAACTTCGAAGTGGTGCCGTTTGGAAACTCGGCGGATGTCGTTGTCCTCAATACGTGTACGGTCACCGAGGAAGCGGATCGGAAGTGCCGTCAGGCCATTCGAAAAGCACTCCGGGCCAACAACGAGGCTTGCGTTATCGTGACAGGTTGTTTTGCGCAGCTTCGCCCGGAGCAGATCGCAAGCATTCCAGGGGTAGATGTGGTACTGGGCGCCAATGAAAAATTTGATGTTTTTAGGTACATAGATGCCTTTTCGAAAAAAGAAAAGACCCAGGTCGATGTCTCTTGTATTGATGATGTGACCGAGTTTGGCCCCGCTATTTCGGCATCGGAGCGAACCAGGGCTTTCTTAAAGGTGCAGGATGGCTGCGATTACGCGTGCTCGTTCTGCACAATCCCCAAAGCTAGAGGTAAGAGTCGGTCTGCCTTCGTGTCGGATCTGGTAGCACAGGCGGAGAAAATTGCTCTAGGTGGCTACAAAGAGATTATCCTTTCCGGCGTGAATATTGGCCTTTTCGGGCAGGAACGCGGCGAAGACCTGCTTCAATTACTGAGGAGTCTGGATGCGGTAACAGGGATAGATCGATTTCGCATCTCCTCCTGCGAACCCAATTTGCTTACCGATGAAATGATCGACTTTGTTGGGGTTTCCCGATCGTTTATGCCACATTTTCACCTTCCCCTCCAAAGTGGTGATGATTTTGTCCTGGGAAAAATGCGCCGTCGATATTTAACTGCGGATTATCGCACACGTGTCGAGCGAATCCTTTCCCTCATGCCTGATGCCGCGATCGGCGCAGACGTTATTGTCGGATTCCCCGCCGAAGGCGACGGTCAGTTCGACAACACCTACTCGTTTATTGAATCACTTCCGGTAAGTTATCTGCACGTTTTTACGTACTCCGAACGTCCAGAAACAGTGGCGGTGGATCGATTGGATGCTATGGGCGGCACTTTTGTCGAAAAGCGCGTCCGTACGGAGCGCAATCGCCGTCTTCGATTGTTGTCGGAAAAGAAAAAGGGAGCATTCTATTCCCGATTTGAAGGCCAGGAACGGCCTGTTTTATGGGAAAGAGAGCAATCGGGGCAACACATGACAGGATTTACTGATAATCATATTCGAGTGGAATCCACTTTTGACCAAAGTCGTACAGGTTTGGTTGAACTGGTTCAATTGGGCAAGATAAACGCCAATGGGCACGTCGAAATCCCCCAAATGATCGGCCTACCCATTTTATAAGGAGTGGTGCCAAGCTTATTTTTGGAAATGGGTTCTAACATGCAGCCAATTGTTAATTTTTCCGTACAGCGCTCCTAAACCGCGTCGAACAAATCCTCGTTTATTGACCCTCGAATGATAAAGCGTAGCTATTTTATCCTTTTTTTCGTGCTGGTCTTTGCCGGCGGATGCGAAATTGCTGGTCCTGACGATCCGCGGACCTCTGATGAAGCTGATTACAGATCACTGTGGTCCAGATTTCAGTCGGGGACCTATTATTTCCGTTTAGACCGAGGTTGTTTTTGCGTCAATGCTGGTGAGCATTGGGTTCAGGTCGAAGATGGAGTCGTGACATCGGCCCATAATATCTGGCGCGATGAACCCGTATTACCTGAGCATCTGGAATACCTAGAATCGATCGAATTCATCTTCGGGATGATTGATCAAGCGAAAAAAGAGGCCCATTCGTTAGAAGTCGAATATTCGGATGATGGATACCCCACCCTCGTTTCGATTGATTGGATCGAGCTCGCGATAGACGACGAAATGACGCTGCGAATTTCGGACGTTCATGTAGGCAAGCGATAGATCGATCAGGTCCCCGATCTTCGACAAGGCCCCACGACCTACTGCGCATTTATTCGGCCTTCGGCCTCATGAATTCGAAACGGGTATTTGCTCCGCAAATCCCGTCAGCCCAACACATTGGGCTGACCTTTACTCATCGCTATCGCGACAAATACAAGTTTTAGGTATTTTCCTCCCTCTTCGGGGTCGGATCATTCCTCGCGTTATCGCGATAAGTAAAGGTTTCTCATTTCAAAAGGTTTGCGGAAGTGTTCGTCCTTGAAGTCGGCTATAAACGCAATTGCCTCGCCCGTCGACTTCATCTCCGGTCCCAGCTCCTTTCGCACTTCCGGGAATTTATCCCACGAAAAAACCGGCTCTTTGACGGCATATCCCACGAGAGTCGATTCCAATTGACCCCGCTTCCGGAATTCTTCTAGTTTCGCCCCTAGCATCACCTTCGTCGCAATATTCGAAATCGGAACGCCTGTTGCCTTAGCCACAAAAGGTACCGTCCGGGAAGCTCGTGGATTGGCTTCAATCACGTACACAATGTCATTTTTAATGACCATCTGAACGTTTACAAGTCCGAGCACATCCAATCTCTTTCCGATCATCTCCATATATTTTCGGACGGTCTGCTGAATTTCTTCCGATAGCGAATAAAGGGGAAGAACTGCCGTTGAGTCGCCAGAATGAACGCCCGCTGGTTCAATATGCTGCATAATCCCAGCTATCCAAACCTCGTCTCCGTCGCAAATGGCATCGACATCGAGCTCAATCCCGTCTTCCAAGAAAAGGTCAAGCAGGATCACATTGTCTGGCATCAACTTCCAGATTTGATTGACATATTTTTCAACCTCTTCTTTGTTGATCGCGATGCGCATGCCCTGGCCTCCGAGCACATAACTCGGGCGGACAAGAAGCGGATACCCAATCGATTCGGCCCTTTCTACGGCCTCTCGCACCGAACGTGCGGCGCCGTAAGGCGGATACGGAATCTTCAATTCCTTCAAAATGTCTGAAAACTGGCTGCGATCTTCGGCCATGTCCATGTTGGCAAACTGAGTTCCAATGATTTTAATGCCGTTGCGCTCGAAATCACGGGCCAGCTTTAGCGCTGTTTGGCCCCCAAGTTGAACAATCACCCCTTCCGGCTTTTCGTGTTCAATAATATCGTAGACCCGCTCCCAAAAAACCGGCTCAAAATACAGTTTATCGGCTACGTCGAAGTCAGTAGATACCGTTTCGGGATTGCAGTTGATCATAATGGCTTCAAATCCCATTTCCTTGGACGCCAATACTCCGTGGACGCATGAATAGTCAAATTCGATGCCCTGGCCAATACGATTGGGTCCCGAGCCCAAAATCACCACTTTCTTTCGGTCTGAAACCTGACTTTCGGTGTGCGACTCATAGGTCGAATAGAAATACGGGGTACGCGCCGGAAATTCGCCCGCGCACGTGTCAACCAATTGGAATGACGGAATCAGACCCAGCCCCTTACGGTAGGCTCTGACCTCATCCTCCGTTACATCGTCCTGAACTAAATAAGCAATTTGAATGTCTGAAAATCCATTCTGCTTAATTCGTTGCATAAACGCGAAGTTGATCTGCTGCAAGGCTTTAGGACGAATAGCTTCCTCGATGGCTACGATGTCTTGAATTTGATGGAGGAACCACGGATCGACTTTGGTTATGTCGGCCAACTCTTCAACCGATGCGCCAAACTTAAAAGCATTCCGAATTTGAAGGGTGCGGTCCCAATACGATTTCTTCAGCCGATCGCGAATTTCGTATCGCGGGGATTCGTCCCGATCCCCACCCAGTCCAGCATACCCATTTTCAAGACTTTGCCAGGCTTTCTGAAGGCTTTCTGGAAACGTTCTTCCAATGGCCATTACTTCCCCCACCGCTTTCATCTGAGTGGTCAACTCTTCGTCTACGCCTTCAAACTTTTCAAAATTGAACCGGGGAATTTTGGTCACGACATAGTCCAGTGCCGGTTCAAAGCAGGCAGATGTAGACCCCGTAACGTCGTTTTTCAACTCATCAAGCGTATATCCAACCGCCAATTTGGAGGCTACTTTGGCGATAGGATACCCGGTAGCTTTCGATGCCAAAGCAGAAGATCGAGACACGCGAGGGTTAATCTCAATCGCAATCATTCGACCGGACTTGGGATCAACTGCGAATTGCACGTTACATCCTCCGGCAAACGTTCCAATAGAACGCATCATCAAAATGGCTGCGTCCCGCATTTTCTGATATTGCTTGTCGGTAAGCGTCTGAACGGGTGCAACGGTCACGGAATCCCCGGTATGAACACCCATGGGGTCGAGATTCTCTATCGAACAGATAATAATGACGTTGTCCGCCTGGTCTCGCAGTAATTCTAGTTCGTACTCCTTCCATCCGACCAGACATTCTTCGATCAACACCTCATGAACCGGAGACAGTTCTAGACCGCGCATGACCTTCTTGTCAAACTGATCCGGAGCCCAAACGATACCGCCTCCGCTCCCACCCATGGTGAACGAGGGTCGAATAACGATAGGTAGTCCGCCTAATTCCTGGGTGATTTCCTTCGCTTCTAACAACGATTTAGCCACACGGGACCGGGCCTGATCGATCCCAATGGTTTCCATCAGATTTCTAAACTTCTGCCGATCCTCGGTGATATTAATCGCGTCAATATCGACCCCAATCACCTCAACGCCCATCTGCTCCCAATACCCCTCTTCATGCAGAATGTTAGCCAGATTTAGGGCCGTTTGTCCGCCCATCGTTGGCAATACCGCATCTGGGCGTTCCGCTTCCACAATTTGCTTTATGGAGGCCGGGGTTAACTCTTGCAAAAAGATCTTGTCGGCTGTAACCGGATCCGTCATAATGGTTGCAGGATTGGAGTTGACCAAAATGACATAGTAACCCTCCGCACGAAGCGATCGAGCAGCCTGGCTACCTGAATAGTCAAACTCACATGCTTGTCCAATGATAATTGGACCGCTGCCAATCAAAAGTATCTTCTTTATGTCCGTACGCTTTGGCATTCCTATTCCGGTGAAAATGGGTTTTAAATGGGTTTGGGTCCGGCTATCGTGCCGCGTAAATCATGTATTCGGAGACATCATTTGATGATGCAACCCCGCTGTGGGCTTTGATGTCGCGCATAAATTCCTCAAACAAATAGTGGCTGTCATGCGGACCAGGGGAGGCTTCGGGGTGATATTGAACCGAAAAAGCTGGGCACGTCTTAAACCGTATCCCTTCGAGCGTATCGTCGTTCAAATTGATATGGGTGAGATCCCCTATCTCAGGGCTTAGTGACTTTTTATCGACCGCAAATCCGTGATTTTGGGTAGAGACTTCTACTTTGCCCGAAACCAGGTTTTGCACCGGATGATTGGCGCCACGGTGTCCGACAAACATCTTGTACACTTCAAGTCCGGCAGCCAGAGCCAGCAATTGGTGACCCAAACAAATCCCAAACAGAGGGATGCCGGTCTCCATGGCCGCTTTTACGGTTGCAATAGTTTCCGGCATGGCGCGCGGATCGCCGGGGCCATTGGAAAAGAAAATTCCGTCTGGATTCCAATCCAAAACGGTCCCTAAATCGGTCTCGGAATTAAAGACGCGGACTGAACAACCCTTGGATTTAAACGATTTTAATATGTTTTGCTTAACTCCAAAATCAAATACGGCCACCCGTGGTCCGTCCCCGGAGGCAAAATCGTAGGATTCTTTGACGGAGACCCTACTGGCCAGCTCCAATCCATTCATCGACGGCCAGTTCTTTGCTTTGGCAACCAGGGAATCATCATCCAAATCAACTGAAGAAATGACCGCATTCATCACCCCTTTTTCCCGGATGTGCAAGACCAATGCCCTGGTATCCACTCCGGATATGCCGACCAACTTGTGGGACTTCATAAAGTCGTCTAGGGAGACCGATCGATGTTGATTGGAAAAACGGTGCGAAAATGATCGGACAACGACTCCGGAAACCATGGGTCTGGAGGCTTCCATATCCTCATCCGAAGTACCGTAATTACCTATATGAGGATAGGTCATCATCATGATCTGGCCGTGGTACGAAGGGTCCGAAAATATCTCCTGGTAGCCGGTCATCGACGTGTTGAAGCACAGTTCGCCTCCCGTTTCTCCGCGATATCCTACAGCTATTCCCGTGACAACGGTGCCATCCTCCAAAGCCAACTTACAAAGAGGGTTTTCCAACTCATTTATGATGGTCTGACTCATTATCTCCTTAAATCTAGGTGGAATCCTTCCTTTTAATCAGCATTCTCATCTGTCAGAGCAAAAACCACAAAAAAAAAGCCTTCCCGGAACCTCAGGGAAGGCTAATTTCTAAAGTTGGTCTTGCCGAGGGCGGAAGAGCAGTAAAGCACTGGTTATCCGGGCGTGGAAATCCTAATTAAACGTTGGTTTTATCCAACTTCTGTTTTGGTTTGGTTAATTTGATTCGTGAAAATCGATTTAACCGGGGGCCGATCCGAATGGGATGCGACGTATGCTCAGAGTGCCACAAATGTCCCGATTTGCTGCGAACACGAAAATACGTCTAGGGCTGCCCACACGCAAAGTTTTAACGTCAGCTTAATCAAAATCGCATCCAACGGCTGGGGCTGTCCAGTGAGATCGATTCCTGAACCATTCAGCAACTCTACAGAATCCGAAAAGTCTTCGTGTCGTACAATACCCTAAGAATGTTACGTGTCCTTCTCATTGAAACTACGCGTTGCATGGAACCGCGCGGTAGACGGGACTCGCACGACCTATTCGGACCCATCAATCACATTATTGAATAAGTTCGACAAAAATACAGAGCGCAGAAAACAGTATTCCGTTCACATTCTCGCCACTAGCGTGTTGAGTTTGCTGGCCGTGAATGCCGCTATATTATTTTGGCCGTCTCTTCCGGTTGAAGAAAACGCCTTAGTTTTCGATTCCAGAGGACAGGAAGTCATTCAAGTCGAAGAGATTCAGCAAACGAAACAGGAAAAAAGCTGGCCTGCTCCTACGATTCCTGCCCCTCCCGTTATTCTTCCTAACGAGTTTGTTCTAGAAGAAGTCGAACTTGAAATCGCTGATGTTTCCCTTTCGCTTGATGCTCCTGGAAGGGACACCCAGGTAGTAAAAGGGACCACGACTGGAGCGTCTGTAGCTTCCCGGGCAGATTCAAGTCCTTCCCCGGTACGAATTGCCGTCGGGGAATACACCAAAGAAGCGGAAAGAAAAAAAATAAAGGCCGAAATCGTCGTAGAAGTGATGGTCAACGAAGCCGGCAAGGTCGGTGAGGCCCGAGTCATCGAACGCTATTTGCTGAACAAAGACATGACCGAACGAGAGCTGGTTAACGTAGTCGGCTATGGATTGGAAGACTCAGCTGTTGAAGCAGCCAAGCGATATCTGTTTAGTCCGGCCTGGAAAAACAATAAGAGGGTTTCCAGTTATACGACCTTGACATTCAGATTTGGCGTTTAATAGTTGCCAAACGGTCAATTCCCGCCGTTGCGACTTTATTTGCCCGGATGCGCTTGCCAAATGATATGGCGAATCATCCATTTTCCATCCACTTTCTCGAGCTGAAAATAATCGATGCCCCAATGTGCGGTCAATTTGGCCACCGCTGTCTTATTCAAGACGTCCAGAACAGCAATTTCTCTTGGAGTCGAATCATCCAATTTCATTTTATTCCCAACATTCCAGGATGCGGCTAACCGCATCAATTGGTCATACGACATCGGATAGCCTACGTATTCCTTCTCGGGGGAATCTCTCCAGTAGCCAAACTTGACCAATGACTTACTTACGCTTCGCTCAATTCGCTCAGGAGCAGCTTGATAGAGGCCTTCCAAATAATCTTCAACGGCGCTACGAACTCCTTCTTGGTCTGTTTGGGCATAGCTAAGCTGAACCGCCAGAATCACAAGAAAAAGGTAGGACGTGATGTTTTTCATTGAGTGTTTCCGATTTTGTTAATTGTTTTCACAAGACCAGGTGAATGCAGTAAAGTTGCTCTCCATTAATTCCCATATCACCCTCCCGGGCGATGAAACTATGCACGGGTAAACTACCAGAAACATTACCGAACAGAAGGCACTATTTTTCGGGTAATTAGATTCCATACTGACGCAAAAAGTGCGCTCTCTCCTTCGTTGTCAAAATTGACTTGTGAAAAGTTAGTGGTAGTCACTACCACTAGATTTTGTTCAGGCACGACGTAAATGATTTGTCCGCCATATCCGTTAGCATAAAACACAGGGGATGAATTGGAATTGTCCAACCACCATAAGAATCCGTAAGGTAAGCTGGATGGGGTCTGGATCGAAGTAGACGCCGTTACCCAACTTTCGGGAAGAACCTGAATGGTTCCTGATTTTCCTAGCTGCAGGTATAACTGACCGATTTTAGCAAGGTCTCTGGCTCGTAACGCTAGTCCAGCCCCACCGTTAGGGTAACCGTTTGGAAGTTGCTCCCATAAAGCTTGTGAAATGCCAAGCTTGCCAAACAATTTAGAAGCCGCATATTCTTCCAGCGATTGGCCAACCTGTTCTTCTATCAAAACTCCCAATAAATGCACAGCAGACGAATTATAGGTAAATGTCGTCCCTGGCGTGTTAATCATGGGTTGACTCAGGGCCCATACTTCAGGTTCGCCAGATCGAATCCAGTCTGAATACGAAGTGCCTCCCCACTCATCGTATTGCCAACCACCGGACATTGTTAGTAAATGCCGAACGGTAACGTTCTCGACACCAGCTGGGAACACTTCAAAAAAACGACTAAAAACCAAACCAATCGGCATATCAAGACTTGGAATGGATCCTTCGGCCAGTGCGATTCCTGCCAAGGCGGATACGACTGATTTGGTCACTGAGCGAACGTCAAAAAGTTCGTCCTTTTGAGCCCCTTTATAGTAACTTTCGTATACCAGTTTGCCATCCTTTATGACAACCAAAGACTTTAGTCGACGAATTTCTGCTGCAGCTTGTGTAGCAGTGGCTAACATCACTGGGTCAATTCCTACTTCGGCAGGCTCTGCGGTTTGCCATTCCTCATGAAGCCTAATGGGTTCAAAAACAGTTTCATCTGGATCTGAAGAACTGGCTGAATCACAACCCAGAGCCACGAACGTCAAAAGGAAAGGTAAGGCAGCTAGTAGCCTACCAAGTCGAAAATGGGTGGTCGTTTGTCCCGATTTCAAAAAGTTATAATCTTGCATCGCGCTCCGTACATTAATCAAGCTCCTTACACTATTAGTGCCCACGGCAAGATTCGAACTTGCGACACCCGGTTTAGGAAACCGGTGCTCTATCCCCTGAGCTACGAGGGCTTGACTTAGTTTCTGTGCCCACGGCAAGATTCGAACTATTTCGAATAACTCGTTACTACTCAACGACTTATAAAATTATCACTTCTTCAATCACAAGGTTTTACACAATGTATTGAACTCGTACCTTTCTTCTGCTTCTCGTTCAACTTACGTTACCTCGGTAACTTTTTTGATCAGGAGACCGTAATGCGGGAGATCCTCTCCTTAATAAGGTCGCGACTAGTTCGATCAGAGGACGGCGGCAGTGCCGATATATTGCCAAATAAACGTTATTTCAATGTAATTTAATGACGTTCCAATATGAGTTTACAGAAGATGATATTTCCAGAATTGCAGACAAACTAGCGCAACGGATCATCAGCAAATTGGCAC
>JAQBZH010000050.1 GCA_027622005.1 Bacteroidota bacterium | reverse complement strand
GAGCCGCCCCTTTTTTATTGTACCAACCGTAATACTCGGAACTACTCTTCATCCAAATGCTAATAAAATCACAAATTATTAGGCTGTTTTAGGGACCCAAGATGAGCAACCGCAAACTGTTTTGTATTCTGCTATTCGCTTTTTTGGTAGCAGGAAATAGCCACGCGCAGCAGACTGCCACCTATCAGTTGACATTCGAAAGCGAATGGAGTGGTTCAACCCACCCTTTGGCTTTCCCGTCAGGCGCTCATTTTTCGGGTTTGATCGGAACGACCCATAACTCTTCGATTTCTTACTGGGCCGCTGGGCAGCCGGCTTCCGCTGGAATAAAACAAATGGCGGAGACGGGATCGAAGGCAGGATTAATTTCAATTTTTAACAGTTCGGACGACGGCGGAAGTTCGGACAAGCGGATTAATCAAGGAGGTCTGGGTACCTCTCCAGCTTCGATTACCATTACGTTTTCAGTTTCCACTGCTCATCCGCTTCTCACTCTGGTTTCCATGATTGCGCCAAGCCCGGATTGGTTTGTGGGGGTGAGCGGACTCCCTCTTAGGAGTCAAAATGGATGGGTGAGCAGTCTTTCTGTAGATCTATTTGCTTTCGATGCCGGCACAGACTCCGGAGGCAGCTATACTGCGGCAGACCAAGCTACCCAACCTCCGTCCACGATCTCGGCACTTATTGAATCACCATTTCGGGTAAACGGGGTAGTACCTCGAATGGGCCGGTTTGTACTGTCATTATTGTCCGTGACCGCTTTAGAAGAAACTGAGGTCGTACCGGCCTTATTTGGAATATCATCTGCTTATCCAAACCCGTTTTCGAATGATGTTACTATTGAATACGATCTTTCACAGGGTGGAGACCTCCAAATTGAGGTTTTCGATCTTCGAGGACGTTTGATCGAGACCCTATTTCAAGGAGTAGCTAGTCGCGGGAAGCACGAAATTCGGTGGCATCCTCAAAATGTGCGATCAGGAACGTACTTCGTTCGGCTAAAATCGAATAACCAATCTACTTTTAAGACGATAAACCTGGTCAAGTAAGGGTAGAGGGAATGCTTTTGGCAGTCTCAAGCGCCGCTTCCTAACTGGATCATTAGGTTTGAGTTAATCCGTCTGCGTTACGGAATTGTGGTGGAACAAAACGCCCAAATTTGTTAAAAAGGACTGCTTGATCCATTGAGAAACCTTCAAAAATGACCTGTTATGTCTGAATCAACTTCTGCTTCCGAAAACGAAACTTCGAACGTCGAAACGCCAATTGTCGAGACTCATGAGTTCCGCGCCGAAATGAAGCAGTTGCTTCATTTAATTATCCATTCCCTCTACACGCACGAGGAAATATTCCTCCGTGAGCTCATCTCGAACGGGTCGGATGCCCTTAATAAGATCCGGTTTCGGATGCTCACGGACCGGGACGTAGTAAATCCGGATGCGGGCCAAAAGATTGATATCACCCTCGATAAGGAAGCCAATACCATGACCATTACCGATTCAGGAGTCGGAATGAGCCGCGAGGACTTGATGAAACGCATTGGTACGGTCGCTTCGTCTGGAACGCTTGATTTTGTTGCAGAAATGAAAAAAGGCGGGGGCCCTGTCGACGCTCAAATGATCGGGCAGTTCGGCGTAGGGTTTTATTCGGCTTTTATGGTTGCAGACTTGATCACGATCGATACGCGCCACGCCAATCCCGACAGCGTTGGACTGCGCTGGAAATCCGACGGCAGCGGTTCCTACACCATAGAAGAAATTGATCGGAAAGAGCGCGGCACAACCATCGTGCTGAAGCTGAAAGAAGACAAAAAGGAGTTTGCCGAGCCTTGGCGCATCAAGCAAATCATCAAGAAGTACTCCAATTTTGTCGATTTCCCCATCTTTGTGGGCGAAGAAGAAGTTAACACCGTCGATGCGCTGTGGCATAAGTCCAAATCGGACATAACCGACGAGCAGCTAGCCGAGTTTTACAAGTTTGTTTCGAATGACTGGGAAGAACCTTTGGGACACCTCCAGGTGAATGTCGAAGGGCGCGTGAGCTTTAAATCGATGTTGTTCATCCCCAAAAAGGCTCCAAAAAACCTCTACCACGACGAGTACCAGTTTGGAGTGCACCTGTATTCCTCCAAGGTATTTATTCAGGACGATGCTAAAAATCTGCTACCTGAGTGGGCTCGGTTCATCAAAGGGGTCGTTGACACCGAAGATTTGCCTCTTAATGTGTCGCGGGAAGTAACTCAAAGCAGCCCGGTTTTCGGTAAAATCAAGAACATCCTGACCGGGAAGATTCTGACGATGCTTAAGGAGTGGTCAGTCGAAGAATCCGATCGATTTAAGACGTTTTCAAAGGAATTCGGCATGCTATTCAAGTCAGGATTGTCATCCGACTTTGAAAATCGCGACGCCATGATCGATTTGATTCGGTTTGAGTCTTCGGTTAAAGAGGCTGGCGAATTGGTCAGTTTGGACCAGTACATAGACCGGATGAAAGAGGGCCAAAAAGAGATTTACTACGTCCTCGCAGAAAACCGAAAAGCGGCCGAACTGAATCCGAACCTCGAATATTTTGCCGCCAACGATCTCGAAGTGTTATTGATGATTGAGCCCGTCGACTCTTTCATCGTTCCGGGAATCCCAACGTTTAAAGACCATGAGTTGAAAAGCGTCGAAACGGCCGATTTGGATCTGAAAAAGACCAAATCATCTGAAAAGGATGGCCCTTCCAAATCCGACGTCAAAAAGATTTTGGAACGATTTAAAGCCGTTCTTGGGGATCAGGTGGAGGATGTCAAGTCTTCAGATAGATTAGTAGATTCGGCGGCGACGCTCGTTGTCGGCAAATCCGGCATGGATAGCCAGATGGAGCGCATGATGAAGATGATGGATGAGAATTTCGAGGGCGCCAAAAAAGTGTTGGAAGTCAACCTTAAACACCCGCTTTTGAAAAACCTGATCGCGCTCAGCAAAGATGCAGAAAATTCAGACCTCGTGGATTCAGCTATCAATCAATTGTACGACGGAGCACTTTTGGCCGATGGATCGTTGACTTCTCCACGTGAGTTTGTGCGCCGAATGACAGAATTAATGGTTCAAGCCACGAAAAAATAGCTTCCGGTAAAGTGTTTTATTCTTTCTGGTCAAAATATTTGGCTGGGTACAGCTTATTACATGGGAAGCCGTACCTTTGAAACGCTTTTCTAACAGGTAAAACTTGGCTTAATTATGGCGCGAGGAGATACGTCTCATCCCAAACTGGTGTTGTTTGCCCTTTGGTTAATGGTGTTTTCCTCCAGTAGTCAGGTCATCATCGTATCGCCAATTTTGCCTCGCATTGGAGAGGCGCTGTGTATCCCGTCAGAGCATTTGGGATGGCTCATTACGTCCTATGCGGTTTTTTTGAGCCTGTTTGCCTTAATTATCGGACCCATATCGGACAAGTACGGTCGTAGAGTGGTCTTGCTGCTTGGGTGTGGGTCGATGGCTATAGCGTTGTGGCTCCACGGTGTAGCAGAAGGCTTTGTTTCCCTTCTTGTTCTGCGTGCTGCAGCGGGAGCAGCCGGTGGAATGCTTAGCGGAGCGGCCGTGTCCTACGTAGGAGACTACTTCCCTTATGAACGTCGTGGTTGGGCCAATGGTTGGGTCATGAGTGGGATTGCGGTCGGGCAAATTATCGGAATTCCCCTTGGGATCTTGTTGGCCGACAATTTTGGCTTTAAGAGCGCTTTTCTCATGTTTGCTATCACCATGACGATAACCACCGTTATTGTTTGGTTATACGTTCCTCAACCTGACGTGGCAAGAAACACCGGAAAACTTTCCGTGGGCAGCGCCATTGCGGGGTACAGAGAGTTGCTTGGACGTCCAGTCGTTGTGGCTGCTTCGGCTACTTACTTCCTCATGTTTTTCAGCATTGGTCTCTACGTGATTTATTTCCCAACGTGGCTGGAAGACACGTTGTTTGTAAGTGGGTCAGATATTGCCACGCTCTTTTTGGTTGGAGGAATTGCCAACGTGATTACAGGGCCGATGGCTGGAAAATTGTCTGACCGGACAGGAAGGAAGCCCTTGATCATTATTTCCTGTATAGGAATGGGTTTGGTCATGATCGTAACCCCCTATTTTGGGACGAACCTTTGGGTCGTCTACGGCTTGTTCGGAATGGCCATGATTATGATGGCCCTTCGAATCAGTCCTTTGCAGTCCTTGATGACTGCCATCGTAGAAGAGCAACGTAGGGGAGCCTTGCTGAGCCTAGCGGTTGCCATTGGTCAAGTTGGCATCGGGATTGGCGGCGCAGTGGCCGGATTGACATACGTAAACTTTGGGTTTGCCTCCAATACTTTTGCCGGCGCGATTGCCATTTTTGCAATGGCCCTGCTCGTTCACAAAACACTACCGGAGCCTGTTAGAAAGGTAGACTTGGGCGTATAGCGTTTCGGCTGGGGTGACGGTTTGGCGCTAAAGGTATCCTATTGAAATGAAAGAGGTCCCGAGCCAACGGCTCGGGACCTCTTTGTACATTAGTGCGATGGCATGGCACAGGGCACGAATAGTGCCCCCGCCAGATGGTCGACTTTTACGAATTCATAACCACGAGGAATTCGTCGTTTTTCTTAGTCCCGCGCATCTTCTCCATCAAAAAGTTCATGGCTGCCACGGGATCCATGTCTGCCAACACTTTACGGAGAATCCAGATGCGCTTTAGCTTGGCTTCGGGAATGAGAAGTTCCTCGCGTCTGGTTCCTGACTTAACGATGTGCATAGCCGGGAAAATACGACGGTCAGCCAACTCGCGATCTAACACCAATTCGGAGTTACCCGTACCTTTGAATTCTTCGAAAATGACCTCGTCCATGCGGCTTCCGGTATCGATCAACGCAGTTCCTACGATCGTAAGTGATCCGCCTTCCTCGATATTACGGGCGGCACCGAAGAATCTCTTTGGACCTCTCAGTGCACCGGCCTCAATACCACCAGAAAGCGTTTTACCGCTTGTTGGGGCAATCGCATTGTGCGCGCGGGCCAGACGCGTAATCGAATCGAGAAGTATCACCACATCCTGACCTGCCTCAACCAATCGTTTGGCTTTGGCAAGCACGATATCGGCGACTTCCACGTGACGCTCCGGATCCTGATCGAAGGTAGAAGCAATCACTTCCGCCTGAACGTGTCTGCGCATGTCCGTGACTTCCTCCGGACGTTCATCGACCAACAAAATGATCAGATGACATTCAGGATGATTAGTCGTAATCGCATTCGCAATTTTCTGAAGCAGGATGGTTTTACCTGTCTTAGGCTGCGCCACGATCAACGCGCGTTGACCTTTTCCGATCGGCGCAAACAAGTCTATGATGCGAGTTGAGTACTCACCACCGAGTGTAGAAAGCGTCAGCTGCTCTTCAGGGTAGTAGGGAGTCAGGTAATCAAAGCTTGCCCGTTCTTCAATACCACCTGGAACGCGACCATTGATGTTGTTAACCTGAATCAACGCAAAGAAGCGTTCTCCTTCTTTTGGAGGGCGCACTTCTCCGTCTACCGTGTCCCCAATTTGAAGCGCGAAACGCTTAATCTGGGATGGGGAGACGTAAATATCGTCCGGACTCGGCAAATAGTTGTATTCAGCGCTTCGTAAGAAGCCATATCCATCGGGTAGAATTTCAAGTACGCCGATTTTATTGATCATGCCTTCGAGTTCAACCTTAGTCGGGTCGTACTCCTGCATGTATTCCGGCTTTTCGGCATAGACGCGCTGATGACGTTCTTCACGCCCGTCCCGGCCGTCCCGACGACGATTCCGATTGCGTCCCCGGCCCCGATCATTGCGATCGTTGCTCAGATTTCCGCGGTCATCGCTACGGTTTCCACGATCGTCACCGCGGTTTCCACGATCGTCCCGATCGTTGTTCGGGCGCTCATTGCGCCCGCGGTCGTTTCTATTGCGGTCGTTTCTATTGCGGTCGTTACGGTCATTGCGGTCGTTACGGTCATTCCGAGCGCCACGATCATCTCGCGAACCGCGCTCGTCCCTGCTACCTCGATTATCATTGGCGCGATTGTCATTGGAGCGATTATCATTGCCGCGATTGTCGTTGCCGCTTCGATCGTCCCGACCACCGCGTCCGTCGTTTCTGCCCCGGTCTTCTCTGGAACCCCGGTCTTCTCTTGAGCCCCGGTCGTCACG
This sequence comes from Bacteroidota bacterium, assembly GCA_027622005.1. Lineage (GTDB taxonomy): Bacteria > Bacteroidota > Rhodothermia > Rhodothermales > UBA10348 > UBA10348. Next base: position 11,066 of record JAQBZH010000050.1, on the reverse strand, counting down.
ACCGCCACGATCGCCTCTGCCGCCCCGGTCTTCTCTCGAACCACGGTCTTCGCGACCGCCCCGGTCGTCTCTGCCACCGCGTTCAGATCTACCACCGCGGTCTTCGCGACCACCACGTTCTGTACTGCCTTCTCGTGCGTCTTCCTGGCCACTTTCTTCGGTTGATGCAGTCTCTTCTCCTTGTTCACGCGATCTTGCATTGTCGTCTTGATCGCGACGGCCCGTCCTACGGTCATCGCCACGGCCGCGTCCTCGGCGGTCGCCGCGTCCTTCTGAGCGAGAATCCTCTGCCGCTCCGCTTTTGTTTTCAGCTTCGTCGGCGCCTTCAGTCTCTGTTGTGGGGCGTTGGACTTTTTTTCCAGGAGCCTCCTTTTTGGTTGCTACTTTGCGACCTTTGTTCAGTTTGCTAGGAGCCTTTTCCTCGTCCGATTCGCTCCCTTTTGAAGGGGATTTGGGCTCTTTCTTTCGAGAATCGCCTTCTTTGGTTCCGCTATCAGTTTTGGGCTCGCTCCGGCGTTTATTTCCTGCCAGTGCCTCTGCCCGGGCTTCCAAAATGAGGTAAATAATATCTTGTTTGCGCATGGTAGAAAAACCGTTGAGGTTCATCTCCTTGGCGATGTCTTTTAGATCAGGAAGTTTTTTATCCTGAAGTTCAGCAATCTTCATGTAATAAAGGAAAGTGAGCTATGTGCTTTGGTTTTGAAGGCACGTACCCTATTGATTGGATCGATTTCCGCGCTTTGGGCATTAGTCGATGGTAGGTACCAATTGACCAGTCTCGGTAATTAGTTGAAATACTGTATTGGAAATACGGTATCTGGGAACTTTGGGGAAAAATTAGATGCGGGGAAAACCGCCGGACCTATCTCGTCGACAACCTGAAAGGTGATGGGTCGACAAGTGACTTGTGGTATGCATTTGACATACGACAGGCGCATTTATTGCAAAGATAGGCTATAAACGTCAAAAATCAACATAGGTTCATCTTGAACCATCAAAAAGTCACGGACCAAAGTGCTCTAAAGCGTCCGTCACCACTAAATGAGACCCGCATACCAAGCAGCTTTTGCCGGAGCGCACGGCAAATTGAATAGCTTCAGACGTGTTTTGAAACGCCTGCGTCACGTTGGCTCCGGCGGCTTGAAGGATGAGGGCCAAATTTTTTGCCTCCAATCCACGTGCTCCAGCCGTCGGTACGGTCCAAACTTCCATACCAGATTCTGTCAAAACTTGGCCTATTGCAGCAGCATCTTTGTCGGCCAACAGGCCGATAACAACGACGGGAAATACATTCTCGGCCACAGCTTTTTTGAACGTGATGAGCGCCGACGTAATCGCCTCAGGATTATGTGCCACATCGACCATCAATAGGGGATCTTTTCGTACCACTTCCGATCGTCCCCGCAGGCCCGTCAGGAGCAGAACTTGCTCAAGACCTTCCTTTATGGGTGATGACGGAAGCTCAGGCAGCCATGCCCCAAGTGCACAAACCGCGGTGGCGGCGTTTCCCCGCTGATGCCATCCAAGCATCCCCAAGGCCACCGAATCCAGGTTAAACCTTTGGGTTGCGACGCGAATTCGTTCATTCTCCAGCTCCGATATCAACACTTGTTGGCTAGCAATTAGAACGGGCGCGTAGAGCGAGTTGGCTTTGTTCGAAATGGCCTCCAGAGCCTCCGAGGGCATGTTTCCCAAGACGACGGGCCTTCCTGGCTTAATAATGCCTGCCTTTTCGGTTGCAATCTTAGCAATGGTATCACCCAAAAAGTCGGTGTGATCCATCGAAATGCTCGTAATCACGCTGACCTCCGCCGGCAATATGTTCGTGGCGTCGAGGCGTCCTCCGAGACCCACCTCGACGACAGCGTGGGTGACGCCCTGGTCCGCAAACCAAAGCAGCGAAAGCGCGAGCGTGGCTTCAAAAAAACTGGCACCCTCCGTCTGGAACAAGTCAAAATACTGTTCTGCCCGCTGCTCGAGCCATTCCTCGGATGGTGCCTGCCCATCGACTTTCATGCGCTCGGAAACGTGTCGCAGATGGGGAGAGGTATGAAGCCCGGTCGTAATCCCAGCTGAAGTCAAACAGGCAGCCATCATCGAAGAGGTGGAGCCTTTTCCGTTCGTTCCTGCTACTAAAGCTACCTGAAAATGCCGCTCAGGATGGCCCATCCCTTTGAGTAGCGCCTTAATGCGTTCAAATCCTGGTTTAATCGCCCCAATTCCGTCCATTGCATATCGGGGAAGCAATAAAAGCCGGTCAATGAAAGGTGTCATGTAGAACCCAACCGAGCATATTCTAGCTTTCGTTTGCCTTCTGGAAGATGAGTAATTCCGACCACATGCGTGTGTTCAGGTAACAGGTGTTCGGCTCTCTGCGGCCATTCGACTAGGCATATGCCGTCCGCGTTCAGGTATTCTTCAATACCGGTATGGAGCAATTCGGCTTCACTTGTCAAGCGGTATAAGTCCATGTGGTACAATACAATAGAGGAACACTCATATTCGTTCGCTATCGTAAAAGTTGGGCTCGATACGTCCTCCGGCGGAAAATCAAATGCTTCGGCAATGCCTTTTACGAACTGCGTTTTTCCGGCTCCGAGGTCGCCCGTAAGGGCTACAACGTCCCCGGGGTGAAGGCTCAGTCCAAACTGGTGGCCCAGCGCACGGGTTTGTTGTTCTGATGCGCTTTCGGACGGAAACATCTTTTCCATATCGGGTGCCGCCATCCTACCTACCGTTTGGGATTCATGGTGATGACCGGTAAGATCATTTCTTCCATCGACACGCCCCCGTGCTGCATCGTATCGCGGTATTTCGTGAGGTACTGATGATAATTCGTGGGATAAACGAAGTAGTAATCCTCTTTCGCGATGATAAAGTTCGTGCTCCGATGGTCGCTAGGAAGGCCATACTCCTCGGGGTTGCGCACAAAAATGGCGTGTCGTTCATCGCACTTCAGATTGCGACCGTATTTATACCTCAGGGCCGTGGACGTCTCGCGGTCCCCAACCACCTTTGTGCCCCGAAGACTTCGAATCGCCCCGTGATCTGTGGTGATGACGATCGTGCAATCAGTTTTCGAGAGTTGCTGAAACGCCTGAAACAGCCACGAATGCTCAAACCAGGTGCGCGTGAGGGCCCGGTAGGCTCTTTCGTCAGGGGCAATTTCTTTCAAAACGGCAGAATCGGATCGGCTGTGGGCCAAAATATCCACAAAATTGACCACGACTGCGCTCAGATCAGCTTGCAAAAGATCATGTACATTCTGTAGAAACTCCTTGCCATCTTTGGACCCGATAAGCTTGTCGTAGCGAACCCGCGCTTTGAGGTGTTTTCTCTTTAGCAGATCGTTAAGAAACTCTTCCTCGTTCCGGTTTCGGCTAAACTCATCGTCCTCGCCGTCGGCCCAAATACGGGGGTAGGAATCCGCCAGATCTTTAGGTAAAAGACCTGAAAAAATGGAGTTTCTGGAATACGGGGTGGCCGTAGGTAGAATCGAGAAATGGTAGGAACGCTCCATCGAAAATAGGGGCGCCAGCAGCTTTTCGAATTCGAGCCACTGGTCGAGCCGCATGCAATCGATCACAAAAAATAGGACAGGCTTTTTCTTTTCGAGGTGCGGGAGAACCCATCGGGGGATGACTTCGTGACTCAACGCAGGGCGCTCATGATTAGGCGGTTTTCCAACCTGCTCAATCCAACCGGGATAAACTTCTTCTACATACTTACAAAAGGCGCGATTGGCCTCTTGATACTGGTCTTCGAGGACCTGTCTGACGCCTTCATCATCACCCAAATCCAAATCGTGTCGAAGCAGCTTTTCGTAGATGTTAACCCAGTCCCCGTGATCGAGCTGATTCATAAGGGAGCTTGTCAGCTGCCCAAACGACTGCAAATAATTTTGGGAAGCGGCCTCATTTCCAATCCGTCGACCGTCTAATATGCGTTTACAAGTCAATAAAACCTGGCTGGGGTTGACGGGTTTGGTCAAGTAGTCCGAAATCTTGCCGCCCAGCGCCTCTTCCATGATGCGCTCCTCCTCACTTTTGGTGATCATCACCACGGGGATATCCCCATACAAATCCTTGATCTGAGACAGAGCTTCGAGGCCGCCCATACCGGGCATTTGTTCGTCCAGTAGGACTAGATCGAACTTACCTGTTCGAACTTGTTCAATGGCGTCAACGCCGTTGGTCACGCTTTTTACTTGATAACCCTTGGATTCCAAAAAAAGGATATGGGGGCGCAGTAAATCGATTTCATCGTCGGCCCAGAGGATGCGAGGAGGTGTTGGCATTGCTAATTTGAATTCGTCCGCAAAAAAAGAATAGTAACAGTTGGGCGGAGGCGATTCCTATGGTTTAAATGACAGCAATGAAAGCGTGTTACCGCCGGACGGTCCCTTTTGTTCATTCCACGTGAATCTCTCGGAAATTGGCTACTTTAGCTGAACGAGAATGGCATTAAACGGTACCACTATTAGTCGTGATAGGGACTTCCCTGCGGCGTTGTTTAAGAATTAATCGGGTGCAAGAGCTATGAATCAGAGAATGTTGGAAGCAGTAAATAGTCAAATTCAAGCCGAATTTCAGTCAGCTTACATTTACCTGTCGATGTCGGCTCAGTTTGAAGGGATGAAAATGAGCGGTGCCGCCAATTGGATGCGCATTCAATGGCAAGAAGAGACGTTCCATGCTACTAAGCTTTTCGATCACGTGATTCGTCGCGGTAATACGCCTGTTCTTTTTCAGTTGGATCAACCAAAAGTAAAGTTTGCCTCTGCTTTGGAGGCTTTCGAACAGGTTCTTGAGCATGAGCGCCATGTCACCAAATTGATCCACGACCTCTATGGAATCGCGGTTGAAGAAAAGGACTATGCCATGCAGACGCTGTTACATTGGTACATCGATGAGCAGGTCGAAGAAGAGCAAAATGCGGAAGCGATCATCGACAGTATTCGCTTAGCGGGTAATTCCGGACAGGGTCTGTTTATGGTTGATCGGGAGCTGGGCCTCCGGGTGGCCGGGCCAACTGAAGAATAGTCCCTTTTATGTCCATCTTGCACAATATATGTCCATTCTTCTCAGGGCCTCCGAGCTCAAAACACCGACATCCGCATCCGAATGGTTCGTCCGAACCGGCCCGCTCGTTTTAGAGGTTGGGTTCGGGGATGGGCGCTACCTAGAGCATTTGGCAACCGCCCATCCCGAGTGGAATTTGGTTGGAGCTGAGGTATCGCTCGGGTCGGTGTGGCGTGCTTACCGGCGGATGAATCGGGCCGGGATTACGGATGTACGACTTTTCAAAGGAAATGCCCGGCTTTTGGTCAGGGATGTATTTGAAGAAGGATCGCTGGAACGGGTGTTTGTTAATTTTCCGGATCCCTGGCCACGTAAAAAGCACTGGAAAAACCGCCTCCTTCAGGTGCCCTTTTTCAGGATTTTATCTTCTCGACTAAGGCCCGGTGGATCGCTTTTTCTAACGACCGATCATCCGGAATATTTTGAGTTTTCGGTTGAACAAGGACGTGAGTCGGGATGTTTTGAAGTCATCCAGGGCCCGCCACCGCCGGCCACGCTTGAGACGAAATACGCCCGAAAATGGCGAGACCAACAAAAACCGATTTTTCATGTCGAATTTCGGTGTCACACGGTTATTCCATCCGAACCACGACCTATTTCCAAGATTGAAATGCAACACGCCACGCTGAAAGGATCTCTCGAAAATTTGGGGCCCTTCACCAAACAGGTCCGCAAGTTTGAAGGCGGTCATGCATTTGTGATGGAAGCCTATCGGGAATTAGGATCCCAAGGACTCCTGTTCAAAGCCATTTCCGAAGAGCAGGATTTTAGACAGGAATTGCTGATTCAGGCGTGGCCCAAAAAGGATGGCGTTTATGTCAGTTTACAACCGTTTGGCGACCCAATGACCACGAAAGGCGTTCGAGAGGCCATCTTGGCAGTTGCCGACTGGCTGGTTTCGCAAGGGCTCGAGCTCGATCAAACCTGGATTTAATCCCGACGATTGGTCTTCCAGCGACTGGTTTCAACCATTTCCGATTTCGGTGAGGTACCATTTTTCGGGTGATAATGGTTTTCAACAAACAAAACGGCCGCCATGGCGAGCGATCGTTCGAGGGCCAGGTCAAGGGGCTGAAGGGCTTCAGGGGTGAAGTGGTCGCCGACAAAATGGGTCGAAAAGTGACCGGATCTGAATGATTCGTGGTTCATCACAAAATGACAAAACGGGATCGTAGTCGGCACGCCCGTTATCTGGTATTCCTCAAGGGCCCGAGACATGCGAGCAATAGCCTCCTGCCGATTTGAACCCCAGGTACACAGTTTGGAAATCATGGGGTCATAAAAAAGAGGAATTTCGCTTCCTTCCTCGACTCCGGCGTCCAATCGTACCCCAAAACCGGCCGGCGGGGTGTGCTGCGTCAGATGACCGGGAGCCGGGAGGAAATTATTGAAGGGGTCCTCGGCGTAAACGCGGGACTCGACCGCATGCCCGTGAATGTGGAGGTCTTCCTGTTTCCACGGCAACGGGTGCCCTTCGGCCACCCGAATTTGAGCGGCAACAAGATCAATCCCCGTTATCAATTCGGTTACTGGGTGTTCTACCTGAAGCCGGGTGTTCATCTCCATGAAGTAAAAATTCAGATCCTTGTCGACGAGGAATTCGATGGTACCGGCGCCGACATAGTCGCAAGATCGAGCCGCCGCGATTGCTGCCTTACCCATAGTTTCGCGCAGTTCAGGGGTCAGCACACTGGAAGGGGCTTCCTCAACCACTTTTTGGTGCCTGCGCTGAATAGAGCACTCCCTTTCAAACAGATGAACCACCCCGCCGTGATGGTCGGCCATGATCTGAAATTCAATGTGACGGGGATGGCTGATATACTTTTCGATGAACACCCGCCCATCTCCGAAGGCCGATTTGGCCTCTCTTGACGCGGCTTCCATCGACGAAACAAAATCCATCGGATCTGCCACTACTCGCATCCCTTTGCCGCCGCCTCCGGCGGCGGCCTTAATGAGCACGGGGTACCCAATTTGCAGGGCAATCTTCGCTGCTTCCTGTGGATCTGAAATGGCATCGACCGTGCCAGGGGCCATCGGAACCCCCGCCTTTTCCATCAAGGCTCTGGCTGCGGTCTTATCCCCCATGGCTTCGATTGCCCCAGCGGACGGACCAATGAAAATGATGCCGTTTGCCTGACACGCGAGTGCGAACGCGCTATTCTCCGACAAAAATCCGTAGCCTGGATGCACGGCATCTGCCCTGCAATCCAACGCCGTTTGTAGAATGCGATCTGCCACCAAATAAGATTGAGAGGACGGCGCGGGGCCAATGAAATAAGATTCATCGGCCAGTCGAACATGCAACGCGGTTCGGTCGGCGTCGCTGAAAACGGCCACCGTTTGAATCCCCAACTCCCTGCAAGAACGAATAATTCGAACAGCGATTTCGCCGCGATTGGCAATCAGGACCTTGGTAATTGGGGTTATTTTTGACAATTCAACTCGCTGGCAAGAAGTGGCACAGATGCTCTAATTGGCCCTATTTCGCCCGGGAATCCATCCCATTTGATGAACAGGATTGGATCTATCCGAGAGTCGATTGGGTAAACTAGAAACTACGCAATAGCTTAAACATTTGAGGGTTCGAGCGACCTACGTCGCCTTCAACAATATAAGCCACCCTTTTTCCTGTTTGCCTGAACATCAGACACCATGCCCGAAGACTTCTATAAATTACTTGGTGTGCCGGAAAACGCGGATGCTCAGGTCATAAAGAAGGCGTATCGCAAGCTTGCGCGTGAACTTCACCCGGATAAAAATCCGGATGATCCAACGGCCGAAGGGCGGTTTAAGGAAGTCCAAAATGCCTATGACGTGATTTCGGATGATGCGAAACGCCGTCAATACGACCGGATGAGGCGGTATGGGGGCCCTGGAGATGCCAACCGAACCCGAGCTGGGGGCAATTTTCGGAGGTCTCCGGACGGAACGTACGTTCGCATGGAGCCGGGTGGATTTTCTGGCGGTGGTTTTGATCCGGGAGATGGGTTTAACGATATTTTTGAGCGGTTTTTTGGCGGCGCCCAAGGACCTCAAGGAGCGCAAGGCGGGCCAGGTGCACAGGGCGGGCCAGGAAGCTCACGCCCGGGATCCGCTTCTACGGGCGCACAAACCACCCATTCTGAAGCCTATGACCGGAAAAGAACGGTTCGGATTTCTTTTGAAAGGATGCTCCAGGGTGGACAGATCAGTTTCAAACTGGACGACGACCATATCAAAATTCCGTTTCCAAAAGGGGTGAAAGACGGTCACAAACTCCGCATACGTCAAAAAGGAAGACCGCTTCCAAACGGTACGAGAGGGGATTTATATGTGACTATACGGGTCGAAGAAGACCCCTCGTTTTGGAGAGAAGACCTAGCTATCCATACCCGGATCGTCGTATCCGCGTTTGATGCGATGCTGGGAATGTCCGTAAATCTGAAGACTCCTTTCCAAACCACCCTGAAATTGACCGTTCCAGCGGGCTCACAGCCAGAAAGCAAGCTTCGAGTGCGCGGTCAGGGTATCGAAACGGAGTCCGGAAAGGGCGATTTGATCGTTCATCTGGATGTTCGAATTCCGGATTCACTGACCGAAGCGCAGCGGGAGTTAATTCTGCAAGCGAAAGTGGCTTCTAAAAGCGAATAACCGTTTAAACAAAGGCAAAACGGGTCGATAACGAAGAGGTATGAATCTACCTTTTCGAACATATTTTCTCGTTCTCTTACTGGTTTTTGCTTTCGCGATTCCCGCGCATGGGCAATCGAGCTTCTGGCAACAGGCCCCAGGGCCGTTTGGAGGCACATCAGTCACCGATATAGAACCACTAACCGATGGTCGGATAGTGGCCGCGACTTCTAGCGGAATCTTCGTTTCGACGGACGGTGGGCAATCGTGGTCTTCATTTTCAGAAGGCCTTAGCAATTTTGATATTCGGGACCTGCACGTCTTGGTAGATGGCCGTCTGGTGGCCGCCACGTATGGTTCGGGGCTTTTTGCATTCAACGAATCACGTCAATCCTGGGAACCGGCGGGATTGGAACGAACCTATACGACCTCGATCATGGAGCCCACCCCCGGGCACCTACTTGTTGGAGCCAACGGTTTCGTTTATGATTCCGTTAACAACGGACAAAGTTGGAAATCACGGACCATGGATGGATTCTCGGTCAATGTGCAGGACGTAGCCGCTAACAATACCCACTACTTTGCAGCCTCGTCGTTAGGTGTTTTTCGTTCGTCCGATTTTGGAGTTACCTGGCAATTTGCCTCATTCGGGCTCGAAGAGTACAACATAATTTCGGTGACGACAGATGCGACCGGAGTTGTTTACGCCGGTGCTTCACCTTCAAATGGGGGGTGCGCGCTGTACCGATCCCGTGGAAATGGTAGTATTTGGACGTGCATACAACCTATTACCAATCCGCTACTGGTACCTGTTATTAAGGCGGATTCGAACGGGACCATCTGGGCTGGGGGATATCAACGACTTTTCAAAACGAGTAACCAGGGAGACGGCTGGCAGTCGGTAAACGCATCAAAATCCAGTGTCAAAGCCATCGCTTTCGTTGGGAATACCACGCTGATTGGGACGGCTGGCCTCGGTATTATGCTTTCCCACAATGCCGGTCAGGAATGGACGGAATCCAATGCGGGGCTTCAAAGCAAGATTTTATCGATCACGCTCGTTGGATCCGGCCGAGTATTGGTAGGAACGGAGGGTGGACTGTTCGAGTCGACAAACTTTGGCTCGACTTGGTCCCGGGTCAACCCGGAGGCACCCCTCATTCAGCGCATCACGGATGCTGATGTAGACCTACAAGGCAGGATTGTGGCGGCTACCACGGCCGGCGTGTGGAGACACAGCGTTGCGGCTGGATGGGAAGCCCTTGGTCCGCCTGGAATGCCTTCTATTAGAGATTTTACGGTGCAGGAGGACGGTTCCATCATTGTCGGGTATCACACCGGATTATACACCTTGAAAGGCACGACCTGGACGCCAACTCCCATAATGGGATCGGATCAGTCAGCAAGGGACGTGTCGGCATTAACCGTTACCAAAAATGGAACCATTCTAGCCGGAGCGGCCTGGGATTCGTGGAAGAAATCACCCGGAAACAGCCCTTGGGAGCTTATGTCTGCCGGAACGATTCCGTGGTTTGATGTTCGAACCTTTGGAAACGTTGGGACCCGGGTTCTTGCCGGAACTCGGTATTTGGGTATCCTGGAATCAACCGACGAAGGCTCTACCTGGAAGACCTTGGGGACCGGACTCAACGGGACGGAAGACATTCAGGCCATCGCGTCTGACAGCAACGGCCGCTTGCACATCGCAACGTATGGCTCAGGGGTATTTCAAATGAATCCCTGGTCTAGGGTCTGGTTGCCACTGAATCAGGGACTAGGAACTCACCTGCGGGTAACGGCTTTGGCGTTTGATTCAATCGGAAATGCTTATGCAGGGACGCTCGACGGTGGACTTTTTAGACATTTCGTATCTACTGCAAATGAAGCCGAAGAGGGATCTGAATTGCCCTCGAGTTTAAGTTTGGGGCGTCCATACCCCAATCCGGCTCATCGATCGATCACGATTCCCATTGTCCCCACGAGCGCTGGTATGATCTTGGTCCGCGTGTTCGACGTCCTCGGCCGGGAGCTCTTAAGTCAATCCGTTTTTCGACCTGCTTCCGCGTGGGATCTACAGCTAGATCTGAACCAATTTGATTCAGGCCTATACCTGTTCTCGGTTCAATCGGGGACTGAACTTAAAAATGGTTCGTTTACCCTTATTCGCTAGGCGAAGTGAAGTAGGCCGAACCCTGATTATTTCGGGCAGGCCGCCCAGATAATGGCTTTAAGCGATTGGATACCCGTGCGTAGAGGTTTCTATTCCGTAAAGGTCAGATAGTCGCTTAGTCATGGCCCCGGGTTGCCCGTTTCCAATGGTGCGTCCGTCGAGTTTCGTGACGGCTGCGAGTTCGCCCATGGTGCCCGAACAAA
>JAQBZH010000008.1 GCA_027622005.1 Bacteroidota bacterium | reverse complement strand
GCCTAGGGAAAGTTTGAGCTCGGGAGCTGCAAAAGCGGCTCCCGAGCTTTTTTTATTTCTGACTCGATCCGTTAAGGTTCGAATATCCTCGCCGATACAAAGGACAAGGAAAGTCCTATTCAGTTATTCCAATTTCATTAAGACGTGAGCTTCGGCAGCAGTGGGTCAACAGCAACTTTTGCTATTGGTGATGGGCGTGATAATCGCTTCTGTTGCGGTAGTAGCTGGAATTGTTGCGTTTACAGAAAAAATGCGTCAATCGGAAATGGAAAATATTATCAGCCGAAATTTGGAAATAGCCACCTCAGCCGTTTTCTGGAAATCTAAGATGGATCCATTCAGTGGTGGTAACGCCAGCTATGCTGGACTGGCCACCAACGGAATGAAGAAATTGTTTATGGACGTGGAGACGCATCATGCCAAGTTTGAAATTACAAGCGCCACGAATTCGCAATTAGTCATTAGCGGAAACAGTTTGCGATATCCGGATATCGGGGCCCGAACTTTTATCACTCATTTTACAATAGACTCAACTTCGGTCAGCTTCAACAGCGGCATAATCGTCGAGTAAGAACCAATAATAGACCAACAGTCATGGCAGTTAAAGAATATAGATTTAACGGTATCAGCCAGGCCGGGCAACCGGTCCAAGGGACTGTTTTTGCACCTAGCAGTTTAGCGGCCAAGAAAAGGGTATCCTCTCTCGCAGAACGTCATTCGTTCGTCACAGAAAGCATCGAACAGCGACAGACTTTCACCTACAAAGTTCGCCACTACAATGGCAAGGTGATTGAAGGCGAGCAAAAAGCATTTTCAGAATCTGAACTTCGAACAGCCCTTACAAAAATGGGCCTTGAGGTCCAAAAAGTTCAGAAAAAGCTTCTTGACTACCAATCAAAGCCTCCCGAAGGAGATTTGATTATGTTCGTGCGCCTTTCCTCCAACTTATTGAAAGAGAAGCTTCCATTTGATGAGGTGCTTAATCTTCTCGTAAACGACGTCTCGTCCAAGAGTCTAAAGCAGGTCATTCGAGACCTAAACGCGGACCTGAAAGGGGGAATGGAGGCTCAACAAGCCTTTATGAAACAACAGCACATGCTAGGCAAGTTTACGGCCTACATGCTGGGAATAGCTTCGCAGACCGGTAATATGTCTGAGATTTATGAGGCCACAGCCCGGTTTTTAGAGCGCCAAAGCGAATTCAAAAAGAGTATCAAAAGCGCAATGATTACGCCTGTTATCACCTTAGCGGTGCTTATGGCGGCATTCGTCTTTTACGTCTGGTACATCTTTCCTCAGACAGCGGGTTTGTTTGAGAATTTCAATCTTGCATTGCCGCCCATGACGCAAAAGACGCTCGACTTTTCCAAGTGGATGGATAGGAATTGGGGGTATGTATTTTTGGTTTCAGGGGTCATTATTGGGGGCATTATGGCCTTTTTCAAGTCCCAGAGAGGAATATTCCTTAGCCACCGATATATGATCCGACTTCCGATAATTGGCGGCCTGCTTCACAAGCTAAATATTGAAATCTTCTGTCGAGTATTTGCCGTGCTGTATTCTGGAAGTGGAGAGAATATCTCTGTTATCAAGATCGCAGCTGAAGCAAGTGGCAATAAATATATCGAACACCGCGTCAAAACCGTGACTATTCCGATGATGGTTGCGCAGGGAGCGGATCTGGTGAAGGCGATGGAGGCTTCAGGGGTCTTTACGGCTATGGCCCTGGCCCGTTTTAGAAGCGGTTCTGAAACTGGAAACGTTCGGTCGAGCGCCCGCCAGATGGCGGATTACTACGAAAATGAAACAAAACTCAAATTGACATCCGTTGTGGAAATGATTCAAACGGCTGTTGCGCTGATTATTACGCTAGCCATTATGGGTTTAACCATTCTTTCTTCCGAACTCGCTATGGTTTCTCCATCAGCCGCCGATTTCATGAAGTAAGAGATTAACAAACACTTCCATGCCCAAGCGCATTTTTGACATATCACGTTTAAAGCCCGGTCATCGGACGGAAGATCGCGATCCAGTAGATGGGCGTTCGTCCAAGCGTGAAGGCAAATTGATAAAGCAAGCTATATCCGAGCTCAGTGCGATGTCATTGGACGAAATGACTGAGGCATTGCGGAGCTTGGAGGGCGGAGTCTCCGATGGCGCAGACAAGAAGACTTTTACACTTGAGGAAATTTATGGGACCAGCGGCTTGGTTGGGGATGTAAATTCTAGCTTTGTAGATCAGCTTGAGGATTCGAGCGCGCCTTCAGAAGCATCGTTGTTGAATGAGATGCTGGAAGATGGAATCGACGTTGAAAGAGATTGGGACGCCAACCTTGAAATTGGGTCCCTGGAAGTCGACCAAGACATTAACTATTCCCCTGTAGATTCGGTCGAACACCACATTGCTCAGATAACTCAGGATCGTCTGCTGGAGGAAAATATCGAATCCTTGCTGGCATCAGAAGACCAAGAAAATGGCCCATCTGACAAGGCAGCTGGAAGTGATAATCAAGCGGATTTAACGCAAGGTGACAGTTCCGATTTCGAAAACGTTGGTCATTACGTGGAAGATCAGGACTCAAGCGCGCGTGAAGATGCCGATTCTGAGCTTGAGTACGATGCTGGTGCGGAATCCGTCTCCCAAACGGCCTATTCCGAGTCTTATTCGCCCGTTTCAGGCGTTGTCAAGGATGAAATTGTGCTTTCCCTGCTTCAAGTAGGTGTCGTCACGATGTCGCAGGTTTTCGATGCCATTCGGAGCCGTGAGGAGGGAATGGATTTATGGAGAGTGTTGGCCAAGCATCCGGATACGGATACCATTCAAATTGAAGCGTCCGTAGCCCAACACCAAGGTTATGCTTTTCAACCTTACTTGGAAAATACTCCATCTATCCAATTGGTCGATGATCTGTTAAAACTGATAGGCCACGAAGACCTCGGCCGGTTGGTTTCTGCAGGTTTGGTTCCGATTGGATTGGATCAAAACGCATTTAGCGGACAATTGACCCTGGTTGTTTTGTCCTCAGATCCGTTGGATTCCCGCGTACAGACCGCTTTGCTGTCCTGTCCTTCTCCTATCGAGTGCCGGTATTCGCCAGGTCAGGTTATTCAAGAATCTCTTCAAAGTGTCACACTTTGGCTTCAAGAAAAAGGCGCTCAATCTGCAGAACAGGACTTCGCAGCCGCAAAATCGACTTCTGAAACGGCTTTTAGTGTTGAAATCAATCCGTCCCTGTTAGTCGAACCCGCTCCTAAACCGCTAAGTCCGGCCAAACTGGATGAATTGGGACAGCGCATTCACAAAGACAGGGTGGTTAGAACGCTCCTTTCTGAAGGCATTGTATCCGATCAGCAAGCAGTAGAAGGGCTAAAATTGTTCGATTCGGAAGGTGGCAAAATTGCGCTTTGGCGGATTATTGCAGACTTGAAAGGTGTGGAACGAGAGTCCGTCTATCAGGCAGCGGCTCGTGTCTATGCGTTTAAGCTGGAAGAAGTCGACGAAAATAAGCCAGATCATGATTTCGTTCGATTGACTATGGAGACCCTCGCAGATGAGCATCGCGAGGAGTTAATGGAGATGCTACTCGTTCCTTTTGAACACTCCATTGACTTTGAGACCGGCACCGGACGCATCATATTTATAACGCCTGATCCGACTCGTCCTGAGATCAACAAGCTTGTTCATGAACTAGATCTGGGTCGTTTTGAACTTAGATATGCTTCTGAATCGCAAATTCTGCGACTACTGGATACCATTTTCCCTCGTAAAAACGAGTACATGGAAAAGGTGTCCGAAGACAAGGACGCGTTTGACCTGGGTATGTCTTATGATACCGGCGAAGACGGTCTAGATGAGGACGCGCTTGAGGCAGAAATAAGTCGGTCCAAGTTAATCAACCTGTTTGAAGCCTCATTGGTTGAAGCCGTTCGGCAAGGAACCTCAGACATTCACATTTTTCCTAATGCCAATCGGCAAATCGAAATTCATCTTCGGACTGACGGTAAACTCAAGAAATGGCACGTAGAAGACAAGGTTCAACCGGAAGCATTTCTCGCAGTTGTAAAAGACAATTCGAGTAATGTGGACCGTTTTGAGCGGGATGCGGCCCAGGATGGTTTCATTCAGCGTCAAATAGACGGAGCTTTGATCCGTTTTCGAGTTTCCATTCTTCCAATAGCCTCTGCAAATCAGGAATTACGAGCAGAGAGCATCGTTATTCGTATTCTGGATGATAGAAAGGTATTAACCGACATCTCGAAGCTAGGGATGTTGGATGTGGCGATGGAGCGCTTTAATAAAGCCATTCGTCAGCCGCACGGAATGATCATTTTGACGGGTCCAACGGGTTCTGGAAAGAGTACCACACTGGTAGCCGCTCTGTATCAGGTCGTTACGCCCGAAGTCAACGTGTTGACGGTTGAAGATCCGGTCGAATACATCATTAAAGGTGTTCGACAAATCAAACTGAGCCACAAATTAGATTTGGAAGGCGCATTGAGAGCTATCCTCAGGCATGACCCCGATATCGTCATGGTTGGGGAAATGCGAGACCGTCATACAGCGGAATTGGCCATTAAGCTAGCCAATACGGGTCACTTGACCTTTTCGACCCTCCATACTAACGATGCCCCTGCCGCAGTTAGTCGTTTGTATAAAATGGGTGTTGAGCCCTTCCTGATTGCCTACGCCATTAACCTCGTAGTTGCTCAGCGGCTTATTCGCGAAGTTTGTTCGAGCTGTAAATCGATCGACACGGATCCTGACTTGGTGCTGATGCGCTCCCTAGGCTTCACCGAAAAAGAGCTCAAAGAAACGACGGTTTACAAAGCTACACCGGGCTCAAAATGTCCTAAATGCAATGGAAATGGCTATAAGGGTCGACGCGCAGTTTGTGAAACATTGTATTTTACTCGTGAAATACGAAATATGATTGCAGAATCCGGAGACGCCATTGACGAGGACAAAATCCGCATCCAGGCCGAAAAAGACGGCATGTTATCCTTGCAGGATTCAGCTCGCGAATTGGTAAAAATGGGCGTGACAACGGTTGATGAAATGCTCCGCACGACCGCTTCTGAATAATCTAGTTCAAGAACTCAATACAGCTAGCTGCAATGTACTCCTGTTCAGCTTTGCTGAGGTGGGTGTGCATGGGAAGAGACAAAACCTCATTCGCGGCCTTTAGTGTTTCCGGCAAGCTTCCAAACCTACAAGAACCGGGGTGATTCTTGTAGATCGGTAGGAGATGTAAAGGTACCGGGTAATACACAAATGATGGAATGTCTTTTGATGCTAAATGAGCCTGCAATGCATCCCGTCGTTCCCCGTTGTTTCCGCTAACTCGAAGCGTGTATTGGTGAAATACATGGGTGCCGTTTGGATGACGGAACGGGGTTATCACACCCTGTTGCCCCTCAAAAAGGGCATCATATCTGTCTGCCGCGGCCACGCGAGCCCGAATATAGGCGTCCAAATGCTGTAATTTTACGCGTAAAATGGCTGCTTGAATGGTATCGAGTCGGGAATTAACGCCAATAATTTCGTTGTGATACTTCTTGCTAGATCCATGATTCGAAATCAGCCTCGATTGATTCAATAGGTCAGTTCGTCGGCTAACAATGGCGCCGCCGTCTCCATAACACCCCAGATTCTTGGAAGGAAAAAAGGAGAGCGTCCCGATATCACCGATCGTGCCTGCTGGAACGCCGTTCCAAGTCGAACCAATGGCTTGAGCATTGTCCTCGATGACCGGGATGCCGTATTTGTCTGAAATACGGCATATTTCGGTCATATCGGCGCATTGGCCAAATAAATGGACAGGAACGATGGCTTTGGTTTTGGGTGATATTAAAGCTTCGACCTGTTTGGGGTCGATGGTAAACGTATTAGGGAGAATGTCGGCAAATACCGGAATGGCTCCAAGCAGACCAACAGCTTCAGCCGTAGCCACAAAAGTGAAGGAGGGTGAAATAACTTCATCACCAGGAGCAATCCCAAGGGCCATAAGTGCGATTTGGAGGGCATCTGTACCGTTGGCAACACCCAGAACTTCATTTCCGCCGAGGTAAGCGGCCAATTCGGCTTCAAAGGCGCCTACTCCCGGCCCCCTAATGAAGGCTGTCGTATCCAAGACTTCTTGAATGGCCGAATCGATTTCGTGTTTAATCTCCATGTATGGACTATGGAGATCCACCATTTGAATATTCATTCGAAGTCTAGTCTATTGATTTGAGGACAGAAGCTGTTCTGCTGGAACAGGACCTGCTGCTTTTGCCGGCACTCCTTTGTAAATAACGCTTGGTTCGGTGTTTTTGGTCAGTATGGCCCCTGCGGCAAGAACCGCTTCGGAAGCCAGTTCAATTCCGGGCAGCAAAATCGCGCCGACCCCAACGCGAGATCCGGTTTCCAAAACGGCTCCTTTAAAGTGCTTGAATCGTTCCTCGGTTCTGCCGATAAAATTATCATTACTCGTTAGAACACCGGGCGCCACAAAAACGCGATCTCCAATAGTGGAATAAGCGGTGATGTAGGCATTGGTCTCGAGCTTGCAATAGGATCCTATACTGCATTTATTTTCAATGGCAACTCCGCGGCCGACAATGGTTTTTATGCCAATTTGAACCTCTTCCCGAATCGTTGCAAGGTCGGCAACGAAGACATCTTCAGCCAAGGTGCAACCCGCGTATAAAATGGATGCAGAGCCAATTCTAACGCTGTTTCCTATGACGGCGCCCGTTTGAGTCGTTTCAACGGTGACAGCCGAATTGGCTGCGCGCATGGGCTGTTGGCCAATAATCGTGTGATCTCCAACCTGGACCCCATTTCCGATTCTGGACCCCTTTTTGATGACTACGTGATGTCCAATACGGCAATCCTTACCAATATGAACGTCGTCTTCAATAACCGTAAAATGCCCAATGGTCGTTCCGCTCTCGACAATGGCTTTCGGATGAATAGGTGCGCTTGTCATGTGTAAGGGGGTAAGAAGTTGGTATTCACGTTGAAACGCTGGCAAGACCAAAATAAGCCGTTAGATTGATTCTTAAGCAAACACCTTACGATTCGATGGTGAATTTAAAGGCTGAAGCCAAAAAAAGGAGGGCGGCCCTCCGGGCCGCCCTCCTTAAAACTTGCGTTGCCAACTCAGTCCGGCACACTAGATTTGGCAAATTCTTGTTAACCAAGGAAAGTCTTTTTGAAGTTGCCTAAGAACGACCGTCCTCCCACATCAATTGGCTAGGAAGGGTCTAGTTGGTTCCGGCGAGGGTTTCGAGATAGTGCTTAGCAGATGCTGCAAATGAACCATAAACCGCATTTTCAAAAGCTACTTTAGCGCTCGCAAAATTACCGATGTTCAGCAAGGATTCTCCTTTTATGAAGTAGATTTTTGCCTTATCTGATTTACTTCCTTTGTGCATCCCAAGGGCTTGATCAGCGCTCAAAACTGCTGCGTCATACTCTTCTTTGGCACTTTGACTGACAGCAGTGTAGTACAATACGTCCGAGTCTACGTCCACGTACTGAAGCATTTTTTGTAAATGGGCTAAGGCTTCAGTTCCGTCAGCAGGCGTCGCGCGTCCACCATTGCGGCTTACTGCGGAAGAGGCCAAGAACATAAAGTGGCCGCGAATAGCTTCTTCGGCCGATCTCATGGTTTTGGTATCCTGTCCCGCTTTGGCTACTTCCATCGTCTTAGCAAATTCGGCAATAGCATCATCATTGCGGTTCATCTTCTTATAAGCAGTACCCTTGGCTAAGTAATTCAAAGCATAGGTTGGATAGTTTGAAATGCCATTGTCGAAATGTTTGATAGCTCCTGCAAAATCATTCGCAGTTATGCTCGCACGCCCCAAATTGTATTCAATTTGAGCAATCACTTTGCGTGATGACTGTTCGACCGTTTTATCGCCGGCTGCTTTTGCCCCAGTGGCCGCAGTGGTGAATTTGGTTAACGCCGTCTTTAAATCTTTGGCTTGAGCAGCTTCTAGAGCCTGATTATAGGTCTCTTTGTAATCCTGGGCATACAAATTGGAACTGCTAATGCCTACCAGTAAGGCCATGAAAAACATACCAAAGATGAGGTTGGTCTGCTTAAAGCGTGAAACGTTCATCGATCTTAAAAAGGTTTGAAAATGAGAAGAAGTAAAAGGTAGGTGGTCCACATGTCCCGGCTAAGAACTACCAAGTAGTGAGTCTATAAAACCCGAGAAGTTGCACCAACGCGCAAATAAATATTGAAGTTTCCAATAAATTCAAATTGACCTGGGGAAATACCACTGCCCTTCATCTTCACCGGCCGTGGTAGCTGTGTTAAAAATTGGGCTTCATGGTTTTTTGATCATGGAATTGTGAGATGTATTCTGCCGCTTCTGCAGCATCATCCGTGATAAAAAACAAATCGAGGTCGGTTAAACGAATGTTTCCGCGGGCGGCCATCGTGTTTCTCAGCCATTCAACGAGCCCCTCCCAGAAGTCTTTTCCCATTAAAACCACGGGAAATGGCTTGGATTTTTTGGTTTGAACGAGCGTCAACGCCTCAAAAAGCTCATCCATAGTTCCAAAACCGCCCGGTAAGACAACCACTCCTTTGGCATATTTCAGAAACATGACTTTTCGGACAAAAAAGAAATCAAAGTTTAATAACAGGTCGGGGTCGACGTATTCATTTGCCGCCTGTTCATGGGGAATATTGATGTTGAGGCCAACGGAGCTACCCTCGGCTGCCCTGGCTCCCTTATTGGCGGCCTCCATGATTCCCGGTCCGCCTCCCGAAATTATTCCAAATCCTCTGCCGACCAACTCGCGGGCCACAGACTCTCCCAGGACATAGTCTGGATGATCGATGGGAGTTCGGGCTGATCCAAAGATCGAAACGGCCGGGCCGATCCCTGAAAGCGTTTCAAATCCCTCTACAAACTCACCCATGATTCGAAAAACCCGCCACAAGTCTTTGATTTTGGCATCTTGCGATCCATCCCGATCCAAGCTGGTGGATTGATTGGTTAGACCTACGTTTTCTGTCATTGCTTAACTCATCTTGAAATTCTTCTATTCTGAAAGATACTCGATGTCCAAAGGGCGAACCAAAGAATCTAGACACGCGTTAGGCAACCCGCCCACACCACACCTTTGATCGAGACGAAAATCTTGACCCGCTACAGACCATCAACCGATGAAGAGTAAGTTTTTAATCTGGTACGCCTGGCTGACAGAACGATTCTCTCCGAATGCGTTGCTCACCGCGATGGCCGTCAGCGCAATCAGTTACTTTTTTGTCAATGAAATCGAGTGGGACCTCGGAGAATGGGTTCAGATTTTATTTCGAGTCCTCTTTGGTGCCGCGACCGTCCTTCTGGTGCTGTCTTTTGCGGGCAAAATCACCAAGTTTGTATTGGTTTTGGCTTATACAGCCGTTTTTTTAATCAATCGAACCCACTACGATTTATTCGGATCGCGAATTTCTATGGGTGGATTCTATTCGTTGTTTGAAACCGATCAACGAGAGGCCACTGAGTTTTTCAATCTCATTCCGAAGGCGTCGGTGATTGCCGTGCCTCTTTTTGCCGTGGCCGTTTCAATCCTTTTCTACCGAGCCAATAAAGAAGATATATCTTCAAAATGGGCGTTCGTTGTATGGTCGATTTTGATGGTTATTCCTCTTGGTTTCGCTATGGAAAACAAAGCGGACAGGTTTGACATGTTTCACAACCCACTCACCACGATTTCGCGCGTGTACAAAGGTGTTCCGGTAATAGGGGAAGGGCTCTTGACAGCGTCTTATTACCATGAAAAGGCCGGATTTGCTGAGGTAAATTGGACGAAGAAACCGGATTTTATCACTCAGGACTCGTCCATTTTGGCCACGGATCTGGTCGTTGTAGTCATTGGAGAGAGCTCAACCAGGCATCACTACTCATTGTATGGTTATGGCACGAAAACGACTCCATTTTTGGATCGAATGCAGGCGGAAAACCCCAATTTTATTGCTCTTACCAACGCCGTTTCGCCGTCTCCGCTAACCCGCGAATCACTCAAGCGAGCCCTTACCTTTGCCACGGTTGAAGACGTAGCACCTTATAAGGAACTTTGGAATATCGTGGATATGGCCAACGAAGCCGGTTATCATACGGTTTGGTTGTCTAATCAGGCTCCAGTAGGGGCAACCGACACCGTGGTGGGGGCGATTGCCCACAAATCCAAGGAGCACGCATTTATTTCGCATGAGGTTGGCGGCGATAAAATGGACGTTGAATTAGGTCGACGCTTTAGTGAACTGGTAGAAAAACGACGAACGGGGAAGTTATTCGTCGTATTGCATATGATTGGAAGCCACTATAGGTATTCAGCGAGATCAGAAGAGAGCGACAAAGAGGCCATGCTAGCCTTAAATTCAGCGACGGCTGATTATGATGCGACCATCTATCATTCGGACCGAACGCTTCGGAGCATTTTGGAAACAGCAGAATCCGATACGCGCTCGGCTGCGATGGTCTACTTTTCGGATCACGGTGAAGAAGTAGCCGGCGGCGCGCATGGGTTTCCACAACTGTCGAAAGTCCAAGTGGACGTTCCATTCATAGTATGGTATGATATGACGTACGCTGATTCATCTCGCGTGCGAAGGATCAAGGACCATAAGGACGACCTGTATCCCATTGAAGACGCATCTTATTTGATAGCGGATATGTTAGGCTGGTCTGTTACGGACCGGGCTAGCCATTTGATATCATCCGACTCATATATTCCTCGCGTGCCGCATATTTACAATGTGGACGGAGAGATTACCGAATATCAGATCGAGCTACCTCATTCTGTGTCGGGAGAGTTCGCAAAAAAGAACCGGCAAAAATAGGCTTATTCGGCTAAAAAAGACCCACATTCTATGAAATTGATTATACCGATGGCTGGTCGCGGTACCCGTGTCCGCCCCCATTCCCACGTTACTCCCAAACCGCTCCTTCCCGTTTGTGGAAAGAGTATGGTTGAACGCATTGTGGACATGTTCTCTTCAGTTTTACCACGCCCCATAACGGACGGCGTTTTTGTTTTGGGCCCAGATTTTGGTCCTGCTGTTAGAACAACCTTGACTGAAATATGCTCTAAACATGGCGCAAACGCCCATTTTGTAGTTCAAGACGTTGCTTTAGGCACGGCTCATGCTGTTGCGTGCGCCGCCGATCAAATGGAGGGCGAGGGCATCGTGGTTTTTGCTGATACCCTATTTTATATGAACCCGGGCGTGGACCTGACCGCCGCGGACGTCGTGGCATGGGTCAAACACGTTGACGATCCAAGCGCTTACGGGGTTGCTGTCCGTGAAGGAGACCGAATCGTTCGTTTGGTAGAAAAGCCGCAAGTTCTTATTTCTACTGAAGCGCTCATCGGAATCTATTACGTCAAGGACCTTAAAATCTTGAAAAAAGCAATACAGCACCTGTTCGACCATAATATTACGGGTGTTGGGAATGAATATCAGCTCACAGATGCGTTTGATTTGCTGTTGAAAGAGGACAAAGTTTTCAAAACAGCAACCGTCACAGAATGGTTAGACTGCGGAAATATCCCCGCATTGTCTGAAACGACCTCATTCATCCTCAAACATGAAGGTCATACGGCCACTGGAAAAGGCACTGTTGTGCATCCCCCCGTATTTCTGGGGCCGGGGGCGACTTTGGAAGGGGGCGAAATTGGCCCCAATGTTTCCGTGGAAGCAGGTGCTGTAGTTAAAAACTCTACTATTTCGAACTCGATCCTATTTGAAAACGCTCGAGTATCGGATTCGTCGCTTTCAAATTCATTGATTGGTAAAAATGCCACTGTTCGTTCGTTTTCTGGCAAACTAAACATTGGCGATCACAGCGAAGTGTCCGGGTAATACTAAGGATGAATCTGTTTCCTGTTGAAAGCGCTTCGAAATTGGGTTTTGATGTGGTGCTCGACTGGCTCGTTCAGCGCGTTGCTGGAGAAGCCACTCTTCGTTCATCATCTGATATTCGATCATTCAACTCGGTCGATGCAGTCGTACATGAACTACGCCTGGTTGATGAGCTTCAACAGTGTTTGAAGTTCGACGATCCGATTGGGTTTAGGGAGTTTGATGATGTTCGAAGCCCGCTGGCAAGGGCGTCCCTGAAAGGTGCGGCTCTGGAAGCGCTTGATTTGTATGCCATAGCGCGAGTAATGGAGTTGTTTGACTCTATCAAGTCCTACTTTTCGGCCCGCAAAGCTAAATATCCGTTGGTCGATGGGTCCTTTTCGACGATCGTCATGCAGGGGGACGCCAAAAAACTAATCCTTAGCTCCATCGATGAAAGTGGAGACGTTTTGGATGCAGCATCATCGGAATTGAAAAGGATTCGGAGGGAGCTAGTTCAAACCCGAAATCGGGTTCGGGAAGCGGCTATGAAAGCCTTGGCTTACGCTAGTTCTCAAGGCTTTGCTGCTGACGATCAACCAACCGTTCGAGGTGGTCGATTGGTCATTCCAATCCGCGCTGAAGCCAAAAGGAAAATCAGCGGTTTCGTTCACGACGTGTCGGCGTCCGGCCAAACGGTTTATATCGAGCCCGAATCAGCCCTGATCGGAAATAATGAAGTTCGGGAGCTCGAAGCAGAGGAGCAGCGTGAAATATTGGCTATCCGGGTCAGATTGACCGATTCCATACGAGATTCGCTTCCCGAAATTAAAGCCGCATATGGCCAGCTTACTCGGTTTGACTTGCAATGGGCCAAAGCGAGATTGGGAAACGTTATTTCGGGAACGGTGCCGGAAGTTAAAATAGAGGGGCTGATTCGCATTACAGAAGGCAGAAATCCAGCCTTGGTACTCCATTTTTTGAAGGAGGGTGGCACTCGAAGCGTCGTTCCCTTTGCGTTGGAGCTTGGCGCCGAGAACACGGTACTCATTATTTCGGGACCTAACGCCGGTGGCAAATCGGTTACGATGAAGTCCGTTGGTCTGTTGGCTTTGATGCTAGCTCATGGAATTCCCATTCCGGTTGGGGAAAATGCTCGTTTTGATCTTTTTGACAGTCTATTTGTGGATATTGGGGATGAGCAATCTTTAGCAGATGATCTGTCTACTTTCACTTCGCATTTAAAAACGCTCGGCCTCATCCTTTCGGAAGCCAATGAACAATCGTTGGTATTAATCGATGAAGCGGGAACGGGCACTGATCCAGAGGCGGGTGGGGCGCTGGCCCGTGCAACGTTTGAGCAACTGCTGGCGAATAGGGTTCGGACCATTGCCACAACCCACTTTGGACCCCTGAAAGTGTTCGCGCATGAAACCGATGGGGTAATGAACGCATCGATGGTCTTCGATCAGGAAGAATTAAAGCCGACTTATCAGTTCGTAACTGGCGTTCCGGGTTCGTCCTATGCTGCGGAGATAGCTCTTAGAGTTGGACTACCAGAATCGATTATCGCCAGAGTCAAGGAATTGTCGGGCTCAGGACATGTGAAGGCTGAGAACCTGATTGCCGATTTAATGACCCGAAACGCTCTTTTGGCAGAAACGCTCAAGAACACAGAGGCCTTAAAAGCTCAATTAGAAACGCAACGTGATTCCCTGGCCAATAAACTAGCTATTCTTCAAGAAGAACGGGGAAGCATTCGGGCCGAAGCACTTCGAAAAGCCGAGGCCGTATACGAGACCGCCAATAAGTCGATTGAACAGGCTATTCGAGAAATAAAGGAGTCCGCCGCATCAAAAGCGGTAACTGTTTCTTCCAGAAAGAACTTAGAAGAGGCCAAGTCCATTCTGCAAAAGGAGATTCAGAGGTCAACCAAGAAGAAGCAGGGTCGGCGGAAATCAAGTGGCGATCTTTCCGAGTTGCATATTCCCATTCGAATCGGAGATCGGGTACGAATGGATGAGGCCGAAACGATCGGAGAAATTGCAGATTTGGAAGGAAAAACGGCCGTCGTGGCTTACGGCAGTATGCAGATGAAGATCGAACTGAGCCGCCTGGTTCGAATCGGAGGAAAAGCTAAGCAGGAAGTTAAGGTGCGTCAAAGCTTAGGTTCGGATGGAAGATTGTCCATTCAATCGGTTAAGACCCGTTTGGACATCAGAGGCCAACGCGTAGACGAAGCTTTTTCATTAATCGTCCGATTTCTAGATCAAGGACTAGGAGCTGGAGTGCAGCGATTGGAAATCCTACACGGAACGGGTACCGGAGCGCTCCGAAAAGCTTTACACGAGTATCTGGATTCGGCGAATGGAATCCTCCGGTACGAAGAAGCTCCTTTGTCCGAAGGCGGGGCCGGCGTAACACACATTTATTTCTAATTACACACGTTTATTTCTAGTTACCCTGGGACCGCGTTTTTGACGCTTACCGTTGGTGGTGAATTAGTTGGTTGTCCAATTTAATTGGCTGGCCTATGTTTTGGTCAATTCTGTCAGCCAAAACAGACACGCCTGAACTCATTGATAGCGCTTATCAGCCGAATTCGACGCAATTATAAAGGAGGCGCGTTTATTGCTAGAATGTAGACCTCGAAGGAGTAAACTCCTTCGACTGTTTCCTTTTTCGGTTTAGTGTTTGGAACAGATATCGGAGCAATCCGGATCAATTGCTACCTTAACGAACCGATTCTTCAGATTTG
Organism: Bacteroidota bacterium; assembly: GCA_027622005.1. GTDB lineage: Bacteria > Bacteroidota > Rhodothermia > Rhodothermales > UBA10348 > UBA10348. Next base: position 58,675 of record JAQBZH010000008.1, on the reverse strand, counting down.
GCCAATATGAAACGCGTATTTCTACTTCTTTTATTGCTCATGGCCATGGCGCCGACCATCGGTTCAGCACAAGCAACGGACCAGTTGTTAGGCGAACTCAAAGCGTCCATTCTGGCGGCCGATGCGGTTGGAATCGCAGGTCAAACCATGAATTCTGTTGAAATCGTGCAGTTTGGTGAAGGTCGTTTTTATTCCAGAAGTCAAGCTACTCTACTGTTAAAAAGCTTTTTTAAGGACTATCCACCCCATGATTTTAAGATTATTTCGTCCACTAAGTCATCGGGAGCGTGGTTTATTGAGGGTCTATACTCTCCCAAAAAAGCCACCGAAAAACTTTCCTTTTATTTGCGGCTGCGTGTCGCTGAAGGCGGTTGGAAGATTCGGGAGTTTCTGATCGAGCGGGCTGATGAGTAATCGTTTTGGAATCATTTCTAAATGGGTTCGAATGGCTCCCGGTGCAAATTGGGTCGTAGCTGGGGTTCTGGTTGCCGCATTCATTTTGACCAAAATGATTGGCTCATGGGACGAGGCTCGACTGGAAGCACTCGGCAGTGACCACTTAGTAAAATGGCAGGAGAACGCTTATCAGGAGATAGATGAAAGCTTGGCGCAATTGTTGGGCGACCTGCGCCATGATGCCGAGCAAATTGCGCAATCCCCCGAAATCATTGAGGGCTTTCGGGAGCAAATTGCAAGTCCTTTAAAAAACGAGAAGATTATTAGGACTGTAGCCTCTATAGAGCTGCAAGACAGGTCCTTTCTCGAAATTTATGACTACGCTCCGACCCTTCTGGCTTGGGCCGGCCCGGTATTTCCGATGGATTCGGGTGTTTCGGCCCCGGAATTTTTGGCCGAACCCATTAACCGGGTCGTTAAAGATGGTTCGAAACGAACGGCTTTGGTTGTTTGGATACCCGTCATGGATGGCGAGAAGATTTTGGGCGCGGTGCGATTGGGAAGGGTAGTAGAATCTTTCATGCCCATTAAAAACGACTACTTAAGAGACTATTCGTGGAACGAAGAGTGGTCCAAACGCCTGAAAACACCGGTCGTCTTTGAATTTGGAGAGCACTTAACGGCTCGGAATCCGGCTGAACGCTTATTGGCGTCCAAGAATGGAACCGTCTTTGGGCGCCTTAGCATTAGCCAACCATCGCCCCAGTCGTTGCAATCGGATCGCGCGCAGAAATACGACGATATACTGGTATTTTGGTCTTTTCTGTTGGTATTGTGGCTAATAGTCGTCTCAACAGGAACCATGTGGGCAAAGTTTTCACCCCTCTACCCACAGGAGGAGGCTACAGAAACGCCCTCTTTATTGGGGCGGTTAGGGACGTATTTAGCTGGTTTATTCTTCGCCCGTTGGTTTCTTTTAGCGTTTGATATTCCTGCCAGATGGCAAATGGGAAAATCGCCTCTGGCACCTCTCTTTGATCCTCAGCATCTGGCTTCCGAATTTGGATTTGGAGCCTTACGAACCATAGGAGACCTGTTTATAACAGCGGTTTTTATCACCGTGGCCGGGTTGGTTTTTCTAAGGATGACGGCTCGAGTTCGAAAACAGATCGCGGAAAATCTGCATTTTGAAGGGCGGCATTCCTTTCGAATTGGAACTGGACTTGTGATACTAGGGCACGTGGTCATCGTGGCGTTTTTTGCTTCGTTTTTATTCCAATTGTCCACCCATACCATATTAGACAGCACATTGGACTTTTTTGCTCGGTCGGGATTGCTCCCTGAGCGAATGATATTGGTCGTTTTTGGCTCGCTTTTGATGATCGTATTTACAACCGTCTTGGTCGGTGGTCGACTCGTCTGGATGTTGTTGAATTGGAACAAACAAGACGCCTCCTTGCTGCCTTCAACCTTAAGCATTGGCTTGATCTATTTGGTGTCGGCAGTTGTGGTGGGATTCATCTTTAGTTGGGTGGGTTGGAGTGCACCTTTGGAGATATTTGCGGTCATTCTACTGGCAGTGATTGTGTCCGCCCGAATTAATCCAGTGCAACCCGCCAAACGGTCACCCATGGTGGCGTTAAGACACATCGTACCGCTGGTGATGGTCACGTCGATCCTTTTATTTCCGATGCTGGAAGTAAGCGCTGATCAAAAGACGCACCTCAATATGAAAGATGCGGCGCTCTCTTTTCTGGAAGATCAAGATTCCAGGATTATGTTTGCGATTTCGCAGGTGCTCACTTCTGCCTCGTCCCCCGGATTTCAATCTTCTTATTCATCTATCGAGCAAACTGAAGAGCCATCAGAGCGCGCCAGACTCGATTCTTTGGCCGAAGAATCCACCGGCGGATTTTTGTTATCCGCGATGGCCGGCTATGATGTAACCGTGACGCTTCACGCATTAGACGGACAGGTTCTTGGCCGTTACAGCAGTCTGATTCGTCGGGTACCCCGATCGACACGGGACGAAGCCGACAAATTCGATTTTGAACTGTTCGCCGAGATGTATCGAGAATTCGGGCAAAACGGGCCTATGATCGAGAAGTTAACGGGTTTAATGGACGAAAATCGATTTCGCTATACCGGATTTCAGCTTGACCCGCGTCAAGGCGCTTTTTACACCCTAGTCCGCGCGGAGCAACGCATCATTACCGAATCCGCCGGCGCTCCGTTTCCAAAAGTGTTGAGCCCGACGGGGTATTACGGCAACCAGGACGCCGATTTGTCGATAGCTCAATTTCAAGATGGAATTCTCATCCGAAGCCAGGGAAGGAATTTTGGTCGATCCTTTTTGGAAGAAGGTGTTTTGGCCCAACTTCGAAGTAATCCGGAATTGTGGCTCGAAGAAGGAATTCGAGACCGAGCGTACCACACGTATTATCGGATGGAAGAGACGCTCGATTCGGAGTCCCATTCATCGGTCATTGCAGTTCGACGTCGCACAACCAATATTTTTGATAAACTCTACCATCTTTTGCGGATCGTGGTTGCCGGAATGTTCTTAGTACTTCCGGTTTATGTAGGAGGTATTGTTTGGAGGCTAAAAAATCGACGATCGGATCCCGAGCCCAAACGATTTCGAGATCAGGTGCTGAACGCGTTCTTTTCGGTTGGCATCATTACCGTATTCGCGATGGGCTTTGTGGGAATGGGTGTCGTCACTGGCGAAAATGATCGCGCCATCGATTCATGGCTCCGTCAGCACTTGGATCGAGTGGAAGAAACACTGCAGTTGGACACCAGTGGGGAAGAGCTCCCTTATCACGTCCTGGAACGAACCGATGTGGATTCGCTTTCGGCGCGCGTTGGTCTGGATCTGGTTATTTACCGTGGAATAGATGTCGAGCAGGCAAGTCGACCTGAGCTTATTCGGGATCGACTCATTGAAAGACGCCTACCTATCGGCGCGTTTTCGTCTCTATATCTAGACGGATTTCGGTTTGTGGCGATCAATGAAAACCTTGGTCAGTTCGAGTATACGGCCGGCTTTAGAACTCTTACGGATGAAAAGGGGCTTCCGAAATACGTTATTTCGATTCCGACGCTTCCGGAACAAGAGCGCATCGAAGAGGAACGAGCACGAACGGTAGCCTATTTATTTGGATCACTTTTATTGTTGGTACTGGTGGTGATGGTCACGGCTTCATTGCTTGCAAACGCACTGACGCGTCCCATTGCGCAGTTAAGAGCTGGGCTTCAAGCTGTAGCGGCAGGCCACTTCGAACGAATTGCACAGATTGGAACGCAGGACGAAATCGCGGGGCTGGTTGATTCCTTCAATACGATGCAGGACCAACTGGAAGAAAGTCAACGACTAATTGGACAGCAGGAAAGACAACTAGCCTGGAAGGAGATGGCTAGGCAAGTGGCACACGAAATCAAGAATCCTTTGACCCCCATGAAGCTGTCCATTCAACATCTACGCTCAGCGTATTCTAGACGAAGCGAAAATGGATCGGATGAAGACAAGTTTTCAGCTAAATTCAATCAGACGACCACGACTCTAATTGAACAAATTGATACGCTCGCCCGGATTGCGAACGAGTTTTCTTCCTTTGGCCGCATGCCTACGCACATTCGAGAAGAGGTCGATCTAAATGCAGTAATCTTGGAAGCCGTTGAATTGATGCAGGCGGAAGACAATGTCGAAATTCAGACCCGGTTGAGTACCGATCGATACATTGTTGAAGCCGATCGGGAAGCCCTGAGAAGGGTTTACATCAATTTCCTGAAAAACGCTATTCAAGCTGTTCCAGAAGGGCGGACCGCTAAAATTGTAGTTACTTCCCAAGCCGTGTTGGAAGACGAAAAGTGGTTCGTTTTGAGCGAGGTCATTGATAATGGGACAGGAATACCCAGAAATTTATGGGAGAAGATTTTCGTCCCTAGTTTTTCAACAAAGACGAGTGGAACAGGGCTAGGACTGGCAATCGCCCGAAAAACGATTGAGAATATGGATGGAGAAATTGGTTTTACTACCCGCTTTGAACAAGGAAGTACTTTCTGGATCAAAGTACCGTTGAACAAAACAGGCAATTGAATGCCCCTTCATCTGAGCCATAATTTGCCCCTTTTCACCCAAAAAATGCATCCTTTCGCCCTTCGTTGCAAACAACACGCTCTCAAGTCCTGGGAGGCGTCTTTCGAACATCCGTTTGTGAAGGCTTTAATTGATGGCTCGCTTTCTGCCGAGCGTTTTCGGTTTTATCAAATGCAGGACGCTCGATATTTGGAAGGTTATGCGGATGTCTGTTCGGTGTTATCAACTAGGTATCATCGACCGGAGGATAAATTGTGGTTTATTGAAGGCGCTAAATTGGCCTTGGTCGTCGAGCAACAATTGCATACTGAATACGGAAAACAGTTTGGATATTCAGCACAAGACGTTGCTAGACTTGAGCTTACGCCGAATAATCGGGCGTACCAAAATCATATGCTGACCTGTGCCGCACAAGGATCTCTGTTAAAAGGATTAGCCGCCTTGGCGCCGTGTCCGTGGTTGTATACCGAAATTGGGATTATGATTTCTCAGTTGTACGGAGAAATCCCCGAGGATCATCTGTATAGAAACTGGCTCCTTACGTACACAGATCCGTCATTCATGTCGTACACTAATGAGCTTTTGCTTTTTTTAGAGCGAGAATCTCTAGAGAAAAGCTCCGAGGACCATCAAATCGCTATGGAAGCATTTGATTTGAGCGTAAAATACGAGTGGATGTTTTGGGATCAGGCCTGGAACCAGCAAAGTTGGCCCGTTTGACATTTCGAATGATATCGTAACAGCATGAGAGCAATTGTTTTAGGAGCGGGAGTCGTAGGATTTGATGTGGCAAAACTATTGTCTCACGCGGAGCATGACGTCGTAGTAATCGACTCTGACCCAGAGGCTTTGGCCTATGTGAGCGATAAATTGGACGTTATGACGGTTTGCGGAAACGGGACTTCAACCGCCGTCTTAGAGGAAGCCGGCATTCGGCAAGCTCGGATCATGATTGCCGTAACGGCCATCGACGAAGTCAATATTATCGCTTGTATGTTGGCCGATCGATTGGGAGTTGAAACCACCGTGGCCCGGGTTCGGTCGGGCGAATTATCGAACACCAAGGCCGTCTTAAATGCCGAGGATTTTGGGATAGATCTGGTCATTCACCCGGAAGAGAGCGCATCGGAAGAGATTGTCCGATTGATTCGGCGGGCAGGCGCCACCGACGTGGTCATGTTGGCCGACGACCGGCTCCATTTGGTCGGTCTTCGTCTGGATTCCGACAGCCCTGTTATTGGAAAAACGTTACGGGAAGTGGTTTTTGGGGAATCTTCCATTCGTTTTCGAGTGATGGCGATAACCAGAGGGATTCGAACCATTTTGCCTAACGGTGACGAACGATTTAGAAAGGACGATCAGGTGTTCGTTCTGTCGCGACCAAAGAGTGTTCCGCCCATTTTGGAGCTGTTTGGAAAGTCTGACAGGCGCATCGAAAATATTATGATATTGGGGGGCACCGACATTGGGGCAAAAGTGGCTTACCGCCTGAGCCAGGAAAAGCATAAAAGCATCAAGTTGATCGAAGACGACAGGCAGCGAGCCGAACAACTTGCGGAAATGTTGGGTTCTGTTTTGGTGATCCACGGGGACGACACCGATATCGATTTGTTGATTACCGAAGGCCTCTCCGATATGGATGCCTTCATTGCTGTTACGGACAGCGAAGAGTCGAACCTTGTGACGTGTCTGTTGGCGAAGCATTTAACCGTTCGAAAGACGGTGGCGCTTCTGTCAAAAGGAGCTTATATCCCGATCAGTCAATCCATCGGCCTGGACGCTGCCGTAAACAAAAAACTGTCCGTTTCACGCGAAATTATGCGATTCCTTAGAGGCAAGCATGTGAAGAGCGTGGCCACCGTTCACGGGATGGACGCAGAAATATTGGAATTTGAAGCCGCGCCGCGTTCTATGATTACTTCAGATATTCTAATGAATTTGAAACTGCCAGCTGGGGTCTTAGTGGGCGCGGTCAGTAGCGGCAAAGATGTCGAAATTGCCACCGGACTCACACGAATTGAGGCAGGAACAAGTGCTTTCGTTTTCGTAATGCCGGGCCAAATTGCTAAGGTGGAAAGCTTATTTGCAGCTCCATAATCACCCACTAAAATGGTCTTAAATTTAAAAGCCGTTTTTTACACCTTAGGAATGTTGGTATTCTTCCTTGGTGCGGCATTGATAATTCCAATGCTTGTGGCGCTGTTCTACGGCGAAGCGGAATGGTGGGCATTTGGATTTACCGCATTGATATCGCTGTTTATTGGAGCCGTATCGTGGTTTTACAAAGAGAAAGCCAATCAGGAGCTTCAAATTCGGGACGGCTTTGCTATTGTTGCCCTGGCTTGGTTGGTACTTTCCTTAATTGGAGCCCTTCCGTTTGTATTCGGAGGGGTGTTGGCGTCGTATACAGATGCGTTTTTCGAAACGATGAGTGCCTTTACAACGACGGGTGCCACCATTTTCGGCGGCGCAGGAAATATGGACATTGAGTCCATGCCGCGCTCGTTTATGCTTTGGAGAAGCCTGGCTCACTGGATGGGAGGGATGGGGATCATTGTTTTGACGCTCGCCATCCTTCCGCTTCTGGGGGTTGGGGGGATGCAGTTGTATAAGGCGGAAGTACCTGGACCTTCGGCTGATAAGCTAACGCCCAGAGTACAGGAAACTGCCAAGAGATTGTGGTTGATTTATGTAGGCATTACGGTTGCCGAGATTGGCTTTCTTTTGCCGGCGATGACCCCTTTCGATGCCGTAAATCACGCTTTTGCGACCATGGCAACGGGCGGTTTTTCAACAAAAAATGGATCCGTAGGGCAATTTGATTCGGCTTATATCGATTGGGTTATTACGGTTTTTATGTTTTTAGCCGGGGTCAATTTTGCGCTTCATTTTAGGCTTCTTCGGGGCAAAACAGTAACCGTATTTCGAGATACCGAATTTCGGGTCTACACCGGAATCATGCTGGCAGCAACGGCCCTGATTACGTTTAGCATTTGGACGCCTAGTATGAGTTTTCTTCCTAATCTTCAAGCCGATGGTGTTTTTGAGGGCTATGCCTCCGTTGCCGACGCCCTCCGATACGGCGCCTTTCAAGCTGCAAGCATTATCACCACGACCGGATTTGGGACCGCAGACTACGAAATCTGGCCCCCAATGGCGATTGGTATCCTTTTTGTCTGTTTTTATATCGGGGGAATGGCCGGTTCAACCGGAGGTGGGGTCAAAGTGGTTCGCCATGTGTTGATGTTTAAAAACTCGTTTAAGGAGATCAAACAGCTCATCCATCCGCAAGCGGTGATGCCTCTTCGCCTAAATGACCGAGTTGTCTCCCAAGAGGTAATGAAAAACGTGCTTTCGTTTATCGTTCTGTATTTGGGTATGCTTGCCCTTGGGACGCTGTTGATGTCTTTCCTTGGATTGGATATTCTGACCTCATTTGGGGCCACACTGTCCAGTGTTGGTAACATTGGGCCTGCGTTTGGGACTTTGGGACCATCCGAGAACTATGCACACGTTCCCGTTATGGGTAAATGGGTGCTTTCTCTGTTGATGATGGCAGGAAGACTCGAAATCTTTACTGTGGTGATCCTTTTTGTACCCGCTTTTTGGAAGAGGTAAACTGTTCATTGGCTGTTTTTGACCACTCGAAGTAATAACTCTTTGATTTGGCGCGCCCGGCACGAGTTTTGGAAGATAAAAAGGCAGTTACTCTTGGTAGCTGCCTTTTTATTTGAAAGGACCTGCCGATAAAAAGAGTGACACTAAACTGACTTTGAAATTCTGGAAACAGAGGGAAAAGGAGGATGAGAAAATGGGTGCACACGAATACCTTGAAAAATACGTACGTACACTACCGGGCGGAGCCTTGGGCTGGGAAAGATCAATATTCTCACGTTCCGGACAGTGGGACGCTTCAGAGTTAATTGACGCAGCAGTGGACATCGCATGGGACTCGTTTATGTACACACCGTCACTTGAACGGCCAGCCATTGAAATCAAACAGAGCGGCAATTATCTAGTGATTGGTCCTTTGACCATAACGGATAATAATTTCCTTGCGATGGCTGCTTAAGACTCCCAAGCAAAACAGTTGACTAAGTAGGGTCCGGTTACTACCGATCGCGAAAATTTCGGGACGTTTGGGGATTGGCTTTAAGAAAAGTCACGATAGCCGAAATAATGGAGCACATACTTCATTTTGGACGCTGTCATTGGCCCAAAACCGGGTAATTCAATCAATCTCTTTTGAATGGTTGGAAAGTCGACGCCTTGATTCCACATGTTTTCAGCCTTCCCATCATATTTTTCAACAACGATTTTGGCGATCTGATGGGTTCTTTCCGCCATCACATTGGTAAAGCGGTGTACAGCTGGCTTTTCACCAAAAGCAGCCGCTAAATCCTCCAGATTCATTTTGGCTATTTTCTTGAAGTCCAAATGTCTTAAGCGTTCAAACAATCGATGAGGGCCCGCAAATGCATATTCTGCCCGCACTCGTTGATCGAACAACATCCCCAGCAAAGCGGCATTCGGATTGTCCATTATGAATTGATCTAGTTTAGCCTCTCCAATCAGCGTTCCCTCGGTCTTGAATCGCTCGATCATTCGGACCAAACCGCCTTCCATAGTGCCGGTGTCTAGTAACTTACTCGCGTATGCCATTTCGGTAATGTCGGTTTAGAGTGATCCTATTTTTTTCCATTTCGCCCCTTCGGGTGTATCCATTACTTCGACGCCCAAATCAGTCAGAGCCTTTCTGATTTCGTCCGCACGGCCCCAATTCTTGTCGACGCGAGCTTGTTGGCGTTCAACTAGCAATGCTTCCACTTTAACTCCCAGACTTGAGTCGCTCCGGTTATCTTCAACAGTCGCACTTTTCCCGGATACCTGAATTACGCCCAGTAATTCATTCATATCAGCTAGCCAGGATCGAATCGCTTCCTGTTCAGTAGCGGTCAAATTGGCAAGCTTAGAAAGAATCATCTTCGTACCCCCAAACAAGGCCACGAGGGCCGTAGGAGTATTTAAGTCATCTGTCATTGCGTCTAGTGCCCGATGATAAGTGGCTTGAAGGGCATGGCCAAAATCGCCTTCGTAGATCCTGTTTGCGGAGTCGGAATATCCAACTACGCTAACAATTTCAGCAAGGCGTTCTCGGTGTTTGACGTTTCCTTTTAACGTTTTAATGGTAAAATTAAACGGCTTACGGTAATGACCCGAAAGCAACGTCATCCTAACCGCCAGTGGATCAATTTCTTTTCCGCCTTCGGACGTCGGCGCCACTAAGTCTCTGACGGTGTAGAAATTCCCAAGACTTTTGGACATTTTTTCGCCTTCCACCTGTAAAAAGCGCGTGTGGACCCAATACTTGGCGAACGGTTTACCGGTAAGTGACTCAGACTGAGCAATCTCGCATTCGTGGTGGGGGAAAATGAGGTCTTCTCCACCGGCATGGAGGTCAATTTCATCACCCAAATAAGCCATGGCCATGGCCGAACATTCAATATGCCAACCCGGGAAGCCCCAGCCCCAAGGACTAAACCACTGCATCAAATGCTTGTCGTCTTTCTTCCACAGGGCAAAGTCCCTTGGATCACGTTTTTCCGTGTCGACTACGACGTTTCTGACGGTCTGCTCCAATTCGTTATCCAGGGTATTCCCCGAAAGTTGCCCATAACTGGGGAAAGAGGTAACCGAGAAATAGACGCCCTGGGAGGTTTCATACGCATGACCCTTATCCAAAAGGCTCTGCACTGCAGCAATTTGCTCCCTCATGTGCTCGGTGGCGCGCGGACGAACAGTCGGTTCTAAAAGATTGAGAATTTGCCAGTCTTCAATCAGTTTGCCGGAATAATAGCGTGCCAGATCCCAAACATTGGCAAACGCTTCGCCTTCTTTGGATCGAAGTGCCTTTGCCATTTTATCTTCTCCACTTGAATCGGAGAAGTCATCCACGGTAAGGTGCCCGACATCGGTAATATTGGTGGCGTAAGTCACCTTCCAACCAACAGCCTTGGCCGTTCGAAGGATTAAATCGGCTGTGACAAACGAGCGGAAATTACCGATATGAGCATAAGAGTAAACCGTGGGGCCACACGAATAAAACGACAAGTGTCCTTCCTTTATCGGAAGAATAGATTCCACCGAACGTGACAGCGTATTATAGATCCGAAAGTCCCTTTGCAATGCAGTATTATATAGATTCGAACACGAATGGATTGGTATTTTACGATTTCCAAACGCCATCTACTTGGTTCTGTTCAAATTTCATCAGATGTTGGACTGGTAGATCGGGGCGAAATGGAATGTATTGTTAGAAGACTCGTCTAAGGCGTATTGAACAGTAAACAAAAATAATCATGCGTTCTCAAATTAAGCTAATCGTAGGCTGTAGCCTGTTTGCCATTTTGGCATTCGGATCGGCCAACGTAGTCCTGGCTCAAGGACGTGGCGGTCAACAAACGCCGGCCGAACAAAAAGCGGCATTTGATGCCAACTTTGCTTCGTTAACGACAACTTTGGCTCTAACCGAAGAGCAGAGCCCAAAGGTTAAAGAAATTCTGTGGTCAGCCCAAGAAAAGAGGGTAAAAACGATGATGGAACTTCGGGCATCAGGGCAGGCCGGCGGAAATCGCGAAGCCATGCGTGGAAAAATGTCCGAATTGGAAAAAGAAACCGTAGCTGCGCTCGGAGATGTTTTGACGGCTGACCAATTGAAAAAATACTCAGAAGTTCAGGCAGCCCAGCAGCAACAACGTCGTGGTGGTGGCGGGCGGCCACCCGGGCAGGGTCGTTAAAGAAGTTATTTGTTACGCGCTCGAGGTTCAGGAATTTATTGTTGCAAGCTAGTCAATCCATATCCGCTTGGTTTTCGCATCTGTCGGTCGACTCGACAGAGCTGACGGCTGTCAGGAATTTACCGGTTTCAATTTCAAGTTCTGAATCGTCTTTAATTGCTGCCACCCTTGACGGCAATGACCACGCGTTTCGGATTTTGGTTGAGCGGTTTATGGATGAGGTATCGCGAACGGTTACGGGAATGCTGGGGCCTGTCCCGGAAGTGGACGACGTCGTTCAGGAAGTGTTTATTAAGCTTCACGGTTCGATTTATTCCTTTCGAGGAGATGCGTCGCTTAAAACTTTTGTGGTTCGAATGGCCATCAACAAAAGTTTGGATGCGCTTCGCAAGCGAAAACGAACTATGTGGCTGAAGCCTTGGACCGATTTTCCAGAATCAGATCCCATTTCGAGCGATCGGACGGACTTTGGGATCACTTCCGGAGAACGAAGGACACAACTTCGTCGAGCTGTAAACAAGCTGCCCGACAATCAGCGAGCCGTGATTGTGTTGCGGTTGATAGAAGACATTAGTACAGAGGAAACGGCCCGGATTTTGGATGTGCCTTACGGTACGGTCCTTTCCCGGCTGAAGAGAGGATTGGATCGACTGAGAATTGATCTTGGCGATTCAACCGTATTGAGTGAGAACTAAACGCTACGATATTATGCGTACCCAGAAACAAAAAGAAAGCGACAATAAATATTTGAGTTCACTCTCAGATGCGTTCGTGCATGAACTCAGGCATCTCGTTGAAACAGAACGAAATGAAACCATGATGTCTATGCCCGCCGAGCGCGTAATGCGCGCATTGCGCAGACCTCAAAGTTGGAACACGGAGGAAGTCTGGTTGGCTGAACTTTTCAGCTGGTTTCGTCCTGTATTCGTAGCAGGACTCTTCGTTGTGATCGCACTGGCCTTTTACAATATTCAGTTATTATCGAACGAAAATGAGTTTGAGCAGTCAGCTGCAGAGATGGTTTTCGGACTCCCACCGGTTACCCTGGCCTCTGCTTATGATATCCATTTAGACGATCACCCATAGGTTAGAACCATGAAATTACACGCTAAAACCATTTTCGTATTGGTCGGCATGCTTTTGATAGGGATCGCATTAGGCGCCTTAGGTCAAAGCACCATGCATAATCGAAGGATGGAAAAATTAAGTGAAATGCGGAGGCAAGGTGGTCTCTACGCCGCTATCGATAAGTATATCGATCCGGTAGATCTGGCCCAAGAAGACACGCTTCGGTCGCTTACGAAAACTTACCAATCAAAACTGAGCATATTTCTTCGTCATTATCAGTGGCATCGATCTACGCTGATGGATTCCTTAAAAACGGATATGATGCCGCTTCTTACGGAGGAGCAGAATCTAAAGCTTGCTTCTTGGTATGAACGAGTTATACGTAAACCAGAATCAACCGGAAGAGATAGTACAGCTGCCTCTCGTTCTTCGATGGGTTCAGACAGTACGCGCCAACATGCTGAATTGGCGCCGCAGGATTCAACCAGTTCTAATTAACTCGCTAAAACAACAGTAGCTCTGCTCGTTGAAGCGGGTCTATTCGAATCGTCCTGTCTTTTGCGCGTTACGGTTACTGCCAGTCGATCGGAAGCCCGCTTATTTCCTCGTTTCCTGAACTATATGCCCGATTTGTGGCAAGATTAGGGTGGTCATAGCTAAATGAACGGCACTCGTAGAGCCAGGCATTGAAAAGATGAACGTGTCGCCCATTCTGCCCGCCTGAGCGCGAGATAACATAGCCGAAGCGCCTATCTCTTTGAACGACAGGTATCGGAAAAGCTCTCCATAGCCTGGAAGCGGTGATTCTATCATCCGGCTTAACGTATCGAACGTGTTGTCCCGCTTCGAGATACCGGTTCCGCCATTGATCAAAATCAGGTCTGCGCGCTCTTTTTTTGCTTGGATAATGGCACGCGCCAATAGTGCGGAATCGTCCGGCGTAATCACGTACGAGACCAATTCATGCCCAGCGGTTTTAATCGTGTCAACAATAAATGCGCCGCTGGTGTCGGAATTGATTGTCCGGGTATCGGAACAGGTAATGACCGAAATTCGCGCTTTTTGGGTGGCCGCATTTAATTCATGTAAAGAGGCTGACATGAGGTCTGGTCGGTAAAAATGAGGGGAGGGAAAGCCGCTTGGGAAGAAAGGTACAGGTCAAGCCCCGATTTGTCTATGAACTGCTCGAGTCGTGGCTCTCTTTGCGGCCCGGTCGTTCGGAATACCAAATGGGAGGGTCGTCTCCGTGTCCACCCCATGGATTGCACCGGAAAATGCGATGAGTCGCCAAAATACCGCCTTTCCACGCGCCATATTTGCCTATGGCTTCAATCGCATACGCAGAACAAGTGGGGTGATATCGGCAAGCCGATCCCAGATGAGGCGAGAGAATCAATTGGTATCCTCGTACGAGTCCAATCAATATTCGTCGAGGTAAGATAGCTAGATAATTTTTCATACCGACGAATATCACCCATTTCCGCAAAAAGGGTTTCCTTACGGGGAAGCTGTGGCAACGAAAGATTTATGGATATATCCTTCCGTTTTATCTTCCAATCGGATGTGATAAAACGATCCGGTCGCGCCAATCACGATCCCGTTTAGCGGCGTAAAATCAGGCCCAATCATATCGGCTTTCTCACTAGGTTGAAGGCGCAAGGCCTGCTCTACGAATACGGAGGTGCCAAACCGCGTCGGATCGGCGTTGAGGTCTGATGGGCGCCCCGGCGGCATGTATAGGAAGTGCCAAGGGTCGTGGGGACCCCGATCGTACTCCCCGAAATGAAGGTGCGGCGGCGTAGTTCTTGCGTTACCCGTGTTACCGACAAGACCCAACGTGTCCCCGGGAACCACCCTCTGGCCTTCCCGCACCATCTGGGAGTCGAGATGGGCGTAATAAAAATTATTTCCGGATTGGTCGCGAAGCCAGACTGTTTTCCCCCCTAAACCTCCAATTCGGGTGCTACTGATAAACCCTTTTCGAACGGCAATCACCGGCGTACCCCGATTTGCAAAAATATCAACCCCATGATGGCGTCTTCGTCCACCGTCACGTTCAACCCCGAATCGACTCCCGATATCGGTTACCCCTCTCCCAGAAACCGGAAAAATGATAGACGCCTCGACTTTGATCGATAGCGTAAAAAGACCTTCGGCCAGTATTTCAGGTTGGAGGCGCAAAACATACGTGGACGATTTATTAATGTCGTATCGAAGGAGGAAAGTAGAATCGGCAGATACCACTCTTCTAAAGCCAGAACCAGTTTGATCATAAAGGTCTAGGAAAAGAAGGGAAGATCCCTGAAGACGCGCATCAACTATCAAATGCTGCCCTTTTTTGAGAGACAATTGATAACCTACGGCCATAATTTGTGTCGGATTGAGAAGGCCCTCTTCTAAATAGGGCAAACTCGGAACGACGGGTGAAGCCAAAACCTCCTCGCCCTGACGCAACCAGCGACTGGCCATTTCGGAATTCGAAATTCCTGTTTCTTCGAGGCCTAGGACGTAGGCTTCACGAGCAGAACGAGGGGCGTACGACGAACGAAGCTCGTCTATTTGGGCAGAACAGCCTGTTAAGAGCCATATCAATACCAAGAAGGGGGCTTTTCGCATGAGTAAGCAGGCTAAATCAAACAATCGCGGAGTCGAAATTTCCCTACGGACCTCGGACTAGCTGGTTACGCGCTCGAATGCGTTTTGCCCTAGTCCTTGCCAAGAGGGTCTAGATTAGTTTTCGCCCTCAACCGTTATGGAACGACGCCCGAAAATGCTGGATAAACCTCGCATCACTTCTTCGTTGGGGTCGATGACGGACGTTCGGCTCATCACACGACATGGAACGGGGTCGGTGTCTGTGACGAGGTCAAAATAAAGCTTGCACGTGCCTTTGTGTTCGGATAGAAGCTTGTCGAGCTTTTCCACTTGTTCGATCCTTAGCTCAGTACTCGATAGTCTCAAGATCAAAGACTTGACCATTTGCTCTCGCACTTTCCACATAGGAATGATGTCATTGGCAATGACTTTGGCCGTTCCGCCACGCATTTCGACGCTTCCTTTGATCAATACGATCTCATCCACCATGAGATAGCGCTGAACTTTGTCGTAGGAGTTTGAGAAACAGACCAATTCGGCCTGACCAGTGAAATCTTCGAATTGACAAATGGCGAACGGTTTTCCGGACTTATTGGAGCGGTGTTGAACCTCAGTTAACACCGCGCAAAAGGAGTGTTGAGGGCGGCTATTCCTGTAGGACCAGGCTTCTTCTGCTGGACCTTCTCTTTCAACAATTTCGGGAACGTCTGCAATTTGAGCCGACGCAAAAGCCCGCGACTCCGCCAAATACGACTCAAGTGGATGTCCTGATACGTAAAATCCAACGGCGTCGCGCTCTTCCTTCAACATCTTGGCCTTGGCCCACGGTTCGACGGTTGGCAACGTCGGTTCGATACCCACAGAGCCGTCACCGCCCGGATCGCCAAACAACGAAATCATCCCCGCCATGCGGTCCGCTGCGATTTTTTGACCGTACTGTATCGCAATCTCTACAGCTTCCGCGAACTGCGCTCTATGACCATCCATTCGGTCCATGGCCCCGGCTTTCGCGAGACTTTCTACGGCCTTTTTATTGACGGTTCGTAGGTCGACCCGGCGCGCGAATTCAAATAAAGTGGTAAAAGGGCCATTTTTGTCCCTTTCCTTTTCGATAGCTTCAATTGCGCCGAATCCGACGCCTTTGATAGCCCCGAGGCCGAATCGAATTTTCCCCTTTTCCACTGTAAAACGCGCTCTGGATGCGTTAAGGTCTGGCGGAAGCAATTCAAGTCCTAGATGACGGGCTTCGTCCAAAACAAAGGCCAGCTTTTTAGTGTCCGACATTTCGTTTGTCATGGACGCTGCTAAAAATTCGGCCGGATAATGCGCTTTGAGATACGCCGTCTGATAGGCCACGATCGAATAAGCAGCTGCGTGCGATTTATTGAAACCGTACCCCGCAAACTTGGCCATCAAATCGAAGACTTCGTTGGCAACCTTTTCTGAAACCGATTTTTCGGCGGCACCTGCCACAAAAATGGCTCGCTGATCGGCCATCTCCGAATCTTTTTTCTTGCCCATGATGCGACGAAGAATATCCGCACTACCTAGCGTATACCCCCCCATCACTTGCGCCATTTGCATGACCTGTTCTTGATACACAGGTATTCCGTAGGTCGGCTCCAGGATAGGTTTTAGCATCTCGTCCGGATACGAAACAACTTCCTTTCCATGTTTTCGGGCGATGTAAGTCGGAATGTTCTCCATCGGCCCAGGCCGATAGAGCGCATTCATAGCAATCAAATCGTTGATAGAAGTAGGCTTGAGCTTACGAAGCCATTCCCGCATACCGCTTGATTCAAACTGGAAAATGGAAACGGAGTCGCCGCGCTGAAATAGCTCAAAAGTGGCCGTATCGTCGAGTGGAATTGTATCCACATCCAATTCCAGGCCGTGCTCCTGTTTGATAAGGTCTAACGTATCATCAATGACCGTTAACGTCTTCAGCCCCAAGAAATCCATTTTGAGAAGACCAATCGATTCTACCCAATTTCCAGCATACTGCGTGATGATAACATCATCGTTTCCGCTCTTTCCCTTAGCCAGCGAGACAGGTACGAAATTACTAACAGCTCCCGGGGCAATGATGACCCCCGCCGCGTGCACTCCGGTGTGACGGGCCGAACCTTCCAACACCTTTGCATAGTGCAATAAATTGCGAATTTGTTCATTCGGGTCTTGAAGCAAACGTTTAAACTCGGGAACGTCTTTGAAAGCGCTCTCAAGAGTCACCCCAGCGCCCTCCGGGATGAGCTTAGCAATTCGGTCTGCCTCCGGAAGCGGAATCTGCAGCACGCGAGCAACATCCCGGATAACTGAGCGAGGTCCCATCGTTCCAAACGTGATGATCTGACACACGTTTTCCCGGCCGTACTTTTCGACTACGTAGTCAATCACTTTACTGCGTCCTCGATCATCAAAATCAATGTCGATGTCGGGCATATTTACCCTTTCCGGGTTTAGAAAGCGTTCAAACAGCAGACCATACTTAAGCGGGTCAATGTTTGTAATTCCGAGACAATAAGCGACCAAACTGCCTGCGGCCGAGCCCCGACCAGGTCCGACTGAAACGCCGAGCGTCCGAGCTGCCGTCGTAAAATCCTGCACGATGAGGAAATAGCCGGCATACTCCATTTGCGAAACAACACCCAGTTCATAGTCGATGCGCTCCGTTTGCTCAAGCGTCAATGAGCCCCATTTTTCTTTAGCCCGTAGATAGACCAAATGCCGTAAATAAGCATCCACGTCCTCTCCGAAGGCCGCAGGAAGGGGAAAGTGGGGCATGAGCAGCTGGCCAATTGGCAACTGAAAGTCACATTTGTCCGCGATGACTAACGTATTAGAAAGCGCCTTTTTGACCTGAGTGGCATCTACGTTGCGAAGTGCCAACTCCATTTCAGCTCCAGACTTCAGGTAAAACTGATCATTCTCGAATTTCATCCGATTCGGATCGTACAGATCCTTACCGGTTTGAAGGCAAAGAAGCACGTCTTGAGCGGCTGAGTCGGCCTGTTCGACGTAGTGGACATCGTTCGTGGAAACGAGTTCGACCTCGTATTCCTGGGCCCATTTCAAGAGTATGGCGTTACACTTCTGCTGATCGGCAATCTTATGATCCTGAATCTCGATATAATAGTCTGAGCCGAAAATATCGAGGTATTGCTCGAAGACTTTCCTGGCGGCAGCTTCACCTTCTTTCAGTATCGTTTGAAGCACATGCCCCTGAAGGCAACAGGTAGTCGCAATCAAACCCGCCGAGTGCGCCATAAGGACGTTCAGGTCAATTCTAGGCTTGTAATAATAACCCTCTGTATAGGAGAGGGAGGACAAACGAATGAGATTCTGATATCCCTCTGCATTCTTCGCCAGTAAAACCTGGTGGTATCTAACCCGATTAGTTTTGTCGGCCATCCGAACGGGCGTCACGTAAAACTCACATCCGATGATGGGCTTAATATTGGCTTTGGTTGCCTCGGTGTAAAATTCCGGGACACCGAACAGATTGCCATGGTCAGTGATAGCGAGCGCTGGCATTTCCAATTCTTGGGCCTTTGCCACCAACCGGTTAATGCGCGCCGCACCGTCTAATAAAGAATATTGGGTGTGGCAGTGCAGATGGCAAAAATCCATAAGATCTATCGGGGCGTTAAAGCGTACTTGGACGTGAAATTGGCCTATTCAAACGGTAGAAAGGCAGGGTTGTAATAACGTCTTCCTCGTCTCCGGAATCAACGCATGTTAGTAACTGATTGTTTATGAAATCGTCTTCAGACAGGGTTGAAATTCTACTCGTAGACTATCGTCCTCAAGAGGATTTGATGTTCTGGGATGCGTTGTCCAGAAGCGTTGCGAAAGCTCATCGAGATGGTCGAAGGATGTGTTTGATCGTTGGTTGTGACGAAAAAATCGAACGACTGCTTCTTCAAAACGGACTCGATACCGGAAGATTTGAGCGCGATGAACTCCTAATTACTAGAGAAATCTCCGAAGATGTGGAAAAATTGGTTCGAGAAGAGAAAAAAACCATCGTAACTCGGCTGACAGACGAAGGAGTCGCTGCGGTAGGAATGTTGGGCTTTGAAAGGGGCCTTTTTCGGTCTGTCGACGGCGAGATTATGGCCAAAAAAGCTATAAGTTTGGGTCTTTGGCAAGCTCCAATGGTCGTTCCAATCGTGATGTCCGTCTGCCGAGCGGAAAGCGGTATACTGCGCGATGTTCATCCCGTTACGATGGCCTCTGCCATGGTAAAAAACATGTCGGAGAAGGTGTCCATTTCGATTCTCTCCCAACGAGTTACAGGTAAGTTTGGCGTATTGGAATCGGAAGACGGAGGTGAACAATTAAGCGGCCTTATAAAGAATAACTGGGTCTCAAAATTGATCGAGAACCGTTCAGATCTTTCAATTTGGTCTATTTCAGGGCCTTCATTGCCGCGCGATTCATAAACTTTAATCGCTACCAGGTTTTTGGTTCGAAGTACTGAACTTTCCACGTTTTAGGTGCCGTAAAAAGGGCTCGAGGTTGGGTGAAATTTGGGATTATTACAAACAAAATGCCCAAAAACGCTTCAAAACAAGGATTATTTCTTGACAGCAGAGCAAACAGAGCTTAGTTTGAGCCTGATTAGTACGAGGTGAACTTCAACACGCCTCGGTTACAGAACACATCTATTATATAGAGGAATCCAAATGAGTAAATTCGCCGACCTAAAAGGCTTCGTGGACGGATTAGAAGATGACTTTAGCAAATTTTATGAAAAAGGCAACAAAGCTGCCGGAACCCGTGTCCGTAAAGCTATGCAGGACCTGAAAACGATGTCTCAAAACATTCGTGTTGAAGTTCAGAACAAAAAAAACGACTAATCTCGATTTTTTGGGAATTAGAAAAAGGTCGTGTCTTTTTGGCACGACCTTTTTTTTTGCGGTAACTTTTGACATTTATTTTTGTCGAGTCGCACCCAATGCCCTTATTTATTATGATTCATTTCGACTTTTTTACCAGGACGCTTCTTTTTTCGACCGTTAGAGCTACGTCTCGCATCGGACTTGTTTTGCTGGTGGCGGGATCCACGCTCAGTCAGCTTTCCTTTGCCCAAACGGCTCCTGATTCAACAAAAGGCCTATGGAAATCCGAAGTAATTGGACGTTTGGCCGGATCTCAGGTCGGATTTCAGAATTGGGCCGAAGGCGGGGTGAATACGCTAGCGTTTAGTGTGGGAATTGACGGAAATACGGAGGTTGATCGAGGAGGATGGCAACAAAAATTAGACGCCAAGCTCAGGTTTGGTCTGGTAAAGCAGGACACCTTACAATTTCGTAAGGCCGAGGATTTGATCCGTCTTTCAGCCACGTTCAATTATAATGGAGCCGGATTTTTAGACAAATTGCACCCCACAGCCGCTATCCAGGCGAGAACACAGTTTGCCTCAGGTTTCAATTTTGAAAAAAACCCGTTTGGAGATGGGAGAAGACCTCCTGTTAAAGTTTCGGCTTTTTTAGCGCCTGCTACCATTACACAGTCCGTTGGAATGACCTACCAAGCACGGCCCTGGATATCTCAGCGATTCGGTATTGCCGGAAAAGAAACCATTGTAACCATTGCCGAATTACGGCCCCTTTATAATGTTGACCCCGATAAATCAGTACGGTATGAACTCGGCATTGAAGCATTTACCGACTTTAACAAAGAGTTGTTCAAAAACGTATTCATCAAATCGACCCTAGGTCTCTTTGCTGCGTTTAACACGCCGGAAAGCCCCGATTTAATCTGGGAAAATGTGGTCAACATGAAAGTGAATTCGTGGCTTCAAGTCAACTTTGAATGGTCCGTTCTCTATGACAAAGACGTCAGCGATCAGGCGCAATTGAAAGAAGTGCTATCGGTAGGCCTGTCCTATCATATTTTATAGTTGTCCTACAATATTCTGTAGTCTTGAAAATCATATTCCTGATTTTTCTGCTGTTTTTTGCCGGGTGTTCTGCTTTGTCCGAAGTTGGAACGTCGGTCCCTGAAGTTTCTTCTAGTGAGAGAGTCGACGTTGTTATCGATCACCCCCAAATACGCTCCGTTCAGTTACATCCAGAGCAGAGTGAGACGTCGCTTCCCATCGTCGAAATACGATCTGGACTATCCCTCAGATTGGCATTTGACATCGTTGAACGGCCTTCTCGGCCACTCTCCATTTATGTATACCATGCTAATCAGAAATGGGAACGCGATTTATTTCCTTCCGAATTTCTGACCGCCTTTCATCAGGATGCTATTCAGGATTTTCGCTCTTCTGGAGCCACAATCATCCCGTATATCCACTATGAATACAATTTTCCGAATCGCAACATTGATTTCAAATTAAGCGGCAATTATGTGCTTCGCGTTTCTGAGCAAGGCAATGAAGAAGCAGCTTTGTTTGAACGAAGATTTTTTGTAACCGAACAATCGACTCCGGTGGATATGAAATTGGATCGTGTGATGATGGCCGGAAATCGTGCCAGCTCCATCCAACCTTTTGTTCGATTTCGCACACCTACGGCCAACACCAACGCATTTGATTATTCGGTGTGCTTTGTAAGAAACTCCGAAATTGCCGAAAGCCGTTGTGTGACAAGACCTACGCTCGATGTTTTACCCGATCTGACCTTTTATTTACGGCCTGAAGAGTCCTTTCAGCCCCGGCCCTCTAATTTCTTCATAGACTTGTCTGAGCTACGTACTGGGGGGAGAGTTGAAAGGTTTAATCAACAGACTAGCCCTTGGCGAATAGAGATTGAGCCTGATCGAGCCCGATTCGCAGGAACTCAATTGGCACCTTTTCTCAATGGTCAAATGGTTATTCGCTCGGCCAATCGATTTGTCACAGAACCAGATTATTCGTCCGAATATGTGCAGGCAATATTTAAGCTAGTGCCAGCAGACAATTTGCCAGTAGCTGAAAAAGTCTACATCGTTGGAAGCTTCAACGATTGGCAGATTCACCCGGACCATGTTTTGATCTGGAACTCCGTAGACAATTGGTACGAAACGGATCTCCTCTTAAAACAGGGCCGATACGAATACGTCTATGCAACCACCAATCCAGCGCTTTCCTCAGCAATGCGCAGCGGATTACCCCAACTGGAAAACCTGTACACGGCTTTTGTCTACTACCATGACTTATTTGCACGAACCGATCGGTTGATAGCCATTCAGGGAATTAAGTCAGAGTAATCTGAAAACTTTCAAAACCATATTATTTGATTGGCGAAGCAATCATAACTACCTTTGATTAATGGCCCATCCGGCCTATTTCGGCAGCTTAACTCATCCTGCCAGCATACCAAGAACGATCCAATACAGAGTTAAATGAGGAATTCCAATACTTACCTAGCCACTGTGCTATCCCTGTTTCTAGTGGTGGCTGGGTGTACTTCTTCAAAAGAAGTGCAAACCACAAAGCCCGGTGTGGCAGACGCGGCAAAGTCCGCTGCCGACAAAAAGGACGATAAGAAAGGCCCAAAGCCATTCTCCGAAGTCATTAAAGACACATTTGTCAAAGACGACGGCCTATTCACGGTTTATCGTGACGATCAAACCTACTACTACGAGATCCCAAATTCCCAACTGGGACGGGAATTTCTATTAGTTACGCGTATCGCTAAAACAGCCGAGGATATTGGATACGGCGGACAAAAAGCCAACACTCAAGTCGTACGATGGGACAGAAACGGCAACAACCTATTTCTAAAAGTGGTCGGGTATGAAAATCGTGGCGATGAAAACGATCCGATTTATCAGGCTGTGCGCAATTCAAATTTAGAGCCCATTGTTGCTTCTTTTGAAATTAAAGCCTTAAGTGCAGACAGTTCGGGGATTGTGGTTGATGTCACTTCGCTCTATAACTCCGATGTGCCGTCTTTAGGGCTGCCGTCTTTTTACAGGTCACGATTTCAAGTTCGCCGGGTTGACGGAAGCCGTTCGTATATCTCTTCCGTAAAGAGTTTTCCCAAAAACGTAGAAGTTCGGCACGTATTGACGTATGAAGCAGGCGCCGCTCCGTCGAATTCTTCTACGAATACTATTACCGTTGAAATGGCCCAGTCGATGGTGGAATTGCCCGCTGTGCCCATGAAGCCACGTTTGTGCGACGATAGAGTTGGCTTGTTTAGCGTTCAGTTCACCGAATACAACGGCACCCAACAACGCGCCGAGACCACGTGTTATGTAACTCGATATAAGCTTGAGCCAAAAGACCCAGCTGCTTATGCACGAGGAGAATTGGTTGAGCCGGTCGATCAAATTGTTTATTACATCGACCAAAATACGCCGGTTAAATGGCGTGCCGCTCTGATTCAAGGAGTAAACGACTGGAATAGGACGTTTGAAGCGGCTGGCTTCAAGAATGCGATTGTTGGGAAAATGGCACCAACCGCTGAGGAAGATCCAGACTTTAGCCCGGAAGACGCTCGCTATTCCGTTTTACGGTATTTCGCGTCCGACATTCAAAATGCTTCGGGTCCCCACGTGCATGATCCTCGAACCGGTCAAATTTTGGAAAGCGATATCAATTGGTATCACAACGTGATGCAGCTTCTGCGCAACTGGTATTTGATTCAGACGGCTGCCATCAACCCATCGGCCCAAACTGCGATGTTTGATGATGAGGTGATGGCGGAGTTGGTCCGTTTCGTTTCAGCACACGAAGTGGGCCACACGTTGGGGTATCAACACAACATGGGTTCTTCCTATGCTTATTCCATAGCGCAGCTTCGCGACCCAGAATTCACGACGAAGCACGGTGTAGCACCTTCTATCATGGATTATGCCCGGTTTAACTACGTGGCACAGCCTGGCGACGGCGTAACTCAATACAGCGCATTGGTTGGAGAGTATGACGATTGGGCAGGAAAGTGGACTTACTCATGGTTTGATGGAGAGCGGACTCCGGAAGATGAGCGCCTCATTCTCAATCAATGGGTAAAGGAAAGAGCAAACGATCCTGCAATGTGGTTTGGAGCAAGCATTCCTTCTGACCATCGTGCTCAGACTGAAAACATTTCAAATGATGAAATGGAAGCTTCACGGCTCGGAATTTTAAACCTACAGCGCATCTTGGACAAATTGATCGATTGGAGCAAAGACGAAGCGCACGATTACGATCAGTTGAATGAACTTTATGGCAACGTAGGTGGGCAGTACAACCGTTATATCGGTCACGTCGCGGCCAATCTGGGGGGCATTTATCAGCAGAATAAGACTACTGATCAGGCCGGTGTCGTTTATACACCCGTTTCCAAAGAACGCCAGGAACGTGCCATTCAATGGCTTTCTGATTATGTTTGGACGACCCCAACCTGGCTCATTCGCAATGATATTCTACAGAGAATTGAAATTGTTGGAACGGAAAATCGAATCCGAGGCTACCAGGTAGGAGCTCTTGGCAGAGTTCTGAACATTCAAGTGCTCGCTCGCTTGTCGGAGATTCAGAATCGGTATGGGTCCAACGGATACACGATGCTCGACCTATTCAGCGGGGTTCAGAGCGCCGTATTTAAGGAATTGGCAAGTGCCTCCGCGATCGACTCCTACCGCAGAAATCTTCAGCGCGGTTATGTAGACCAAATGGCGTCACTTCTAAATTCGCCAAATTTCGTCGCAACCGGATTTTTGCTTGAAATTGGATTTACGTCCGTAAATGTGGCACAATCCGACATAAAAGCTCTTGTTCGTGGAGAGTTGGAAGATGTGAAGTCACAGATTGACAGAGCGGCCGGCCGCACGTCGGACTCTATGACGCGTTTGCACCTTCGCGAATTGTCAACCAGAATCGACGCGATCCTAGACACAGACGAAGATTAGTCTTTGCTTGGGTCAAGAGTGAATTTGAGTGGCGCGGCGATGAAATCGCCGCGCCACTTTTCGTTTTGATCATCCCATCAGCCGAATTGATTTTCGAAAGGTCCAGAGCGCAGCACACCGTCGGGCAATTAAACGCGGTTTATCTTTTAAATATCAGCCGTTCAAACGTGGAATGAAGATGCCGCCTCATCGTCTAACATCCAGATGTTGTTGTTGTAATCAAACCATTTTTATCATGACCCACCGATTCAAAGTCGGTATCGGAGCCATCTTATTGGCTTTAGTACTGCTTCCTGTTTCTGCCCAAACCACGCTTGAGCCTGTCGACCAAAAAGCAGTCGATTTGATTCGCGCAGAAGGGCTGGAAAACAGCAACGTAATGAATTATATGTCCTGGATGACGGACGTTTTCGGCCCCCGCCTTACAGGATCGCCAGCTTTAGATGCCGCTTCTAACTGGGCCGTAAAGACATTTGAAGATATGGGCCTCAAAAATGCGCATAAGAGCAAATGGGGTCCTTTTGGCCGTGGGTGGACCTTGAAGCACTTTAACCTAGAAGCTACGTCTGAGTTTGGGATGATCAGTTTGATGGCATATCCAAAGGCTTGGTCCCCCGGAACCAACGGCCATGTTGCGGGAGAATTGGTTCTGGTATCCGCTTCAACGGCAGAAGAAGTAGAGGCTTATCGCGGAAAGTTGGCCGGTAAGGTTGTTATGATTCAAGCCATCCGCGAAGTTGAAGAGCCATTTGAAGCCATTGCCGAACGTCACACCGACGCGTCGCTACTTAGATTGGCGAATGCTGCTCCGCAGCCCGCGGGTCAAGGCGGCGGACGCGGACAGGGCGGTGGACGGGGACAGGGCGGTGGACGGGGGCCAGGCGGTGCGGCCGGTGCATTCCAAGTAGCCGCTGCTATGCGCAACCTGGTTCTCAGTGAAATGCCGATCGCTGTATTGGATGCCGGCAGCAAAGGGGATTATGGAACTATCTTTGTCTCAAGCGCCGCGGTTCCAACGAGCGCTGAGGATGCTCCAGGCACTAGAGTTGGCGCTCAGTCCGTCGATGCTCCGCCTACACCCCCGCAGTTCACCGTTGCAGTCGAGCATTACAACAGGCTCGCCCGAATGTTGGAAAAAGGTATTAAGGTCAAAGTGAGTGTAGACCTCAAAGTTGAATTTACAAGCAATGATCTCGACGAATACAATGTTATCGCCGAAATCCCAGGAACGGATCCTGAAATTGGGGACGAAATTGTGATGCTTGGCGCCCACTTCGATTCTTGGCATGCCGGCACGGGAGCAACGGACAATGCTGCTGGATCGTCAGCCATGATGGAGGCCGTTCGCATTCTGAAGAAGGTGTATGCCGATCAAGGTAAGGGCCCAAGACGAACCATTCGTATCGCACTTTGGACGGGTGAAGAGCAAGGATTGCTTGGATCCCGGGCCTATGTATCTGCCAATTTTGCTGAGTCAGAAGGCCGTGGCCAACCTCCGACCGTATTTCATACTGAATATGAAAAATTTTCGGGCTATTACAACATGGATAACGGTTCCGGCCGGATCCGAGGGGTTCATCTCCAGGGAAACGAAGCTGTTGCTCCCATTTTCCGTCAATGGCTGACCCCATTTCATGATTTGGATGCAGCTACACTGACATTGAATGGAACGGGAGGAACGGATCACCTGTCTTTTGACGGCATCGGTCTTCCTGGCTTTCAGTTTATTCAAGACACCATTGCTTATAGCCCGAAAACACATCACTCCAACATGGACGTGTTCGACCACACCATTGAAGCGGATCTGAAGCAAGCTGCAACGATTATTGCCTCATTTGTGTATCACACATCGGAAAGAGACGAGCTGCTTCCACGTAAACCGCTTCCAAGGGTAAACGTGGCTGGACCTACGGGTCGCTAGGCTCAAGTCTAAGGCCTTTAATCCGTGAATTTCAGTAGGACTCTGAAATTCGTAGGGTATTTTGATTTTGATGATAAAGGGCGCGGCGATAAAATCGCCGCGCCCTTTATCGTAGCACGAAAGTTTGCAGCCGCTGTCGATGGATGGGTCCAATTGGAAGTATTAAAAAGCCTACTTTCAATGGTTTGTCGCCAAAACGATTCTTGAAAGTTGGTTGAGTATTTATGAAAGCCAAAAACCTGACACTGCTTTCCATAGTTGTGCTGCTATCGATGTCGTTGTGGTTTTCAGCATCGGCGGTTGTCCCTCAACTAGCCTTGGAATGGAATCTTTCTGCGACGATGAAAGCCTGGATGACCATGTCCGTTCAGATCGGGTTTGTGGTAGGCGCTCTAACGAGCGCGGTTTTTAATTGGGCGGATCGATTTAGCGCCACTAAAATAATGGCCTATAATGCGGTTCTAGGTGCGTTGGTCAACGCGTTTATTCCTTTTTTTTCAGGTGGTCCTGAGTCTGCTTTGATTTTCCGGTTCTTAACCGGGGCCACGATGGCTGGCGTTTACCCGCCAGCCATGAAAATCGTAGCCAGTTGGTGCAAAGAAGATCGAGGGCGCGGAATCGGCTTGCTAGTCGGGGCGGTCACCCTCGGGTCGGGCCTTCCGCATTTATTAAATGCCTTGTCTTCCCAGATATCGCTTTTACCCAATTGGCGTTTTGTAATGATCGGTACGTCACTAATGTCCCTCATTGCCGCCGGCCTAGCGTTTGGTTTTATTAAATCCGGCCCCCATTTAGGAGCTGCTGCAAAATTCGACTGGAAACAAGCTACCAAAGGACTAACCCATCGTCCTACTCGACTGGTAAACTTCGGCTACTTTGGCCACATGTGGGAATTGTATGCCGTTTGGGCCTGGGTCCCAATCATGCTGACGGCCAGCTACAACTCGGCAGGAGAGTCAGAAAACATCGCCCGGTATGCCAGTTTCGGCGTATTTGCAGCCGGCGCCGTGGGCTCGTTTCTCGCCGGCATTTCGGCAGATAGGGTAGGTAGAACTAAAATTACGAGTCTTTCTCTAATCGCTTCGGGAGGGTGTTGTCTTTTGGCTGGATTCCTGTATCCGTACCCCATCCCGCTAACCATTATTTGTTTGATATGGGGATTTTTCGTCATAGCAGATAGCGCTCAATTCAGCACAGCCCTCACTGAGCTGGCCGATCCCCAATATGTCGGAACCGCTCTTCAAGTCCAAACGAGCCTAGGATTTCTGGTGACACTCATAACCCTTCAAATCATTCCAATCGCAATCCAATATGTAGGCTTCGAATGGGCTTTCACCATCCTATTTCCCGGATGCTTGTTTGGAGCTATTTCAATGCTAAAACTCCGGTCGCTTCCAGAATCGATCAAACTTGCTAATGGGCGCAGGTAAACGTTATCTAAAACGAACATCATTTGCCGTCGAATTCTCCGACCCCACCGACGATCCTATATGGATAAACCCCGACCAATAGTATGGATGTGAAATCGGCCCATCATCTTTTAAAAGTTCTAATTTTGCAGACCGCAACGAACTGGCGATCGACTTCCCTGCGGAAATATGTGAATAAACTTGGTGCATCAATATTTGGTTACCAAGGTCATCGCTAGGCCATATCGAAGCAAATAGGTTTTCCGCACCTGCAAAGAAAAAGCTGCTTGCAAATCCAGATAAACTGGTCATTTTCGAACCACCTGCTTTTGCAGTATCACAGGAGCTCAATACAACCAAGTTGGCGTTAATGTTGAGCCCCCAAATTTCGCTAGTAAACAAGATTCCGTCTTCTCCATTTGTACCATCTAGTTCTAGTAAAATGCCAGAACTAAACGGGTCGTTTATATCTGAAAAACTGTGTGTCGCAAAATGAAGAATGTTGAAATCACGCAAATTTTTATTTTTAATCGCGTACTCCGAGGCATCTTTTCGCAACAGCTGTTCTGTTAATTGAACTTGATTGGGATTAGAAGAGCCCTTTTTCGAAAGGGTTGAGATGTATTCAAGCTCCTTTAAAGACCCCAGTAAGGGTTCTACTGTGATTTCACCTTGTTCTCCGAATTCAGAGTTTTGAGTTAAAAAGTCTTTAACATTTGAGGACATGGAAGGTGAACGATCAAAAACAGGAGCAACTGCTAATATTTTTCGATCCTTCAGTATAGAGGATGAATTTTGAGATCGTAAATATGACAAGGCAGAAAATGTGTAAACAAATGAAAATTCCTCGATCAGGAAGCCCTGGCCATTTTTGTTCAATTTCGATTTAGGCGAAGGATTTGAAAGGGCCTCGAAAGAGATATTCTGGATGGTTGAATTCGGGATAACGATTAGATTTGAAGTCTCAATTTTAGATCGAAGAGGTTCAAAAATTAACTCAGACAGTTTTCTACTCGGTTCTAAAAAAAGTGTCGGATATTCCGGATCCATCGCATCCACAAATCGCTGGCCCCAAGATTCAACAGTTTTCGCGCTACCCAGATCAAATAAAGATATTTCGGTTGCATTGACGAGAATCGTGAACAGTTGGTTATCGAGCTCAAAAAATTCCAATAATGTTGAATTATTTATAGATAAATAAGACTGTAAATAATAAAGACTATTATTAGGTCTATTACTTCTGAATTCAGCAAACAATGGATAATTGTCGAGAAGATTCTTTCTCAATTTTGCTAGTCGTTCTTTCACGGAAAAAATTGAATCTGATCTCGAAGATGAAATGATTGAGACTTGAGTCTTTCTGGTATTCTCTCTTCTATTTAGATTTACTAGTTCCGAAACTAAAGACTTTAATTCCAATACTAAAAATTCAGGAGCCCCGGCTTTTGCGATAGATTCTACCTCAACTAAATGTGCCTGAAGTGCCCAGTTATTCCCGTAATCTGCAAATTCAAAAGCCGAGTACAGATGTTGTTTGTTATCATCTATTTCAAATAATCTTAGAGATGTTCGAATACCTCTTTCTGATATATCCTTCGAGTAGTTTGACGACCTATTTCTTGAAATATCAGTCCAGGGGTCATTAAATGACTCGTCCAAAAGAATAAGTGACAAAACGTTTGCCTGCTGCGCAAAAATTAAGTTCTCTTTAGAATTGGTGTGGTGTGCTATTTCGTTATAAAGGGTACTAACTATTCCCAGTAAATCAATGAGTCGATCTCTATTAGAAACATTGTTTGTAGCAGTTGGGGTAAGCAACAAATTTTCATATTTCAATCCAGACGCAGCGTAAATCCCGAGCTTGGCAAATTTAAGTGCTTTTGGATAGTTTTTGAGTTTTCGGAAATGTTCTGCCATGCCGAGATAAAGCTCAGACGTCAATGGATTTGAGTTCGCTACAATATTTCGCTCATTTTGGGTCGCAACGTCCAATAAGGACTCAATTTGATGGACCTTGCCTTGTTTAAGGAGGTGAAGATTCTGAAGAACTTCAGTATCCGAACAGACATAAGATTTGTTTAAGCGACAAAATACGGAGGAAATATTAAACAAGGAATCTGCAAGTAAAAACCTATGCGTATAGGAATAGAAATATCCTAAGTATGAAATCGAATTGATGTAATCGGGGTGCTGAGATCCTACTGTTTGTTGCTTCATGTCCAACGCCTTTTTCATTGATTCGAATGATTCGCTGTGCCGACCTAAATGAAACAGAGCTTCAGACATATTATGAAGGGAATGAGCCGTAGCAGGATGTTTTCCCAAATTGCCCATTCTTTGGCCAAAGGCAGTTTTGTGAAATTCTAAAGCTTGTTCGTATTCACCTAAGTCGGCTAATACGTTGCCAATATTGTTTAAACTTGCTGAAATATCAGGATGTCCTGCTGTTAAGATGTTTTGTTTTAAGAGAAGTGCACGCTCGTGATAGGTCAAAGCTTTTCTTAATTGACCACTTTTCCAGTATACGTTACCAATATTATTGAGGGTCGCGGCTCGATCTATCTGAGAATCGCTGGTATTGTCTTTTCTGAATTCAAGCGCAGTATTGTAGTATTCGAGTGATTTTTCGAATTGTCCCTGTTCATGAAACCATAGCGCTGTTAAGTGAAGCGCGTGACCATAAACATGTGGATACACGTGACGATTCGCTGCAAAGTATTCAAGGCAAATGTTTAAATCTGACAATGCGTCGTTCGACGGGCCTATTTTGATATCCAAATAGCCGCTCCCACATGAACCAAGCGCTCGGATTGAAGGTAAAGAGTCCTGTGCAAGGAGAAAATTGTCTATGAACGCCTTGGCGTTTTCCAGGTCTCCAGATCCGATGTTTTCGTAAACAATTCCGAGTGCAAAGTCGGCGGCTAATCTCAGCTCATTGTTTAAAAGCGATGACTCAAATGCAGACGTTAGTTTATCCAAAGGCATCACATGGGTGTTACGAGCCTCCAAATACAAACTGTCTACCAAGGACAATGGGGTGCTGGATTCTGAAGTCGGAATTTTGGATGACGAGCTGCGAACCATCCAGAAGACCAATACGATGACAGCTGAGGATGTGATTACGAAGGAGAGCGAGGGTGTTTTCATAACGTGGGGGATCGTTGTTCTTCAAGTACAGAGGAAGTTGGCACAACTTTGTAACATGAATTTCAAGGATCGGTAGGTGGCCGATAAAAGTCCCTTCTAATAGGGAAACGCATTTTCACCATCGGTCCACGCCATTTCCCGAAAAAAAAGCTCAAATAGTTACTGTGCGGCGTCTTGTCAGACCTTTAAAAAGGCTAATTCGCTGCTATACAGATTCAAAAACGGGCGCTTGATTCTAAGTAAATCCAATATCTCTTCGTAGTCGGAAATCTGGCAATAACGTACCTTGCTCAAACACCCAATTCCGCCGCTCAATGTCGCTCTTGCAGAACCGAACCTTTCACCTGATCGTCGCATTTGTGATGATATATCTGGTGTGGGGATCAACCTATTTAGCCATTGCCTATGCAGTTCAAACGATCCCGCCGTTTTTTGCCATAGGCTCGCGTTTTGTCTTTGCTGGCGGATTGTTGTTTGTTTTTTTGAGAGCACGGGGCATTAAGACGTCCTCCAAAGCTCAAATGCGTAACGCCGCCGTGGTTGGAATGCTTACTTTGGGGTTGGGAACAAGTCTGGTCGCTTGGGCAGAGCTGTATATTCGGGTATGGCCGCCTTATTGGTCACGTCCGTACCCTGTTGGATGGTCTTGTTGGACTGGACGATGCTCAAAGGCGAAGTCCCCAACCGGTATGTGATTACAGGATTGGTGTTGGGATTGGGAGGAGTCATACTTTTAGTATGGCCTGAACTGGCACTCGGGGCAAGCTCAAAAAGTGGATTGGCAGTACTGGCCGTCGTTGTTGCTTCCATTTCTTGGTCTGTTGGATCCCTGCGAAGTAAGATGATTTCGATGCCCGATAATCTGTTTATGTCATCGGCTGTCCAAATGCTTGCCGGAGGCGCTGCCGTTTCAATTATGGGGTTGATTGCCGGTGAATCCATCGGGTTT
Source organism: Bacteroidota bacterium (assembly GCA_027622005.1). Classification (GTDB taxonomy): domain Bacteria; phylum Bacteroidota; class Rhodothermia; order Rhodothermales; family UBA10348; genus UBA10348. The sequence continues at coordinate 26,460 of JAQBZH010000008.1, read as the reverse complement.
AGTTTTAGTGCCATGAGTACCGATTCCATTTTGGGGTGGTGGTACCTCGTTGTGTTTGGGTCCTGGGGCGGTTTTTCTTCTTACGTGTGGCTGTTGCGAAACGCCCCGCCCAAGCAAATAGCTTCGTATGCGTTTGTTAATCCCGTTGTCGCGGTGATTTTAGGCGCTTGGATCGCGCATGAACCAGTCGTTCCGCGCATGATCATTGGGATTGTGGTTTTAGTGGTCGCCGTTGCACTCATCGTTGTATTTGGAAAGGACAAGAAGACCTATGAAAAAGTACCATTTACTCGCGGTCCTGGCGCTTCTCGCTTTCGGCTACGCTGAGCCCAGGGAGCCGAATTTCGTCTTCATTCTAGTAGATGATTTGGGATACATGGATATCGGGGCGAATAATCCCCAGACGTTTTACGAAACTCCGTCTATCGACAAGCTCGCCTCTGAAGGAATTCGGCTCACTCAAGCTTATGCCGCCGCCCCGGTCTGTAGTCCAACTCGCGCGAGCATCATGACAGGGCAATATCCCGGTAGACTTCAAACCACGGACTATTTTGGAGCTGTTCAACCGGACAAGGTCGGGCCGAACTATGCTGACTCCAGAAAGATGCTTCCTGCTCCTTATGTAGATCAACTGCCATCCAGCGAACTAACGATGGCAGAAGCACTCAAAAAAAAGGGATATGCGACGTTTTTTGCTGGAAAGTGGCACCTTGGGAATGAAGGCTTTTATCCAGAAGACCACGGATTTGAGGTAAACAGAGGTGGACATGAAGCCGGTGGACCATATGGAGGTAGTAGGTATTTTTCACCATACGGTAATCCAAAATTGGATGATGGTCCGGACGGGGAGCTTTTGCCGACGCGGCTTGGACGCGAAACGGCCGATTTCATCCGAAACAACAGCAATAAGCCGTTCTTAGCTTTTCTATCCTTCTATTCCGTCCACACTCCGTTGATGACGACGCCGGAATTGCAATCCAAATACGAAGCTAAGAAGTTGGCGTTGGGCAGCCAGACGGTTTGGGGAGAAGAAGGCTTGAGAAAGGTCAGGCAGTCTCAGGATCATGCCATATATGCGGGGATGATTGAATCGATGGATGCCGCCGTTGGAGAAGTAATGGCGGCCATCGAAGATGCTGGCGTCGCGGACCGAACCATTATCATTTTTACTTCGGATAACGGGGGCCTGAGCACATCAGAGGGACATCCTACCTCAAACATTCCGTACCGGGCCGGAAAGGGCTGGCTTTATGAAGGCGGGATCTTGGAACCAACTATCATCAAATGGCCGGGGGAGACCATGCCTGGTAGTGTATCTGCTGAACTGGTAAGCAGCATAGATTACCTTCCAACTATGTTAGAAATCGCTGGGCTTGAATCCAAAATAACGGACGGAAGATCGATCGTCCCCGTTCTACGAGGCAAAAATCAGCCGGAACGAACGTTGTTCTGGCATTACCCTCATTATGGCAACCAGGGCGGAAGTCCCAGCGGCGCTATTCGAAAAGGACCGTGGAAGCTAATCCAGTTTTTTGAAAATGACGAAGCTGAACTGTACAACCTAGACGAGGACCCTTCGGAGACCAGGGACCTTGCTATGGTACGTTCAGAGCTTACCACCGCCATGTTAGCGGAGCTTAAAAGGTGGCAACGGGAAGCCGGCGTCTTATTTCCAACACCAGTCCAAAAATAGTTTAGAATCGAACCGTTGCGCGGACGTTAAACGTTCTAGGAGTCAGACGGGTAGGAATACGCTGCCAAATCCCCGAAGCATCGGGTACCCACGTATAACTGACGGTGTTGACCATATTAAACACATTCAAAAACTCTGCGGTGACTTCAATTGCCACACGCGAATTGGTTTGAGTGGGCGTGATTTTCTTGGTTACCCCCATATCGAATCGGAAAAAGCGAGTATACCTAGCCGAAAAACGGTCTCCCGGAGCTTGAGCAAGCAGATTTCCAAGTCGTTGGCCGGGGATCGGGGGCGTATACGGAAGGCCTGATCCGTATAGCGCGCGCAAATGGATGCTCCAACTCGGATCTGAAGCGATATAGTCTTGGACGAATAGCGAAACCGTATGACGCTGGTCTGTAGGTCGTGCTACGCGCCCCTCGTTTTGCGGTGTCACAAAGGCCGATTCGAATTCCTCCGTTGCTTTCAAGAAGGAGTAATTGATCCAACTCTCCATCCCCGGCACTAATTCGCCACGCATTTGGAGGTCAAGACCGTACATCAACCCTTTTGCGTCGTTTTCACCCGAATACAAGACCCGCACATTTTCAATGTCATACGAAATAAGGTTGGTAATCCTCTTAACGTAGGTTTCTCCTCGGATATAGAATCGTTTGGACGGGATAAAATATTCTCCTCCCAAAACAATCTGGAGAGACCTTTGAGAAGCCAAATCCTGGTTTAATGCCCCTAAAATCGTTTCTCCCAGAACCGGCTTGCCACGCAGTTCTCGGTAGGTTGGGACTTGGTGATATATGCCTATCGATCCGAAATAGGTCGTTATCGGACTCTTCAAGTACGAAAAAGAAGCCCTCGGGGAGAAGGTCCATTCACCCGTAAAGGAAAAATGGTCAGCCCGTATTCCACCGGTCAAAACTAGTTTTCCGGGATCTCCTTCTAGCAGATCAAACGTGTCTTGGGCGAAAATCGAAGATTGCCAGGCGTCCAGTTTCGCATTACCCGACAAACTATCGGCTACAATTCGGACGATATCTCCTTGAGTGGAACGCCCGACTACCACCGATTTTTCCTCCAGCCTATCGTTAAATCCGAAATGGCGGACGGACCAACCAGCTTCGGCGGCGTGACGAGTAGAATTTAAATACCATCTTCCGGTTGCGGTTGAAGTTGTTACTTCAATTCGGTTATCGGCTGCGTCTATCTGTTGACTTGAACCGGTGGGGTAGAGTCCGTCTCCTTCGTCAGGATTGTCGGACCCTAAGTCCACTTGAAAAAGAATAGCTGTACCAGAAAGATCTAAAAACTCCGATTCTGCCGTCTTGTACAAGGAGAAATCGTGCTCCGCGCGAAGTTGAGGCGTCAATCGATTCGACGACCGAATGCCCACAAAACCGGTTTCGTACGAATCCAGCTCTTGGTTGTCGGCATCAAATCGAATCCACAATGATTTTAGATTGGATGGAGCTAAGGCCTCGTTTTGGCTCAGGGTTCCAAAATATGTTTTCCGACCGCTGGGGTCGAGTTGAAATTCGTTTTGCGCGTACATGCCCAAGACTTCGATCTCGTGTCCATGGCTGATCGTGTATCCTACGTATGCCTGCAGGTCGCTAAAATTTGGGTGATACTCTCCCTTGAGGTCCTGTTTTTCAAAAAACCGCCGCGCCTGCGATTTTCTGGCGCCAACAAGCCATCCCAAGCGACCGTTTAATGCCGAAGAACTGGCAGATAAACCAAAGTCTAACATCGAGACGTAGCCCGTGGCCCTTAAAGACTCTGAACGGTCTTGCGGTTTTCGATATGCTGCATCGACGGCAGAGGAAAGTTTTCCGCCGAAGCGCACCGGAAATCCTCCTGTATAAAAAGTCAATTTTTCTGCTAAGTCCCCGTTGATCAGCGATAGTCCTTCCTGTTCACCCGTTCGGGGCCGAAAGGGGAGGAAAATTTCGAAACCATTGACGAAAAACAGATTCTCGTTGAAGCCGCCACCCCGAACGGAAAACTGGTTAGACAACTCATTGTTGACTACCACGCCAGGTAAAACTCGAAGCGCCCTCAGGGCATCTTTCATGGGCGCCGGAATAGATTCAAGGTCTTCTGCGGTCAATTCAAAGGCCCCAACTTCAGTCGTAGATCGGCCTTCAACGGTGATTTCACCAATTTCAATCGGTTGGGGCTCCAAGCTGACTTCACGCGTCGATACTTCTCCGGCCGCCACTATAACGGAATCCAACACCGAACGAAATCCGATGGAAGAATATCGAAGTAAGTAGTTGCCAGACGGCAAACGGAGGTAAAATCGGCCATCTACGTCGGTGGCGGTGCCAAAATTAGTGCCGGATACCACCACTGATGTGCCGGGTAGGGGATATTTCGTATCGGAGGCAAATACGCGTCCAGAAACGGCGCCCCATTCTTGCCCATAGGACGTGTCAACAAGACAAAACGCACCTAAAAAAACTAGCCAACAGGCCACCCATATTTTTGAAACAGCTCGAAAGTCAAGAATGGAGCGTGTGACCAAGCGGATAATTCAACTGATGGTTAAACAGAGCGGGAGAAATTCTGCAGTCCAACTACACCGGCATTCTGGCTTCGTTCCTGATTTCGGAGGGTTGGTGTTGGTTCATACCGAATGGAAGAGTCTTGTAGCTTGGTAAAGTAACGGGGGACAATTTCTACCCTTTCCAAAACAATGTTAATAGGGTGATTTCCAGGGCAGGAGCCACGAGGCCGAAGACAACGCCCCATCCTATTTCGGCCAATTGATGAGCTTTTGAATGAAATCGAGCCCAGCCCACCAGAATAATGCTTGCAATGCCCCCCACGACTAAGGGAATGCTCAATAACTCAGACTCCACCAGCTGCCAGAATTGTAGCGCGAATAGTAGCGAAAGAAATCCGGATACACTTGAAACATGAATCGAAATCTTAAACGATCGATTGATAGCTGCAATAATGAAGATGTTTACAGCGAAAATGGTGCTTATGAGGCCAAATACAGGTGAATTCCCGTTTGAAGCCCACATCATAACTGGAACAGCGACGGTTAGCCATAACGCACCCCAGTACAAGGGAGATTGGCGTTTTGATTGATCTCGAGCTTCGATACTATCAATCGCTTTAATTTTAAGCAGGACAAGGAGATACGCCAAAGGAGCAACACAGTACAAAAGTACAGATGTGACGATAATAATTCCCATATTCCAGCTTGAAAACCCAATTGACCGCGCAACAACTGCAAATAGTACAGGAGGTACGATGAGTGGGTTCAAAATCATTGACACCCACCACGCGCCGTTTCGAGCGACGGATTTATGCATCATTTATAAGTGTCCGAATAAATACCTTGGGACTTCTCAAAATTTCGGGCCCAGCCCGCTTAAACAGGAAGCTATGATACGTTTACAATGGGTCATTTTCTTAGTTCTACTCCTAGCAGGATGTGCTCAAAAGCAGCCCGGTGACCCCACAGCCGAACGAATTCGTGAAGGACGGCTGGCTGCAAGCGCGGCTTTTTCAGCCCTTGAGGAGGGCAATCTGGCCGATTTCCTCGAAGGATTGAAGCGAGCTACCAAATTACGACCGGCTCATGCGTCGCTTGAATACCATCTCGGACGCGCCTATTTAATGAATGGCGATACGCTATCTGCCCTGAGTACCTTTGAGAATTTGGCCAAAATGGGGGTGTATGTCTCGTTCGATGATCCAGACCTCGTTGGTTTACGCGCCATATCTGTCGGGCAAGATCTGGAGTTTCGACTCTTGAGAAATAATAATCCCAAGGTCGCTTCAGCGCGGGCATTTGTCGGTTCGGATCCAAACTTTCAAGCTGAAGGAATTGCTCGGGTAGATGGAAAATGGCTCATGGCCTCGGTTCGTCAGAACAGAATTGCATGGAATGATGGAGCGACTTTAGTTGATCTCAGTCCTCGAAGCGCTTTGGGAATGAAAACGTTTGAAAATCACGTTTGGGTCGCCGCTACGGCGACCCAAGAGGGAGGAGCCAGTCCGGAATTAGTTGGGTCGTCCCAAATTGTAAAAATCGATTTATCAACCGGCGTCGTTGATCTTGCCATTTCGCCAAAGGATACCCTAAATCATTGGTTTGGTGACGTGGAGATCAGTCCCGCGGGCGAAGTTTTCGTTTCCGATAGTCAGGCCCCCGGGATTTACAAAGTAGAGGAAGATCAACTAATTCCACTCTCCGTGGGCGATCCTTTCACCTCTCCTCAAGGAATAGCATACCTAAATAAAAGGCTGTATGTGGCAGACTACGCCGCGGGCATATTTCATGTCGACCCTTCGACGGGTTCGGCTCATTTGATTGATGCGGGAGTTGGCGTCACACTTCTCGGAATTGATGGGCTTATAGCGTACGACGGGGGCTTGATCGCTATTCAAAATGGTATGGTCCCGCCTCGCGTTATTTTTGTTGAATTGCTAACGCCAACGACCATCGGAGCCGTAGTGACGCTCGAATCCAACCATCCTGACTACCATGACCCCACGGTGGGTTTTGTGTCCAACGACTCACTTTTTTATATGGCCAACAGTCAATGGCCTTTGTTTAGCCCCTCGGCCGACAGCACACTCCGGAAACCGTCCATTATTTTGGGGCTCCCGCTTGATTTCAAAGTAAGATAAATTAGGAGGCCTAGAAGCCGGACTGAGCCCAAATACCCTACGGGGCCCTAATAAGATCGGGCGAAGTAGACATAGCCTTTGGACGGCTTACCTGAAATCGGATCGAACCCGGCTTCGTCATATCCTTCGAGCGGAATACATCGAATGGTAGCCTTAGTCTCTTCTTTTATCCGTTGCTCTGTTTCGTCTGTACCGTCCCAATGCATGCGGACAAACCCACCTTTTGAATCGAGAACAGACAGGAATTCCTCATACGTTTCAACCGTAGTCGTCATGCTTTCACGCGACTTAAGGGCTCGTTCAAACAATCCGTTTTGAACTTCGTCGAGTGTTTTCAGCATGAACTCGCCCAAGTTGGCGCTGGAAACAGTGGTTTTCGATCCATTGTCCCGTCGAGCCACTTCCACAGTTCCATTTTCGACGTCTCGAGGACCGAGGGCCAGGCGGACTGGAACGCCTTGAACTTCATACTCATTGAACTTCCAACCGGGTCTGAAACCATCGCGGTCGTCAACAATTATGCGTACGCCCGCGGCTGTCAACTCGGCTTTGATCCTCCCTGCGGTCTCGAGCACTTTGGTGCGTTCTTCGTCGCTACGATAAATCGGCACCAAGGCGACTTGGGTAGGTGCAAGTTTGGGTGGCAGGATGAGTCCTTGATCATCCGAATGAACCATAATTAAGGCGCCGATCAAGCGGGTCGAGACGCCCCACGAAGTGGCCCAAACATATTCCAGCTCGTTGTTTTTGTTTTGAAACTTGCACTCGAATGCTTTGGCAAAATTTTGACCCAAAAAGTGACTCGTTCCGGCTTGAAGGGCCTTGCCGTCTTGCATCATAGCTTCGATGCAATAGGTCTCTACAGCCCCTGCAAAGCGCTCGGAGGCGGTTTTAATTCCCTTAATGACCGGTACGGCCATGTATTCTTCAGCGAATTTGGCATAGATGTCTAAAATCGTTAGCGTTTCTGCGATCGCTTCCTGCTCGGTGGCGTGCGCGGTATGCCCTTCTTGCCACAAGAACTCCATGGTGCGCAAGAACAAGCGGGTTCGCATTTCCCACCTAACCACATTGGCCCACTGGTTCAAGAGGATAGGAAGATCACGCCAGGACTGAATCCAGCGGCTGTAGGTATCCCATATGATCGTCTCGGACGTGGGCCGGACAATGAGATTCTCCTCGAGCTTGGAATCGGGATCTGCAATCAGTCCAAGGACTGGATCCATTTTTAGACGAGAGTGAGTAACGACCGCACATTCTTTCGCAAAGCCGTCCACATGCGCTGCTTCCTTCGCCAAAAACGACTGGGGGATGAAAATCGGGAAATAAGCGTTTTGATGCCCCGTTGCTTTGAACATTTCATCCAAAGCCTTCTGCATATTTTCCCACAAGGCATAGCCATTGGGCCGAATAATCATGCACCCGCGGACTGGGGAATAATCCGCCAGCTTTGCAAACTTAATAACGTCCAAATACCACTGAGAATAATCTTGTTCACGCGAGGTGATTGCTTCAGCCATTTTACTATAGATTCGAAAAGAAGAAAGTCGACTTACTATGCGGTCCTACAAAAGTAAAACTGTACAGTTCTGCGAGCAGTTGCCTAGAATTGAAGTCACTAAAACGGTATATACACCGCTTAGATGACTCGGACACGATTCGGCGCGGTATTTGCCGTAGTTTTCACCAAATGCCAACCCCATGAGATGAATTCAAAAAGGGGATGTGTGCCAAAACGACAATTGAGTGCGGCAGAGTTAGAAGGAAACTTTAATGATGTTTCGTGCTTAATTAAACTACCAGGGTCGGATTTGCCACTAAGCCATAAAAAAGGAGTTATTGATATGCAGACCGAAAAACTGCACCCAGTTAGCCACGGCAACCGCCCGCTTAAAACCTTTCTACCGCTCGTTTTGGGCCTTTTCGCCCTCATTTTTACTAGCGGTTGTTATACCCAATTAGTAGCCTTCGAACGTCCACACGGTGGATTAGATCAGGTTGTAGCTGATTACGAAGAAGACGGCGACGTAGTTGTGCGCAAGTATTATGAAGATGGTTACGTCGATGAAGACGTGTACGATTCCTACGACTGGTATAATCACGACCCTTACACATACAGCCGTTATTTCGACTCTTTTTACGGTTTTGGGTATTCTAATTACAGTTGCTGGGACGTCTTTTACTGCAACTCCTTAGCCGGAATGTATTCTCCGGGATGGAGTTTCTCTTTTGGCTATGGGAGCCCATTTGGGTATGGATTGGGTTATTCGTCCTATGGTTACGGATATGGCCACTTCGGATATGGCTACGGTAATGGATTTGGTGGATACGGATACAACCAGTATGGCTACGGTAACTACGGTTATCCCTATTCGGGTGGAGTCTCGGTAGCACGAGGAAATTATGGAGCTCGAGACGCTACCATGGCAAGAAGCGCTTTGACCAGCGGCCGAGACGAGGAAATGAGAGGCGGCCGCGTCGGAGTTAACAGTAACCGAGGCAATTTGACAAGCGGATCTTCGACCGGTATAGCTGATCGGGGATCGAGAACCATTGTAAACACGTCAGGAAGCGCGAGTTCGGCAGGGAAGTCGGATACTCCTATTCGCGCTACACGCTCGACTATCGGGGCTTCCAATGATGGAAATAATACTTCACGTACGACAATCAGTACGGGGAGAACGGCTACTCGAACCACATCCGGGAATCGGAGTGGCGAAAACCCCAGATCTTCTGGTACTAGATCAACAGGTTCTTCGACCAGGTCAGAGGGCGCGACCGAAAGATCGACGGGTTCCTCTACTTCGCGGTCTACAGGAAGCAGCACGCGTTCAAGCGGAACTACACGATCAACCGAATCCTCAAGATCGGGTAGCTCGCGTTCTTCTGGAACAGAGAGTTCAAAAGGGTCCAGTTCGACCGGGCGTTCGACAGGCTCTAGTAGCCGCTCGTCGGGCTCATCTACGGGTTCAAGCGGCCGGTCATCGGGTTCATCTACGGGTTCAAGCGGCCGGTCATCGGGTTCAAGCGGCCGATCAACGGGCTCATCAACGGGCTCCAGCAGCCGATCATCCGGATCATCTTCTTCAGGTTCGTCGAGTCGGTCTTCAGGATCCGGTTCTTCCAGAAGTTCTTCTCGCACGGGCAATTGACCTAGCCCATCCGGCTAACATTAGCTTTTTTGACTTCTATCACCTCCCATTATCCCTTGTTGGGTACGGGCAGAGAACGGCCAAAAAAGCGCTGATATCAATGTCTACAAAGCTCTAAAAAATAGATACTTAGGCAATATGAAAACTAGGGTTAAAACCATCGCCTTCCAGCATCAAAGCTATTGGGAGATCACGATTCTGGCATTTGTTATTTGTTCGTTGGCTTGGATGTTTACAGGCATTGCTTATGGCCAAACCGGAGATGACGCTTATCGATTGGCCGGCAGAGCGCCGGGTGTAAATGCAATCAATATGGGCTTGGCGGGCACAGGAATAGCGGGGGTATCCGACGGCTCTGCCTTTTTTACGAATCCGGCTGGGCTTGGCTGGGCGAAAGGCTCGTATTTTAGTGGTTCACTGACAGGGCTAAACACGACGGATAAAGGTGTATTTACGGCGCCTGGCATCTCGAGCCCATTGAAAAACGACGTAACGGCATCTGGACTCGGAAGCCTCTCTTATCTCTTTAAACTGCCTACAACACAAGGATCCATGGTGGTTGGAGCCTCCTTCAATCAAGTAGCTAGTTTTGAAAGGAGTCTACTTTTCAAAGGGAACAACCAATCCAATTCGTTTACGGACTTTTTGATGCCAGTTGAGAGTGAGTTTACGTTAGAAACGGATGCCGATGGCACGTTTCCATCGTTTGACAGAACGCTATCATTTATTGGATTCGAAACCTTCGCGATCGATCTGGATCAGGATAAGCTGAGTGCTGGCAATTCGGTCCCATTTACGCCGGCAGTGACGAGGGGGACATTAAGTCAGATTGGTTTCGTTGACGAAACCGGCCGGATGTCTGAAATCAATGTGGGTGGGGCCATGGAGATTGCGAAAGATGTGATGTTTGGGGCGTCCATCAATATCCCGTTCGGGACGTACACTTACTCTCGGGAATTGGTAGAAGATGATTTCAACAATCATAATGATGGGTTTGGCGGAACCACGGACTTCGATTTTTTACGATTTCAAGAAAGAGTTGAGTCCGATGTTGTAGGCGCCAATGTGCGTTTTGGGTTTTCCGCAGTGGTCCGGCCCAATCTTAGTCTTGGAATGTCGGTCGAAAGTCCGACTTACTATTCGGTTGATGACAATTATAGTACGGTTCTCTCGACCCTTTTCGACAATGGAGATTCTTTTGAGTATGGTGGCGATGATCGGGACGCTGGTACAGGTTCCTTTACGTACTCGTTTACCACGCCTTGGAAATTGGGCTTAGGTGCAGCCCATACATTCGGTAAAGCCCATATAGCGGCTGATATCGAATACATTGATTGGTCGCAAATGGAAATGGATTCAGAAGAGGATAATTTCGCCGACGAAAATGTAGCCATCACTAGGGGGCTGGATGCGGTTCTTAATACGCGATTAAGCGTTGTTTACAATTTGGATGATTCTTGGGTCGTTCGCGCCGGACTAGCGATTTATCCCGATGCCCACGCTAATAAGTTGGAAGCCGGAGGTGCCGAAATCAATCGAGACCGGACGTTTGTTAGTGCTGGCGTCGGATACACAATTGGTAAAAATATTCGAGCTGATTTTTCATGGATGAGAGAGTCGTTTGAAGACAAATACCAAGTTTATACCGATTTCGTTGACGCACCGGCACCGTATGTAACGGAAGACGTCATGCGGAGTCGATTCCAATTAGGCGTTACGTTTGGGTTTTAAAAAGTAGGGGGGAATGCCTTCGGCATTCCCCCCTACCATCCCTAGATCGGGTACCTGATTTATGGGGATAGACACGACAAGCAAAGCATCGGTTTACAATCAAACGAACATTCTATTTTGGCCAACCTAATCAAAAACGTATTGTTCGGGCTCGTTTTGTTGGCTGCTGCGGAAATGGCCGTTGTCGTTTGGTTCATGTACGGGCAAGGATTTGACCGCGTTTCGGCTCAAATCGTAATTAAATACGGCGTCCTTCTTATCCCAATCGTGTCCATCCTTCTCGTTCGGGATCGATCCTACCGCGTTGTAAGGGAAAGATTGTTTGGGGTTAAAGCGAATATTGGGTGGTCGTACATCACTACGCTCGTTACGTTTGCGGCCACAACATTGATCGGCATTGGGATACCGGCGTTGGTGGTATTTAGTCTGATTCGACCAACAGGACCCTTTGAAGAGCTTTGGTTGATGATGGGCGGCGTCACCGTGCTGTTTGGCGCCTTGCAATTCGTCATTTACTTGCCAAAAATCGGGCGAATCTGGTACGGAGCGGGGTTTCTCCTAGGCCTGATTGGAATTCTTATGGGACTGAAAGCGTTTGTTTACAGCTTTTTCTAAAGGTGCGGGTCCGCAGATACCTTAGTACGAATCCTCTGAAGCGAGCAAAACATTTTCTAGGCGTTTAGATTACTCAGACGCCTTTGCCGCTTCTTCTTCAGCGCGTTTTTTTCGCATCAACCTATAATAATCGCGTGCGCGCTGGCGGTGCTCATTCAGCGATCTGCTAAAAAGATGCTGTCCATCTCCCTTAGCGACGAAAAAGAAGTAGTCATGGGTTTCTGGATTCAAAACCCCTTGAATCGAGGGCATTGAAGGATTGGTGATAGGTCCGGGGGGCAATCCTCTAAATTTGTACGTGTTATAGGGATGATTCATTTTGTAATCCCTAAAAAACAGCCGCCTTTTCTCGCCCTCTATTTTCATGATGGCATATTGAACCGTGGGGTCGGCGTCGAGCTTCCACTTATTTTTTAATCGATTCAAGTAAACCCCGGCTATGGTCGCTTTTTCGGGATTATGGGCCGATTCCCATTCAACGATTCCGGCCATACGCACGACCTCATCCGGAGTCATGTTCTGCGGTAAGCTCTGAACCGAGTCAATGGTCGCAGCTATGACTTTATCGGCTTGGTCTTTTAGCCTTCGAATGACGTCTTCTGGACTCGTTAGCCAGTAAAAGAAATAGGTATCTGGGACCATGTAGGCCCACAAATGCGTCGTGTCGGTCTTTAGTTCAGTTGCCAGTCGAACATCACCCAACGCATTTTTGAGGTCGTCCTCGGAAAAGGCCATGTCTTTGGCCATTCTCGTTATTAGTCGCTCCTTATACGTCCCGCCAGGAACGACCATATGAATAGGTGTTTCCCTCCCTTGTCTCATCATAATGAGTAGATCGAGATTGGACTGACCTACCGTAGCTTCATAATGACCTGCTTTGATTACGTCACCCCAGCCACTCAATGACGCCAGAAGCAAAAGGCCAGATTTTTTTGATAAAATCCGGTTAGCCACTAGGCTATCTGCCACCTGTTCAATCGACGCCTCTGGATACACATTGAAAGGCTGAGCCTGATCAAAACCCGTTGTGGCATCGCCAAAGAACTGATCATTGACGACGAAAGCCGTAGTAAGACCGGCTAAAATGACGATACCTACTAGTGTCCAAATATGGGTTCGGGTTATCTTCAATTCGGGTAACTATTAGTCCATGTTTTGAAACTTTCGGCGCTCGAGCGACCGGGTTTCATCTATGATGCGTTCAAACAATCCACGCACTGCGTGGTCATCCAAGGGACCCTTGTTACCCTTTAGAACATTTTCCAGGACTACTTTCTCCCTTTCAGGGACATAAATCGGAAGATTTAATTTCTTTTTTACGTGTCCAATGGTGTTGGCACAATTGGATCGCTCGTTTAAAAGAATCAACAAAATCTGATCTATCGCATCGATTCGATCTCGCCAAAACGAAATATCATCCGGGTCGCCTTCTTGATTTTGGTCAAAAACGCCTTGAATCCGTTCAATGATATCTTCTAAAGTGCTCAAAGTAGTTTTAGGGACGGATTGGCAATTTCAGAAAGGTCGCTTTGTTCTCCATTTTTCAACCGGAAATAGCCGGCCATCGCAATCATCGCTGCGTTGTCCATACAATAGGCCATTTCGGGAACGTACAATTGGCCTTTGTTTTGTTTTAAGAGTTCGAGCATTTTCGTTCTGAGGCGCAAATTCGCTGATACGCCGCCCACCAACCCGACGTGTCGAATGCCGGTATCTTTAATGGCTTTTTTAATCGGACTAATGAGCATATCTACCACGGCTTCTTGAAAAGAAGCGCAAATATCTGCAAGGGAATTCCGTATTAGCTCCTCTCGATGCATTTCATCAAAAGAGTTTAGATAATATAAAACGGATGTTTTGATCCCAGAGAACGAATAATCGTATCCTTTCAGCCGAGTCCTAGGAAACGGATGAAAGGAGCGGTTTCCCGCAATGGCGAGTCGATCAATTTGGGGGCCCGCGGGGTAATCAAGCCCCAATATTTTACCAACTTTATCGAATGCCTCTCCAGCCGCGTCATCTCTAGTTTTACCAAGGACCTTAAACTGACCAGGAGCATCGATTTGCATCAGTTGAGTGTGGCCTCCAGATACGATCAGACACAGGTGTGGAAAGGGGGGCGGAGGATTGGAAAGAAAGAGCGAAGCCAGATGACCTTCAAGATGGTTTACGCCAATAAAAGGAACGCCGAGACCGAGCGCTGCAGCTTTGGCAAAAGAGACCCCGACCATCAACGAGCCAATTAACCCTGGTCCTTTTGTAACGGCAATGCCTGTAAGCTCATTTTTGCCGATTCCGGCTTGTTTTAGCGCATCATCAACGACCGAAACTAAAAGCTTTTCATGCGCCCTGGAAGCGACTTCTGGCACGACTCCCCCAAATTCAATGTGCTGAGGCTGAGACGAAACCACATTTGACATCAAACTTCCGTCAATTAATACAGCCGCGGCCGTGTCGTCACACGATGTTTCAATCCCAAGTAATACGGATGCTTTGGACATGTGTCGGAATTGAGAGCTTCTAGGTCAATAAAAATATTATTAGACAGGGCACAAAATAATAGGGCACGCGGAACGTTCTTGACTTGAGTCGTATGCCTTTATATAATACGACATTCCGACTTCCTCCAAGTCTACAGATAGGTCTTCTATTATGCGAACTTCTCTATTTGCTCTCTTTTTTGCCCTTTTACTGGCTGCAAATAGCCCTGTTCAAGCTCAGTTGCGTTCAGCAGGCTCTCCCGCAAAAGCTTCCGTTCCTTTGTATGATCAAGGTGGCTCGGGTTTTTCGCTGAACAAATATTTTTCTCCCGAGCATTTTGCGATGAGCCATTCGTTCGAGCTGTCTTCGATGGGTGGAAATAGCCTGTCCATGTACACCAACACGATGCAGTGGCAGTTTAGCTCCAAATTGGCCGCTAGAATGGATGTTGCTGCAGCTTACTCCCCATTGTCAGGCCAGAGCGGAATGAGCGTCACGGGACAGAACGATAGTCAGGTTTTTATTAAAAATGCCCAGATAGCCTACCGCCCCAAAGAAAATATGGAGATCCATCTGTCATTTCGCCAGAATCCGTACGGTTCGATGTTGAATCCTTACGGATACGGTGGATACGGGGGTTACGGAAATGGTTATTCTCGGTACGGTGGAAGCTCGTTACAAGCGGATTACAATTCGACAGGCAGGGAATTATTCTGGAATGATCGCCTTCGTTGATCCGAAAAAGCGCCAATATTCGAGTTAATTGTAACTTGATTTCATTTTAATCTTGTATTTTTAACTTCTGTGCTTCAAAGAATTAGTGACTACTAGATTCAATAATTGGCTACTTAACCTCGGTATTCTGCTATTGCTAGGGGTGGCCGTAACGCTCTTTTACGCCTTTTTTATTCGTGTTACGACCGTAACTCCCGACCCTCATCGGTTTGACAACCCGGGTAATTTGCTTGGAAACATCATCCAGGTCAACATTCTCAATGCCACAGGGAAACCAGGCCTTGCCCTAAAAATGATGGAATTTATGCGCGAGGAGGGCTTTGATGTGGTTGGTACGGATAACTATCCAGAGGGTATTCTAGAAAAATCGGTGATCTTAGACCGAATCGGAAACCTCGACGCGGCAGCACAAGTAGCCTTGGCCATTGGCCTTCCAGCTTCTTCTGTTCAAGTGGATGTAGGTCCCGAGTATTTTTTCGATGCCACGATCGTAATCGGGAATGATTTTGAACAGATTAGGCCTTGGCGAGTGATCGATTTTGGAGATAGCCTTGACGTGGATATGGCCGTTCCAGACTCAATCCAATAGAACAGTTGAAAAAAACTGGATGATTTCCAGGGAGCCTTAATGCTAAAGATTAAAGATTTGAAACTTGAACCTCGTGGATTTGCACCCGAGCGCTTAGAGGACAAAAAAAGAAAAACCCACGCCCCGGTTAAGTTGATTACTAGGTTGGCGGTTGACGCTATCCTTGAAAAAAAGGGTCGAAACATTGAAGTTCTTGATGTCCGCATTGTAAGTGGAGTTGCGGACTTTTTTGTGATTGCCACCGGGGATTCAGAGCTTCAAGTCAAAGCTATCGTGGCATCCGTTCGCGCCAATTTAAAAGAAAAGGCTGGTGAACGTCCGTGGCACGTTGAAGGAAAAGAGCATCACAACTGGGTGTTGATGGACTACGTGGACCTCGTTGTGCATGTATTTTTACGTGAACAAAGGGAATATTATTCTTTAGAAAGGTTGTGGGGAGATGCTCCCCACGCCACCGTGGACGAAATGGGATCCGCGGCCGATGTCAAAATACTCAAAGATTAATCTGACGGGCGATTATGCACAAAAAGGTATTGTCAACCACCTATTTCATTTTGCTGGGATCGATGGCAATTTCTGGATGCATCGCCCTTTCTCCGCTAAAACCGGAGGATGAGTTTGGTCATCGGGAAGACGGTGTTTCTGTTGACGGTCGGCAAACAATTATGATCTCGCCCCCGGATGGAACAACCGAATATCGTTTCTTTGATGCCACATACGAGTCCGTTACCATCAGACCGGCAAAAATAACGAACTCCACAGCCACGGGGCAGGTCGAAGTCCTGATCAAAGGATCTTTTCCAGACGCCTGTTCTGAGCTTCACAATGTGGTACAACAGCGTGCAGGTAACTTGATTTTGGTGACATTGACCATGCGACGCCCCGGGGGAGCTGTCTGTGCGAGCGTTTTACGGCCTTATCGATATTACCTCGACTTAGAAGGTGAATATGGCATTGGATCTTACTCGTTGAAATTGAACGAATTGTCGCACCCATTTGTGGTTCGAGTAGCCACTCAATAGGAAAAACAAATGGGATTACAGTTAAGAGCGTTTCCCTATGTAGTCCTGCTTTTAAGCACTTGGTTATTGGCGGCTTCGGTGCTGTCTACCGGTGCCCCAGGGGGGAGGACAGGGGCTCCCGGCGATCTTACTTGCGCCGACGGGGGTTGTCACTGGTCAAATCTGGTAAATTCTGGCAATGGTCAAGTTTCGATCGAGGGGCCTGCGGCGTATCAAAGCGGAATTCCGGTGGAACTGACCATTCGGACATCGCGGCCCGGAGCAGCCCGCTTCGGATTCCAGATTACGGTTCGGGACGCCGGCGGATCTATGACCGGTAGCTGGGAAGAAACAGAAGGTACGAAGCTGGCCGACGGTGGTCTTGCGTTTCAATATTTGACACATGCACCTTTAGCCCCGAGGGCGACCGACACCTATCAATGGAAGGTAAAGTGGATACCCCCAGTAGCCGCCGGCGGTAATGTGATTTTTTATGCAGCCGCCAACACAGCCAACGGAGACGGTTTTCCTGTCAACGACTTTATTTACACGACTTCGTTTCCTTTGGCGAATGCCGGGAATACCGCCGTTCAAGATGAGCTTTTCCCCTCAGCCCTTACTTTAAAGCAAGCGTACCCGAACCCGACAAGGGAAGCTTTCACGGTTTCTTTTGACCTCGCCGCTGCTGCAAGCGTAGCCTTATTTTTGTACGATTCGGTTGGCCGGATCAGTCATCAATCCGAAACGAGTCTTCTTTCCGCCGGAAGCCAACAAATGCGCATTCCGACCTCGAATCTACCTTCTGGTCTTTATAGTTATCGATTAACGGCAAGCGGCCATTCCAAAATGGGAACGATAACGGTCGTTCGTTAAAACCGGCCTTTCTGAGTCTACGATAAACGTCGAAACACCTGCAGATCCAATCTATTCGTTGTCCGCAAGTGAATCTTTCCCTAAAGCTTCCGCTGAAGCGTCAAACATGGCCTCTATTTCCGCCGCGGTTGGACGATAGGATGAATCAGCCGTGATCTCCGAGATGGCATTCATAAAGCTTGCGTAGGCTTCGAAGTCCCGTATTTCAAGGTAGGTTCCACGAATCACTTCAATAAATTGGGCGGCTCGTTCAATTTCTCTACTGCTCGACGCATTTTTCAGATTATGTAGAATTAGAGGCTCGGCAATCTTCCAAATATCTGCCGATTTTTGGGATTCTCCGAGCGAGGCGTAGGCCTGAGCCATAAACGCAAACGACAACTCGTCCCCAGGAATGGTCGAAAATGGAACTTGCTCCATAAACCAATCCATCAGTTCCAATCCTTCCTTAATTTGACCTGCACGAGCCATATTCTCGGCCGTGTGGGAGAAAATATTGCGGTAATTATCCGTCATTCGACGAATGTTTTCATCGAAATAGACGTCGGGATCGTTTAGCCCTCTAAACCGGAACAGCTTCAGCTTTTCATTCGTCAATCCTGGCACGACGCGGCCCAACTGATCCTCGTGTTTGATCGGTACAATTCGGTACGCCTGACCTTCTAATTGGAAGTAATTTTCAAGGCCCAACTGACCATCAGGACTAACCGTGACCGCGATATAAATCGGTCGTTTCCATTTCTGTTGGGCATTGGTCATCAAGATGTTTAGAGCTGCCTGGTCAGCGCCGTACAAGAGATTGAATTCCTTGCTGTATGGACGACCCTCCAACAACCACTTCATGGGGCTCTCAATCAAACTTGAATCTTCATGTTGGATCCGGGCATCCATTTCAGAAGTACCTAAGATGGCCGCCTTATCTACCGGTAGTTCGAGTTCCCGTGGCTGCCAAGGCACGATTTGGAGGTCGTCGATGGCGCTCTCTGCAAGCGAAATAGGTAGGGGATCTGAATCTCTCGAAGCTTGATTCTTTAACTGCCTTACGTACCAAGGAGTGTTCAGAAGCGAAAGGTTGGCCACTCTAACGTCTTGACGAAAGCCTTCGACTTCCTGAGCATACCACAGCGGAAAAGTATCGTTGTCTCCATTTGTAAAGATGATGGCATTTTCATCAAGACCAACCAACATATTGTAGGCATAATCGCCAGCTACGTATTGGCCACTCCGGTCGTGGTCATCGTAATTGACGAACATCATCAACAAAGGAACCGCGGCGAACAGGACCGTTGAGATAACTAATAAAACGGGCCGGAGGCGAGCGTCTTCAAAACGCTCTTTTAAGGAATCGTGCGCCAGTCGAACGAGACCAGAGGCTCCGATCCCCACCCAGATACTAAAAGCGAAGAAAGAGGCCACATAAGCGTAATCCCGCTCTCGTGGTTGAAATGGCGTCTGATTTAAATACAGGATAATCCCAAGTCCCGTCAACAGAAACAAGACTAGCACGGCGAATGCCCGACGCCAATCTTTCATAAAATGAAAGGCGGCTCCAATGAGTCCCAAGAGTAACGGCAAGCCGTAGTAGGCGTTTCGACTAGATTTTTCGCTCGGCGTTTGATAGTAATACTGATCACTTTCTTGACTGGACAGCCCCGTTATGGCAGGGGCATCCTGTACATCGCTGGCTCGGCCAACGAAATTCCACATGAAATAGCGAACATACATGTGGCCAATCTGATACTGCCAGAAAAACTCCGAATCCGAAGCGTATTGACCATAAACACGCATATGACTTGGTTCGGGTGAATATCGGCGAGGGAAGTACTTTTCCTGTCCCTTACGACTTTCAACCGTTCCCAAGCTATTATCATACGAAAACCCTTTCAGAACGGGCGTATTTCCATACTGCTCTCGTTTTAGATAGGAAACAATGCCTTCTACTGTTTCAGGGTCGTTTTCGTCAATGGGAGGGTTCGAGGCGCTTCGAATGAAGATCAGGGTATATGATGAGTACCCAATCATTACGACCGTCAAACAAAGCATGATCAAATTGAGCGCTTGCATTCCTTGGCGGTGCGTCCAATAAACGCCAAATACAATTAGGGCGAATAAAGTAATCGTTAGGAAAAGAGGGGCAGGGGAGTCGCCTAAAACGCCAGGTAAAATTTGAACGATTCCGGGATAAACTGCCAAAAACGCCAACGAAGACACAACCCCAGTCACTACCAGCCCCCAAAAACGCTGTCCTGAAGTCCATTCGGCATTTTCAAACTCAGTATAAAACACGATCAGGGCGATGAAGAAGATCGCCAGCAGATTCAATAGGTGAATGCCGATGGCCAATCCAAAGAAGTAAGAAATCAAGATTAGATATCGATTGGTAGCCAATCCAAAACGATGCTGTCCCGAATTGAGTCGTTCTTCCTCGAGAGCGGCCTCCTCTCTCCAGCGAAGTATGAGATAAACCACCGCTGAGGTGAAGAGCATCGACATGGCATAAACTTCCGCTTCAACAGCGTTGAACCAGAAAGAATCGGTCGCTGCGAAGGTACAAGCCCCAATAACTCCACCCGTCAGGGCCACAATGCGGTCTATAGAATTCCATACGGATGGATTTCCCTGCCACTCGCGAATGAAGCGCACAATGATCAAATGCAGCAACAAAACGGTTATGGCGCTGCATAGAACGGAAACTAGATTTACCGAGAAGGCGACGTAAGCAGTGGGGACGAACATCGAAAATAGCCTTCCGACCAACATGTAAAACGGAGCACCCGGCGGATGGGAAACTTGAAGTCGGTTTGCGATAGCAATGAATTCACCGGAATCCCAAAAGGAAGCTGCAGGCGCAACCGTCAACAGGTAAATGATCAAAGAATAGACAAATACTAGCGCTGCTACGAGTTTTTCGGTCCGATTCCAGTTCATGCTATGCTAAATTCGATTGGTGATGTGCGGCGAGATGAACGCACCCTAAACCAGTTTGATTCGTTCCGAGTTCTTTTGGGAGGCCAATAAAAAGACGATTTCTCCGCGGACTTTGGGCTGGGCCGCGACCCACGCGGCCAACTCTTTCAGGGTGCCGCGAACGTATTCTTCGTAGATCTTGGACAATTCTCGAGCGATTACCGCCTGGCGATCCTCACCCGCGAACTCCATAATTTGAGCTATGAGTTTGCCAATTCGGTGTGGGGATTCATAAAAAATAACGGTCCGATCTTCCTCGACCAATTCTTTGATACGTGTTTGGCGCCCTTTTTTGGGGGGTAAAAAGCCTTCAAATACAAACTTGTCGGTTGGCAATCCACTTGCAGCCAATGCGGGAATCAAAGCCGAAGCCCCCGGAAGAGCACACACGTTCAAATGGGCATCGAGGGCGGCTCTGGTAAGAAGATATCCGGGATCCGAAATACCCGGAGTGCCAGCGTCTGAAATAAGTGCCACATCTTCGCCCAAAATCATTTTTTCAACAATCCTCTGCACTTTTCCGTGTTCATTGTGAGCGTGTAGACTCGTTCTGGGCGTTTCTATACCATAGTGGTTTAAAAGGACACCCGAAGTTCGGGTATCTTCGCACGCGACGAGGGCAACCGATTTAAGCGTTTGCACAGCGCGAACCGTCATGTCGCCGAGGTTGCCGATTGGGGTCGGAACGAGAAAAAGCGTTCCCGGTTTTTGCATGGAATCAGGAGAAAAAATGGTCGGAATATCGAATGAGGCCGAGGTTCAAGACGTCAACGGATCCAAAACTTTGGTCGGAACCGGTTTTCGAAAAGAAAAGAAAAATCGGGGGATGGAATTCAAATCTCGCCAAACAAAAAACGTCAAATAGAGCGCAATTAATCCGGTAATAATATCTGCAATCCACATTCCAATCCAAGGTTCTAGGTAACCGCGATCTGCTAGTTTTTCGCCATTGGCCAAGGAAACCCAGTGAAACAGAAATATCGCAACTGCCAAAGCCGCTGACGTTCCTAAACCACCGCGCCGTATAAACAGACCCAGCGGGGCCCCAATCATCATGAAAATCAGGCAAGCCAGAGCCAAAGAATACTTTTTATGTATTTCCACCCGATATCGATCAGCTTTGGAATGCGCCCAAAGAATTGATCGCTGGGCCGCAGCCACCTGAACTTGGACACCGCGCATGGTCTTGGCAGCCAATTGCTTCGTTTCGACCCCCACTAAGCCTCCGTTATCAGCCGATGCTCCGGAAATGAACGGCAAGCTCGAACGAACATCATCACGGACAGTGACCCCCATTTCATTTCGGGTTACGGCTCCGGTACCTAATAACGCCATGATGGATCGCAATTGAACGCGTTGACCTTCTGCACTTGTTTCAAGGGAATCGACCAAGGCCTTCATTTCATCCGATTTCATCGTGCGATCGGTCCGGCGTCCCTCCGCCGGATCGGACCGCTTAAAATCCAGGTCTTCCATCGAAATCCGGAGCAAGTGACGTTTGAAGGATAGTTTTTCATATCGATCAGTGTCCAACGTCCCAGGGGATCGCTTTCGATGGATTTCTCCATCAAATAGGACCAGATTGAGTGATCCACCCCGTTTTATGGGCTCCAACATTCCCGAAGAAGCCCGGATATCCGTTCGGAAACGGGACCCCTCGGAGTAATCGTAAATGGTTATATCGTTTAGATGGTTGGCGTTGTCTTGGGCAATATCACCAACCAAAATCTTGTAATTCTCTATTCCGTCGTAGAATTCACCCGCTTGTAGGTCAAATCCGGGTTTAGCCAATCGAATATCTTGCCACAGGTTTCGGGCCCTGAAATTAGCTTCCGGATGAATTTCCGTGTTGAAATACCACATGCCAGCGGCTAACAGCAATCCAGCTACATAAACGGGCCAAACTAATTGAGGAAACGAAACCCCGGCTCCTTTAATGACGGCGTAGGCGTTAGATTCCGCGAGCTTTCCAAACGCCATGAGTGTTGAAATGAGTGCAGCCATGGGAACTGCTAAGACCAACATGTACGCCAAATTATAAACGATCAATTCGGCGATTGCCAGGACGGGTAACCCTTTGCCGACCAATTGCGGCAAGTATTTAATTAAGAATTGCATCACCAAAAGAAACATCAAAACTCCGATCCAGGCCACCATGGGGCCGGGGAGCATCCGAAGGATCATTCGATGAAACTGTTTCAATAGCTTGGCGTGGCACAACGGCCCCGTTTTCAGGGTTAGGTCTGTTATCTGACCTATACCGTTGATTTAATTATGTTTCTCTTGGTGCTTACCGCAGTGGTCATAAAGTCATTCACATATAACCCATTTTCAACCAACTGTTATGTAGTCTCAAGCCTTGGAGAGTGCGTAATCGTGGACCCGTCGTGCCACGCCGATTGGGAACGCGACGAGTTGATCGAGTATGTGCATTCCACCGGAACCAAGGTATCGCGGATATTACTCACGCACGCGCATATTGACCACATTTTTGGTTGTGCTGACTTAAGCGAGTATTACGGCCAGGGAATTGAGGTGCACGGTGAAGACAAGGTATTACTGGAGCAGGCCACATTTCAATCGAATATGTTTGGCATCAAAATCAAACAACCTCCGCTTCCGGTCAGGCTTATTGAGCCCGAAGAAGTAATCCGGTTCGGCGATGTCGAATGGAATGTCCTCCACACACCCGGTCATTCTCCTGGTTCTGTTAGTTTTTTGGACAAAAAAAACGGTTTTGTTCTTTCGGGTGATGTGCTGTTTCAGCATTCTATCGGGCGCACCGACCTTTGGCGGGGAAATCTAGCAACACTAATGCAGTCAATTTTTCAGCAATTAATGACGCTGGACGATAGTATTCGGGTTTATTCTGGTCACGGACCAATGACAACCATTGGTGAGGAACGCAAAAACAATCCGTTTTTAAATGACTTTTTGGGTGTCTAGACCATTACTCGTGGGAAGGAAGCCGGGAGAGAGGTGTCGAGGAGTCGAGTGATGGAAGCGAAAACGATTTCTCCCATAGTCTCACACGATTCAAATTTTGCTTCTTTGTAATGTTCGGAGAGCTGTTGGCCCAATCGTTTGACGTAGTCGTCCGGGGATATAATATCTTCTTTCATCACATCCATCAGTTGATTAAAGCGTCCGTGAGAGACGCGAACGCGGTTTGCTACCAGGCTTCGTTCCTCCTTTTGGTATTGGAGGACATTTTCCGGCGCTAGATTCCGGTTGACAATCGACACGAAAAGCGCGTTTTGTTCAAAACATTCCGGCAGATAAACTTCCTTTCTCCAATGATGGCTTTGTTGATCAAAGTCGATCGAATGCATTCGAAAATGCCATTTTTCAAAGTCTCTGGTCAACTCGATCACGAAGTTTCCAGAATGCATGTCACCCAGCAACGAGATGAAACAGCGTTCGTTAAATTTGACAAACTCTTTGGCTAGGCGAACCTGATCAAAATTAGTAACCGGGATTTCTTCGCGTAAAAATGCGTCCGCCGGAATGCCTATGATGTGCTCCTCAACTATAGTTTGCGCATGAATGAAATAGTTGATCCGGTTGGGCGAAAGGATGTGCTCGATTTCCAGACCGTAGATCCGATTGGCATCTACTTTTTTGACGTAGAAGTAGTCAAAATTTTCGTTTATACGGTTTACAACTCGGATTCGGAAAGGGAGCGTGTTGCCGTGGATGCATTGGTCGACCCGATCAATGTATAAATACTTTGTAATCGAGGTGTCGCCATCTGCTTTGAGAATGGTGTAAGCTGTTAAAAGCTGCTGGTGTATTTCCTGCCGATCGGACTCAGAATACAGAACAGTAGACCAGAGAGTGTCTTTCCCCTTTTCGTCATAGAGGGGAATCGCATTGGTAAATCGGTTCAAGTCCCGATATCGAATCGATTCCGACCAAATACGACCGTATCGCGTCAGATAGGACCTCAAATAATCCGAAATAGGATAATTGGCTTTTTTCTGACTGATTAAATGCTGCACGCCTAAACCGCGGATGATACAGATTCTCTTACCGCTTCATAATACGACTCGTAATGCGGGATAATAATACTCGTATCGAATACCTTGACGGCTCTTTCTCGTGATGCCGCCGCCATTTTTTTAAGCAACTCGGGATCGTCCAAGAGTTGTTTAGTTCTAGCTGTAAACATCTCCATATCTGCCAACGGACATAAAAAGCCGGTTTCCCCGTCTATGACCAGCTCCGGAACACCTCCAATATCGGAGGCGACCACTGGTACGGCACACGACATTGCTTCCAACGCGGCTAATCCAAACGTTTCTGAGCTAGAAGGCATCAAAAAAATGTCTGCAATTGAAAGAATCTCTTCGACCGGTTCTTGCTTTCCTAAAAACCGAATTTCCTCATAAACCCCCAATTCGCGGGCTTTGTGTTCCGCAGCGGCACGGTCTGGACCGTCTCCAACCAATAGCAACTTAATAGCATATCCCAGGCTTCTTAGGTTGTAAAAAACGTTTACCACTTCAACAGCGCGCTTTACAGGTCGAAAGTTTGAAACGTGAACGAGTAATTTCTCACCGTTGGGGCACAATGCCTGTTTGAAGTGGCCCTTTTCTAGCGGGCGGAAACGGTTCGTATCGATAAAATTCGGAATGACTTCGATTTCTGCGGTGATGTCTCCACTACTTAGCGTTTCCTTTTTTAAATACTCAGAAACGGCCGTTACGCCATCCGACTGATTGATCGAATAGTTGACGACGGGGGCAAACGACGGGTCTTGTCCTACAATGGTTATGTCGGTACCGTGAAGCGTAGTCACAATGGGAATTCGAATCCCTTCCAACGCCAAAATTTGTCGAGCTAAAACCGCACTTGTGGCGTGAGGTATTGCATAATGCATGTGTAAAATGTCCAACTCTTCGTATTTGACGACATCGACCAACTTGGAGGTTAAGTTCAAGGTGTACGGCGGGTATTCAAAAAGCGGATAATTATTGACGTTTACTTCGTGAAAACGAATGTTGTCATGGATATGACCTAGGCGAAAGGGGATGGAATAGGCAATAAAATGGACGCAATGTCCCCGGGCCGCTAGTGCCTTTCCAAGTTCCGTAGCTACAACCCCGCTACCACCGTAGACTGGATAACACGTGATACCTATTTTCATTCGCTTTCAGACGGATAAATACTAATGATTAAGGCAAACTCCGCGTCGATAACGGAGTTGCACCTGGTGAGTGTCTTTACATTCAGTTTTGATACAAAAGTGAATGTTACGGCGGCTACCTTGATGCAAAGCTTCATTTCCTTCAACCAAATACGCAGTTTTATGAAACGAATAATCTATTTCATTTTTCTTTTCCTTCTATGGACGCCGGCTGCCAGCTACGGTCAATTGGGAATAGCCGCAGGACTCAATTTTGATACGATGTCAGATATTTCCGGCAATCGTGAGGCCACGTTTGACAACGCAAGTGGATATCACGTTGGTGTATTCTACAATATGGGTGCCGGTCCGGTCGGACTTCGGATTGGAGCCTATTACAGAGATATTGCCGATTTGGAATTGGATACGGCCGGTATTGTCGATGCTTTTGATCTTACGCTAATCGATGTTCCGGTCGATTTGAGGTTCAACCTGACGGCTACCCCTTTTATAAAACCGTATTTATTGGCTGGGCCTGTGCTTTCGTTTCCGTCATCTAGCAACTCGGATTATGACGAAGCGCTTGAAAAGGTCAGTGTCTCAGGAAACGTTGGAGCCGGTCTCGCGATTACCGTTGCTGGTGTGACGCTCTTTCCTGAGATACGTTATGCTATCGGCGTCTCCCGATTTATGAAAGACAAATTTCAGGTTGGCGGGTTCGAATTTGATTCGGATGAAGCTCAGCGCCAGAATTCGATTATGGTCCGCCTCGGAATAGGATTTTAGCCCCCTTGCTTTGAAATAGAGCAGAGTGGAGGTTTAGTAATAGAAAAGAGGCGGGGCGCATA
>JAQBZH010000007.1 GCA_027622005.1 Bacteroidota bacterium | reverse complement strand
CGCGAAGCGGCCCGCCCTAAAAATTTTCCATAACGTCTTGAAGGCCTCAAAAAGACCTAAAAACGTTACTCAGCGCCTTCTGCTGCGTCTGCGTTTTTCGAGCCATACCGGCGTTTGAACTTCTCAACGCGACCTGCTGTATCCACAAACTGACGCTTGCCGGTGTAAAACGGATGGTTGGTCGAGTCAACTTCCGACGAATAAGTTTCGCTCGGCATGGTCGAACGGGTCGTAAAAATCGTTCCGTCGGCCAAGCTGACCTGCACCGGGTGGTAATTTGGATGGATATCCTTTTTCATTGGTCAAATCCGCGCGAATCGGCGGGGTAGAATGTCTATCAATAATCCGCGCAGTCGAATTGGAGCACGCGTAATTAACGGGGAGCCGGGAAATATACGATAATATCTAGCTGATATCAACGTTTGCGAAGGATTCACACAGCTATTCAATCTCCCAGGTTTCTCCCCCTTCTAATAACTTTTGCAGAGATCCCTTACCAGAACGTTCAATAACAGCATTTATCTGTTTGTGGAGCATATCGTCATAACTCGGACGATCTTCTTGGTAAAACACGCCGAAAGGCTGCGGAAAGTCGGGTTTCCAGTACACTCTGGACATAATTCCAGCTAAATCTCGCGACGTTTCGTCATAAACTAAACAATCACTCACCCCGAATTGTCCATTCTCAAGATCGATTGACTCTAGATTGAATCCATCTAATCGTAGCCCTTTCGAACCTCCAGCATAGACTAATGGCTTTCCGTGTTCAAAGTAAATGGTTCGATCTGATTTGGTTTCCTTTTCGGTAAACTGGAAAAAGGCCCCATCGTTGAAAATATTGCAGTTTTGATAGACTTCAACAAATCCAGTACCCCGATAATCGTGCGCCCGGGTAAACATCTCTTTCATGTGTTTCGGGTCCCGATCCATCGTACGGGCCGCAAACGAGGACTCTGCTCCTAAAACTAGCGCAATGGGATTGAACGGGTGATCCAACGACCCGAACGGCGTCGATTTGGTTATTTTCCCCACTTCAGACGTTGGGCTGTATTGACCTTTGGTTAGCCCGTAAATCTGATTGTTGACCATGATAATCTGCACATTCACGTTGCGGCGCATGATATGGATGATGTGATTTCCGCCGATGGAAAGGCTATCTCCATCTCCGGTAATCATCCAAATATCTAGATCCGGCCGGGCCGACTTAAGGCCAGTTACAATGGTCGGAGCGCGTCCGTGAATGGAATGCATCCCATACGTGTTCATGTAATACGGAAAACGGCTCGAACAACCGATTCCAGATATAAACACCACCTTTTCCCGTGGAACTCCAAGCTCCGGCATCATTCGTTGAACCGTTGCCAAAATGGCGTAATCCCCGCACCCAGGACACCAGCGAACGTCCTGATCCGAAGTAAAATCAGCACGCGTTGCCGCGCTAGAACCATCCCCACCAACCAATTTCTCGGTTGATTCAGGGCTCTTGGGACTCATTCCCGGTGGAAGCTTGGGACTAGCAGGGGGTAATTTTGAGCCGGCTGCTTTCGCGCCTGGCGGCAGGGTAGGTCCAGCTTTCGCGCCTGGCGGCAGGGTCGGTCCAGCTTTCGCGCCTGGCGGCAGGGTAGGTCCGGCCTTCGCGCCCGGAGGTAACATAGGAGATTTACCCGCGGATGGCGATCCAGGAGGAAGAGTTGGCTTGCGGCCGTTTGAATCAGGTTTTTCGTCTGACATATACGTGTCTAACCTATCATTTCTGCAATTTTTTCAGCAATCTCGGCTGGCCCAAATGGACGGCCTTGAATTTTGTTCATGGCCACCATAGGTAGCAAAAACTGATCGCGTAACACTTTTACGAGCTGACCATTGTTCAGCTCAGGGACCAAATGCTGGCTGTATTGACTGAGCACCTTACCGAGATCGGCCGGAAGCGGGTTTAAAAACCTTAGGTGAATAGCCGCTACCTTCTTTCCCGCGAGGTTGGAACGGGAAACCGCGGCTTCAATGGCTCCTCTGGTTGATCCCCAACCAATGACCAGTAAATCTGCATCGGGGTCGCCGTAGATTTCAATCGGCGGAATATCGGCCTGGATCCGTTGAATCTTTTCAGCCCGAATCTTGATCATGTATTCGTGGTTGTCCGCCTCGTAATTGACGTTTCCAGATCCCTCTTGTTTTTCGAGTCCACCTACGCGGTGTTCTAAACCTGGAGTGCCCGGTCTGGCCCAAGGCCGTGCAAGCGTCGTTTCATCTCTCAGGTATGGCCAAAAGACGTTTTCTCCATCGACGACTTTGTTCGTTTTTTCGGCGTATTGAATATCAAACGGAGCCAAATCATCGGGATTTGGAATGAGCCATGGTTCGGAACCATTGGCCAAATACCCGTCGGAAAGTAAAATAACCGGTGTCATGTACTTAACGGCGAGGCGGCAGGCTTCGTAGGCCACTATAAAACAATCGCTGGGAGTGCTCGCTGCGATTACAGGAATCGGAGCGTCCCCATTTCGTCCATAAAGAGCTTGAAGTAGGTCCGACTGCTCGGTTTTTGTTGGAAGTCCAGTTGATGGTCCGCCGCGTTGCACATTTATAATGACCAAAGGAAGCTCAATCATATGAGCCAGTCCCATAGCCTCCCCCTTCAGCGCCACACCCGGCCCGGACGTTCCGGTAATGCCAAGAGAACCGCCAAACGACGCTCCAATGGCGGTACCAATGGCGGCTATTTCGTCCTCCGCTTGAATGGTCACGATGCCGTGATTCTTGTACTGGCTGAGAGAATGAAGAATGTCGGATGCAGGCGTAATCGGGTAGGATCCATACAAAATCTGGATGCCACCTTTGTTGGCTGCTGCTACGATGCCCATGGCCAGCGCCTGAACCCCCATAATGGCCCGGTAACGTCCAGGCGGTTGCTTCGCCGGGGCCACTTCATACCGAGTTACAAACTGCTCGGTTGTCTCTCCAAAATGATATCCTTTCTTAAGCAACTCTAGGTTTGCGTCACGAATATCCGGCGTTTTCGCAAATTTGGCTACAATCCACTTCCTTGCCGGCTCTACTGGACGAGAATACAACCAGAGTGAAAGCCCAAGCGCAAACATATTCTTGGAGCGGTCGATTTCTTTCTGATTCAGATTGAAATCCTTTAGTGTCTCGCGTGTAAGCCTGGTTATCTCGACTTGAATGACACGATATTTATCCAACGACCCATCTTCCAATGGATTGGATTTCATATTTGCCAGCTTGAAATTCTTCGGCTCAAAAGTGTTGCTGTTGACCAATATCGTTCCGCCAATGCGAACCCGATCCAAATTCACTTTTAAAGCGGCCGGATTCATGGCAATTAATAGATCCACTTCATCGCCAGGGGTGCGAATATCAATCGAACCAAAGTGAAGTTGAAATCCACTAACGCCGTACGTAGTCCCAACGGGGGCGCGAATTTCCGCAGGAAAGTCTGGAAGTGTCGCCAAATCGTTCATGGCGTACGCAGTAGCCAATGTGAACTGCGTTCCAGTTACTTGCATTCCATCCCCTGAATCCCCGGCAAACAGCACGGTTGCTTCAGGTAGCGTCTCGACAGATTTCACAGCCATCTAATTCAGTTGTTAAGGTAGAATCGGCACAGTCGACTGATCCAACTCAAGGTAGCCCAATTTTGCTTCTTTTGCGATGCAAATAATTGAACAATTGTCTCTCGAATTGATTAGACATCAAGCCTCAACACTGGATACTCATTCAAAACGAGTTTCTCATGATCCCCTATCAAGCCATCACCCACGATATTCAAGTCACTGTGCGTCCGGTCTATCTTGACGGACAATCGGACATGATCGGAAAACGATTCGTTTTTGGATACTTCGTTCGAATCGAAAATCTGGGATTGGAAGACATCCAACTCTTACGAAGGCATTGGTTTATAACCCATTCCAATGGCCGGGTGGAAGAGGTTGAAGGCGAAGGTGTGGTTGGAAAGCAGCCAATTATTCCGCCCGGTGGCTCCCATGAATACAATAGTTATTGCGTTCTAGAAACGTTTGTCGGTCACATGGAAGGGACCTATACCATGGAAAAAAGCCATGGAGAGCGATTCAAAGTCGAAATTCCACGGTTTGATTTGAAGGCGGGTGTGAACTAAATCATTTCAACCGTGATCACCATGGTCGCGGTTTTCAAGATGATTTGTTGATGTTCTGAGTTCAATTCTGTGTCCAGAATAGCGGCCGGGATGATTTCCCTTGCTGTGTTCATGTGAAACAGCGTGTCCGCCACCACATGCCAATCTTCGGCCGTCAAGTGAACCGTAGCTTTACCACCCTCTTCTACCATCGGTGCGAATCCCAATACTTTATTGAGATGATTTACTCCTTGTTTCTGGTGCAGATTTGGATCGATGTTCATTGGACGATTTCGTAGATTACCGTTTCTTGGATTTCCATTTATAGCGGCTCACCCCAAAAGATCCTCAGATTCCCTTTCCGATGAAGCAGTATCTCGATCTACTTAAATTTGTCACAGAAAACGGGCTGAAAAAGGAGGATCGGACGGGAACGGGTACGCTTTCGGTTTTTGGTTATCAAATGCGGTTCGACCTTCAAAAAGGATTTCCGCTCGTAACCAGCAAAAAGGTGTATTTCAAGGGATTGGCAGTGGAAATGCTCTGGTTTCTCAAAGGCGCGACCAACACGAAGTATTTGGTGGATAACAATGTCCACATTTGGGATGCGTGGGCCGATGCCGACGGTAATTTGGGACCGGTTTACGGCAAGCAATGGGTACGGTGGTCGGGTTCGGATGGGCGGGAAATCAACCAGATTCAAAATGTGATTGATAGCATCCGAAGCAATCCAGACTCCCGTCGTCACATAGTTAATGCCTGGAATGTGGCTGATATTGATGATATGGCGCTCCCGCCATGCCACATGTTTTACCAGTTTTGGGTAAGTCCCTCCGTTGACGGAGGACCTAGAAAGCTTTCTTGCAACCTTTACATCCGATCAAATGACCTTTTTCTGGGGGCGCCTTTCAATATTGCGGAGTATGCTCTGTTAACCCAGATGGTGGCCCAGCAATGTGATCTGGAGGTGGGGGAGTTGATCTATACGATTGGCGATGCCCACGTGTACCTCAACCATTTAGAGCAAATTGAAGAGCAACTCAGTCGGTCCACGTTTCCGCTTCCTACCCTTCGCATCAATCGGCGCCCAGCTTCGATTTTTGATTACGAATACGAGGACTTTGAGCTGGTCGATTATCAATTTCACCCATCGATTAAAGCGCCGGTGGCTGTTTAATGAAAGGACCTGAAGTGGTGATTATTTCGGCCGTGGCCGTTAAAAACCGTTTGATTGGGCGCGGGCAAGAGCTTCCTTGGCACATTTCTGATGATTTGAAGCGTTTCAAATTTTTGACTTCCGGACGCCCGGTCCTCATGGGAAAGCGAACATTCGAGTCCCTGATTCACCAGAATGGGAGACCGCTTCCTGGACGGCGGAATTTGGTGTTAGCTCACGGATCTACCTGGCCTGAATGGGAAAATGTAGAAGTGTTTGATTCGATTCCTGACGCGCTCGCAGCTGTGTCGGATGTAGAACAGGTCTTTATTACCGGCGGAGCTTCGGTATACGAAGCCTTCCTACCGACCGCTGATCGGCTCGAATTGACGTTGGTTGATGGGGATTTTGAAGGCGACGTCTTTTTCCCGCCCTACGAGCACTTAATTGGGTCGATGTACGAAGAAACGGCGAGAGATACCCGAGATGGGTTCTCCTTTGTCACGTACACGCGCAAATAAAGGGGCTAAAGTCCGACACGGGCCAAGATCAGGTCGACTCGTTTGAGGTGATATTCATCATCAAAACAATCTCGTATTTCCGCTTCGGAAAGCTCTTCACGGATCGATTTCGATTCGATGACGATGTCCATAAACGAGCGCTCTTCCTCCCAGGCTGTCATGGCGCACGGCTGCACCCGATCGTAGGCGTCCTCGCGCATGAGACCTTTGTCGATCAGTTTGTTTAGCACACGCTGGCTGTTGTAGAGTCCAAACGTGCGTTGCATGTTGCGGCGCATATTCTGATCGAATACCACGAGATCGTCCATCAGCGTCGTAAATCGTTGCAGCGCATAATGTAACACCGTGGTCGCGTCGGGCAAAAGCACGCGTTCGGCAGATGAATGGGAGATGTCCCGCTCGTGCCATAGTGCGACGTTTTCGTAGGCTGCAATCATGTACCCACGAAGGAGTCGGGCGCATCCCGTAACGTTTTCCGATCCAATCGGATTTCGTTTGTGAGGCATGCTCGACGAACCTTTTTGTCCTTTTCTAAACGCCTCTTCCACTTCGCGAACTTCTGATTTCTGGAGTCCACGGACTTCGACGGCCATTTTCTCAAGGGTCGCGCCGATCAATGCCAGTACGGAAACGTAATGCGCGTGCCGATCGCGCTGCAAGACTTGTGTGGAAACGGCGGCTACTTCAAGACCTAGCAGTTCGCAGGTAATCTGTTCTACTTCCATCGGAACGTGGGCAAACGTTCCAACTGACCCCGAAACCTTTCCAACCCGTACTCCTTCTGCTGCCGCAACAAACCGCTCCCGATTGCGCTTCATTTCAGCGTAATACAATGCGAGCTTTACGCCGAATGTGGTTGGCTCGGCATGGATACCATGGGTCCGTCCCATCATCAGGGTGTGGCGATGTTCATCGGCTCGACGTCCCAAAACAGATATCATCCGGTCCAATTCGGTCAGAATCAGCGCATTTGCCTTCTTCAAACGAATGGACCAAGCGGTGTCCACTACGTCAGAGGAGGTAAGGCCGTAGTGAATCCATTTTCGCTCTTCTCCCAACGATTCGCTGACCGATCGGGTAAACGCGACCACATCGTGCCGCGTTAATTCCTCGATCTCGTGGATTCGGGCAACGTCAAACTTCGAATGCTGACGGATTAGATCGACTTCCCCAGCCGGAATCACGCCGAGCCGCGACCAGGCCTCGCAGGCCGCAATTTCTACTTCAAGCCAGGCGTCAAACTGCGCTTTTTCGCTCCAGAGTTCCGCCATTTCTGGCCTTGTATATCGGTCAATCATGATCTTTTAAGCCCCTTTAAGGAAGACTCAAATATACCCAATTGTCGCAACATCCGTGTGAAACAGAACTGAATACGAAAAGGGAACCCGAACACGACAAGCCCCTCCATGGGCGGCGCTAAATGCTATATCGTCTATCACGTAAAAACTTGTACAGTAGCGCTCGCGCCCTAAAAATGTGCGCTTTGACCGTTCCTAGGGGTAAATCCAGCTCCTGAGCAATCTCTTCGTACGATTTTTCCTGTTGATGGCGCATCATAATCACCCTGTGATACTTCTCCGGCAGGTGCTCGATCGCTGCTTGGATCAACATGCGACGTTCATCTTCAACAATGTGCCGATCCGGCCGATAGCTCGTGTCCGGGAGCTCAAATTCAACTTCGCCATCTTTCGTACTGATGGGCGCGTCTATCGACACCGTCTTCAGTTTGCGTTTCCGCAGGAAGTCAATCGTATGATTGGTGGCAATCTTATATAGCCAAGTCGAGAAGGCATAGTCGGCGGAATAGGATCTGAGAGCCGAGAAAGCCTTGATAAAACACTCTTGAACCAAATCATCAACTTCACCCTGGCGCCGCACCATCTTTTGAATATGGCGTGTTAGGGCACCCGTATATTTCTCCATCAACTTTTGATAGGCCTGTTGGTCGCCCTCTAGGGCTAACTCAACCAAGGTCCTATCCTGTTGGCTCGAGATTGAAGGTGAGTTGTTGTCTTGACTGCCCTTGGGCATCCGATGAAATTGGTAAAGATGAAAACGATTCAGTCGCGCACAAGATAGCGACTATTCTGAATCGAGAAAGCCCGAATATTTAAACGCTTCCAAAAGTCATAAGGCCTTGCAGGCAAAACGAAATCCGTTTCCCTTGGTAGCGCCGGGTAGAAAATTGAACGGAGAATCCGATTTGCGCGTATTATACGGACGCCAAATCTAGCATAGTGCTGTTATGAAACTGTACGACGAAAAAGAAATCAGGTCCATTCTCAAACGAGCCGCCGAGCCTAGGATTTTTCCAGCGAAGAGTTCTGAGCT
This sequence comes from Bacteroidota bacterium, assembly GCA_027622005.1. Taxonomy (GTDB): domain Bacteria; phylum Bacteroidota; class Rhodothermia; order Rhodothermales; family UBA10348; genus UBA10348. The sequence goes on along the minus strand of JAQBZH010000007.1, from coordinate 66,653 downwards.
CGCTGGAAGAGGTGGCCTGTTGGACTTTATTTCACAAATAAGATGTCCCGGTAAGTAGGAAGTGGCCACAAATCCCCGGCAGTAATGCGTTCCAGTCGATCGGTTGCATGACGCACTTTGTTCATGGCAGGAATCACGTTGTGGAGCATGTGATGCGCTTTTTGATGCGCACTATCCCCACCCAGATCTTTATTGGTATCAATTAGCTTACCGAGGGCGGCTTGAAGTTCATCGATATAAGCCGCCATATGGTCAGCCACCTCTTTGACGCCTTTGGTCGAAATCCCTGCTTTTTTACCAGCCACGATTGTTTTTAGCAGCATTCCGAGGTACCTCGATGCCGCCGGCATAATCATAGTGCGAGCCATCGACTCGGTAGTTTCCGCTTCGATGTTATTGGTCAAAAAGTATTGCTCAATCCAAATTTCCTCTCGGCTTCGAACTTCCGCCTCGGACAACACCCCGTAGGATTCGAACAATTGAATGTTCTTTTCCGATACGAAAGTCTCAAGTGCATCTAGCGTCGTGCGAAGATTTAAGAGACCACGTCGCTCGGCTTCTTCATGCCATTCTTTGGCGTAGTTATCTCCTCCAAAAATGATGGCTTTTGATTCGTGAATCGTATCTCGGACCACATCAATAGCAGCCGTTTCCAGCGGTTCACCTGAAGCTAACTTGGCCGCTAGCTTGCTCCCCATTTCCTCTAAGGCTTCAGCCGCGATGGTATTCAAAACCGTGTTTGGAAAAGAAACACTTTGGCTTGAACCAACCGCTCTGAACTCAAATTTATTCCCTGTGAAAGCGAACGGAGAAGTCCGGTTGCGATCCCCAGCATGGCGTGGAAGGTCAGGTAGAACGAGCGTCCGAAGACCCATCAAACCACCCTGCTTACTGGCCGTTGCGGTACCTTTGTCAATTTGATTGAAAACGTCTTCGAGTTGTTCGCCCAAAAAGATCGAAATAATGGCCGGAGGAGCTTCGTTTGCGCCCAACCGATGGTCGTTTGCAGCCGTTGCGACCGAAACCCGCAATAGGTCCTGGTGGCGATGAACCGCTTTGATGACGGCGGCGCAGAAAAAGAGAAATTGGAGATTGTCGTGAGGATTATCGCCTGGATCGAGTAAGTTTAACCCGGTGTCGGTGCCTAGCGACCAATTGTTGTGTTTGCCACTTCCATTAATGCCTCTGAACGGCTTTTCGTGCAGCAAACAAACCATACCATGCTGACGCGCAATCCGCTGTAAGGTGATCATAATGAGCTGTTGATGGTCGCACGCGATGTTGGTGTTCTCATACATCGGAGCAATTTCATACTGGCTCGGGGCTACTTCATTGTGGCGTGTTTTGATCGGAATTCCGAGCCGGTAGAGCTCTTTTTCGGTCTCCAACATGCAGCTCAGCACGCGATCCGGAATTGACCCGAAATAATGATCATCCAACTCCTGTCCGCGGGGAGGCTTTGCTCCAACCAACGTCCGACCACACGTCATGAGGTCTGGACGGCGGAAATAGTATTCTTCATCGATCAGAAAATACTCCTGCTCCACACCCACTGTCGATGTCACTTTGGACACATCAGTCGCGCCAAAGAGTTTGAGGACGCGGAGGGCTTGTTTGTTGATCGCTTCCATTGAGCGAAGCAGCGGCGTTTTAGCGTCCAGAGCTTCGCCGCTCCACGATGCGAAGGCCGTCGGAATGGCCAGATACGAACCGCTCGTATTCTCGATGATAAAGGCAGGGGATGTCGGATCCCAAACGGTGTAACCGCGGGCCTCGAAGGTCGCTCTTAAGCCGCCACTTGGGAAACTCGAAGCATCCGGCTCACCCTGAATCAACTCACTTCCCGAAAAGCGGGCGATGGCTCCACCGCCTTTGTTTGGGGTGATAAAAGAATCATGCTTTTCAGCGGTCGAGCCGGTTAGCGGCTGAAACCAATGTGAAAAGTGAGTAGCGCCGCGGTCTACTGCCCATTCTTTCATGGCCATGGCCACTGCATCTGCAATCGAAGGATCGAGTCGCTCCCCTTGATCGATGGTTCTTTGGAGGCTCTTAAATACTTCTTTCGGAAGACGATTCTTCATCTCCTCTATTCCGAAAGCATTCTCACCGAAAATGCGCTCGATGTCCATTGGGCCGGACTGTATTCCGTTTCCATTGGGAGAAAATTTAGTGGCTGCAACCAGGTTATAATCTGACTTGTGGCGACTCATTGTAGACGTAAAGAGTTAAGTGGTAGAAATTTTGGGCGGTTTTTGCAAAGTCAATGGCGGGTACAATCAATCCAAATCATCAATCAACATAGGTTCGATTGGAACACTTCGGGTGTCTTTATAGCTCGAAAGCACAATGGAAGTTGAGGTCCCATGGACTCCCGGCCAACCTTGAATAGTCGAAAGCAGCTTTTCTAGACCAGACGTGTTTCGGATAACAACTCTGAGAATGTGCGAGCCTTCACCCGTAATCGAATGAACCTCCTGCACTTCCTCGAGCTTACCGGCCTTCTCAACGAAGCCTGGATAATGTTTGGAACCATCGACCATCACCCGAATGAAGGCCGAGATGTCATACCCTACACGACGCGGATTGACGATGGCACTGTAACCCTCTATGATGCCCCGATCCTCAAGCTTTTTCATCCGCTCGCTAACTGACGGTACGGAAAGCGACACTTCCTCAGCAATCTCATTACGCTTAATTCGGCCTTGCGCTTGTAGAAGCTGCAGAATTCTCACATCTGTTTCGTCAATTCGGCTCATTCGTGCTTGTAATAAGAACCTAAATAATTAAGGTATAAATATACTAACACCTTGTTTATCAATCAATAATGATCATCTACTACTAAATAATATTGATAACTTGTTCATATTGGTCTTAAATATTATGTTAAGGCCTGTAATGGTGTCCGCAACATTTTGTGCTGCAACAAGTTTTGGCGGGATTATGGATTCGCTTACGCAAATAGTATTAGGGGCTGCAGTTGGGGAAGCCGTGCTTGGCGCCAAGGAAGGGCGCAAAGCGGCTTTATGGGGCGCTATTCTAGGAACGGTCCCCGATTTGGATGTTTTAGTCGGATTTTTTGTCAGCCCAGTGACTCAATTAGCCGTTCATCGTTCGGCTTCGCATTCACTTGTAATGGCGGTTTGGGCGGCCCCAATCGTTGGATTATTACTCAAAAAATTATACCGGAAGGGCAAAGCTAAACGGATAAATTGGATGTGGATGACGTTCCTGGTGTTCGCCACTCACATAAGCATCGACCTCTGTACGGTCTAGGGCACGCAGATTTTTTGGCCGATTACCAATTATCCCTATTCATTCGATAACATATTTATTATCGATCCCTTTTATACCCTTCCACTGAGCCTTGGGCTTTTGATCGCATTACTGGTAAAGCGCACTAACCGCCTCCGACTGGCCGCCAATTTGACCGGTTTATTGATCAGTAGTTTTTATTTAACCTGGAGTGCGGGAGCAAAAATGATTGCTCAAGGGTCTTTCAGGCAGGGCATGGCTTCAAAAGGCTATCAAGTTGAACGGGTAATGTCGGCCCCAACCCCGATGAACACGGTTTTGTGGATGGGAATGGGACTTAGTCAAGACTCATTGCGAATAGGCTTGTATTCTGTTCTAGATCCGAAACCTCCTTTGAAGTTTCATTCGGTGGGCCGGAATTCGAGCGCGTTAGCAGGCCATGAAAACGATCCTGCCATTCAAAGGCTGCATTGGTTCTCGAAAGGATGGTATGTTATTGAGGAGGATTCCTTAGGATTGACATACTCGGATTATCGGTTTGGTCGCAGCGATAGTTGGCTAACCGACTCGGGTCATCCGGTTTTTAATTTCCGGTTGATAGCGGACAGTTCAGGCACGTTTGTTTCGTTCAAGCAGACGGTTGAACCTCTTGGCGATCCGACCAAGACCCTGCGATTGGTCTATGAGCGGGCTAAAGGGAACTAATCGTTCGAATTTGAAAGACTTCGCATAAATCTCACCGGAATTTTCGGTCCAATCTCCCGTATCTTAACACCCCTCGCAGTTTCCGGCGTGCCCTTTGTCGGGCCCTCGTCGGCTTCGCGACTCGGGCCCGTAGCTCAGTGGTTAGAGCAGTCGACTCATAATCGATTGGTCGTAGGTTCAAACCCTACCGGGCCCACTAGAACCCCATGTAAGTCATTGTACTACATGGGGTTTTATTTTATAGGTACATCATAGGTACAACAAAGGGCTCGGAATTTGTCCGTCTAAGCTTAAATAGGGTCCCATTCCGAAGCAATTAAGTGACGAATAGCGAGGGGTGCTCATACTTGGTAGACCCTCAAAATCGAATCTACAGAAACCTATAATTCCAGCGAGTCCGTAACATGCGCTCGTTGTGTATGCCCGCCCACCTAATAATATTCTCGATTTTCCATCTCGAGTATTATCGCCTCCAACATTGCCATCATTTCTCGTGGATCATCTAAAGCCCTGAACTTCGATGCTTTCTCCTGACCGAATGACTCCATCAAGATATGGTATATAGACATCTCCCATACATAAGGGTCGACATGATCACTACCAAAATAACGTTCATGCTCGTCGTCCCAGTCGGCAACTACATCGACACCATAATCTCTTAATTTTCGCAATCTGCTGACTATTGGATTCATGACAATCAAGTCTAAGGGCCACACAAGACATGTACTCTACGGACCGGGTGGCGCTAATATTACGAAGTGGTACCGTAGACGTCTTTGTACAAGTATAATTACTACAGTGAGCTAGCGCAATTAGTAGGAGTGAACCGCCCCGGGTTTGCTGGAGACTCTAAAGTTTGAGAACTTAGAGTTATGAAACAATCAAAAAGATACGCACCTGAAGTCAGGGAGCGAGCGGTACGCATGGTTTTAGAGCACGAACAAGATTATGCTTCCCGTTGGTCAGCCATCGAATCCATTTCAGTGAAGTTCGGCTGTACGAAGGAAACTCTGCGCCGCTGGATTCTTCAGCGCGAACAGGATTCGGGTCGCAAGCTTGGTGTGACGACAGTCGAGAAGGATCGGATTAAGGTGCTTGAACGCGAGGTGAAGGAGCTTCGTCAAACGAACGAGATCCTCCGAAAAGCCTCAGCGTTTTTTGCCCAGGCGGAGCTCGGCCGCCGACCAAAGTAATGGTGACATTCATCGATGACCATCGCAGGGAGTACGGAGTCGAGCCAATTTGCAGGGTATTGCCAATTGCTCCGTCGACCTATTATGCGAACAAAGTTATTCAAGCAGCTCCGGAATTACGTTCGGCTCGGTCCAAACGCGATGAGTATCTCAGCGGAGAGATTCGTCGGGTGTGGCAGGAGAACTTTCAGGTTTACGGAGTACGCAAGGTGTGGCGCCAGTTAAAGCGTGAAGGCGTTGTGGTGGCTTTATTTCAGTGAGTCCGAGCATCAGGCTCTCGCGGGCATCAAGACCGCATTTATCTGGGGATATGGTCACCTCCTCGTGTTTGCGTCCGTCGCAGCCGTAGGAGCCGGACTGGCCCTGAATGTAGACGTACTATCGGGGCAAGCTCACATTGAAGGAGCCGTTTCTGATGCCGCTCTTACTATTCCGGTCGCTCTGTATTTATTAGGCCTCTGGGTCGTTCATGACCAGTTCAACCATGAGAAAGGACTACTCAGATACCTCGTTCTCGCTACGGCACTATTAATATTGGGGGCCACGTTTGTACCGTTTGCACCGGCTTCCACGGCTCTTTTGTTAACGGCCTGTCTAGTGGTCAGAATTAGATATGCATCCTTTGCTGCCTCTTGACACCTTCCCTACAACTTGGTCAGTCTACCCAAGCGGGTAATAAATTGGACTCCTTCGCGCCGATTTGATTACTTATCCGGCAACGCAAAAGCGACGTACGTCCCGCCGCTGGCCGCGCCGTTCTTGCCGCCACCGGCGGCGATCACGATGTACTGTTTTCCATTAACCATGTAAGTAGAAGGCGTAGCGTTACCCGAGGCAGGGAGATCGGCTTCCCACAAGACCTCGCCAGTTAACTTGTCAAATGCTCGGATTTTCTTGTCGTAGGTCGTTGCCGCGATGATAAAAAGGCCGTTCTCCGTTACGATTCCGCCGCCGTAATTGTCAGTACCCGTGTCTGTCATGCCCTTTTCAGCCAATTCTGGATAGACACCAAACGGAATGGACCAGCGAATCGTACCCTCGTTTAAGTCGATGGCGTTCAGCGTACCCCAAGGGGTCATGTTTCCTGGATATCCTTCGTGGTCCTGAAATATGTCGATAACTGACGTTTTGTAAGGCAGATCAAATGGGGTGGAGCCCACTTTGGCCGCCGAAGCGTCGACGCCGGTTTCGAGAAAGCTCACAATTTCCTCTATTTCCCGACGGTTCATTAAGGATGAAAACGCGGGCATGGTGCCTGTTCCTTCCTGAATGATTTTGGCGATGTCTTCTCGGGATTTGCGCGCAAACAATCCTTTCAGCGTCGGTCCGACGCCTGATCCTTGACGTTCCGCCCCATGACAACTCGCACATCGAGCCCTATACAAGGACTCATCGCTCGGAACGACAAGTTTCAACAGCCAACCCTGTTCATTTGAATTGACATACAATAATCCTGTCTCTGGGTCGAAGGCCGGTCCACCCCACTCTCCCCCGCCGTCCGTTCCCGGATAAAGAATAATTCCCGTCGTGTCGGGCGTTGACCATGCGCCTTCCGTGCTGTATGCGTGGAAAGTGGCCAATGCGCTGGCATGCGCTTCCGGTGTACGCTGCGTCAGTTCATCAATGGTTAGGGATTGCCGCGCAACGGAAGGTGGCAATACAGGAAATGGCTGCGTTGGCGACGTCCATTCTCCGGGCAAAGTCGGACCGGGCATCGCAACCTCTTCAATCGGAAATAGCGGCTCCCCTGTCAGTCGTTCCAACACAAATACGTGGCCGGTTTTGGTCACCTGGGCGATCGCATCGACCGATCGACCATCGCGTTTGACGGTAATAAGGGATGGAGGAGAAGGAAAATCTCGATCCCACAGGTCATGCCGGATCCCTTGAAAGTGCCAAATGCGCTCACCTGTTCGGGCATTAAGGGCCAAAATGGAGTTCGCGAACAGGTTGTCTCCCGCACGATTGGCGCCATAGAAATCATAAGAAGCCGATCCCGTGGCGGCAAATAAAATCGCATTCTCCGTGTCGATCGTAACTCCGCTCCAGGCGTTGGCTCCCCCTGCAATCTGCCATGCCTCGGGCGGCCAGGTCTCATACCCAAATTCACCCGGATGAGGAATGGTGTGAAAACTCCAGCGCAAAACCCCGGTTTTGACATCGTACGCCCGAATATCCCCCGGGGCGCTCGGTAGGGATTCAGACATTGAGCTGCCAATAATGAACAGGTCTTCGAAGACAACCCCAGGTGTACTAGCGCTCACAGAAAGGCCTTCAACGGGCCTACCAAGACCTTCCCGAAGATCTACCCAACCATCCTTTCCGAAACTAGGGATTGGAATTCCAGTAATCCGATCGAGTGCGTACAAGCGATTTCGATAGTTGAAAATGACACGATCTCCCGTAACGGTGACTCCGCGGTGCCTAAACCGCGCGCCGCCTGGTTCTCCATTGTTCGGATCAAACCGCCAGATCAGCTCACCAGTTGCTGCATTCAGCGCGAAAACGTGCATTTTGGGAGTCGTGGCGTACATAATCCCATCAATTACAATGGGATTGGCCTGCATTTCGGATCCGGGGGATTCATCGCCGGTCTCAAACGTCCACGCAACCTGCAATTGAGCCACATTTTCGGGTGATATCTGATCCAGCGTGGTGTAATGGGTGTTTTCGGTGTTACCACCATAAACAGGCCAGTCCGCGGTCGTTACGGGAGTTGAGCACGCAGCGACGACGAAAAGCAGACCGTAAAGGACTATCCGAGAGGGGAGCTGAGACATATGCGAATCGATCAATGGGTGAAGGAATTCCCATGATAGATGTGCAATTGGGTATCGCGCAACAGCGATAGCACCGCCAACGAGGGAGCGGCAAACCGAAAAAACACTTTAAGCAGTAAAATATGATATCCCAGAATCAGCTTCTCTCATTGGTACTTGAGAGAGTCTATAGGTGGGACGCGAGCGGCTTTCACGGACTGGTAGGAAACGGCTATGATCGCCGACGCCAGCGTAATCAAAATGATCGTACCGATCATTCCGACAGAGATCGCTATTCTAAAAGGGAAGTCCTCGAGCCATTTTTGCATCAAAACAAACGCTATCGGAATAGCGATCACAAAAGAAATCAATACAAATCGAGTAAAGTCCCAGACCATCAACCAAACAATTTGGTAGGATGAGGCTCCAAAAACTCTCCTTACACCAATTTCAGATATCCTTACCTGGGCTGCGTAAGTTGCTAGCCCGAACAGGCCGAATAATGCCATGAGAAGTGCAACGGCGGTGAAAAGGCCGAATGCTCTCCCCACATTTTGATCTGCTTGATAGTTTGCATCATATTCTGCTTCCAAAAATGAGGCCGAAAACGGAATTTCAGAAGTAAACGATCCCCACGTCTTTGCGATCTGGCCCACCGTTTGCTCAACATCTTCCATTGCAATTCTTGCGATAAACAATTGGCGCGGTCGATTCTCGTAAAATGGATCCGGTCCGATAATGGCAAGCGGCTCTATCTCCGAATACATGGACTGAAAGTGATAATCCTCGACCACCCCGATCACCGTATAAATCCTATCATTTCCTTGTCGGACTATTATTTTACCAAGGGGGTTCGTAATCCCAAGGGCTTTTACAGCCGCTTGATTCAATAGAACTGCGGTAGAATCAGTTGCATGATCGAGTGAAAAGGTCCGTCCTTCCGCCAGCTTCAAGTTCAAGGTTTCAGGATAATCAAAGCCGGCATACATCCGACTCAGTTCTACTTCGGTACTGGAATCCTGACCTTGCTCAACAAACATGGAAGATCCGATGGAGCGGCCCGGTACCGACTCGGCGTGAGCGACGGAAATTATCCCTGGCAATTTGAGTAGCTCTCGTCTGAAGGACTCCGTTTGTTGTTTCAATCCCTGCGTTCCGTCAATGACCAATACCTGCTCTTTGTCGAATCCGAGGTCCGCAGATCGCATGAACGCCATTTGCCTTTGCATCACAACCGTTGTGATCATCAAACCCACGGCCACGGAAAACTGAAATACGACCAATCCATTTCTAAGAAGCGAACCCTTCATTCCCCGATCGTTTTTTCCACCTTTCAAAGCTTTTGCTGGCTGAAAAGATGAAAGTACCAATGCTGGATAAACTCCGGCCATAATCCCAACAATGACGGTGATTACCGCTAAATATGGACTGATCTCTAGCACGGACTGAGCAGTAAGCTGGATGTCTTTACCAGAAAAACTGTTAAACCAAGGAAGAATCATCCAAAACATTCCGAGAGCCAGAATGGTGGCTATGGAAACCTGAATCCACGATTCGGTCAGAAAAAACTGGACGAGCTGCCTCCGATAAGATCCCAACACTTTCCGGATCCCAATTTCTTTGGTTCGTGTCGAAGCCCTCGCCGTGGTCAGGTTGACATAGTTTACACAGGCCAGAAAGAGGATTAAAAGCGCCACCAATACAAAAAACACGACGGTTCTAATATCTCCGTTTTGTTCGAATTCGTTCGCAAGATCTGATCGAAGATGAATATCGGTAAGCGCTTGAAGGAATAGCTTTGGGCTGTCGCCATCACCCAAAGTGGAACCCGGCTGATTTCGTTCTACTTGTAGCCGCAGCTGATCCCCCACCACCCCGACGATTTTTGACTCCAAAGTCTCTGAAATGACATTTTCGTTTAACTGAACGTACGTGTACACATCGGAATCTGACCAGTCTGCACGCTCAGTCCCATCATCGGCCGTGGCGAATGGATGTTGTTGATAAGAAGCTAGAAAGTCAAAGTGAAAATGAGATTGGGAGGGAAGGTCAGCCGTTACCCCAGTTACTTGATAGGAAAACAAGTCCCCATCACCCCTCAATCTTACCGTTAAAGTTTGGCCGATGGGATCTTCAAGACCGAAATACTTTTCAGCCGTTGACGGTGTAATGACAACCGAAAATGGAGCGCTTAGGACCTTTCCCGGAATTCCCTGCTGAAGCGGTATTGAAAAGACATCAAAAATGTTCGAGTCAGCAAAAACAAAACCGATTTCAGTATGACTTTCAGTCCCTGAAACGACCGTAACTGATTCCGCACGCTCCTTACTTAGTCTCGCAACCGTGTGGATTTCCGGAAACTGGTCGCCAAGTAGTTCCGCCAATGGCCGAGGCGTAGCCGCTGAGGAAATGCTGCCCTCCGGACCAGGCGTCTCTACACCTACTCTGAATATTTGGTTTGCGTTATCATAGTGCCGATCAAATGAGAGTTCATCCCTCACAAAAGCCCCAATCAATAAGCAACTTGCAATACCCACTGACAGCCCGAGCATCGTCATGATTGAGAACCCCGCATGTTTTCTACCACTTCTAAAAGAGATCGAAAACTGGGACTTCAACATCACGAAGCTCCAATAACAAAGGTCTACAAGGAATGGTGGAAAGGACTTAGCCACTTCGAACCAATACCATATTTTTGCGACTAAAAGCCCTTTAGATGTGGCTTTATGGCGAAATATCTCTTCGAAATCACCCAGCACTGCATAGGCAACGGAAGAATCGACAAACTTATCCAAAAACCACGCTGCGAGCCGCGGGGGACGAGGTTGGGAGGTATTCACGAGCGCACCAATTTGAATGCCGTAGTATCAATATTTGCCCAAAGGCTCTCGACAACTTCTTTTGCGTGAAACAGGGCCTCCTTACCTTTGATTGTCAGTTCGTAAATGACTGTTCTCCTGCCCCCTCTTTCTTCCTTCGGTTCGCCTTGGCTGGACCGCACATAACCCTTTTTTTCAAGGCGATGAAGTGGGCCGTAAATAGCGCCAATGGCCCAAATCGAACCTGTCTTGCTTGTGAGTTCCTCTCCAATTTGAATTCCATAGGCCTCTTCTTGTAGGCGCCAAATGGCAAGGAGTAATAATTCCTCTGAACGAGTAAGTAATTCCACGGCTAGTCGAAGGTGGTTAAAACACGGTATCTATTAGTATGCGTTTTTAATAGTAATAAGTTTCAATGCTAAAAGCAAAGTGAATTGCGCGAAAACTAACCGATCAACAATAAACCGTTTCGGAATTTGCCCGGAGAGGATAATCTCAATTTAATATGGCCATCTCATCGGTGAGGGTTTTCCAGATCAACTCACAAACCATTCCGGTGGTGCCAACAACGGATATCGAACTCCCAACATAAATACTAAAAGGGTCAACAGGCACGTTAGGGTTGAGGTCAATCTTGCCCATGTCTAGTCCAAGAGCAAAGTTGTTCTCCCCGTTTATGACCTGGACTCCGCCGCCAATCATCACAATTATAAAATTAAAGTCAGAATATTTTTCTTCTGCCATCCACCGGTCAAAATCATTCCCGGAAGACGAAAACGACTTGAGTAATTCCTCGGTCATAGCCGCAGAGGATTGGGTGTAATCGTTATGCGCTACAATTCCATTCTCGGTCGACTTCGTTGACAAGCAGGTGAAAAGGTCCGTGGTTGCCTCCTGCACCGCTTCAGCGGTCATATCTTCCATGATTTGGGTGGCGCCCATGTAGAAAAATATCTGCTTGTTTTGCGCCGAGACCAACAAAGATGGGCAAAGAAAAAATAGGCAAATAACGTACTTCATCGTGAAATCCTCAAAAGCTGACTAATGACCGTAACGGGAAGAAGGTAACAGGTTTAGAGCCATTGTCCACGGATTCGCGATGTTTAAGCCGCAATTATTTTCCAGATAATGAACGGCCTATACCTGAACAACTAGCCGCCAATCTCACACGTCATGTCGTTGCCGCAACACATGGGAGATTTCACTTTGCCGTGTCCGTCCGGACATTTAGAAACGGCTACCTGGGCACCTGCCGCGGTCGTAATGGTGTCGTGCTGAAGCTCTTTGTTGCAATGTCCACACGTCATCGAGCCTACGCTCATTCCACATTTCTTACAAGTATATGCTGCCATGATCTGTCCTCTTATTGATATCGTTTGGACAAATATACGAACTGGAGCTGCACCTGTCTTGTCCGAACGCTCAACAATCTGAAAAGAGGAGTTCTTGATTGCGATAGATAGTACATGTTGCTCCAAAGCCGTGCCATCGCGTGCCTATTTTCACCAAATAGTGGACGTTTTCGCCGTTTTCGGTCGCCTGAAAGGAATGCATGGCGCCCAGAACGGATCTCTTGGTTGATACGATTTCCCCATCATAACGAATTACTTCTAGGCCGGTTATGGTTGAGCCGGGGGCGTCGATTCGATGTCCATCGTGTATGATTGTTTTCATACACTTTGTATCGGCTAAAACCAGCACCATTGTAAGCGCATAAAAAAAGGGCGCCGATGCAAATGCATCGGCGCCCTTTAAAACTCTAGCGAGTCGGACTACCAGCGTGAGCCGCCGCCGCCGCCGCCGCCACGGTTACCACCGTCACGTCCGCCGCCGCCGCCGCCGCCACTGTAACCACCGCCGCCGCCACGGTAACCACCGCCACCGCCGCCGCCGCCACGGTTGCCACCGCCGCCGCCACCGCCACTACGTTCCGGGCGATCATTGGCTTCGTTGACACGTAGGTCGCGACCGTCAATTTCAATTCCGTTTAGTCCTTCAATGGCATCATCTGCTGCGCTGTCTTCCATTTCAACAAAGCCAAAACCACGTGAGCGGCCGGTTTCGCGATCGGAAATAACTTTAGCAGACTGGACTTCACCATACTTTGCAAACATGTTCTCAAGCTCTTGGTCGTCGACTTTCCATGCAAGGTTGCCAACAAAAATCTTCTTCATAACGTCGGAGGGATCAGATGACCCCGTTCTTTTGATTAAAACAACTAAAAGTACTCAACCCATACCACCAACCCAGTTACATAGAAGTCGAAGAGATAACCGCTTAACCAGGGCCGAAGGAATTCGGAGGACGGGCGAGGATCCAGACGTCGAAGAAAAGAGGGCAGAAGAGCCGATTTCGATACAATAATACGGTAAAGCAATAGAAAGATGCCAATAGTGCATCATTAATTCAAAAATTCATCACGGTACATCCTTTTAGGCCTTTGAAAATCGCTTTTTCTGACCGAGGGGCTCGATTTATGACCTCTTTCGGAGCTATACTTACCAGCGACTAGTACTGTTTCGTGCCTTAAAATTGGGCAAAGTTCAAATAATAATGAAATGATTTCAGCCGGAGAGGCCCTCCAACTTTTACTGGAGGGCAATGAAAGGTTCGTTGCCGGGTTTCGAAGTAGTAGTTCGAGACCCAGTCAAAGGCAACGAGATCGACTTGTGGAGCGTCAAAATCCCATCGCTATCATTTTGGGTTGCTCTGATTCCAGAGTGCCCGCTGAAATGGTATTCGACCAGGGCCTGGGAGACCTATTTGTCATTCGGGTTGCCGGGAACGTGGTTGCACCATCTCAAGTGGCGAGCGTAGAGTTTGCTGCGGACCGGTTTCAAACTCGTTTGGTCGTCGTAATGGGGCATTCCAGTTGTGGAGCCGTACTTGCTACCATTGAGGAATTGCAGCTTCCCGTTTCAAGTCGATCCCCTAATTTGCACGCTATTGTTGGTCGGATTCAACCCTCTGTCGAGTCGTTGATGGATACCGACCTCAAAAATAATGCAGATAAGCTGCTAGAAATGGCAATTCGGGCCAATATTCGGTCCTCTGCTAATCATTTACGCCACGGATCTCCGATTCTCGAGGACTTAATTCAGACCAATGGATTATTGGTTGTGGGGGCTGAATATTCGCTTGAGACGGGAAAAGTTGATTTCTTTGACGGAATGCCTTAACCATAAAATGCTTTGAAAACGAATTACGACGTGCTGACAATCGCGCTCATTTATTTCCTATTTGGATTGGGCCTCTTTTTTATACCCGTAGAACTCTTGCGGATCTCCGAGCAAGAATCCTCTCCATTCTCCGTTTGGACAATTCAGCTTTTGGGAGCCGCTCTGCTAGGCCTCGGGTGGATGAACTATTTAAACAAGACTGCCTCGATCGGAGGAATTTATGGACGCCCACTCGTCCTTCAGAATTTGATGTTCGCTTTCCCCTCCTTCATTTTCAGTGTTAAGAGTTGGATGGCACACCCGGACCAGACGCTGTTTCTCGTTTCATCGATCATTTTCGGACTCGCTGCGGCTACTTTTACGATGCGCTTTTTCGGAAAAGGACCCATCACGGGGCAGTCGCAAAGCTAATTGGCCCGTCGTCCCCGCGTCCGATCTAACGTCCAAACCAACCCAGAGTAGCTAGCCAACATCAGAAAGGCACTGCTAAACAGTTTCAACGACTCTTCTGCGATATGCGTGAAGTCAGAATTGTGTCGAACTAGAGAATCCGCAAGCGTATGGGCCAAATAGAACAAAAAAGCGACGGCTAATAACTCAGGCATTGATCGGATTTGAACCAATTTGGGCAACATCACCCACATCACTGAAAGGGCTACCACACCATAGATTATCCCAACGAAATCAGTCCAATCTGCAATAGGACTTGAAAGTCCAGCGTGGGTAAGCACTGCATTTATTTGATGGTGAATTTTAAATATTTCATCCACCGAAAGAAAAGCTAAGCCAGCCGCCAGTACGAGCCAATACCCATTCTTTTCGGAGCCCGCTATTCGTTCACTAGTGTAGGTGGCAAACATAAATACCGCCCCACAGGACAGAAGAAGAGACGAAAAATAGGTGTTAAACGCGCCTTCTTCGATAAACTGATAAGACAGATCGGCTCCCTCAGGGGTCAAATAAAGGGACAGACCGATTGACGCCAATGCAACAAAGCTAGTTGTGAGAACGGCCCAGTGTATTCCTCGTTGCCGCGTTTTTTGCCGATCTGAAAGAACCTGTACAATGCGACCTAGGCTTGAAAACATTCGGGTGATTGTTAGCGACTAGTAGCCGTAAATGGAAAAGTCATCACGCTTCAAATGCAGGGATAGAACGATGGCAAATAGGGCACTGTTAGCCAACAACGCCGATCCGCCATATGAAATGAAAGGTAGCGGGATTCCAACCACCGGTAGCAACGACGTGGCCATTCCAACATTGATAAAAATATGGATCAAATAAACGCCGGTCACTCCGCCCGCCATCATCACGCCAAATGGGTGTTTAATATTGGATCCCAAAGTTAAAAGACGCACCAGTAGGAGGGCAAACAAGCCGAGAACCACAACAGATCCAATAAATCCAAATTCCTCTCCAATTACCGAAAAAATGAAGTCTGTGGATTGCTCCATTACAAACCCGCCTTGGGTCTGAGTACCCTCCATGAATCCTTTACCCGCAAATCCCCCAGACCCAATGGCGGCCATGGAATTAACCTGGTGAAAACCGACATTTTGGCGAAATTCTTCGGCGCCCGGATCCGTAAAAGACAAAACCCGCGCAAGTTGGTAGCCGCTGAGCACCTTAGTCATCGCAATTTTGGCTAAGGCCGTGATGCCCCCAGTCAATAGCCCCGTGACGATCGTAATTCGTTTGTCCCTGGTTCGCCACAAGATGAATCCAGTAAAAACGATGGCAAACAGATAGGCGGCCGGTGCAAAAACGACGGCCAAGTATCCCGCAAAAGCCGGACCTACCATCACCAAAAGTAAATTGAGCTCAATACCGCTCCAAAACAAGGCTATCGGGATCAATCCGAAAAATACGAGGGCTGTACCCGTATCATTTTGCAATACGATCAGCGCCGCCGGTACCAAGATCAAAGCGACCAACATAAAAGCAAACTTAAGGTCCATCGTTTTGGGCCGGCGCATACCTACGAGTTGAGCGACCGCCATCACTGTACCCACTTTGGCTAGTTCGGAGACCTGAATCCCGGTTTGTCCGAAATAAATCCAAGACTTGGATCCGTTTACCTCTCGCCCAATAAGGAGAGCTACCACAAGCAGAGCGGTGGTAATGATATAGACCGGAAACGCAGCCAATTGAAAAAATCGAACAGGAAGCATCAATGCAACCAAGACGCCGAAAACCGAGATACCGAGCCAAAGCAATTGCTTGATAAAGTTGTCCTCAGGCTCGAACGCGGTGACATCCGCCGAAGGACCGTGAGTAGCCGAGTAAATGGCGACAAGCCCGGCCAATACCAAACCGATCCACGCCATAATACTTACTGCATCAAGATTACGATACCAAGTGCGCACTAAAATCCTCAGTTATTGGTGATTGTAGCACTGTTTTTGGACATCATGCTTTTCATGTAAATGTCCCTGATCGGATTAATCCTTCCGGTTAAATACCGCTCCGCCATGAAGCTGCCAATTGGACCGGCCGAACCCGAGCCAAACCCAGCGTTTTCTACGATTACGGCGATCGCGATTTTTGGGTTTTCGGCCGGAGCAGCCATAATAAACAGGGCATCTGACGTTCCACTCCGGGGGGTTTGGGCAGATCCTGTTTTTCCAATCGAAGTGATTCCCGGAATTTCCAGCCACGGACTTTCGTCGGTGATGACTCTGCGCATCCCTTTTTTTACCAGATCGAGATACGTCTGATTGACCTTGACCCGTCGAGGTGGCTCTATCTCGGGAGTCGTAATCTTGCCGGTTTGGATATCCACCATGTTCCGAACCAAATGAGGCGTGACCATGAGACCATCGCTCGCGAACGCGGCAACATAACGTACTAGCTGAAGGGGAGAAACTTCGAGAGCTCCCTGCCCAACGCCTAAGTTCATGATGTACCCCTGGGTCCACTTTCTTTCCCCGTAAGCCTTGTTAAAAAAGGCGGAGTCGGGTAGCAATCCTGATCGGATTTCCGATTTAGCAATATCAAGATACGGAGCCTCGCCAATACCGAATCGAGCGGCAAAATCGTGGAGGGTATTTACATCGTGGAGGCGCATCATTTCAAAGAAAAATGAATTGCAGGACTCCTTAAGGGCTTCGACCACGTTGAGCGATCCGTGCTTAGCCAAACATTTGAAAAAACTGCCTCTGCCAATCGGGTGGCCACCGTTGCAGTAATAGGTATAATTCTCATCAATAGTGCCCTCTGATAGGGCCAGAAGTGCAATCATGGGCTTAAACGTCGACCCCGGCGCCAGGACGGACTGCGTCACCCTGTTAAAAAGGGGTTCTTCCGGCGAGTTGACGAGTTCGCTCCATTTAGTGGGGTCAAGACGCGCGGCAAATAGATCAAGGTCGTAGTCGGGGGCGCTATGCATGGCCAGCACCTCACCCGTATTGGGATCGATGGCGACGACACCACCCCTCTTATTAACAAAAAGGGATTCCGCAAAAGCTTGCAAATCGGCGTCGATGGTCAACGTCAAATCCAAACCGTTGATTGGGGCTTTATTCATCGAGCCCCTGAGGTAGTCGTCTACCACCTGACCTTTGATGTTGACCATTTTATAGTCCGCACCCACTTGGCCCCGCACATATCGTTCGTACTCAAGCTCGAGTCCGCTTTGACCGATAGGATCTCCGCGTTTGTACAGGTCGTCAGCTCGTTCAGCCAATCTAGAACTTGTAATTTCGCGGACGTATCCGAGCGCGTGGGTCATATTGGCCGGTGTCGTATAGGTTCTTTTTTGGGTGATATCGTAATCGATTCCGCCCAAAACGTGCCTTTGCTCAAGAACCCTCCCTAACTCAGCCAAAGTAATATTGCTTTGGACGATGCTTCTTTTATACAAACTGTGTTTCCGCGCCAATTGTATCTGATGAGCGACCGTAGAATCCGACACGCTCAATAATTCCGCCAAAAGAGGAATAGATGCATCGTCAAAATAATTGGGGGTCACATATAGCGTATAAGCAGGCACGTTTTCGACCAAAAGCACGCCGTTTCGATCGAAAAATCGACCTCTGGGGGCTTGTACCCGACGCTCACGCATAGAATTATTTTCAGATTGCCCAGTATGCGACTGACGGTCCACCAGCTGCATTTTTCCCACTCTGAGTGTCAAAGTGCCGATAATAATGACAACGATTGCTGAAAAAATGCGAACCCTTGAGCGTCCCTCATCCATGATTGGTAACCGTACTGAAAATCTGTGAAAGGCTTCGTGACCGATAGTATACAATCAAAAGAAAGGCACCCGAGTTCCGTTCAACGAGCCGTTCTTGCAAATCAGTTTCAATTCACTACCATTGGAAGGAAAAACCGCGTTTTTTGTGTAACTAATTGCGACTCTTAATCAGAAACCTAGTATCAGGTCTTGGCTTCTAAGCAAATTGACGTGTCGTTATTGCACCCTATTTTGCAAAGAAGTTTAAAGCTTGCGTATCCAGTAATAGAATGGAAGAGAGAGCCCTCCACTCGCCAGCAATCTCTTCGAGAAAAAAGGTGGTTATGAATACATTATATCGACGTGCACTTCGTGGAAGTTTGCTGGCATTTTTTGTGCTCGGAATGGGGCTGTCAACCCAGAATGTATCAGCCCAATATTTTGGACGAAATAAAGTCCAATACGACAAATTCGATTTTCAGTCGTTCAAAACGGATCACTTCGAAATCTTCTTTTATCCCGAAGAGCAAGAAGCCGTTTCTGACGCGGCCCGGATGGCCGAGCGTTGGTATCAACGACATTCCCGCACTTTTTTACGTGAGTTTTACAAGCGTAAACCGATCATTTTTTATGCCAATGATGCCGACTTTCATCAAACGAATGCCATCAATGGCTCTCTGGGTGAGGGTACTGGAGGCGTGACAGAAAGTCTCAAGGAACGTGTCATTATGCCGCTAACTGGAAGTTATAAAGATACCGATCACGTTTTAGGCCATGAGTTGGTCCACTCATTCCAATACGATATTGCCCTGTCTCGGACGGATTCTTTGCGATTTGCTTTCGAGTTTGTGCCCCTATGGATGACGGAAGGAATGGCCGAATACTTTTCGGTGGGACGGTTCGATCCGCACACAGCTATGTGGATGCGCGATGCCGCTTTGCGAGATGACTTACCCACTATTGAAAAGATTACCCGGGACATGAGCTACTTCCCCTATCGGTATGGCCAAGCCTATTTGGCGTATATCGGGGGAAAATATGGGGATTCTGCGGTCGCGAATCTGTTTAAACTGTCCGGACAGGTTGGGGTTGATTCCGCGTTTGTATACACGCTTGGAATTACAACCGACTCGCTGTCTACCGAGTGGATTCAATCGGTAAAAGACACCTATCTGCCCCTTACGGTTGGTCGAGATAGCGCGGAGGTCGCTGGACGACGAGTAGTTTCTAAGGATATGGAGGGCGGAAAAATGAATATCGCCCCCGTTTTGAGCCCAGACGGTCAGTACATCGCCTTCCTGTCCGAAAAGGATCTCTTTGAAATTAATCTCTTTATTGCGGATGCCAATACGGGAGAAATCATCCGAAAACTAAAAAGTGGAAACCGAGACGCCCACTTCGACGCTATTCGATTCATTGCTTCGGCTGGTGCGTGGTCGCCCGACGGTCGCGATTTTGCTTTCATTACTTTTGTAGACGGCGATAACGAGATTTCTATCCTAGATTGGACCAAAGGGTCAGTTAAAAAGCGCTTTGCCGTTGATGGTGTTTCAGCCATCACCAACCTGGCGTGGTCTCCCGACGGCAATGTTCTAGCCTTTTCGGGTATGGATGGCGGGATCAGCGATCTCTATCTGTTGAATATGGATTCAGGCGATGTCCGGCAGCTAACCAACGACCGGTATGCAGATATGCAACCCGCTTGGTCTCCCGATGGAAAATCGCTGGCCTTTACAACCGACCGCGGTGATGATGGGACCGATTTTCGGACGCTGGAATACAGTCAAGAGCGCTTGGCCATTATCGACGTCGAGTCGCTTGAAATCAAAGTTATTCGACCTTTTGATGGAGCACATCACAACCCTCAATTTTCCCCAGACGGTCGCAATTTGTACTTCATTTCGAATTACGATGGGTTTAAGGATGTGTATCGAATGGATCTTGCGACCGAGAACGTTTTCAAGATTACGAATCAACGCACCGGTATTTCGGGAATTACCGCATTATCACCAGCCATGACGGTGGCAGCGCAAAACGGCCGGATGATGTTTTCTGTGTTTTCGAACTCCGAGTACGCGGTCTATTCTCGTGAAAGCGACCAATTAGAGGGTGTTCCGGTCGTTATTTCTGAAAATGAGGGCCGCCCGATTGCATCCGTTCTTCCTCCGTATCGCGGACTCGATGAAGGGTTAGTCGGAACGTATTTAAACGACTCGTTAACGGGGCTTCCACCTGATCAAGACTATATGACCGAGGTCTATAGCCCACGTTTGAAACTCGATTTCGTGGCTCCTCCCACGGTCGGCGTTTCTGCAGGAGGCGTTTATGGCTCGGGGGTTAGCGGGGGAGTAGGCTTCTTTTTTAGCGATATGCTCGGAAATCAAAACTTGACGGTCGTGGCCCAAGCCAACGGAACGTTTAAAGATATCGGAGCTCAGGTTGGGTACCTCAACCGGAAAAACCGATTTAACTGGGGCGGTTTCGCAGGTCACACCCCAATCGTGTATGGAGCCTCACAATGGGATCAGCCGCGTTATGATCAGGAAACTGGGCTGCCATCGCAAGTCATTAACCAATTCAAATATCGTATTTACGTAGATAATATCGACGGAATCGCGTCCTATCCCTTCACCGCCACAAGGCGGATAGAAGCTTCGGTTGGTTTTACCCGCTACGGTTTCGACTACGAAAGAGATACGTTTTACTATAGTGCGCTGGGCGTTCGGCGAGTGCGAACCGATCTGAATTCGCAAGAACCCGACGCGGTGTACTTTGCTAAATCCGGGCTGGCTTTGGTTTCGGATTACTCTTTCTTTGGCTATACTTCGCCTATTCGTGGGGGCAGATCCCGTTTAGAAATCGCTCCATTTGTAGGCTCACAGACGTATTTAAGGGTCCAAGTCGATTATCGTAAGTATTTTCAATATAAGAGCCTAACGTTAGCTTTCAGGGGATTGCACGTCGGGAACTATGGCGCGAAAGCACAGGACAACAACTTGTTTACCCAAGAATACTTGGGTTATGCCAACAGCATTGGGTTCGTTCGTGGATATAGTTTTACGTCGTTTGATGATCCAGATGAATGCACACCGACACCCAACAGACAGGCTTGCGCTGAGCAGGAACGACTTCTTGGTACCCGGCTCGGGTTGGCTAGTATTGAACTCCGTATTCCTCTGTTCGGATCAGAGTCCTATGGACTGATCAATTTCCCCTACTTGCCAACGGAAGTGTCTTTCTTCGCTGATGGTGGCGTTTCTTGGACCGAAAATGAAGCTCCAGACCTCAGATGGGAAACCAAAGCTACCGCCGATCGGATTCCCGTCTTTAGCGCAGGGGTTTCTACTCGGTTTAACATGTTCGGATATACCGTCCTCGAAATATTTTATGCCAGGCCATTCCAACGGCCGTTAAAAGGCGCCCACTTTGGATTCCAATTGGTGCCCGGTTGGTAGGAGACCCGTTGCAGGATGATGTATCTTAGGATTTCACGTGCCTAAGACTTTCTGCAGCGATGTATTCAAAACTCCGATCTTTGTTATTCTTGCTGAGCGCCGAAGGAGCCCATGGGGTTGCAACGACTGCCGCGCGAATCGCACAGAAAGCGACGCCATTTCTGTTGGATTCGATGTTCGAGTTTGCGCATCCGAGTTTGCACCAGGAAATTTTAGGCAAAACGTTTGCAAACCCTGTGGGCCTGGCGGCTGGTTTTGACAAAAATGCCCAATTGATTCCCTTTTTTAGAAAGGCAGGGTGTGGGTTTGTCGAAGTCGGATCAATCAGTGCTAAACGATGCAAAGGCAATAAGCGACCTCGCGCTTTCCGACTCCCTGAAGATGAGGCCTTAATTAATCGGATGGGGCTTAACAACGCCGGGGCAGCTGCCATTGCGCCCCGTTTGAGGCGGTTTGCAGGTCTGGGTGCTTTCCCGATTGGGATCAACATCGTCAAGACTCACGACGCTTCGATTTACGGTGACGCCGCTATCGCTGACTTCTGCGAAAGCTTCCAAATAGTCGCACCATACGCCGATTACATTGCGCTCAATATTTCCTGTCCCAACACGACGGAAGGAAAGACGTTTGAGGATCCCAATTCGCTTGACGATCTGCTTAGGGCCATCATGCAAGAGCGATCCCGGATGGCTCGAAAAGTACCCGTTTTGGTCAAGATGTCGCCTCCATCGGCCTCCAAGTTCGTATTGGATAGTTTTTATGACGAAATGATTTTGGTTTCGCTGGCCCATGGAGTAAGCGGTTTCATTGCCAGCAACACGGCAACCGATCGTGACGGTCTGGTGACTTCTCCGAGCCGGATCGAAGCGATCGGAAATGGTGGACTGAGTGGCCAGCCTATACGTGCCCGCGCCAACGGGCTGGTTAAATACTTGTATCGCAAGACCGAAGGACGCGTCCCTATAATTGGAGTTGGCGGAATAGCTAGCGCCGAGCATGCCTATGAGCGGATCAAAGCCGGTGCCTCTCTCATTCAAGTTTATACAGGTTTAGTTTATGAGGGGCCGGGCCTCATTCGCTCCATCAAGCAAGGATTGGTTCGTTTAATGGAAGATGATGGGCATTCCACCCTTAAAAAAGTTGTTGGGCTCGAAGCTCAGTAGACCCCCTTTTTACCATTTTTAGGCTACAGTCTATGCCAGCACTCGTAGATTTCAATACCGTACCCCAGCTTTTTAACGGGCTGGTCAAGTATCATTCTGGGACCGATCAAGTGGTTCTCCGGCATGTTGACAAGGACACCAAAGAGTGGACGGACATCACCTGGGAAAATTTTCAATATCAGGTCCATGCGATGACCGGCTATTTGTACGCCCAAGGGGTGCGTCCCGGAGATCGCGTAGCCATTTTGTCTGAAAACCGACCGGAGTGGGCGTTTACTGATATGGCCACTCAATTACTTGGAGCCGTAAACGTATCGTTGTATACGACCCTTCCTGCAAACGAAGTGTCGTATATCATTCATGACTCGCAAGCTAGCATTTTTATAGTTTCGACCGGAATTCAGCTCAAGAAGGCCCTTCAGATTTACGATTTGTGCCCTCAGTTAAAAAAAATCGTGTCGATGGTAGCCACCAAGGCCGAGGGGGAAGACGTGGATTACGTCGATTTATTTGACGAAGCAATGACGAGTGGCGCAGGACTTTATGAGGAGTTTAAGGATGCGATCCGCGCCAATGAAGCCGCGGTTAAACCCAGCGATCTTTCCGCCCTAATTTACACTTCTGGTACCACCGGAAACCCGAAAGGGGTCATGCTAACGCATGAAAACCTATGTTCGAATCTAAAAGCGGCCATACAGCGGCTTCCGTTTGAAAAAGGCGGGAGACATCTATCATTTTTGCCACTATGTCATTCATTTGAGCGCTTGGGTGGCTATTTGGGAACGATCGCGACCGGAATGGTCATATCCTATGCCCGAAGTGTTGATACCGTTACCCGGGACATTCTGGAAGTCAAGCCCACGGTATTACTCTCCGTTCCTCGACTGTATGAGAAGATTTTTAATTCCGTTTTGAAGTCGGTAGAGGAGGGGTCCTCCTCCAAACGGAAAGTCTTTCATTGGGCGCTGAAAGTCGGAATGAAATATCATACGATTAAGACCAGAGGGGGAAATCCGGGGCTCATTTTGAAAGCCCAGAAGTCATTAGCCCACAAATTGGTATTCTCAAAATTGCATGCGAAACTGGGCGGAAGCATCGAATTTGGGGTTTCCGGCGGCGCCGCCCTACCCAAAGCCATTGGCGAATTCTTTTTTGCAACGGGTATCACGATCGTGGAAGGGTATGGCTTAACCGAAACCTCTCCAGTACTGAGTATCACCCCATTTAGTAATCCTAGATATGGAGCTGTTGGACATATCATTCCAGGCGTCACGATTGGGATTCAGGATTTAGATTCGGGTAATGTTATCGCACAACTTACCGGCGATGACTATCCAAGTAAGTTGACCTCTAAGGCGGGGGAAATTCTGGCCAAAGGCCCCAATATCATGAAAGGCTATTGGAACAATGAAGAAGCCACTCGGGAGGCTATCGACAGTAGCGGTTGGTATCACACGGGCGACGTAGGCTGTTTTGATGACGGATTTTTAGTCATAACCGACCGCATTAAGCACATGATTGTGTCTGCCGGCGGTAAAAATATTTATCCGGGCCCCATCGAAGAAGGATTCAAGCATGAGCCCTGGATCGATCAGATCATGGTTGTTGGAGAGGCCAGAGAGTTTTTAACGGCGCTGGTAGTTCCGGACGAAGAAGTGATCAAAAACTACGCTAAAGAGCAAGGAATCGCGGCTGTTAAATTGCAAGACATTTTGGCGACGGAAGAGGTTCAACGGGTATTTGCGCAGCTATTTAAGTCCTATTCCAGGCAGGCCGCTGCGCACGAAAAGATTCGCGATTTTCGGCTTGTCCTAGAACCCTTTTCGATTGAAAATGGCATGATGACTCCGACCATGAAGCTCAAAAGAAAGGTAATCAATGCGCATTACAACGAATTGATTGACGAAATGTATGCTGGGGTGATTTAGGTCGAACCGGGAGGTGAATTACACGCTGAGCTCCCGTAGCGTAGACGACCTATCCCCAGCCGAGCGCCATTCCGCCCTGGTAGATGATGAGGGAGAAGAGATAAGCCAATCCCGTCATATATAACCACATAACGGCCGGCCATTTCCAGGAATTGGTTTCACGTTTGGCTATGGCCAGGGTGCTCATACACTGAAGCGCCAAAACAAAGAAGACCAAGAGACTGACGGCTACCAGCGGCGTGTACACCGGGTCTCCGTTGGGATAGGTATCTGCTTTTAATTTTTCCCGAAGTAGCGGGCTGTCTTCTCCGACGTCCCCTACGCTGTAAATCGTTGCCAGCGCCGAGATAATAACTTCCCGAGCCGCAAAGGCCGACACGATCCCGGCACTGATTTTCCAGTCAAAACCTAATGGACGCATGACGGGCTCGAGCGTATGTCCAATTTTTCCGATGAAACTATGCTCAATCTGAAAACCGGCCTCCGCAGCGTCAACTCGACGATATCTCGAGGCCATTTCCGCGCCGATTTGCTCTGATGCCTCCGCATACGGCACACCTATCGACGCAAGACTATCAACCCTTTGCTCAAAAACCGTGTCTGCTGAACTCCGAAGCAAGGCGATTTCTGCACTAGGCTCCGTAACCGGAAAGCGGGCAAGCCCCCAGAGAATGATGGACATTCCAAAAATGATCTTACCGGCCCGAATCACAAACGCTTTGGAACGATCAATCATCCGCCAAAATATCTGCTTGAATCGAGGCATTCGATACGGGGGCAATTCCATGGCAAAAAAGGAGGACTCGCCTTTAAACACTATGCGCTTAAGCACCATAGAGGCCACGAATGCCATCACGGTTCCGAGTAAGTACATCGAAAACATGGCCAAACCCTGAAAGGTGATGAGACCCAACACTTTACCCGTTGGAAGAAACGCCGCAATAAAGAGCGTATAGACCGGTAATCTGGCCGAACAACTCATAAGTGGAGCGACCATGATAGTTATCAACCGATCCTTGGGATTGGCTAGCGTCCTCGCCGCCATTATACCTGGAATGGCACATGCAAAGGACGAAAGGAGCGGCACGACCGAGCCCCCGCCGAGTCCAACGCGGCTCATCAACCGGTCCATAATAAAAGCTGAACGGGCCATGTACCCGGTGTCTTCCATGAGCCCTAGAAAGAAGAACAGCAACAGAATTTGCGGTAAAAAGACCACCACGTTTCCCACACCAGACACGACTCCATCGACCAACAAATCTGTGGCCATTCCAGCAGGAAAAGAGGCCCTAATGATCGCTCCCAGCCCGATAACGCTGGACTCTATAAGATCCATTAACGGGGTAGCCCACGAAAACACGGCCTGAAATATGAGGAGCAAAATCAGCCCGAAAAAGAGCGGGCCGAAGACCCGATGGGTTAGTACGGCGTCGATTTTATCTGAAACGGACGCATCTCCAACGTTTTTCTTCCGCGTAACCACTTGCGCTACAAGAGGACTCAGCCAGCCATATCGACCAATTACCTCGGCTTGTTGATACGGTACTTTATTGGACAAGAGCCTCAAACGGGCTTGCTGGACTTCTTTTTGAAAATTGGGCGCCCATTTGTTCCAGTAATCCAGCATGGTGTCGCTGGTCAGGCACTGTAGGACTTCGATAAATCGCTGCCGCTCGGGTACTTTGGGGGCCTCCTCGGCTAGAATCTGAATGAGAGCAGGAATCTCAACTTCAACAGCCGGCATGAGCGTCCAACTACGCTCCGGAGCGACGGTCAAATCCGTTCTTCTGATTTGATATTTGAGCTTTCCGATCCCCTCGTTTTTAGATGCTGACATCGGAAGAACGGGAACGCCCAGTTTTTCGGAAAGCAGTTTCAAATCGATAACCAATCCAGCTGCTTCCGCCGCATCCATCATGTTCAGGGCGACAATGACGGGTAGTCCAAGATCCAGAACTTGCGTAACCAGGTAAAGATTACGCTCCAAATTGCTGGCATCTACAATGCAAACTACCAAGTCTGGCCTAGGCTCATTAGCTAAATGCCCGGAAAGCACGTCATAAGCAATTCGTTCGTCCAGCGACTTTGGACTTAGACTGTATGAACCTGGCAGGTCAATAATCTCAATGGGAACCTCACCATCCATCCGGCCCGTCTTCTTCTCGACTGTGACTCCCGGATAATTGCCTACCTTCTGCCGCATTCCGGTCAAGACGTTGAAAACGGTCGTTTTTCCAACGTTTGGGTTTCCAATCAAGGCCACTCGCTTCAGTTTGGCCACTTGCTTCAGATTAGTATGGACGCTGGACTTGGACACCGTTAGGCTGGAAACTCCGTTTCTAAAATAATTTGTGCAGCGTCTTCTTTTCGAATACTCAAATGAAAT
The DNA here is from genome assembly GCA_027622005.1 of Bacteroidota bacterium. GTDB lineage: Bacteria > Bacteroidota > Rhodothermia > Rhodothermales > UBA10348 > UBA10348. Next base: position 39,637 of record JAQBZH010000007.1, on the reverse strand, counting down.
CCCCTGACTTTAATATCAACAGGATCCCCGAGCGGAGCAAATCTCACGATTTCAACTACCGTTCCCGGTAAAATCCCATGCTCCATCAGTCTGAGGGGAGGGACACTGCTGCTCCAGCCCTTGACGATTGCCTTGTCCCCCGGTTTAAGATCGGCCAAAGTCATAACACCACCGGAGTTCCAAATACGTTCATCGCGACTTCGCGCCGAAGCGCAATGCGACTCGATTCAACGCAACAAACAAAGGAGTCCCCATTTTTCAGGATGTGAATTTGGTTGCCTTCTATGACCCCCAATTCTCTAAGGCGCTGGGCTTCCGGATCCCCTAGCGCAAAAAAAGCCAACTGTACCAAGACGCCCGTGGAAAAGCTGGTTAACGGCTGGGGTACGTGAATGGGGCTCATTATTAAATTTTTGACTGGTTCCGCGCTGATTTTCCAAGTCCTAGCTCGGAAATCAAAGTGACGCAGGCCCGGTTTGTTACACGACGTACGAATAAGTTACATCTTATTTAGATTGAATCTAAATAAGGTTTCTTGAAAATGAAACCGGAAAATATGAAAAAGAAGAGTGTTTTGTCTTTTATTCCGAGACGCCCTTCAAATTCATTTTGCGTCCTTCGCGCATCGCACCCCGACCCCGGGAGCAGCAACCTTGCCGAGCGTTCCAGCCCTCCAATACGTCCTGGTCAGGAATAAATCGGCGGAATAGCCTCCGCCCCTTATAAGCCGGAGGTCTCTATTGGCTAAATCGAAATCTTTGGGTTGGTTTCCAGGTGCTGGATAGTACTCATAAAACATTCCGATCCATTCGGCTACATTTCCACCCATATCGAATAGACCGAAGGCATTTTGTTTTTTCGTCGCGACAGGAAAGACTTCTGCGATGGAGTTAAGGATATATCGGATGTATTCTTCGGCCTCAACTTCATCATTGGTACCCGGATACATTTGCTTCAAGCTTCCCCCTGAAGCAGCATATTCCCATTCGGTTTCAGTCGGCAACCGACCTCCGATGAAAGAACAAAATGCTTCGGCATCAAACCAGTCAATCCGATTCACTGCGCGACGACCGCGATCTGTTTGCTCTGGAAAGACCATTTCACGCCCAGATTGAGCCGTAAACCAGTCATACTGATCCAGCGTGGTCTCGTATTTCGATATATAAAATGGGGCTAGCTGCACCGAATGCACAGGTTGAGCGTCCAGATTATCACCTAAATAGACGTCACCCATGGTAAACGAACCTCCAGGTAGCGGTACCCACTCAAACCCGATGGATTTTAGTTCCGCCGCCATTCTGGCGTTGGCACAACCGGTCAAGAGAACCAGACAGATCAGGTAGAGGAGATTACGGGACATTTTACTGGGCAAAATTGAGTCGATTCAGAATTTGGAAGACCCGTTTGTAAGGTGAAGTTGCCACAGTGAAGTTGCCACGGCGTAGTTGCCACAGTGAAGTTGCCACGGTTACTCGTACCTGAGCGCTTCAACCGGATTGCAAGTCGCTGCTCGAATCGACTGATAACTGACCGTTAACCAAGCGATCAACAGGGCCGAAACTCCGGCTATCGCAAATATGCCCCATCCAATGGTCGTTGCATAGGCAAAATCTTGGAGCCATTTCGACATGGCATACCAAGCTACCGGAAACCCAACAAAGCAGGCCACAAGAACTAGGACCGTAAATTCCTTAGAAAGCAATACTACAATGCGCGGAACCGATGCTCCCATCACTTTTCTGACGCCGATCTCCTTAGTACGCTGCGTGGTCACGAAGGACGCCAGCCCAAACAGCCCCAAACATGCAATCATGACCGCCAGAAACGTAAAGTAGGAGTATATGCTCCCGAGTCGTTGCTCTTGCTCGTAAAACGTCTGATAATCATCATCCATGAAAAAGTATCGGAAAGGATATCCCGGCTCCCATGCGGTCCAAGCCTCCTCCAAGAAGGCAAGTGTTTCATCTACGTTTTCGGGGTGAATGCGAACGACAGCGTATCGCTGATCATCAAGCCAACGGCCAAACACGATAGGTTGAACAGCGGTGTGAAGCGATAAAAAATTGGCATCTTCCACGACGCCGATAATGGTTGCCCAACGATCGGAATCATCCGGATTTCCACCCAACCGAGCAAGTTTTTTACCGATCGCTTCTTCGGGCGAATACCCCATTTGTTTAGCCGCCGCTTCGTTGATCACAAAGGCCGTGGAATCTGTATTAAATTTTACGTCAAAGTCCCTCCCTGCCGCCAATCGAAGGCCGAGAGTTTCGACATAGTCATTGGTGACCTCCCCTTGTGCAGCAACAAAAAACTCGTCTTGACCCATGTTCTCGGAACGAAATCCTTGGGTGTCATGGATGTGATTGGGACCCGGAATCAGACCAGCCGATGCGGCTGCTATGACGCCCGGATGAGTCAGAACCCGATTCTTAAACGTTTCAAAAGTGGCAGTCCCGTTTTGGGTTTCTTCAGGGAGGACTACAATTTGCTCTTTTTGGAATCCGAGATCTCGATTCTTCATAAAATCGAGTTGCTTATAAACCACGCCGGTTCCAACCAACAACATGATCGAGATGCTGAACTGAAAAACAACTAACACGGATCGAACCAAGGTGCCTTGCTTGCTTCTGGCGAAAGATCCTTTCAAAACCGTTGCCGGATTAAAACTAGATAAGACCAGTGCAGGATACAGGCCAGCGACGAGTCCGGTTGACAACGCAATCAGGACGAGAGCGCCGAACACCCAGGGAGCAATGCTCAATTGGGCGTCTGCAAGCGAGGAAAAGTAGGGCAAACTCAACAGGACTAAACCAAAGGCAATGACCATCGATAGCGTCGCCATGGTAATCGATTCTCCCAGAAACTGCCGGATAAGTTGCCCTCTATCAGAGCCCATAGTTTTCCGAATTCCGACTTCACGAGCCCGGCCGGTGGCACGAGCCGTCGATAGATTCGTAAAATTGACGCATGCGATGGCTAGTACAAAAAGTGCTATGGCTCCTAAAATGTATAGGTACCTGATATCACCAACCTTGCCCAGCTGCTCTTCGGATTTGGAATAAAGGTAGATTTCCGACATGGGTTCGAGCTTCCAGTTGTACTTGAACCCCGATTCAAGAGCCGCTTCGTAGGATTGACCCATAAATCTCTCAATACCCGGCCCCACAAAGGTTTTCAAAAAGTCAGGAAACTTGGCTTCTAAATCTTGGGGGTTAGACCCTTCTTGCAACCGCAAATACGTAAAAAAGGAATTGTTCAACCACTCTTGGTCGTCCACGCGTCTATTTGACAAAAAAGTGAGCAGAATGCTTGGCCTGAAATGCGTGTTATGCGGCAGATCCTTCATGACTCCAGTTACAACATAGTCTTGCTTGTTGTCGTGCCGAATGGTTTGACCCATCGCAGAAGCATCGCCGAAATATTTCTTAGCCACCGATTCGCTCAACACGACCGTCCCAGGCTTATTAAGGGCCGTTGCTGGATCGCCCTCGATTAGCGGAAACGTAAACACGTCAAATACACTCGAATCGGCCTCAAATACGTCCTTTTCGTAGTAAGGCACGTTGTTGACCGACATTAAGGCTTCAGACGAAAAATTGTTGATTCGAGTAGCGGCAAAAATCTCTGGATAGGTATCTAAGAATTGAGTTGCCATTACCGCAGGGGATACTGCTAATAGAACAGCTTGGTCGGCAACCTCAGCATCTAAAAGGACGCGGTACACATCGTTGCGGTGGACGTGCATCGCATCAAAATCGAGCTCATTTTGAACAAAAAGCACAATCAAGACAAAGGCGGCAAGCCCGGTCGCTAGGCCGAATATATTAATGAAAGAGTACCCTTTTTGACGCATTACATTGCGGTAAGTAATACGTAGATAGTTTTTGATCATATTAAATGTAGGCGGAAAGAATGATGCCACTGCGGCGATCGAGCAAGCTTTAATGGGTGCTCTACACGACAATTACCAGGAAAAAGTTACATCGATGAGCGGCATCAGAAGGCCATTTTAATATGAAGACGAGTTTGATGGGTAAGATAGTTTTTACAACTCGGCGCCTAAAACACATCCAGGTTGCATTTTAGGATTTAATATATTTGTGATATATTACGGAATAACGGCCGTAGATCTGGCTGCTGACCCATTAGAATCAACCTAGACTTTCAATACCATGAGCGAAGACTGGAAAGGCGTTTTCCCGGCCGTCACCACCAAATTCAAGGACGACTATTCGCTCGACTATGCGGGTACCCAAAAAGGCATCGAAGCCCAACTCAAGGCGGGGGTCCATGGGATCATTACGACGGGAACGTTGGGTGAGGCCGGCACCCTGTCGTTTCAAGAAAAGCAGGAGGTACTACGCATCGCAGTTGAGACGGTTAATGGGCGCGTTCCAGTTTTGATGGGAGTCGCGCAGAATACAACACTCGAAGCGTGCCATGCCGTTGAGGACGGACAAGTCAATGGAGCCGATGGGTTTATGCTACTGCCAGCCATGTTGTACGCTGCCGATAGACGGGAAACCCTCACCCATTTTCGTACGGTCGCTGGGGCTTCCGGGAAGCCGATCATGATTTATAACAATCCAATCGCTTACAAGGTAGATTGTACGGTCGACATGTTGGAAGAGCTTGCGGACGAGGTCATGTTGGTCGCGATCAAAGAATCCTCGGATGATGTACGCCGCATCACAGATATCGTAAACCGACTGGGGGACCGCTATCAGCTCTTTACCGGGGTAGATAATTTGGCAATGGAAAGCCTTTTAATGGGCGCCGATGGTTGGGTGGCCGGGCTCGTTTGTGCTTTCCCCGAAGAAACCGTAGCCATATACAATTTGATTCAATCCGGTCGCGTGGCGGAAGCAAGAGAAATATATCGATGGTTTAAGCCCTTGTTGGATCTGGACGTCAATACCAAATTGGTTCAAAACATAAAATTAGCCGAGGTAGCGGTCGGTTTAGGGACCGAAACGACCAGGCCTCCGCGTCTTCCTCTGATCGGGGCCGAACGGGAGCATGTTCTTGGAATCATTCAGGCGGCTTTGGACAATCGCCCAGACGTTTCTGATTACGTTTAGCCATGATCGACACCCCTGACTCGTTGTCGGATCAAGCTTACGAACTTGTAGAACGCATGATTGTCACGGGCGAACTTGCGCCGGGGAGCGTGTTCTCCGAGGGCCAACTCAGCCAGCAAGTAGGAATTGGCCGCACGCCACTTCGCGAGGCTCTCCAACGATTATCCGGAGATCGTCTAGTCGTGGCAATGCCCAGGCGAGGCATTGTTGTAACGGAAATCAATGTATCGGAATACCTATCGCTGCTAGAAACCCGAATGGTTCTAGACCGACTCATTGCCGAACAGGCGGCTCGGCGTGCGAGCCCCGACGAGCGTAGAGAGCTTCGCGAATTGTCTATCGCGATCGTGAAGGCTTCACTACACGAAAATTCCGACGCATTCATGAAGTACGATAAAGCCTTCGACCTTATTTTGGCAAAAGCCAGCCGGAATCCCTATGCCTGCCAGGCCGTGAGCCCACTCCATGCACATTGTCGGCGGTTTTGGTCCGTTCATCAGCACCACGGAAGCTTGTTTAAAAGTGCAGAACGGCACGCGGCATTGATGACCGGAGTAGCCAACGGGGATGTCATAGGCGCCGGCGAAGCCTCCGACGAGCTGCTAAACTACCTTATCTCCTTTACGAGAACGGCTCTCGACCTCGATTAACCATGAGTGTACATCGTTTTACTTGTATCGACGCCCATACATGCGGTAACCCCGTTCGGGTCGTAAAAGCTGGAGGGCCAACCCTCGACGGCTCCAGCATGATTGAGCGTCGGGCGCACTTTTTGGCCGAGTGGGATTGGATTCGAACTGGTTTGATGTTTGAGCCGCGTGGTCACGATATGATGTCGGGTTCCATTTTATACGAACCCACCCGCGACGACTGCGATGTGGCCATTCTGTTCATCGAAACCAGTGGTTGTTTGCCAATGTGTGGGCATGGAACGATCGGCACAGTCACTGTAATGATTCAGGAAGGTTTGGTAACCCCGGCCACCCCCGGTTTGGTTCGACTAGACACCCCAGCAGGCCGCGTGGACGCCTATTATGACCTAGAGAATGGGCGGGTCACCAACGTGCGGCTAATCAATATACCGTCGTTTTTGTACGCGAAAAATCTAAAGGTAGAATGCCCCGATCTGGGCGAAATAACGGTTGATGTCGGATACGGAGGCAATTTTTACGCCATCGTAGACGCCCAAGAAAATTTCTCAGACATCAAAAACTACACTGCCGGGGATTTAATCCGCTGGAGCCCCATTGTCCGAACTCGTTTGAACGAACTGTATGATTTCACACATCCGCTTGATAGCCGAATTTGTGGAATGAGTCATATGCTTTGGACCGGACAACCTACACGAGAAGGTTCGGACGCCAAAAACGCCGTTTTTTATGGAGATAAAGCGATCGACCGTTCACCTTGCGGAACTGGTACTTCCAGCCGGATGGCTCAGTGGGCGGCCCAAGGAAAACTCGGTAAAGGCGATACATTTGTCCACGAAAGCATTATTGGAAGCCAGTTTGTGGGAAAGGTAGAAGACACGACCACCGTGGCCGGATTTGAGGCGATCATCCCAAGTATTTCAGGATGGGCGCGTATTATGGGGTACAACGAAATCATTATTGATGACGACGACCCCTACGCCCACGGATTTCAAGTTATTTAGTAAACATCTTGAGTTTTTAGAGATCAGGCATGAGCGAGAAGTACGACGTATTGGTGGTTGGTGGTGGCGTGATTGGCATGAGCTGCGCCTACTATCTTCAAAAGGCAGGATCCCGCGTGCTAATTGTCGACCGGGGCCGCTTTTCGGAAGCCGCGTCCACCGGCAATGCAGGCATGATCGTACCCAGCCATATCGTCCCTCTTTCAGCTCCCGGAGTCATTTCAAAGGGCATTAAATGGTTAATGAACCCGGAAAGTCCCCTCTACATTAAGCCCAGTGCCAATCCGAAGTTTATGAGGTGGCTATGGCTGTTTCAAAAACACTGCACGGCTGATCACGTGGCCTACAGCGTGCCCATTTTGAGAGATTTGAGTCTCATGAGCCTGTCACTTTATGAGAATATCTGCGCCGAATCAGGCTTTGAAGATGTCGGACTGGCCCACGATGGCCTATTAATGCTCCATCGATCAGATTATGCACGTCAAGATAATTTGGAGCTGGCCGATTTGGCCGAAGCGGCGGGACTTGACATCGAACGATTGAACCGGGACGAAACCCTTGCCCTCGAACCCGCCCTAAAAACCGACATTACTGGGTCGGTATATTTCAGACAGGACGCCAGTATCCATCCGGAGCGATTTTTACGGGCGCTAGAGAAGGTTTTGCTGGACGGAGGAGCTAAAATTGTAGACGGCGCCGTCAAGGGGTTTGGTACCTCCTCTCCCCAGAGCGTCGAAGTCAATACGACGGTCGGAAAATTTACCGCCAATCATGTCGTACTTGCTTCCGGAGCCTGGACCCCGGAAATGGCATCCAAGTTGGGACAATCCATTTCGGTGCAACCTGCTAAAGGTTATAGTATCACGGTGCCTGTTTCGAAACCGAGTTTGCGCATTCCTTGCATACTGGCCGATGAAAAAGTCACAATAACCCCAATGCCTGGTTGTATTCGCTTTGGCGGAACTCTGGCCTTGCAGGGGTTTGACGCTTCGATCGATGAACGGCGAGCGAGCCCCATTCGACGCCAGGCCGAAGCTTACACCCAGGGGGCTGAGAAGGTATCCACATGGGCTGGTTTTCGTCCAGCATCGCCCGACGGATTGCCCTTTATCGGCGCCCTCGAGAATCATCCAAATGTATTTGTGGCAACCGGCCACGGGATGATGGGGGTCACACTAGGCCCGGTAACGGGAAAATTGATAGCCGAGCTCGTTTCTGGACAGAAGCCATCACAAAATATGGCGCCTTTTGACGCCGATAGGCACTAAAATGCCCGAATTGATACGACCAGGGCGTCCTAATTTATCGGCTCGTGAGGCGGAGCGCCTAGTATTAGAATTATTTAATTGGACAGTAAAGGCCCATTCGCTCCCTAGCGACCGCGATCAAAATTTTCGAGTCGACGAAGCGGGCGGTAAAAAGGCCGTTCTCAAAATATCCAATTCGGAAGAGAACCCTGGATTTTTAGACTGTCAGGCTGCCGTTCTTTCCCTTTTGGCGACTAGTGGGATACCAGTTCCTACCATTTTGGGTCAGTCCGAAGTAACTCTGGGCGATTTTCGCCATCAGGTACGCCTCGTTTCGTGGTTGGAGGGCCGACCTTTGGCGAAAGTGAATCCAATAACGGCTGACTTGGAAGAAAAACTGGGTGCTCTTTTGGGGTCTGCCGATGCCCTACTTTTAGGTTTCGAGCACGATGCCGCCCCAACCAATTTTGTGTGGGACCTGGCTAATGCCGTCCAGACCATTGGGGATCGCATACATCTTCTTGCCGGAGAAGAGCGTAGCATAGTAGAGGCTGTAGTTGAGCTGTACGGAAGCGAAGTTTCGCCCATATGGGAGCAACTACCAAAAGCCGTCATCCATCATGACGCCAACGATTATAATGTCCTTGTAGGCCCTCCCCACGAAGACGGGTGCGAAATTACGGGGCTTTTGGATTTTGGTGATATCGTTTACTCGGCCAGGGTGTGCAATCCTGCGGTGGCAGCCGCTTATCTCGCTCTGCATAGAGGAGACCCAGTGGATGCCATGTGTTCGGTTGCGAAAGGATATGCTTCCAAAAATGGTTTGTCTGAACCTGAGGTCGGCGCTTTTTTCGCGCTCGTGTGTGCTCGTTTGGCCGTAAGTGTTTGTATGTCTGCGGCACAGAAAACCGTAGAACCCGAAAACGAGTATTTGTCCATTTCCGAATTGGATGCCTGGGCTTGCCTGCGCAGACTAAAGCAGGTGCATCCGCGCCTCGCGCATTATCGTTTGCGAGCGGCTGTAGGGCTTGAGCCGGTTCCATCGAAAAAGGCTTTCGAATCCTGGTTGGTTCAAAGCGGTCGTCGATTTGAGCCCGTTATTCGTCCGGCCAAAGTGGGTGCCAAGCCCACCATAATGGATTTTTCAGCAGCCAGCCTCGAATTCGACCCTGTGGCGCTGACTGTTCCGGGGACTGCGGCGGAAACCGTCTGGAAACGAATAGGGGATGGTGTTGGGATTGGCCGGTGGAATGAACCCCGACTGGCTTACACGGGCTCCCAGTACGAAACGACGTCTGGCGAGCGGAGGACCGTCCATATTGGTGTGGATTTGTTCCGGCCGGAGGGAACGCCCGTTCAAACTCCGCTTGACGGATTAGTTCACTCCTTTTGCGCCCATCACGCAGAATTTGATTACGGTGGATGTATCGTTTTGGAGCATAGACCGAAAGATGGCCCCGTATTCTGGACGCTTTTTGGTCATTTGAGTCACCCCTCTGTCGCCGGGGTTCAAAAAGGTCAGCTCGTTCATGCCGGGGAAGTCTTTGCGCATCTCGGTTCTTTTGAAGAGAATGGCGGATGGGTCCCCCACCTGCATTTTCAGATCGTACTCGACCTGTTGGACCTGGAGGGTACTTTTCCGGGAGTGGCTGCGGCGAGTCTCCGCGACGTATGGACTAGTTTGTCTCCCAGTCCTGCTCGCATGCTGGGCTTACCAACGGAAACGGATACGCCCCCTTCGGTCGCTATCATCGACCTGCTGCAACAGCGGAGTGCCCGGCTCGGATCAGCTTTAAGTATCTCGTATCGCAAGCCGCTCCACATCGTTAGAGGATGGCAACAGGTTCTTTTTGACGCCGATGGACATGCATTTTTAGACGCCGTGAACAACGTGCCTCACGTGGGGCATTCCAATCCGAGAGTGGTTGAAGCACTGACCCGTCAAATGCGAACGCTCACCACGAACACCCGGTATTTGCACGAAACCGTGCTTGAGTATTCCCGGCGACTAAGCGCCACGATGCCCGAGGGACTGGAAGTTTGTTATTTTGTTAACTCGGGAAGCGAAGCCAACGACTTGGCCATTCGTTTGGCCCGGGCATACACCCGCCGTCAAGATATAATGGTTTTAGATGGGGCTTATCATGGAAATCTCACCACACTGATTGGAATAAGCCCTTATAAATTTAACGGTCGCGGCGGTGACGGTAAACCGGCCGGAACGCACGTTGTGAGCATGCCGGATCCGTATCGGGGAGCCTTCCGGGGTATGTCGCTCGAAACAGGACATAAGTATGCCGAGGAGGTCGAAAAAGTAGCTGGCGAAAACGCTATCGCCGCCTTCATTGCCGAGTCCGTTCCTGGCTGCGGCGGTCAAATTGTACCCCCTCCCGGCTATTTTTTGCGCGCCGCCGAAGCGGTTCGAAAAGCTGGTGGCCTGTTCATTGCAGACGAAGTACAGATTGGAATGGGCCGGGCCGGCGAAAGCTTTTGGGGATTTCAGCTGGGCAATCGTTCTTCTCTCGGCACAGGTACGGAAAGCAGTCCGCTCATTCCGGATATAGTCGTTCTCGGAAAACCGATTGGGAACGGACATCCGCTCGGAGCCGTCGTCACCACGAGAGCCATTTCGGATGCTTTTAACAACGGCATGGAATATTTCAATACGTTTGGAGGGAATCCCGCCTCCTGCGCTGTTGGTTTGGCAGTTTTGGATGAAATAGAGGAAAAACATCTCCAGAAAAATGCGTTCGAAGTGGGGAATCATCTCCTAAAGGGGCTCGCTTCGCTCGCCCCCCATCACCCGATAATCGGGGACGTACGCGGAGTCGGCCTGTTTATCGGAGTAGAGCTCGTGCGCCACCCAGTAGACCTCGAACCCGCCGACCACGAGGCAACATATGTTGCCAACCGTATGCGCGACAACGGAATACTGATTTCAACAGATGGCCCATTCCACAATGTGTTGAAAATCAAACCGCCCATGGTTTTCAACATGGAAAACGCTGACCAGCTAATTTCCACTCTCGACCGAATCCTTTCCGAGGATTTTGTGACCGCAAAATTGCGCTCATAAAGGGCCCCGCAGTTATTCGTATCTGAGCGACGAGACCGGGTCAGCAGAAGCGGCTCGAACCGCTTGAAAACTGACCGTTGCCAAAGCAATGACGAGCGCTCCAAGACCAGCTATGGTTCATTTTCCGCTCTGCGCGCTGTCAAGGAAGAGTCGTTTTATTACTTGTAACTTTGTATATCTAATAGTCGTAAGGTGCAAAATCCTCGCTTAAAGCGCATGATGCGATTTGCGCAATTTGCGGCTAAAAACTACGGCCCCACGCGCTCATTAATAGCCAATGGAACCACTCGGAAATTTAGAAGAGCTCGTTTTGCTATCCGTCTGTGCCCTTTCTGATGACGCTTATGGCGTGACCGTGCACCGATTACTAACTGAAGAGACAGGGCGCCAACTCACCATTGGAGCCGTTCATACCACCCTTTATCGATTGCAGGATAAGGGATTCTTGAGCTCCCAAATGGGAGGGGCAACGAACGAGCGCGGTGGCAGACGAAAAAGAGTATTCACCGCCACGGGAGCTGGACTCGAGATACTACGAGAATCCCGCTCCATACGAGAACGATTTTGGGGCGCGATTCCCAAACTCGATCGGATACCATCCCTCGACACCCTGACTTTCGCCTAGATAATGGAGCCTAAGCGAAATAGTGCGGTGCCTCCTTTCATGGATCAGCTACTGGAATGGTTCTGTAGCCACGATCACATTGAGGAATTTCGGGGGGACCTGGAGGAGCTGAGTGAATATCGGACCGAGCGTCACGGCCGCTCGTTTGGAAAACTGATTCTGTGGATTGATGCCTTATCCCTTTTTCGTGTCCGATTTCGGAAAAAACGTTTATCAAACCGCCAAATTTATCCTTTTGCCATGCTTAAAAATTACCTTTTTGTTGCCCTCCGGAATGTGAAGCGACACGCTGCGTTTTCCCTTCTGAATATTTTGGGCTTGTCGGTCAGCATGGCGGTTGGGTTGATCCTGATCCTGTTCGTCCAGCAAGCCGGGACCCAAGACGAGTTTCATGAAAATGCAGATCGTCTCGTTCGAGTTTACTCCGACTTCAAGGCGAGTTTCAACCGGTATAATGCGCTGTACGGCACTACACCCGCCAATTTGGCGGAAATTATGGCGGCCGAAGTACCTGGAATCGAGAAAACCGCCAAAATGAGGCGTGGTTTTAGAGGAACGCTGGTTTTTGAGGGTAACGGACTTGCACTAAACGGTTTTTGGGCCGATCCAGCATTTCTTGAACTGTTTTCGTTCGATTTAGCCGCTGGAGACAAGGCTTCAGCGCTCGTTAATCCCGGTTCGTTGATTTTGACGCCCGCCGAAGCCGAGAAGTTTTTCGGTAAGGAGGACCCGATTGGAAAAGTCATGAGTGTGGAAAACGGTCGCGAATACACGGTGACCGGTGTTTTGGCACGAAACGACTACGAGACCATCTTTCCACTCTCTGCCATCGCTTCCTATTCAACATTAGAATCCGACTCGGTCGAGGTGGCTGCGCTAGAGTCTTGGACCGAGTCCATATATCGTTCATTCACCTTTGCCTTGCTCGAAAAGGGAGCTGAGCTTCCTGACATCCAAAATCGTGTTTCAAGATTAATCCCGGTCCACTTTCCCGAACGTGATAACAATAATTTGGTCGACCTTCGAGTCCAACCCATAACGGAGATCAGTCTCGGAACGGTTATGGGGAATGAAATCGGAGCGACGATTCCAGGTGTAATGGCGTGGTTCCTCGCATCGCTTGCCTTGATGATCCTAATGACGGCCAGTTTTAACTACGTCGGATTGACAGTTTCGCGCTCACTCAAACGGGCCAAAGAAGTCGGGGTACGAAAGGTTTTTGGCGCAGCGAAATCACACATTCTGTCTCAGTTTATCGTGGAAACGGTCGTGGTTTCTATTATCAGTGTTATGATCGCCGTCTTGTTTCTTCAATGGATGGTGCCGGCTTTCAATGGTTTCGCTATGGTAATCGAAAGCGGACTTCGGCTCAATATTGACTACACCTCCGTTAATTTTTACGCAGTCACCGCTGGATTTGCGCTTATCACCGCTTTGATTGCGGGGATATACCCGGCCCTATTTCTTTCTCGTTTCCAGCCAGCAGAGGCAGTTAAAGGAGCTACTGATTTGTCTCGATCGGGAGGATCCAAACTGCGCAAAACGTTGGTCGTGGTGCAGTTTTCCATGTCTCTAATTTTTCTGGTAATAACGGTTACCATGATGCGCCAGGCATCATTTCTCCAGGAAGTTGATTATGGCATCAAAACGGAACGCCTCATCAATGTTCGTCTTTTCGATGTGCCGTACGCCCGTTTCCGAGACCAACTGGCAGGCAATTCTGCCATTGAAGCGGTATCCGGAATTTCCCTCATTCCAGCCATGGGTTCCCGCTCTGACGTTTGGGTGTCAACTCCAGGGATGACGGAGGAGGAAATGGTTCGAGGATTTCAATTTTCCATCGATGAACACCTCGTCGATAATTTTGGGCTAACGCTGCTCTCGGGGCGAAATTTGTCCGCAGAAATGGATTTTGAAACCAGCAGAAAGGTGTTGGTCAATGAGTTTCTACTCCAATCGCTTCAGCTGGGTTTACCCGAAGAAGCCATAGGCCAGACCTTTATTATGGGAGATTCGACAGTGGTCGAAATCGCGGGCGTTTTGAAAAATTTCCAGTCGGATGACCTATCTGAAGCCATCGCACCGAATATCTTTATTTACGATCTCCAAAGTATTCGTTGGGCTAACGTAAGAATACCGGTGGGCCAGGAGTCTGGAGGAGCGGAGGCTATCACAGCTGCCTGGAAAGCTATTGGGTACGCAAGACAGGTCGAGTTTGAATCGTTTGAAGCCCAACTTCAAAATAGTTTTATCCTAGGCATCCTTCGGGACATGTACCGATTAATTGGCTTTATCGCCGTTTTGACGGTTATAATCGCGTGTTTGGGTCTCGTTGGCATCGCGTCTTTCAACGTGGAGCGCCGTACCAAGGAAATCAGTATTCGAAAAGTACTCGGAGCGGATATTTCCTCGATCCTGCGCCTCCTTTCAAAAGAGTTTTTGGTGTTGATAGGAATCGCCACCGTGATCTCACTACCGGTTGCTTATTTCATAGCCAATATGTGGCTGCAAACCTTTGCGTATCGAATTGACCTGGGTATTGGGATGATGCTATTTGGGCTAGGATCCGTTTTGCTAATAGCACTGGTGACCATCGGATCCCAGTCGCTTTGGGCGGCCATGGCCAATCCGATTGATAATCTGCACAACGAATAAAAGCGGGTGGTGCCGATCGGTACCCCTTCGGTTACAATGCCGAAAGTGCCCGTGATCCTTGGATCACGGGCACCATCACCCGAAAAATATTCAATGTTCTGCAGGGCAGAACGGCTAGATCTTATTTCGAAAAAGCGGCATCAAAAGCCCGATCGGAAGGAGGAAAATCGACCGCTCGAACAAAGTCGCATGCCTCTTCGGCGCCGTGTTCTCGGTCCATTCCGATGTCTTCCCATTCGACGGAAAGCGGGCCCATGTAGCCACTCCGGTTGAGCGCCCGAATGATTTCCTCAAAATCAATATTCCCGCGTCCCAATGAGCGGAAATCCCACTGGCGTCTGACGTCCCCAAAATCCGTATGACCGCCAAAAACTCCTGCTTCCGTTCCGTCATTTGACCACCAGACGTCTTTCATATGGACGTGATGGATTCGGTCGGCAAAGCGATGAATAAACTTGACGTAGTCGACCCCCTGATAGCCAAAATGGCTCGGGTCGTAGTTAAATCCAAACGCCTTCCTGTGTCCTATCGCGGCTAACGCTCTTTCGGCCGATGCGATATCAAACGCGATTTCCGCGGGGTGAACTTCGAGTGCGAATCGAACACCCATTTCGTCAAAAACATCTAAGATGGGGTTAAAGCGCGTGGCAAAGTCGTCAAATCCAGCCTGAATTACGGATGGCGAAACCGGTGGGAAAGCATACAGAAGGTGCCAGATTGAGCTTCCCGTAAAACCATTGACCACCTTAACACCTAGACGTTTGGCAGCACGGGCGGTATCCATCATCTCGCGCGCTGCGCGGCTACGCACGCCTTCTGGGTCTCCATCGCCCCAAACATGAGGTGGAAGGATGGCTTTGTGACGCTCATCGATTCGATCGCAGATCGCTTGACCCACAAGGTGGGTGCTGATGGCAAACACCTTCAATCCATATTTGGCTAGGAGAGCATGTCGTCCAGCGCAATACCCGTCTTCGGCTAAGGCTCTTTGGACGTCGAAATGGTCGCCCCAGCAGGCAAGTTCCAGTCCGTCATATCCCCAGGCGGCCGCTTTTTTAGCCAGATCTTCCAGTGTGAGGTCGGCCCATTGACCGGTGAAAAGTGTTACAGGACGTGACATATCTAAGTTGATTTATTACAGTAGGTTAAGTGATCCTAAAAAGGCGTAAATACTAATCTGGTGGATGGTATGACGCGTCTACCCAAGAGCGCGTTTGGTGGCTACGAACCGCGGTATGAATAAAATGAACGCCTCTAGCTCCGTCCTGCACGGTTGGAAAATCGAGGTCGAGAAGATTGGGCTGGGTCGCGGCTTGGCGAGCTGCCATGGTCCGCATCGCGTTGGAATAGATGTTTGCAAATCCCTCGATAAATGCCTCTGGGTGACCGCTTGGTAGTCGGCTCGCATGAGCAGCGGCCGAACCTAAATAGCCGTTACCTCTCTTATAGATTTGCTCCGGGGCGTCCGGATAGCGGACGTACAGCCAATTTGGGTGTTCCTGGCGCCACTCTATAGCTGCTTTTGTGCCGTAGATACGTACGGTAAGGTTGTTTTCCTCTCCAATACTAATTTGAGAACAATACAAAATCCCGCGTGCGCCGCCCTTGTATCGGATTAGAATCGATGCATCGTCTTCCAAAGCTCGGCCCTCGACCATTGTACCTAGGTCGGCTAGCATTTCATCCATTTCGAGCCCAGTAATGTAGTGGACGAGGTTTTCGCAATGGGTACCAATGTCTCCGAGGGCCGAGGAAATACCGGCCCGGGCCGGATCAGAGCGCCACTCGGCTTGCTTTTGACCAGTTGACTCAAGGAGGGTTGAAAGCCAACCTTGCGGATATTCGACCACAACCTTTCGAATGGTACCTAGCTTTCCCTCTCGAACCATATCGCGGGCCTGCTTGACCACAGGGTATCCGGTGTAATTGTGGGTTAGTGCGAATACTCGCCCGGTGGATTTTACCGTCCGGCAAAGGTCTTCGGCTTCTTCAACCGTAAGAGTCATGGGTTTATCGCAAACCACGTCGAAACCAGCCAAAAGTGCGGCTTTCGCCACCGGATGATGGAGGAAATTCGGCGTTACTATACTAATAAAATCCAATCGGTCAGTCGTCCGGGCTGACTCTTTATCCAGCATTTCCTGCCATGATCCATAGACGCGACTGGGATCCAAATACAGCTCTCGGCCCGTTTCGGCCGATTTCTCGGGTGTCGAGGAAAACGCGCCCGCCGTAATTTCGGCAAGACCGTCCAGCCGGGCCGCCATCCGATGGACGGCACCGATAAATGCACCGGGACCACCGCCCACCATCGCATATCTAAGCTTTCTTCCTATTGTCATGTCTTTCTTAGCAGGGAAAGGACCCCGATTGTTAATCTTATGATAATCTAAAAGATCATCCCGTTTTGTAGATTATAAATCTACTATGCCCTCTAAGCACTTCGAGTCCATCAATGAATCGATCAGCGTCTCTTCGGAAGCAACCGCTAATTCTCATTGTCGATGATGAACCAGACATATTGGACTTGCTTCAGTATAACCTGAAAAAGGAAAAATACGACACGATTGTAGCTTTAGATGGGCAGGAGGGGATTGAAAAAGCACAATTTCATCAACCCGACCTCATTGTGCTCGATATTATGATGCCCCGACTGGATGGGTTGGAGGCTGTGAAATCGCTTCGTCAGAACGCCAACCTCCGTGAGATTCCGATCTTGATGCTCACCGCACGCGGGAGTGAGGCGGATCACGTAGTCGGCTTGGATTCAGGGGCCGATATTTATCTTTCAAAGCCCATTTCTATTCCCGTATTCCTCAGCCAGGTAAAAGCTCTGCTTCGGGGAGTAAATCATCCTGGAACGAGCCCAAACATCTTGAAATTGGGAGACCTCGTGATCGACAAAGACCGATACGAAGCACGACTCAAAGACGTTGAAAGCCCCGTGCACCTGGCCCGAAAGGAATTTGATCTGTTGTTTTTCTTAGCTCAAAAGCCCGGGCGTGTTTTTTCTAGACAAGAACTGTTAGATCGGGTTTGGGGGAGCGACGTGTACGTCGTGGACCGAACGGTAGACGTCCATATCAGAAAAATAAGAGAAAAGATCGGGGATCATTACATTGAAACCGTTAAAGGAGTTGGCTATCGATTGGCCTCTCGTTTGGATGAAAACTAAGACGGGTTCGAGCCCAGGATCTGGCCCGATCTCAAACTCATGAGATGGCTTAACCCCACGACGCTTCGTTTCAATGCAGAACCGAAAACCGTATAAACTGGCCGTAAAATTTGGCCTAACGATTGCCGCAGTAACCGGGGTGGCCCTCAGCATCCTCCAATGGTTAGTGTGGGAATGGTCTTGGACGGGTACGTTCATTGTAATTCTGGTCGCGTTTCTCAGTGCGTATTGGGCCTGCGAGAAAACCATAAATGCTCGTCTTTCATTTGCTAAAACGGCCGTCAAGCACATCCGGAAACACACGTTCGAAACCTCAGATCTTATCGCGGCGAGTCGCGGAGATGAAATAGACGATCTCATTCGACAGGTTTACAGAACAGGCAGTGTCGTTAGCAAGGAGTTTGAGGAGCTTAAAAACCTGGAACACCATCGCCGAGACTTTATCGGAAATGTATCCCACGAGTTCAAAACCCCCATTTTTGCCATTCGCGGTTTTGCAGAGACGCTTTTGGGTGGAGCCTTGGAGGATACGGAGGTCCGGGTAGGTTTTGTCGAGAAAATTGTTCGGAATGCAGATCGATTAGCCAATTTAGCAAAGGACCTTTCGGAAATTTCACGCCTGGAGACCGGTGAAAAAGCGATCATTTTGGCTCCTTTTGTCGTTTCTCGTTGGATTGCCGATGTGGTAGATTCGGTAGAGTCCATGGCCCAGGCCACTGACATCAACCTGCAAACATCGCTTTCTGACAACTCGTTGATAGCGGTTGGAGATGCGATTCAATTACGACAGGTTCTGACAAATTTGGTCGTCAATGCTATCAAATATTCCAATCCGGGCAACCATGTTTTTATTTCAGCTCAACTAACAAAAGATGGAGTGATTGAAATTGCCGTTCGAGATCACGGAATCGGAATCAGCAAAGAGCATATCGGGAGATTGACCGAACGCTTTTTCAGAGTGGATAAAAGTAGGTCCCGATTGGGCGGCGGAACGGGCCTAGGGCTTTCCATTGTAAAACATATTCTGGCCGCTCATGACCAAGTTTTGCAAATCAAAAGTCAGCCCGGTGTAGGATCAACGTTTAAATTTGACTTGCCCGTTGCTCCAAAGCAAAGCAAGGCTATTCCGGATCCATCGCAAGGACCCGCTTGATTTGGTCTCTTGCATCTTGTAATCTGGGTCAACCCATCCAATCTACCAGAACCAAATGAGCAAAATCCACCTGCTTTCGCGGCCTCAAAAACTGTTTGTGGTTTGCACCGCCATTTTTTTAACAGCCCTTGTTGTGGCTGAGGCTACAGCTGGAAAGTTGTTTACCGTGATAAAGCTGCCTTTTGCCCTCAACATTTTAGGCCAGTCGTTCGACGAAGTGATCATGACAGCCGGGGTCATCGCGTTCCCCATTACCTTTATCGTGACCGATTTGCTGAACGAGTATTTTGGAAAACCCGGGATTAAATTCGTCACATATATCGGCCTGTGCATGATTATGTTCGAATTTGGGTTGATCCAGGTGGCCATGTCGGTACCAACTGCTTCGATTTCCCCTGTACCCGACGAGGCCTTTCTGTCCGTTTTTGGAGCGAGTGGTCGCATTATTATCGGAAGCATGGTTGCGTACTTTATTGGCCAACTTGCAGACATCTCCTTGTTTCATTGGTTGCGAAAAATAACGGCCGGAAAACATCTGTGGTTGCGCGCCACGGGGTCGACCTTTGGTTCGCAGTTTTTGGATACGTTTGTAGTCCTTTTTATAGCGTTCTATGGCCCAATGACGTTTCAAACGATTGTTGCGATTACGCTGTTTAATTATGGGTATAAATTTATTGTAGCCATCTTAATAACACCTTTGATCTACCTCGCCCATTGGGCTATTGACAGGTATTTGGGAAAGGATACTTCTGAGGAATTGATTCTAGCTGCTACCGGAAAGGAAATGGAAGGGTAAGGGTAATTCTATCGGCATTTACGTGGATATTAAACCCATACTATTTACCTTTAGCCATTCTGTGCGTGGACTACTCTTGGCCTCTCCAAGTTGATTTTTACTTCAAAACTTTCTCGAACCAGAAGTCGGCACAAACCTCCTTTGAATTCTTTTTTCTGACATCTGAATCGTGTATGAGCAGTTTTCGTAGTCTTGCACTGGTGATTGCACTGATTGGTTTACCGGTCCTTGTGGTTGCTCAACCCGTTGTTCAACCGTTCTTTTTCACCACCTTGGGTCATAACCTACCCATGATTCGACATGGCAGCGTTTCTTGGGGAGACATTGATGGCGATCGCGATTTGGACGTGTTTATTAGCGGAGAGACTTCAACGGGTTTGATTTCGGGGATCTACGTCAATAACGGTTTTGCGACCAACGGTTCGGCTAGTTTTACCCTTCTGTCCTCGCCCATTGGCGCCGTCGTTTATTCGTTTTCCTCCTGGGTAGATTTTGATCGCGACGGGGACCTCGATCTGTTGGTGGCTGGCAGTTCCACCATGCTCCACCCATACAGTCCAAGTACTCGTTTGTACCGAAATAATGGAACAACTTTTACTGATGTAGGAGCCGGTTTTCCTGGACTACATAGCGGCTCGTCTTCGTGGGGAGACATCGACAGAGACGGCGACCAGGATTTGATTTTAACGGGCGCCCTGGCCTCAGATGAAGTGGTTACCGTCATCGCGAGAAATTTGGGCGGAGGTCAGTTTCAGATTATTTCCGATGCTCTACAGGCCGTCGGGTATGGAGATTCGGCCTTAGGAGATGTCGATAAAGATGGAGATCTGGACCTCGTTCTCTCGGGTTCGAGGGCTGACGGATTCCACACAAGATTATTTCTCAATAACAACGGACAGTTTGCCGCGACGAATCAAGAATTGGGGGCCTTTGCATTTTCTTCTGTTGATTTCGGCGATTATGACAAGGACGGCGACTTGGATTTAATCGTAGGAGGGGGATCCGTTTCGGCTAACCTTTTGGAGGGCGGCACACTTTTATGGAACAACAGTGGGGGCACTTTCACTCAGACTTCCCAGTCGTTTGAGGGAATGCTGGCCGGAGACGTCACATGGGGGGATTACGACAACGATGGGGATCTAGACGTGTTGTTTCAGGGGGCCGTTTCCGTGTTGGGAAAAAAATTGTCCCGCATTTATCGAAATGAAGGCGGAAACCAATTTTCTAATGTCACCAACCTGATTGGTTCTTTATTCTCGGATGTAGAATGGGGTGATTTTGATGCTGATGGCGACCTCGATCTGCTTTCAACGGGATTCACGCCATACGCCCAAAGCTCCACCAATATTTATGTAAATCAACGGCAGGTTCGGCCAACGCTTCCTTCCGCGCCTTTGCAATTGGAATCGCAACTGACTGATGGAATTGTGGAGCTTCGATGGTTGCCAAATACGACCTCTTCTGATGCGTCCAATATTAATGTTTCCTACAACGTTCGAGTGGGCACGGCCCCTGGACTTGGGGATTTGGTATCACCCATGTCAGACAGTCGAACCGGATGGCGCCAAATGCCACAGCCAGGAAATGCTTCAATATCATCCACTTTCACGTTAGAGAATTTGCCCGATGGTGTTTATTACTGGAGTGTTCAAGCCATAAACAATGCTTTGATTGCTTCGGATTTTGCGGCGGAAGGGTCTTTTTCGATTTCAAATTCGCTCAGCACGGATTCCGAAACCGATTCTGAATTACCGACCATCTTTGCTCTCAAAGGAAGTTTTCCAAATCCATTTTCAACATCGACTCAAATCGAGTTCAGTTTACCAAAAACCGAAAGCGTCAGCCTTCGGGTGTATTCCGTTTTAGGTCAGGAGGTTGCCAAGATTTCTGCTGGAGTGCTCGGTGCGGGGACGCATCGATTGGAATGGAGAGGGTTAGACTCGAACGATTCCAAAGTCGGTTCTGGTTTGTATCTATATGAATTAAGGGCCGGATCAGAAATTAAAACTGGTTCTTTAACGCTCGTCCGATAGTCAAAGCTGCTATTCTTCCCAAGTCCAATTTAATTTTCTCCGATGCTTCGAACCTTGAAAGTCTTCTTATTGGCCATCTTACTCGGCGCTACGGCTTTAACGGCGGCGGCTCAGCGCCAACTTGTTCGGGTGGACGGTATCCCGCCTGTGCGTGAAGGTGCTCACGCTGGTGCGGATTACGATGGTGATGGGGATGGAGACGTTTTCATTACGGGACGGCAAGCGGATGGGACATTGCAGGCCGTATTGTATAAGTTCTTGCGCCGCAGGGTAGTTCAACTCGGCATTGGCAGACCAACGGTTTACGCCGATTACCAAGAGGTTCCGTTTGCCAAGACGAGCGTCATTAAAGGTTCAGTTACCTGGCATGATTTAAATCGAGATGGACGCCCTGACCTGGTCGTAACTGGACTAAGTTTGACGGGATATACTTCGCAAAATGTCGAAATTTTGGTCCCGTCCACCGTGGTTTATTTAAATCGGGGTTCAGACTCTTTCCAAATTGTGGCATCAACTGGGCTCCCCGCAGTCTATAACAGCAAAGTCGCTGCCGGAGATTTTAATGGCGATGGATTTCAAGACCTTATTTTGGGAGGTCAGGCAGCAAATGGCCTGCATTTAGGTGTCTGGTTAGCCAATAACGCACAGCGATTTACACCGGGACCGACAACTTTCACTGGCCTTCAGGTAAACTCAATCTCCGTGGCTGACATCGACCGTGATGGAGATCTCGATTTCATCGTTTCGGGAACGGACAGTCAAAACACAGCTGTCCTGAGTCTTTATACCAATGATGGGACCGCACGGTTCACAGAAGTACCGACTACGCTTCCAAAACTGTACTTCGGCGGGACAGCGTTTGGGGACGTGGATTTTGACGGCGATGTCGATCTATTGATAAATGGAGGCCACATTGGGCCATCCATTATGCGCGGGGAAACGAGTTTATACTTAAATGACGGGAGAGGAGGGTTCACCAAAAAGAATATTCAGGTCCCGGGATTGTACGCTGGAGGTGTATCGCTTCTGGATTTAGATGGAGATACCGACTCGGACATCTTAACGTGGGGCATTGAGAACCTCAACCAGATCGGATCCGAGAAAGTCGTGGCAGCGGAAAACATTGACCTTTTTCTGCTCCGAATTGGGTCGCCCAGCTCGGTATTGAATGGTCACGTTTCCTGGTTCGATTATGACGGAAACGGTAGAAAAGACGCTTTTCTCTCCGGCGATCTGGCGGGAGACAGAGCGATCTTTATTTACGAATTCTGATCTATTCCAGGCCCCAAGTCGCGTTCGAACAACAACGGACTAAGCTGTAACTCCAACGGGCACATGGGTTAACCAGCCGTATGGGTCATTCCCTCTGTGAACTATGTCGAAAAACGCGGTCTGCAATTTCTCTGTAATAGGACCTCTTTTACCCGACCCTATTACGTGATGATCAATAGTCCGAATAGGTGATACTTCGGCCGCGGTACCGGTGAAGAAAACCTCGTCAGCTACGTATAGCGCTTCGCGGGGAATCAAGCCTTCTTGAATCGAAATACCCATGTCCCGTGCCATCCTGATTATACTGTCCCGAGTGATACCCGGTAGAATGGACAGAGCAACAGGAGCCGTATACAGCGTATCGTTCTTGACCAGAAATAGATTCTCACCCGATCCTTCCGCCACATGCCCGCCGGTGCTCAGCATGATACCCTCTGCGAAGCCATTCAGAACTGCGTCCATTTTAACTAGGCCGGCATTCAAGTAGTTGCCGCCTGCTTTTGCCATAGAAGGAAAGGTGTTGGGAGCCATGCGATTCCAGGAAGCAACGTGGACGTCAACACCCACTTCTAGGGCTTCAGGCCCTAGATATGCTCCCCATTCCCAAACAGCGATAATAGTCTCTACCGGATTATTGATGGGGTTTACTCCCATTTTTCCGGCTCCACGATAGGAAAGCGGACGAATGTAGCACTCATCCATCCCCGAACGGACGATAGTGTCAATAACGGCCTGTTCTAATTCCTGGCGAGTATAGCCGAGGTCCATTCGATAAATCCGACCCGAATCGATGAGGCGCTGCATGTGTTCCGGGTGACGGAATATGGCAGACCCTTTGTCCGTTTTATAACAACGCACACCTTCAAAAACGGACGTACCGTAGTGTAGAGCATGGGTTAAAACGTGAACGGTAGCGTCTTCATGACGAACGAATTTTCCGTTTTTCCAGATATCGGGTTTCGACATGGTGCAAGCTCCTCAAGGAATGCAGTGAGATATGAATCGGCTTCTTGGTTCAAAGCCTTAAAAGAATCTAAATCTATCAGACTTGAGCTTGAAAGTACTGACTGAAAGGCACTTTTCGAAGGCGCAAGGCTCCAAAGACAATCAATTAACACAGGATTAAAGAAAGCCTTACCGTTTTCCTGGATTGGTATATCCTGCAATCGTGGTCACTTCTGGGCTGAGTGTCCATTCCAATGAATACTGGTTTAATGACCCAAAAAAGCCGAATCCACCATCAACATTGGAAAAAGTACCTGGCTGAACGAGGACTTCAGGGTTAAATACACCATCTGGCGGACGCCACTGATCGTCGCTCATTGTGACTCTCATTCCCATAGACAGCAATATGGGTTGATCTCCTTCACCGAAACCCCATTGCCTGGTCACTTCTTTCTTGTCTTCCGCATAGCGAATCAGAATCTCCCAGCCGTTGTTGGTTTGTTGACCAACTCGGTTGCTGTCATCGCCGTACAAAACGATTGCATCGCGAAATGGGAGCCCAGGTGTAGTCGTATCGATAGTCCGATACCAGACCTCCACTTTGAAAGGAATGAAGTTGACCGTCGGCCAAACGACTTTTTGGGTAACGCCAACGAATGCCGCCTGAGGCGGGGATAATATCACTCGGGGAAGCACGGGTATCAGCGTCGTTGCTGTGGCGCGCTTACCATCGGATCGGGTTACGTCCAATACATAGTGCAGTCCCGGAATGGGGCGTAATCTCCCTACAAAAACATGCCCAACGGTGCCATCATGAAAGGTAATAAGCGAATCCTGCCAAATGGTTACCTGTCCGGTTTCCCGCTCGGTTGTGGTCACAACAGCGTCAATGGCCACATCGCCATCCGTCGCGAACTCCGTTCTAAGCTGAATAACACGCAAATATTGAACGTCCACTGCCGTATCCAGATACCCGAAAACGGTAAAGAAACGGTCTTCCTCGACGAATGGATTGACTTCCTCTTCGCACCCTGTCCAAAACGAGAGTCCAAAAATGAGTAACAGAGGTACAAAAACATTTCTGTTCATAATTCCCAATAATGACTGTTTGAGCATCCCACGCATTATTTGTAATCGAGTTTTAAACCGAATGTCGGAATGAGTGGTAGCTGGTCGACTCTTCTGAGTGTGTACAAATCCAAATAGAAGAGATTTCGCCGGTCGTAGACATTGAGAAGACCCGTTTGGATCGTGAGGAAGGTAGTTGGTCCAATTCGAAACTCCCGATCCAGAGATAGATCCAGACGATGATAGGTTGGAAGGCGACCCGTGTAAGGCCGGCCATACAATACACGCTCTTCTCCCGGTATCTCCGTCACATTCACTAGGCTGTCCAACAAGACCCAACGATCAAATCCCAACGATTCGTTAAACGGCAAACCAGTTCCAAATTGCCAGCGTACGTTGAAATTGAAGCCTTTTAGTTTCACCGATGTCATGATATTGATCTGGTCCTTTCGATCATGCGGCGGAGAATAATCGACTTCATCCTTACCGGTCAAAATCTGCAACGAGCGTGAACGGGAGCCATAAATGACTTCGCTTCGACCCCAACTAATAGTCGTTTGAAATTTTTCGCTGTTGCCTAGCTCCAGCCGAATATCGAACCCGGAAGCTCGTCCGTCTGCTGGTTGAATATTAGTAGTAAAGCGCGGAAAGGCCGTCCACTCAGGGACCACTAAGTTTTTAAGGTCCTTGTAAAAACCTTCTGCCGAAAAAGTAGCCCAGCTTGTTGGCTGTATGCGATACCCGCCGATGAGGTGGGTGGCTTCAGGTACTTTATTATTTGGAGCGGCTGTCCATGCCGTGAAGATGTCCCCGGCGTTTCGTCGGTCATTTAAACCGGTAATTTCTTGATGATAGACTCCAGCTGCCATCGAGAAACGATGCACTCCAGTATTCCAAACAACGCGTAATCGAGGTTCAATGAACGATTCATTCTTGCTTGGGAACGATTGCAAGCGAACACCGGGCTGAATCGCGAGGCCTTCAATTGGTTTGAATTGGGGTTCGATATACGCACCCACTTCGGTGATGTATTCGACTTTCAAGTCCACATTTTGGAAAACGCCACCCAAATTGGAGTCCAGCTGAGACGAGCTCAGAAAAATCCCCCAATTGAAATCCGTCGTTCCGACGTAATGCGTCAGATTCGACGCGAAAGAGAACAGCGTTGCATCGGTGGTCTGTGTTGGATCGCCGGGGGGGCCAAATTCGTTTTTAAGTGCCGAGTAGCTCACTAAAAGCTCGGCAAAAACGGGAAGGGTCGAAGGAAGAAAGATCAACCGTGACCCAACGGCTAAATTCTCCCAATTGACTTCATCAGGTACAAAGCTCTCACCGGGATCTACCAGTGGATCAAGACCCAAACGACCATTGTCGTGGGTTTGAATTCCAGTTATAGAAAGCTGGGCACTAGCTCCCAAATTCGCATGGATTTTTGCAAAAATGTCCCCAAATTCGAATGGTAAATCCTGATCGATCAGTTTGGACGCTCCTTGCTCGATCACCGATTGACGGTAAGAGGCCAAAAATGATACCTTTCCGGGAAGTAATGGGCCCTCAAGGCGAATCGTAGAAACGAAGGGAGCAACCGTAGCCGCACCTACCACTCGCCTTTTATTACCCGTGCGAGAGGTAATGTCCATTACAGAGGAAAGTCGGCCCCCAAAGCGGCTTCCAAATCCCCCCGCATAAACATCGGCGGTATTGATGATATCAGCCGGAAATGCTGAAAAGAACCCAATAATGTGGAACGGCTGAAAAATCTGCATTCCATCCAATAAGACCATATTCTGGGTTGGTTCGCCGCCGCGAATAAACAATTGGCCACCTCGGTCTCCTTGAGAAACGATTCCAGGAAGCGCTGTCAGATAGTTCACCAAGTCGGCTGAAATGTCCGGAGCGGGAACGAGCGAAATATCGGCTGGGCGAATGGTCTGCAAGCCAGCCGTCACATTGGCGGCTCCGGCTGTTTCCCGAACGGATTCTATCAAGACTTCGCCCAACTCGGTCTCTTCGACCTCCAGTTCAACATTGAGGGTCCTTATTTCAGAAGCCGCTAAAGTGACCTCCATTTCAAAGTCCTTAAATCCCACAAAGGACGCTTTCAATTTGTAAGAGCCGGGTGCAATTCTGGAAATGGCATAAAAACCATCCGTATCCGTGGCAGAACCCGACAGTCCCCCGGCTGCATCCGTCAAAATCACGTTTACCCCGGGCAAGGGCTGCCCATCGGAAGAGTCTGTGACGAAACCACGAACGGTAGCCGTTTGTGCACTAGCTGCTGCGACGAAAATCAGCAGCAATGGCAAAATCGAAATTGACTTCACCAAGCGAGAAATAAATAACAAATGATTCAATGGTCTAATTTCAACGTATCAAGTCAGTTTACGGAGTAAATCTGAGGTAGTAAAACAGTTTCAGGGTAAATTGAATACTCTTTTTCAATTGGGAATCTGTCCGTTCAGAAATCCCATTTTTCCGAGGGTAACTGAGTCGAGCTGCCAGGTGTGCTCAAATACTCCCACTGAGGCTAAAAAGCCGTGTGCGCGCTTCAAATTGGTTTCTTTTCCAATACTTCCCCACTCTTTGCTGAACAGCGTCATTTCCATCGAGACACGTCGAACAATGACTCCCTTAGTTTTGATGTTTAGGCCTAGTCCGTTCATGATGACGTATCGATCCGA
The DNA here is from genome assembly GCA_027622005.1 of Bacteroidota bacterium. Classification (GTDB taxonomy): domain Bacteria; phylum Bacteroidota; class Rhodothermia; order Rhodothermales; family UBA10348; genus UBA10348. Next base: position 12,173 of record JAQBZH010000007.1, on the reverse strand, counting down.
TGTCAGATTGACATCAAACTCCCAACCCCTGGCTGAGGCGGCTCCTGGATCGCCATAGGCCACTCGGATTACCTTCACACCGGAGTCGTCGGGAGGGATGACCTCATACAGCAAATAAACAGCCGTAGGCTTATCGGTTGCGCCCAACAAGGCGATCCGCTGGGAAAGGTCAAGCGAGTCTCCAACTGAAGGCTCGACAAACACTTCCGGCTGTTTCGGTAACTCTACAATTGCCTCGGCGCCGGTCACACCGTTTCTGCTGACGATCAAAGAATAAACATGGCCCAGTTGAGGCTGAAATTTAGATACAAACAAATTGCCAACCCCACCATTACTGAGAACCACCATCGAGTCTTTCCAGATCTGGAAAGTGCCATCGTTCTGATCGATGGAAGAAACCTGATACCCATCTACCGAAAGAGGCTCCGAAAGCACCGTGGGTCGAAGCAATTCCACCCTCACCTTTTGTAAGGAAGATCGCATATCCAAGTACCCGTAGATGGCAAATGTATCTTTTCCTTCGTCCGCGATTGGATCTATAGTGTTCTCGCATCCTGCAAACGTCAGCAAGCTTATCGTTGCCAACATGGTGGTCCGGGCGATATGGTGAAAAGCTTTCATCGTACGTCTACCCGGATGCCGATGGAAGGGATGATCGGAAGCTGATCGATCCGGCTTCCCGTAAAAATGTTGTATTCAAATATGTTGTTGCGATCGTACACATTGATGACACCAACCATTGCCGTTAATTCCGCTCCGGCCAAATCAAAAGATCGCTCCAAGGTTATATCAAGCCGGTGGTAGGTAGGCAGTCGGGCATCATAGAGTTCGGCTCGGGACACAAACGGCTTTCCGACACTGGTTACGTAGTCCGAATTTCGTGGATCAATTGAATCCCGAAGGTCGGCATAATATCCGTTGACCTGAGTGAAGGGCAAACCCGATCCGTATTGCCATCGAATACTCAACTTGTTCGATCCCAATCGATACTGCGCCATGGCATTGACCTGTTCACGTCGGTCGTGTGGCGGATTAAAAGTAGTTTCCTCCAGTAGGGTTGCTTGACCAAAATTCGGACGAAAAACGCCGCCCGCTCGCTGGGCCTCCATGTGGTACTCCACTTTCGACGTACTCACAGAAAGGGAAAAGAAAAAGTCTTGACGGGTCACCTCCACCTTGGCATCCACACCTTGTGCGAATCCGTCGACCTTAGAAAACTCGGCTACTTTATTTATGGCATTCCCGAAAACTGGAAAAGAAATATCGGAAAGATTTTTCCGGTAGGCTTCCAAGGTGAGCTCCAGCCAAGGATAAGGGCGCCCTTTCCAACCCCCAATCAGATGTACCGCTTTAGGTACGGGCGTATTGTTTGGCGAAGCCGACCAAATGGTAAATACATCAGAAACATCCTGCTCGTTATTCAGGCCCACAATTTGTTGATGATAGACACCAGCGGCCAGGCTAAACTGATGGTGGCTACCCGTTCCACCCGGTAGAAACGTAACCCTTCCGCGTGGGGCCACGGTATTCTTGAGCCCTCTGGAGAAAATCTCCAACCGGACTCCTGGTTCTAACCGGAATTTTTTCCCCAAATTGAATTGGCTTTCGAAGTAGGAACCTACGCTGGTAACTCCGGAGTGGCCTTCGGTCCCGAGGGACCCCAATTTGTAATCAAAAAAATTGGTGTTTCCATAGATTCCAAAATTCACCTGCGAGGGGCCCAGGAGATAAACAAAACCTATGTTCATGTTGAGGTCCGACACGTCAGAAGTCCGGAGTTCATCTCGTGTCGGGCGATATCGGCTTTCAAGACTGGAATAATACACGGACAATTCCGTCATGACTGCGTTTTCTGGCGGGATGTACTGATACTTGCCCCCATACGCCCGGTTTTTCCAAGTCGACTTCCGGAAAGTTGGAATAAGAGGATCCGAAGTCGTTTCTAAATTCCCTTCATCGGAAGTGGCCAAAGCCGTTACCGTCAAACTACTAGTTTCGTTTAAATAGGAGTGTAGCTTGAGGTAACGATCGCCAAAGCGAAACGGTAAATCTTGGCCGAGTAGGGTCGGACTTACCCGGTCAATAATGGACTCACGCGCCGAAATAATGAGCGACGTATCCCCGGGACGAACCGGTATTGAAACGTTAAATCCGCTTAAAAACGGGGCAATTGAGGCCGAATAGGTGAGTTTTTCCTTGCTCCCATTGACCGTTTTGATATCAATCACCGAAGAAATTCGGCCGCCATATTTGGCGCTAAAACCGCCGGCATACACATCGGCGTACGAAATGATATCGGCGGGAAAAGCACTGTAAAAACCGACAATGTGAAACGGTTGAAAGATCCGCATTCCGTCCACTAGAACCAGGTTTTGCGTCGGCGTCCCTCCTCGAATAAATAGCTGTCCACCGCGGTCTCCTGTTGAAACCACGCCAGGCAAGGTTAGCAAATACCCGGCTAGGTCGTAAGACACATCGGGCATGGGTACTCGGGATAAATCCTCCGCCCGAATGGTCTCTAACCCCACGACAAATTTGTTGGCATCATTTCGTAGGCTTTCAACCAGAACTTCTTCTAGATGGGTTCGAGTGGGCTGAAGAAGTACATCGTACGGCTCGGTCCTCGGAAGCTGAAGCGTATCGGATTGGGTTTCATAACCTAAAAACGAGGTCTGTACGACATACAAGCCGTTTGTGATACCCTCAATAGCATACTTGCCATTAGAGTTGGTAATTCCACCCCCAATAATATTGCCCTTTTGCATAACCGCAACGGTGGCGCCCGGTAAGCTGGTTCGAAGTTCGGCGTCCAAAACGCGTCCAAACAAAGAAGGGGCCTTAATCGGCAAATCGGTCGATTGGGCTTGCCAAGCAAAAGACATCGACGGGTTCGAACAAAAAAGAACGAGTGCGATTCCTAGACTGCAAACTGGTAAATAAATAGTACGCTTGGAAGATGTCATCTCTTGATAAAAAATGCGACTTATCCGATCGGCTCTGATGCGCTGAAAATAGTAGACGACTCTACCGCCTTTGCCATTCAATTGGCTGAAAATACATCCATCGAGTAAATAGAATCGAATCCATTTAGGTTTGAGTTTAGTATTATTATTAGATCCTACACGCTTCTTAGGTTCCTATGGTGTGAGTACAGGACAATTTTGGGGCCCCTAAGGACGCCAGATCGCTTGATTTTTAAAAGATAAAGGGACATCAGGAAAATTTAGGTCACGTCGTTTGACCCTGCCAATGAAGAAAAAAGCACGCTTTTATATCCTTGTAGCCATGGGAATCTTTCTGACCATGGTTTTGATTGACTCATTTGGTGTGTTTGATGACCGTTTATACAACGAAGTACCTCACGGGAGCCACACGCATTATGTCCCGAAAAATTGTGACCCGCCCCTCGCCGTTAGCGATTCGCCTACTAGACGACCAGCCGAGACCGAGCACATCGATTGTACCGGGCAATACGTGCCCAACTAGTTGCTGGACAACGCTTTAATTGCGTTTTGATCGAGACGCATTGTCGTCCAGTCTGTCAATGAAATCGCGCCAATTTTTTTGTAAAAAGAAATGGCAGGCTCATTCCAATTCAAAACGTTCCAGTCCAATCGTAAACTCTGTCTTTCATCGGCTATTTGCGCCAGTTTTTTGAATAATGCCAGGCCGATTCCGCGCCCTCTGCTGTCCTCTTCGACAAATAAATCTTCCAGAAAGAGGCCAAAATTGGTTAAAAACGTGGAGTAATTGTGATAAAACAAAGCAAAACCGACGAACTTTTGGGAATTATTGTCAATAGCAACTAAGGCCTCGACCCTGGGCACCGCTATAGAAGCTAAATGCTTACGCAACATGCTTTCGTCGGGTCTGGAAGCGTGTCGGAGTCGCTCATAGTCGGCTAATCCATTGATTAAGCGGACAATTTCGGGAGCATCGTCAGAAACAGCAAAGCGAATAGAGAAAGAGGACATTGAGACTCGTTTTTTAACGGGTAAGAATGACAGATTTGGATCGAAAATGGCCATTTTGCACGGCTCGAATGGTATACATACCAGGCGGAAGACCTTGCCCATCTAGCGTTATATCCATTTCGCCCCTCCAACCAGGGTTGGTTCGGTGAGTTCGTACTAGGCGACCCAGTAAATCGTATACCGTTATGTTGACCGATTCTCCCGAAGGGTTGGGCTCAAAATGAAGGTTAATGGGGCCTTTCGTTGGGTTCGGATAGACGGAAAACGATAAATCGCTAGGAACAGAAATGGGCTCATCCAGCGCCACGTGTGTTGGAGAATCGCCTCGAAGTATCCACTTTTCGGGATCCACTCTCACCGACAAGGCGGATTCTGGCAAGTCGATTGTATAAACCTGTGAACGTTGGTTGTTTTCTACCCGAATCCGATACGTTTTGCCTGTTGTCTCTATTTCGAGCCATACGGGCATTTCAAACACGGAGACGGATGACTCATCGGCCTGCTGAATTTGTTTTAACTCGATCCGAACTTGCGGGTTAACCCCATCACCCACATTCGACCAGCTGACGTCGTACGTCGGAAGGCCCGTTCCGGAGTACACCCACTGATCGAAAAATGTCTGAAACGATCTACCCGATACTTCTTCCACAATGCGCTGAAAATCGGTGGTGGTGACAGATGCGTATTTGAGAGATGGTGTGGAGGTATAGGTCCTGAGAATCTGCTTAAAAACGTCATCCCCGACTATACCGCGAATCATCCGAAGCACCATATAGCCTTTTGCATAGACTCCGCTGAAATCAAACAATTTCGCAACGTCCAACGTGTCCTGTTGGACTAAGGTGCCGCGCGCAAGTCGGGCACGTTGGTAATACAAATTGCCCAGAATTCGGCCCATGTTGGCGTATTTGGGGTCAGACTCGTAGACTAAAAATTCGCTCATGGTTGCAAAGCCCTCGTTGAGCCACAGGTCCGACCAGGATTGAGGGGTCAATTTGTCGCCGAACCATTGATGAGCCAACTCGTGGGCGATCAGTTCAGCCCCGATATTACCCATGGAACTGATCGTTTGGTGCTCCATCCCTCCTTTAAAGGTCACGTGAGCATGCCCGTATTTTTCCTTTTCAAAAGGATACGGGCCCATCCAATCCTCGAAAACAGCTAACATCTCGGCCGCAAGATGCCAACCACTCGTGGGGCTAATCCCTTGAAAAGCGTTGCTTCCTCTGTATGCAAAGTGTTGGACGGGAAACGAACCCGGTCCCCATTCGGTGACCAGATGACTCGGACGTGTATAGGTCTGTGTGTACTCGTCATATTCCCCAATTGCAAGGGAAACCAAGTAGGGTGAAATCGGATATCGATGCATCCAATCGAACGTGCTCGAACCATCGATATGGGTTGTTTTTCCGAGCAATACCCCATTGGAGGCCACCTTCATGGGGGCTGGCACGCGAACCGTAACCCGGACCGAGTCCGACTTATCAGACAATTGATCGTCGAGTGGCCACCATTCTTTCGATCCGTACGGTTCGGACAGTGTCCAAATGGTATTCGGTTTCCCGGGCACATTTTGAATGTTCGTAAAGGCCCCAAATCCGGTCGAAGCGGGATTACCGTGATAGACCAAGTCCAATTCAAGTTTGGACCCCTTGAGCAATCGGGTTTTCAGTACCACCGTGACTTTATCGTGTTGGTGGGAATAGGCCAAGGCGCCACCGGTAGTTAAACTAACAAAGTCGACTATGAGGTTATTTGAAAGGTCAAATTGAAGAGAGTCCAAGTCGGTCAACGCACGCCCAACAATTCGATTTCGCCCCAGCAAAATAGGATTTCGGAGCCCATTGAGGTTGAGCGTCAAGTGGTAAAATGTGACGTCAAAACGATTGGCTAGTTGGGAGCTTCCGGCCCCGTCGCGCGGTTGGGACGTGAGGCGAGCACTAGGATGGGCTGTAATTGGGATATCCTGCGCGCGAACTTCGGCCGAAAACGGTATTCGCAAACCGAAAAAGCCACAAAACGCGACCAGCATGGTCAACCAGATGACGCGTTGAGACCGTTCATTTTGAACCATGGCGTACGATTTCTCCAGAAAGTTCGGAATGTCTTTAAGGCGGATCGCGCTTTACAAAAGACCTGACTAAAGTACGAAAATCTGACCATACAAATCGAAGAAAGTCGGGTTATTACCCCGATCGTGAACCTCTGAGGCCGATTCGCCGTTATGGTGAACTTCAGTCCAACCGTTGATCCAATTTCCTATTTTTTAGCTCTATGAGAACCCTACTTTTATCCTTTTTGATCGGCCTTCTAACGCTTCCATCGATCGCTCAGAATGCGACCCCTGCCAATCCCGATTTGGTGCGATTTGACCGAAACCATTCGACCCTTGGCTTTGTCGTCCCCATCGTAAAAGGACTTTCGAAAGTAACGGGCAAATTTTCGGACTTCAGCGTCGATCTTATTTGGAAAGCTGACAATTTGGACGCCTCTTCCGTTCGATTGGTCATCCAAGTTGAATCGGTTGATACGGGAATCGATGGACGCAACGAACACTTAAAGAGTGCCGATTTTTTTGATGTGGCTGTCCATCCCACCATTACGTTTACCAGTTCCAACATTCGCAAGAATGGCGAGTCCTACCTCGTGGATGGGACGTTCGTCATGCATGGCGTTTCTCGAGAAATCACGCTTCCTCTCACCGTGCATACCTTTACCGAAGCTGACCACACGTGGATGGCATACCGCGTAGCTACCACGCTAGATCGGACGGACTACGGCATGAACTGGAAGCACAGTAGTGTGGATTTTTTCGTGGGAAATGAAATCGAAACGGATATCGTTCTGCTTACTCGATAATCGTTTCACTGAATTCGGTACGACCGTCCTTAAGCATTTGGCGGATGTACGGAATGCATAGCTTGCAGGAGAGTCCGAATGGACGAATCTTCTGCAGGTCTTCGATCGACTTAGCGTTCTTTTCGCTCGCCAACTTTTTGAGAGCCGCAAAAGTCACTTGCGAACATATACACTGCGTTACAGGCATTGGATTTGAGAGCCTAGGTTTTTCAGGTATTGAACAACCCGGTTAACACACTGTATGAATGTTACCATTCGGTAGCACATAGCGTCAATAAATTCGCGGGTTTTACGATCCTTTGGGCAGCCTTCCAATAAATACATCGCTAAAATGGCGAAATCTACTTCTTTCTTTCTGACTTTCTTGATGATAGCGACTTGGACCGCGGAAGCACAAGACACTTTAATGGTGTCGCTCTCTTCGGCCATGACTAAATCAGTCGAGATTAGTCCAGAAATCCGTGCGAAAGCAGCCAAAGTGGATTTTGCCGAAGCCCGATACAGTTTGGCCCGTGCATCCCGATTTTTAACTGAGTTTACGGCTACCTCGGCACATTCCACGGCTCCCGGATTAGATAACCCCAACAACACTCCTGGATCCCGCTTATACCTGGATCCGGATGTTCGTAACGATTGGGAAGACCTGTCTCTATTCAACCGAATTGAGTTCTCTGCTCTTCAACCGCTTTGGACCTGGGGAGAACTCGGAAAGTCGATTGAAGCTGCTAAGGCTGGCGTAAAGGTTGAAGAGGCCGCAACCTTAGATACAAAAAGTCAGGTGGCTGAAAGAGCGGCCCAGCTATATTTTGGCCTGCAATATGCCGAAGCGCTCACTAGTCTGACTACGGAGGCCGGAGATATCGTCCAGCGGGCCATCAAGGAAATAAATCGGATGATTGAAGAGGGCGACGAAGGGGTTGACGACGCCGACCTTTTCCAGGTCAAAATTACGGAGCAAGAGTTCTTACAGCGTGTTGTTGAAGTAGAAGAAAGCCGGAAAACGGCCCGTTCTGCTTTGTCTAGGTTGATGTTCTTACCAGATGGCCAAACCACAGCCTTGGAGTCCAAGTTGCTGGATCCCGTAAATATTGCGCTGGAATCCTTGGAGTCCTATCTGGAAAAAGCCCTAATATTCCGCCCCGAATTGAGCCAAGCCGCCGCGGGAATGGAAGCTCGGGAAGCCTTGGTGGATGTTGCTAGATCCCATCTCTACCCCAAATTGTTTTTAGGCGTCTCTGGCAGATGGTCTTACGCGCCCGGTCGCGAAAAACAGCCCAATCCGTACATAAGTGATCAGTTTCTGTCACGAAAACTGGAGGTCGGTTTTGGCTTCAGACAGAATCTGAATTTCGGTCAAACGCGGGCCAAGATCGCTCAGGCAAAAGCTGAATCAGCACAGGTGTCCTTCCAGGCAGAAGCCGCACGTCAATTGGTTTTGTTCGAAGTGGAAGAGGCCTTTCGAAACGTCACCGTGGCTCGGGCGGTAATGGAAGCTCGGGAGCAACAACTGCAAATAAGTAAAGAATGGCTGCGCCTCGAAGAAGTCAATTTCGATCTTGAAGTAGGGGACACGGAAAACCTTGTGAAAGCGGTAAAAGAAAATCTTACGCTTCGTGCCGCGCGACAAGAGTCGGTTTACAAATACAATTTGGCCGTTATTAAATTATTGAGCAGAACCGGAATCTTAGTTCAAGCGCTGGAGAGCGGCACGTTAGTTGGACTATAGAGTGTAAAACTATTTGGAAACGTCCATTTTGGGGCTATTCACTGTTATTAGAAGCTATGTTGTACCAGAATCTATACACCCAACTGTCAAAATTGACGCTAACTGCGGTCATCATGCTGGTTTGCATAGCCCCTGTTGCGGTCTCGGCGCAGAAACCGGAAGCCGACATCCGGGCCATGCTCGAACAACGCGATAAAGACTTAAAAAAGCTGCTAGGCACGAGCGGCGAAGTGCCGGCTGCCAAAAAAGAACAACTTCGAAACTTGGTCAATGACCTGATCGATTTTGGTTCGATGGGAGAAGCGGCACTCGGTACCTTTTGGGCACCTTTAACAGCGGCTCAGAAGGTCGAGTTTATCCGCGTGTTTAGCGAGATCGTTCGAGAACAGTCACTAGCCGACGTAGATATTTATCGAGCTGCCGTCCGATACGATGGGATAAAAGCCTCCAAATCCGCTGCCCGAGTTACGACCACGACTACTTACAAAAATGTAGCCGCCATTGTGGAATACGATTTTGTGCTAAAAGGAGCTAACTGGCGAGCCAAAGATATCATCATCGATAAGGTTAGCACCGTCGAAGGGTACAGCCGTAGCTTTCAGTCCGTCATCCGGAAACGAGGATTTGACGGGTTAATGACCAGCCTGAATAAGAGGTTGGAAAAGACCAAAGCTTAGCCAGGCAATTCTACTCGGAGTAAGAACAATCAATTCGGGGTTGCGTTCGCAAGGGGTTAGTACCTAGTGATTGACCTGGAATACCTTGGAAGGATACGTTCTTCACACCTATGGAAGCGAACGCTATCTCCGGCACGCCGTCGCGTCGGTGCAGACGTTGCGCCGTCACGATTCGAAGCGAGGGGTAGCTCTGTACGCAGATGAAAGCCAGATCGCGCTGTTGAGGGAAAGAGGACTGGATCATCTTTTTGCCGTTTTGGAAGTTCTTCCCGAAGCCCATCGGTCCATTGTTGGATTCAAGCACCACCTTTCTTTGTTCAAGCCTTTTGAACAGTGTCTTTATGTAGACTCTGATATCGTTTGGTGCCGAAACCCCGACCCGATGTGGAAAAAGCTTCAGGCCTACCCTTTTACTGCTACCGGCCTGGAAAAGGCGGATGCCTGGTTTGGTGGGCCAAAAGGCGCCGGAATTATTATCGATCGACTCTTAGATCGGCGGCGGCGGACTATGAAGCGCTTTGGTCTCACCTATTTGCCACGCATTCAAGCGGGGGTCATCTATGCTGCTGACGACCAAACGACCGCTCACGTAACGGCCAAGGCACGGGAATTTTTGTCCCGGAGATCAGAAACCCATTTCAGAAGTCGGCTCGATGAAGGTAGAAGTGAGGAAAGCTGTGAATGGAGTCTGGCCATGGCTATGAGCTCGCTCGATTTACCGATCATTCACTGGTTTCAAGGGCAAGACAGCCCTCAAATGGACTATATAGAGGGCTATGTAGACCATGACCTTAACTTTTCTGATGTTCGGTGCCTGTATTATACCGACACCTTTATCCATGGGCTCCGTGGGCTTCCGAATGCTCGAGTCCGCAGGGCTTTAGTCGATATCCTGTCCAGGCTCCCGGGTCGCGGTGACTACATGTGGGTCACGCCTTACGCGCTTCATTTTGGCTGGATTCGCCATAAACAACCCTTTTTCGATCTTTCAGATCGTATTTGGGAGGCGTTGATGCTCGAACGTGATGTAGAAAGGTCGAAGGAATCCTTTGTAGAAAATAGCTATTCGACAAAAGTGTTGGAGTCGATTCAGGACGATATCTAACTCCTAGGGGCCGCGGCCCTAAAAAGCATCGGTTTCGAAGGCCATCAACTCCTGACTGCCAGATGCCACATAAAGCCTAGTTCGTCCAGATGAAAAAAGGCCCACCCAGCGAATGCTAGCGTACCAAGAATTAGCGGATTAAACATCCAAATAAGGAACGCCATTCCTGGACCTATCCGGGCCACTCTGTACAAATCGAAGGCGGTCCGGATAGTCGCCCAATACGCACAACCAATCCAGGTCCCTCCTAGAAGTAAACTGGCCCAAGTAGGAACGGGTGCAACCGATTCAAACGTCATAGCCACCGGCAGGATAAACAACACTTGCCATCGGGGCCAAACGGCCAACATCAATGCCTGACTGGGATACAGCGGGCTTCGTCTACCAGAAGCCATTATCCAAAGTCCCATCCACAAAGACATCGAAATTAATGCCCCACTTCCCATCAATATGGCCAGGACAAAGGGCGCGTCGAGTACCAGCGTCAACGAGGATCTTAGTGGTGCATCCATCATGGCAAATAGGTGCAAAACCAGCCTGGAATCCCTGATGGATGTGATTACGTGGGTTGCGATGAGCCCGATTGATAGTCCTGTAATGGTCAAAATGGCCGTTGAAGTCAGAGGTAACACTTCTCTGGCCTCTCGGACAGCATTTCTATAAAAGCCGTGCGCAAAGAAATATCGAGGTATGGTAGACCTAAACCGCGGCGAACCAGCATAAATAATGGCCATCATCGACAACAAAATCCAACCCACCAACGCATACCAATGCAAGGGTCTGAGCGGGGTGATGCCCCGTTCGAACACAAAGGTATCCTGTTTCTCTAAATAGACACCGCGCAGAACATAAAGAGCTGGTCGTGGATCTTGCTCAAGATTGTATAACCCGTAATTACGACCGTAAGGATCTGGAATCTGTTGAATTCCGGTGGCTTCGTCTTTCCACCGGTGAACAAAAACGATCGGGGCTTGAGCCTCCTGTAGTCCTGCAAATACATTCTCCAAAAAACGTGCTTGATACTCAGGACTGCCCTTAATTCGGGTTCCGGCCTCGCGACCAGCTATGACGCTCGTTCCTACACGGGCAAATCCCGCCGGAGTTGAATGGGCGGCGCGCCAACGCGACAATAGACGATCTGGGTGCTCGATGTCTAAAGCGTCAATTAAGACGAAATCGACTTCGGGCGAACAAAGATCCGATTCGATAAAATTGGTCACATAGTAAGACTGTGTTCCGGAGGCTCGAACCAAAGTGCTCAGCCTCCGAATTTCCGCGCAAGCCACCTTCGAGGTCGTATCCGAATGGCGGGCAAGACCAATGGGGCCAGCGGAACGATGGCCCTTGCCTCTAGCCAGCATTAATGTAATCAACGAGTCAGAAATGACAAGAGAGTCGGCGAGAGAACGGGCAGTGAGCCCATAAAATGGCAGTTCTTGGTAAAAAACCAAGCCTACGGAATCTGCTAGTGAAAACAGACGGGAATCGAAAATCAGGCCAGTTCGGACCATGTTGACTCCCATCAGCTTCATTTCCAACAAGTCCTGAGCGGCTTCTTGGTAGTCCGGTGGAATTTCCCATACGACCCCTTTGCCCTCGGTTATATGTGCTCGGAGCTCCAAAATGGGAGGAGCCACCGACGTAAGCTGTTCATCAAGATCTTGGCGAATGGAGTCCTGTGTCTGCCTTCCCCAAGCGGGGCTAAGTAGAGTGAGTGTGAGCGCAGTCAGAGATATGAGTCGAGCGGCTAAGATCATGGATGCAAAATAGGGTGTGGGATGCACTCGGAAGAACGACTTTCAATAAAAAAGGAGAGGCGCGGCCCCGAAGGG
>JAQBZH010000094.1 GCA_027622005.1 Bacteroidota bacterium | reverse complement strand
TTCTCAACGCGACGAAGAATCTCAGCCAGGTTTTCCGCTGTCCGCTTCCCCCATGCGACCAGTTGCTTGTCACGGGTAGTTTCTGGAGACGCTAGACGTTTGGCTGTGTCCGTTTGCTCCGTCAACGGGAGCCAGTGATTGTCAACATTCCCGTGTTGACGCGCCTCTTTTACAGGGTTCCCACGTTCCCAGCCCTCACGCTTTAGCCTTTGGTTTATAGCTTGGCGGGAAAGGCCATGTTTCCGGGCCAGAGAAGCCTCACTAGCACCAGCTTTCCAACTAATTTCGATCTCTGACCAAGGTACACCGGGTTTGTTGTAGCGGCCCATTTACATCTCTCCCCTGGGCGGCTGCGCCCCCTGTTGGTTGTCAAGGTTCTTACGTTTGAGTGCCTTCATATTTATTCTCCTAAAGGTCCCTCTCTTTCCCTTTCTTAGGTCCTAAGGAATAAGGGAGAAAAGAAAAAAGAAGGTGTATAGTTATATTGGGGTATGAAATCGTACCCCTTAGACCAATCTGTAAATTGGTGGATCATGCGGCCCTTTCCCGCCTTGGTGCAGACAAACGATAAATTCTCTTTCAACCAGAAATGCCCGCGCCCTTTTGAAACAGGGGAGAGTCCATCCAAGAGAAGCGGCAAATGCCTTTGAGAGCGCAAATTCTCCGCCCCCCCGCCAACCATGTGCGGCCCGGAGTCGCATTAATAGGAAGGCGGCATCGGCGTTGCTATCCAGGTTGTCGAGTTCTTTGGTCGTTATAACCGCCCTAGCTTCTTTGCCGATCCATATACTATCTCGTTCCTTGTATCCCCATACGCTGTGAATGGTGGATGCAACCCTACTTTCGGATAGCGGCGGATCACAAACTGCCTCATTCCTAGCTGCCGCTTTGAACAACAATTCCGCTTCCGTTTCACAAGTAAGTGCTTCCATCATCGCCCATGGAAAGAAGGCGTTATTGCGGTTGCCATCAAGAATTTTGTCATTATCTGTACCCACCTGTTTTGAAACCATGCCGTATAACTCTGGGGGCAAGGCTCCTTCACGGATCGTGGGAAGGCGGCAAACATCATCAAGGGAGCCTTCTAGGAACCGATAGGCTTTTCCATCAAGGTCGGGCCGAATAGACGGGGGCGCGATACACACGCCGTCGCCCAATATGTCAATTTCCTCACCTTCAATGGGGCGTATCTTCCTCAGTTCTCCGTTGTGGCGATACCAAGCCTGATATTTATTGCTGCCAGTTTGAACCTTGATGGCTGTATCCCCGCACTCGGCAACCAACCTGTTAAAAACCGTAATGTTGGGGGTGTCCACATCAAGCACGGTGATACGGTTACGTTTGCCGCAAAGGAATCCAATATTGGCGTCATGGAATCGTTCCTGCCCTGCAAGCTGCGTTGAAGCGGGTATGCCCATTTTCTGATAGTTTTTTACCAACGCTTGCTTGCCTGTTTCCCCGCCTGTCGGGAATACGGCAATGCCATGGGCCAAGTAATTTGGGGCGTGGCTTCCAAAAACGCCCATCACGCCGCCCGTTTTTTCTCAACCACCTTGCGGTTCCGATGGAGATGGTCGAAGCCGATTGTCCAGCGGTCATTGAGCCGTAGAAAAGGCCGGTCTGTCATGCCGTCTTCACGCCAATCTCCAACGCAGCTATTCATCGACAGGGCGCTCCTTTGGAACGGCCCACCGATAGAGGCTGTTGGTCGAGTATCCCGGACGACGCTCAGCCCGCCAAATCTGCCGTGCGAAACGAGATTTCTTTCCAAGCCCGGCGTGGGAGGAGGGGCAAGGGTTGTGTTTTAGACGTTTAATATTTATTTTAGTCATGCTTAATAATCTCCTTTAGGATCACGAAGTTTCTGGCCCCGCTCTGCAAAGCGGGGTCGTTTCTTTTGGCTGTTGTCAGGTGGAGTGGGCGACTGGGGATTCGGATTTCGACTTAATCCAGTCGTTAAGCTCACTAGCCATCCAAGCTACGGCGTTCTCAGAAATCTGGCGGCGCTGTGGGAAAAGCCCATCGCGCTCCAAACGCCACCGGGTACTCCGGCTAAGTCCAGTCAAATTGCGACATTCAGCTTCACGGATGAGACGGTCTTCGATCATGGTGGTCCTTTCACTGTTCGCAGGTGCGGCCTATCCGCATCGCTTGTGTGTTAGGACTACTTATGGAGGGGGAAATGGGACACGGGGGGCCAAGTGTCCCAAAAAAATTATTCGAGTTTATGGAGATTCCGATATACGAATTTTCGGGCCGCCTCAAAATTCAAGTCTTTGTTATTTTCAAGGTTACGAGCGAGTTTGGACTTCCAGCCGTGAGAGCGGTCTGGATTTCTTCGCATCCAGCCTTGCATTGCTTGTAAAAGATCATCGTCTCTCGAAGATTTGAAAGGAGAGTTTCTCCCTCTTTCGCCTCCGATATTTGCTTTTAACCCTGAAATCGTGTTTTCGTGGGTCAGGTTTTCAACCGCTGAAACGAAGGCATTGACGTGGGACTCTCCATCCTCTCCATTGATTTTTAAGTGAGCAAGTTTCTGTTTTTCCTGTGCGACTTCAAGATAACTAATCGTCAATGGGGGTACATAATCGCCACCCACCGCGACTTCCGCCTCTATCCTTTTGAGGTTTAATGAAGTGTGTTCAAATTTCATTTTGCGTTTTGCAAGATTTTTTTCTTTGCTCATTGCCGCTTATCCCTAGGGATCAGTTGAACAACCGTATCAATTTCCCCTACGACCCCCCCTAAGTGCCGCCCCCAAGCTTCGGCGGCTTCGGTCTTTTCCTTGCGGTAATCATAGCGGTCATAAACGCCGCCAACACCC
>JAQBZH010000049.1 GCA_027622005.1 Bacteroidota bacterium | reverse complement strand
AAATGGAAGCCTCCTATATGCACGCTGAACGATTTGCCGGAATCGTATCGTTCGATTATGCCGCATTTGCCATGCCCTTTTCGGAGCGTTCGGTATTAGGAATTACTTTGATCCGAAGCGGCGTAAACGACATCAAAAACACGCTGGACGCCTGGGATCCTGAACGAAACCAGCCTAAACCGAATCCCGAAGACCACATTACCACGTTTTCTGCTGCAGATTATGCGTTGTTCTTATCCTACGGCAAGCGAATCAACGATTTTTGGTCTGTTGGGGCTTCTTCAAAAATCATACGCAGGTCAATTGGCGATTTCGCGACTGCCTGGGGATATTCGATGGATGTGGGTGCCCGATTTACGTCCGAACGATGGCAAGCTGGAGTTATGATACAAGATGCGACGACCATGCTGCAGTCCTGGAGCGTGAACGAAGGATCTCTTTCCAATATTCGGGACGTTTTTGGAGATGATTTACCGGAAGGAGGTACCGAATTGGTACTTCCGGTGCTCCGCTTGGGAGTTGCTCGGCATTTTTCGTTGTCTTTTGGAGGACTTCTGGTAGCTCTGGACACTGATATGGCCTTCGATAACTACGCCGCAAATGCCATTTCACTTGGGAAAACATCTTTTCACCCCCGACTAGGGGTGGAGCTCGACGTTAGGCAATTGTTATTTATCAGGGGAGGATTCAACCGGATCCAAACGCCAGAGGATGGCGGTATAGACCTGACCCCGTCCATCGGGGCTGGTTTCATTCTGGGTTCTGCCACCGTCGATTACGGGTTTGGAGATTTCGCTGGGTTAGTGTCCGATCTCGGATATTCGCACCGGGTTTCCATTAAGTATCAATTCAGCCAATCGGAATGAGCCGATCGCAGAATAGTCCAGATGGGGCGGACGTGAAGGTGGCTTTGGTCATTCCGCTTTTCAACGAAGAGATTGTTCTGCCTCTTTTGATCGCTGAGATAGAGTCTTTCAAAAAAGCGCGCACCGAAAACATCCAGGTAATTTTTATTGATGATGGGAGCACCGACGCAACCGTCAGGGAAGTCGTACGATTGACCACAGGAATCCAGGCCTATCAATTGATTCGATTTTCTCGCAATTTTGGCCATCAAATGGCTATTTCCGCCGGAATACGAATGTGTCAGGCAGACGCGGCGATCATTATGGATGCCGATCTCCAAGACCCTTTGAGCGTTGCGGGTCAGATGATCGATAAGTGGCAGGAAGGATTTGACGTGGTTTTTGGCGTTAGAAAATCGCGTTCGGATGTTTCGGCGACCCAACGGTTCACGGCGTTTGTGTTTTATCGATTTTTCGGCAAAATTTCGGAGGTCGATGCTCCTGTTGATACCGGAGATTTTCGACTCCTTTCACGGAGAGTGATCGAAGCATTTAACCAGTTTGAAGAACAGCAACCCTATGTCAGAGGATTGATCGCCTGGCTCGGATTTCGTCAAACGGGAATTGAATATCACCGACCGGGAAGGGCTGCTGGCAGCACCAAATATCCGTTCCGACTTCGTTTCCGGCTAGCCATGGACGGATTGACTTCTTTTTCGACCAGACCGTTAAAGCTGGCAGTCAATCTCGGTCTGTTGATCGCTTTGGGGTCCGTAATGGGCTTAATTTGGGTTGTTTTGACGAAATATGTATTCGGTACGGCAATTACTGGTTGGGCCTCTTTGATTTTTGCGGCCTTCTTTTTTGGAGGGGTACAATTATTCTTCTTGGGAATCGTTGGTACCTATGTTGCACGGGTATACGAAGAAGTCAAGCGGCGCCCCAGGTTCGTGATTCAAGACACATGGGAATCGGACAAAAAGGAAGCCTCTAATGGGAGCAAACCGAATTACTAACTGTATGAGCCCCAAAATGCTAAGAGGATCCAAATGAAAAAAGAAGATTGGACTGGTATGTCGGTCAGCTTGGTGGTTCATGTAGTGATCCTCCTAGTTATGTCTTTTCTGACGACGGCTGCCGCGGACCAGCAACCGTTAGGATTCATGCAGGTCGAATTTGGCCCCATTTCTGACGGCCGTCCAGTTCAACAGGCTCCTGAGAACGAACAAGATGTACCTGATAAGTCTGATCAGGTCGAAGAAACGGTTAAGCAGGCTGCCGTGTCGCCTCCAGAGGTGGTAAAACCTGTAGAATTGCCCAAACAGGCGGCTAAGATAGTAGACAAGGAGGTTATTGATGCTCCCAAGGCTGAAGTGATTACTCCCCAAAAAAGCAAAACCGAAGTAAAGGAAAAAGCCCCGACGCCTCAGCCCGAGAAAGAAATTGTAAAGCCGCTTGGAAGCGGATCCATCACGGCAACTGATGGGACTAGTTCTGGGGACGAAGGCAAATCAAACGAAGCCACTAAGTCAGCTCCCTTCCAAATTGAAGGACTTAATCGTGCTCCCGTGAGCACGCCCACACCGGCTTATACCGTTCAAGAAAACGCGGTCATACAGATTCGAATTACGGTTAATCCACAGGGCCGAATCGTGCAGCGTGTTCCTGTTCGCAAAGGTAACGCGGAACTTGAGCGTGCAGTAATGGATGCGCTGGATAGATGGCAGTTCAATCCGCTACCGAGAAACGCACCTCAGGAAAATCAAGTAGGCACGATCACCTTCCGATTTAGTCGGCGTTAGGTAACGCTGCCCCGAAGTTCGAGTTTGAATCTGGTCTAAGGCCTAAAGCTCTCTGATTTGCTGCAGGCGTTCGGATATCTGTAGTCCGCCCCAGACCTTAGGAAAGCGACTGTCGATCTCCTTTTCGGGAAATTGTAGGGAGCCCAATCCCAGCGAAACACCTCCGCATCGAACAACCACCGTTTTTACGTCTTCAGGCCCGACCTTGAAATCGATGGTAGAGGTCCTTTTTCGCTCCCAAAAATCAAAAAGTGATTCCGGACGAATTTCAGCCCAGGCACTTTGGGCTAGGTGGCCAATTTTGATGGCTAGGGCCGTCGAAAATTTGGGGTGATCCGATTTTAAATTAAGCCCGGTCATACCGATCGATTGAACCCGGAGCTCAGTCGGCGGAACGCAATTAACGCCCACGAAGCGGTTATACTTTTTGGAAAAGGCTAAATTGCGCCAGGGGAGGAGGTCTTCCTCGTTGAACGCGTGCAATTTCCATGGCCATTCGCCCGGTGACAGTGGAGTCAAGCGAGAAGTAGAAGCTTCAGTCAACGACTCGTCTGGCTTACCAGTTCGACGTAAAAGGGCCAGAAAGAATCCACCGGTGTCATTTTGATGGGGCCAAATACGGGCGCAACGAACCATTGAAGCGTCAAACGACTGCTCGTTCCACCCGGTTAGTCCCGGACTGGTTGTTAGCCCCGGGATTTTCACCGGAAGAATCTCAAAGCTAGGCACTCCAAATTTTGAATCGAGGACGCTTTGGATAACGCCTTCGTTCTCTTCCGGGGCATAAGTACATGTAGAGTACACAATCGTGCCCCCCGGCCGGGTACACTCTATGGCCCTCAATAGGATTTCAGTCTGTATTCGAATGAGTCGTTTACGTTCATCTGGATTGTTTCTAGACAAAATCCGAGGATGTTTTCTGGACGTCCCCTCACACGTACAAGGCACATCGGCTATTACGTGATCAAATAAAACCTGGGGAATGGGAAAGTGTCGGGCGTCATAAGCGGTTGTTGCCACATTGGTGAGCCCCAATCGATCTATGGTGCCGTGAAGGACACCCAATCTGGCTTTTGAGATGTCGTTGGCCACGACCATTCCTGTTTCGCCCAATCGCGTTGATATTTGGGCTGTCTTATTTCCGGGAGCTGCACAAAGGTCAAGTATTCGCTGGCCAGGTCGAATGTCCATCAAGTGGACGGCCGTCATGGCAGACTCTTCCTGAAAAACGATTTTGCCGGTTAGAAAATCGGTCAGAATACTCTCGGTTAGCGCCTCGTCAATTTTGAATCCTGACGGGGTCCAAGCCATCGATTTTCGGTTTAAATCGGTCGGAAAGCTGCTCCCCGGATTTGCCTTGCACGGGTTGTACCATCCGGTTGTGGGTAGGGGTCGGGAGCAGGCATTAAGGAAATCTGCGGGACTTGTTACCAGATCCTGGTAGCGAGAAAGTATTGGTTGCGATTCCATCACGGTGAGCTCTTCGTATGGTCAGAAAATTGAACCAAAACGCCGAGACGGACGGCCATTTGTTCATCAACCGATACCGGGTGTCTTACGATGGATCGATTAAGCATATTGATGATCGAAAGGCTCACCCTCAGTCGATCATTCCAAAAGTCTTTGGATGCGGATCCATCCAGTTGAACAAATCCGGCTATTCGGTTGCGATTAAAAGATGGATATTCGGGCCAGAGAGCCGAGTTGTTGACCGAAATAGAGGTAAATAGATGAAAACGTGGGTTAGGGCTGATCGTAAAAGTACCTTTCACGTGGTGCGGAGATAACCCGGAAAAGGACTTCCAAAACAAAACGTCTCCATTGGCAACCAGTCGAATAAACTGATACGATATTTCGGTACGGGACTTTTCAGTCCTAAGCGACAGCCCGAAGCCAGGGCTCATTACCAATCCGGCGCGTCCGCTTCGAAAGTTGGTAGCAGAAGTAAACGCCAGATCTGAACCACTTTGAACAAAATTTCGTTCTGGTAAAATCAGACCAGACATACGTCTGGCTCGAAATTCCGTCCAAAAAAGTAGGTTTTCGCGTATTCTGGAAGAGTTATACAAGAAAGCTTCGATGGATTCCGCTCTGGAATCGAAGACGGGCGCTACAACGTTCAGCGCCCAATCGTTCAAGTGAATTCCGGCCTCGACTAGGTCAAGCGTTGTCCAAACGTCTTCGGCGATATCACTTCGAATGGTCAAACCCGCTTTTAACCATCCCTGGTTTGGCTTTTTATGTTGCAACTCCAGGCTCGCCGTGTAAGAGACGGCTTTCCAATTAGTCAGTTCATAAGCAGGAATCGACAGGCCTCCATTCACCGGAAGTTGAGTATTCGAAGCCAATCCCCATCCAAAACCCGTCCGTCCGTGAATTACTTCCAGGGAACGAAGAGATCTGTTACCAGCCTGCCGAGCCCTGCTTTGGCGTCCACCGACAGCCCAAAATGCCGAAAAAGTGGGGGTCGAATGGGTGAGATTCAGTTCAGCGCTGGCGTCCGTTATAGAGAGGGGGCTTGGAAGTTTGATTTGCGCGCTAAAATTGGAAGATTTCCATGTCTCATATCCTCCGGACAAACCAAGCCTCCAATGCGTACTTAATGCCTGTTCAAATCTCCCTTTAGACCATTTACGGGCTTCCTCTACGGGCCACTCAAATCCGGCTATTTCATCAAAGAGAAAATTGTTTTTTGTTGTTTGTCCGGCCCACAACTCGAGGCTAGTCGATGGAGAAGAGTGAGAAATTCGAACACTTTGGGTGATGTGGGAGACGACAGGTTTCTGATTCCCGGCGTATATACGCCATACGCGGCCTTCGATTCTATCATCCGTCATATGAAATGCATCGGTATCGAGGCCCATCTGCACATACCAGAAACGACTTCCCCAAGACGCCCGGACGGCCGCCGTTGGCCCACTTCGGTCCACGTTTTTGGCCAACGGGTTGGTGTATTTAACCGGACCAGGATCTCCCGTTTCATTGGTCAACCCAACCAAGCCTCTAAAGGACAAGCCCAGGGGTTTGTTGGTTTTGAGTTCGATTACACCGTCGGATAGTCGACCATCGGAAAGCATAGTATTTCCGGGTCGATAGGACAGCCCAGCGATATCTGCCGGACTGATTGGAATTAGCTCGAGCTCGGTCCGGTCCATAAACCGCGGGGAAAACAACAGGCCGTCTACCAACACCTGAGGACCTTGCGAGTGAGATCCGCCCATGCCCGACCCTACTATGCGCGTCGTGTATCGATCAGTAGTCCAAAACCGGAGCGGTTCAAGCGTTTGAAGTAGTTCCGTGAATCGAACCGTGCCGCGTGCGGAGAGGTCGGCGGCGTCCCACGTCGACGACTGACCCCAACTAACCTGAGTAGTTATTACAAAAACGAGCAGGAGGGTCGTATGCCTCATTTGAGAATACTCGTCAGCCAAACGGGGGAATCAAACGTGATCATCAACCCAGTCGAAACCGAGGCCATTTCAAGTCGCGAAGAGGTAAAAACTCTGGACGCGCTTACTTCCACGAAACCTTCTATTTTTTTGAAAAACGTACGCCGAACATTTAAAAAGGGTGTTACAGCGAATTCGCTTTCATTCCGCTCTCCCGAAATCTGCGGACTGTCGAAGGCCATAAAATAATTCCCTAACCGAACGCCAGCCGAAGCTTTGACCGCGTTCTCAGGCGTGGTAGAAACGAACCACCCCGCAAAAACAAGAGCCGATATGAAGTCGGGAAGGTTGGGGTCGTTCGAGCGCCAGGGTTGGGCCGCCATCCCCAGTTGAATTTCGCCGAAGTAAAAGGGTGTAGACGCCGAAACCGAGCCACCATACCCGGACGTCCACGAATCTAGATGAACGGAGTGAAAAGCTGTGAGCCCTCCAATGCCGAAGCGAATCGTTTCAAAGGCTTCGTCGGTGTCTTGAGCCTTCAAAACATTCCAAGAGCAAGCCAGAATCATACAAAAAAGGGCGAATGGCAGGCGTCCCACTAATAAGCACCCTGCCACATGAAGCGATATGAAATAGCCAAACCACCAGAAAAATTCGTTCCTGACGCTCCGGAAACGTGATTTTCGTTGTTGACCCAGTTGAAACCGCCGGTTGCGATGATGTCGACCATGGAATTCGTCTGGACCTTCACGGTCAGTGACGGCCTAAGGGTGCGTTCAACCACGCCCTCAAAGATCGCGGGAGCCTCCTCATGTGTTGGAAATGGTAGGTGGAAGTCCCCTTCACCCTGAAATAAAACATCCAGTCGGGGGGAAACAGCAACGCCAGATCGTAAAAATATTGTAGCAGACACGAATCCGGTCCAAAAGTCAGAATATTGCGTTCCGATGCCTCGTTGGAGGTACATATAGCGGCCTTCTGGTTGCTCGGCATTAAACGTCCTACCGGTCACGATGGTTGAGCCGACGGACAGATCGGTCTTTTCGAAAACTTCGGCTCGATGGAGGTAGAAGGTAGCCGCGACGGAAAGCGGCTCTTTCCCGTTCACCAAATCAAAATCGTCAATGGCAATGTTTCCTTGAATGAGGGTCATGGGACGTTGGAATTGCACAAAGGCCCCTATCAACCCATTATTTTCGTCATTTTTGGGCTTCTCATCCACGGATAAAAGGGCCAAATGGAGAGGATTAAGGAATTTCAACGATAGACCGCTATTAGCCCCCGAATACAGAATAGAGTGCATAAGTCCAACACTCCAGGCTCCGGGTTTGGCAAAAGTCAATTTGTGCACTGCTAGGTAGCGCCGTTCACTCCCAGAAGAAACCGAATCGTCGCCGGCAGCTCCAGAAAAAGTACCATCACCCGTAATACTGTCTAGTTCGGACAAGGATGTGGCAATATTTAACCGGTCGCTGCCAATCCGAAAAGCGAATCGGTCCATCGGGCGAGGATTGTCGCTGAGCAGGAAAGCGGACTCGGAGTAGCCTCCCCAGTGGCTTCGGACCCGGCCAAGAAAGACTTCTGCATATTTGCCAGCATAAGAAAGGTAGGCGTTTTCCGGGCGAATGGCCCACCGGTGGGCCGTATCTAGCCCTTCAGGGTCCCGATCATAATAGCGGTCATGACGCCATCCCCACGCGGCCGTGAAGCTACCAGCTGTGAACCAGGACTCGAAGTCGAGCAAGGTGTAAACGACGTTTGCAGGGTCCTCTTCGGGGCGAAGAAAATTGCTGGCTTCCTGATTGGCTACAGACAATCCGGGACGAAGACGAATGCCATAGTGCCCTGAGGTTAAGGTAGAATCGGCAAAAAGACGGCGCCGAGATCTGGAGGCAAAGTCGCTAAAATCACCCGAAACACGTTGCAGCCCAATATTATAGGATGACTCATTAACAGGAAACGACCCTGCGTCGAGGTTCCTCAAAAATCCTCGGGCTAATAGCGACTGGTAGTGCCATAGCGATGGATCATCCAGAGGAAGGAGGGGACCTTTGTTCTGACCGCGGGCTTGCTGGGTTAGGACCGAACAAACCAACACCAGAAGGAATATGGACCGAGTGGCCATCGATTCGACTACAATTTTAAGTTGAGTCTACAAATTAGGTGAACAATGGGAGATTGTCAGGGTTTGTTTGGCTTGGGTTATTCGAATTCAGTTTTTCGTCCGTAAGTTCAGGTCTTCAAGACTTGTTTAAAGACCCACACCGAATTTTTGTGATCAACCTCCTTCGTGCTGCGTGAATCGACGAACTGAATTGATATTTCTGATCGCCATGGACGCCGTGGCACTTGCTTGGGCCAACATGGTATGGTACTGGGCACGATTTGAATGGCATTGGTTCAGCACTCCCGTTTATTCCCCCGACCCTTCGCTTGCCAGTACGCTTGTCGTCGTACTGTCACTGTTCTGGCTTTTTGTCTTTCTTTTTTTCGGGTTATACCGAGAGCGCTACGCGTCTTCCAGATTTGATGAGCTGGTAACCATAGGTAAGGTCGTTACCATTGGCATTCTCGGGCTATTTTTCATTTTCTTCGTCAATCAATTAGACCCGCATTCTGCCAGACTGAATCTGATTGCCTATTGGGGCGCAATCATACTGATGGTTTCAACCGGTCGAATTCTGGTCCGATCCGTTCAGAAATTGTTGATTCTGCAAGGAAAAGGACTGCATCGAGCCTTGATTGTGGGGTGGTCCGACGCGTTGGAACCGTTATACGAAGAGGTGGCTAGATATCCTGAAGCGGGTTTGGATATCGTGGGCGCTATCCGATTGACGCGAGAAAACGGTTCCGATCATCCAGATTCAAGCTCGGAAAAGGCCGGGCACCTGACAACCAAGCAATATGAGATGGAGGACCTTCCCCGCCTCATCGATGAGCTCAATATCAAGGATGTCCTGATTGCGCTGGGGCCAAACGATAGTTCTTCGCTGGTTGAAGTACTTCGTCTATGCGATGGGAAGCCGGTTAAATTGAAGTTGGTGCCCAATTTTTACTCCATCATCGGTGGAATGGCACGGACTGAACATATGTACGGTCTACCCCTGATCGAAGTGCTTCCCGAGCCTATGCAAGCCTGGGAGCAAAGCCTCAAGCGCGTTTTCGACTTCGTTTTTTCTTTAGTCGTCTTATTAGTTGGGCTGCCCGTTTGGGTTTTGGTAGGGATTTTGGTTCACGTGACCAGCAAAGGGCCCGCTATTTACAGACAAACCCGCATCGGACAGCACGGAAAAGCATTCACCATGCTGAAGTTCAGAACGATGGCAAACAATGCCGAGGAAGAGACAGGACCGATTTGGGCGACCGTAGGGGATTCACGCTACACCAAACTTGGACGCTGGCTTCGCAAAACCAGGCTAGACGAAGTCCCTCAATTTTGGAACGTATTGAAAGGGGAAATGAGTTTGGTCGGTCCAAGGCCGGAGAGACCGTTTTTCGTTGAGCAACTCACGAAAGAAATTCCCCTTTATTCTCGCCGACACCGGGTAAAGCCAGGTATTACCGGTTGGGCGCAGGTTAAGTGGAAGTACGACACCAGCCTGGAAGACGTTCAGCAAAAGGTGAAGTATGATTTGTTTTATATCGAAAACATGAGCTTTCGAAAAGATCTTCAAATCTTATTCAGAACCGTTTACACGGCGTTGCGAGGAAGTGGTCGGTAACGACGCGAATGGCGTATATTTGACCCTTCATTCTGTCTGAAGCTAATGCCCATCCAGGCTTTTTATGCCCGTAGATACCCCCGAACCGTTCGAAGAATTATACCGCGCCTTGCTTTTCCCTCGCGTGATAGAAGAGAAGATGCTTCGACTCATTCGTCAAGGCAGGTTATCCAAATGGTTTGGTGGGTATGGCCAGGAAGCCATTGCCGTGGGTGTAACTTTTGCACTGGAATCGGAGGACTATATCCTTCCGATGCACCGAAACCTGGGTGTTTGGACCACGAGAGGCCTTCCGCTCGAACGGCTGTTTTGCCAATTGATGGGCAAAGAAGGGGGTTTTACCAAGGGGAGAGATCGGACGTTTCACTTCGGCCTTATGGACAAGGGAATCGTGGGTATGATCTCGCAATTGGCCGCGATGCTTCCAGTAGCAGATGGGCTGGGCTTAGCTGCTCAACTCGATGGTGAGCAGCGTGTTGCTGCGACGTTTGTAGGGGAGGGTGCTACTAGGGAAGGGGATTTCCATGAAGCGCTCAATCTAGCATCAGTCTGGAAATTGCCCGTCTTATTCATCGTGGAAAACAACGGGTACGGACTCTCCACTCCAACATCTGCCGCGATACCGGTTGAAAATATTGCCGATGCCGGCTCGGGATATGGCATGCGGGCCGAAATTGTGGATGGGAATGATTTATTGGCCGTGATCAATGCCGTTTCACAGGCCCGAAAACGTGCCATCGAAGGGGAGGGGCCAACCCTTCTTGAAATGAAGACCTTTCGGATGCGAGGCCACGAAGAAGCTTCGGGTACCAAGTATGTCCCTGACGAACTTATGGAGGAATGGGCCAAGTTAGATCCCATTGTCCGTTTTGAAGCTGCCGCCAAGGAAAAAGTGACCGCTAAGCGGATGGCGCAGATTAAAAAAGAGCTTAGTGACAGGGTCGATCAGGTAGCCGAGTGGGCGCTTACGCAGGAGGAAGCGACTAGCTCGGCCGAGAATGAACTGGCGGACGTTTTTGCGACAGCACCCGCGTGTCCTAATTCGAATTTGGATGCGTCCGAGTCGGTTGAAATGCGGTTTATCGATGCGCTGTCCGATGGACTCCGAACGGCCATGAAAGAAGACCCCAAAACGATCATCCTCGGGCAAGATATTGCCGAGTATGGCGGGGTATTCAAAGTCACTCAGAATTTTGTCGAAGAGTTTGGGGCGCAACGGGTTCGGAACACTCCGATCATCGAAAGTGGAGCCATTGGCGCGGCAATGGGGCTGGCGCTCGCTGGTCACCGACCCATTGTCGAAATTCAATATTTTGATTTCATCACGTGCGGGTTCAATCAAATCGTTAACAATTTGGCGACGACCCATTACCGGTGGGGCGCCCCCCTCAACGTAACGATTCGAGCTCCTTTTGGTGGGGGCATCGGCGCTGGTCCGTTTCATTCACAGTCAATGGAAGCCTGGTTTTGCCACACTCCCGGGCTCAAGGTGGTCATTCCTTCGTCTCCTCATGATGCCAAAGGACTGCTTTTGTCCAGTTTGGATGACCCGAATCCTGTTCTCTTTCTCGAACACAAGAAACTCTATCGTTCAATGAAGGGAATGGTGCCTGTTGAATCGTATCGAATCCCCCTAGGTAAAGCCAACGTGGTTCGAAACGGGTCGGATTTGTCTATCATCACCTATGGAATTGGAGTTTCGTGGGCGCTCGAAGAAGCTTCCTATTGGGAAACCAAGGGGGTGGCAGTCGAAATTATTGATCTTCGGACCCTTATTCCGTGGGACAAAGAAGCTGTGATTGATTCGGTAAAGAAAACCAGTAAGGTCATTGTTTTACACGAAGCACCCAAAACTTCAGGGTTCGGAGCAGAAATTTCTGCACAAATATCCGAATCGGTTTTTGAATACCTTGAAGCGCCTCCCATTCGCCTGGGCGGACTCGATATGCCAATTCCGTTTTCCAAGCAGATAGAATCGGACGTTTACGCTGCAAGTAGCCGTCTTAGACAAGCCATCGAAACCTTAACTAAGTACTAAGATGTCGCTTTTCGCGGTTTCTGATAATTCAGGACTCGAAGAGGGATCGGCAGGAGCCGGAAGGTGTTATCTACTATCCAATTTAATTTTAAGCTCTCAGACGAATTCATGACTCTCAGTCCCAAACCAGCCATTTTCACGGCTTTCCTGACACTTTTGATAATCGCCGTGAGCGGTTGCAATACGGGACCAAAAAAGGAAGTCGAGAGCTATGTCACAGGGACCCTTAAAGTCCGTGCCGAAGTCGATCCTTCAACTGACTATTCCGGCTTTCGCATCTCGGTTTTAACCCGAACAGAGGGCGATGTAGATACGCTGGGAACGGCAGTCACCGATGTTAGCGGCGCATTCACGATGATTGTGAGCGTTGACTCCGCCGGTATTTACCCCATGATCGTTGAACGCGCAGGTGAACGCTTATCCGTAGATGATTTGGTTGTTGTCAACGGAGATAGTACCCGCGTTACCGGATCTTACCCTCTAGGAGCAGCTGGCCTTCGTGTAGTATCACCCGAAAATTCAGCATGGTCGGCTTACAAGAATGCCAAAGCCAGCCACAATCAGCAAATGTTGTCCTTGATTCGATCCACGTCATACGGCCCAGAGGATATCGGTCGCATCACTGCCCAAACGAGTTCGGTTCTTTGGAGCATTCCAGCGGCATTCCCCGGAACTTTGGGTGGTGAATTGTCTATGGCGGAATCGGTTGTGATGATGGAGGGTTGGAGCGACTCGACCTTGATTGCCCGACTTCCAAACGTTTCGGCCTCAAATCCAAGTATCGTTGAAGTAGTACGGGCTGCACGTCGGTCAAAAGCCCGTATGGCTGGTCAAGATTCGGCTTTGGCTTTGCTGGACTACTACATGACGGTGACGCCAGAAAGCAAACACCCTGCAATAATGGCTGAAAAAGTCGTTGCCTATTCAGATAGCCTGCAAACCTTAGAGGCCGTTCAAACAGCCAGGGACCTCAAGAAAAGATTTCCCGATTCCGAGTGGGCTATTTGGGCCGATCTTGCCACATATGAGTTAGAAAATCTTCAACCCGGAATGAATGCTCCCTCTTTTGCCGTTGTCTCGAGAGAAAAGGTTAAACTATCCTCAGCTAGTTTGAGGGGAAAATTTGTTGTATTGGAATTCTTTGATCCAAACGAACAGATTTTTCAACGGGAATTTGTAAGTCGGGATGTGATTGCAGAGGGACTCACCGATCGACTGTTTGCTACCGTTTCGATTTCGGTAGAACCCGACAGCCTGGTTAACGAAGCCCTTTTTAATGGCATTACGCACCCAGGGCATTTCGTTTGGTTGCCTAACGGAATGGACTCAAAAA
The DNA here is from genome assembly GCA_027622005.1 of Bacteroidota bacterium. Lineage (GTDB taxonomy): Bacteria > Bacteroidota > Rhodothermia > Rhodothermales > UBA10348 > UBA10348. The sequence goes on along the minus strand of JAQBZH010000049.1, from coordinate 5,156 downwards.
TCGTAAAAGATTTTAACGTTCAAATTTTGCCAACTCGATTTTTGTTGGATCCGACCGGTCAAATCGTCACGAAATACAAAGGGCCAGGAATCGGCAAGTTGGAAGAGGATTTAGTTTCTATAGTTACGGGCCTTAACAATATTACAGACGTTCCCGTGTTTAAAAAGGTAAAATGAGGTCCTCAGATGTTAGTAGCAGGAAACTGGAAAATGAATTTGGATTTGCCGGCTGCGAGGCAGCTGACTGCAAATGTTGTGACTAGCATCGGGAAGACCGTACACACGAAAGTAGCCATTTGCCCTCCATTTGTCGATTTGGACGCCACCTTTAACCTACTACACGGATCCGAAATTCGGCTCGGCGCTCAGAACATGCACGAACTTGATTCGGGCGCTTACACCGGAGAAATTTCGGCGGCCATGTTGAAATCCGTTGGTTGTCACTATGTGATTCTTGGACACAGCGAAAGGAGAGAGTATTTCGGTGAAACGAACGAATTGATCGCTCGAAAAGCACAACAAGCTCAAAAATATCGATTGATCCCCATTGTGTGTGTTGGAGAAATGTTAGCTCAAAGAGACGGAGACCGACAAAACGCGGTCGTCGAAGAGCAAGTAAGGCAGTCATTGCAAGGAATTAGCATCGCAAGTGGATCGGAGCTGGTCCTAGCATACGAACCTGTTTGGGCCATTGGAACGGGGCGAACCGCTTCCCCCGATCAAGTTGAAGAAATGCACACCCACATTCGGTCTCTATTGATAGAGCTGTTTGGGCAAAAAATGGGCTACGCAATCGACATTCTGTACGGAGGCAGTGTCAAATCGTCCAACGCATCTGAGCTTTTTGCTCGATCGAATGTTGATGGAGGGCTTATTGGAGGAGCTGCACTAAACGCTGAGGACTTTGCCTCTATTGTCAAGAGTGCGGAATCGGCTGCGGCTGCCTAACAGCCAATCTCCTAAGGAAGATGCATTAGGAGCCGGATGAGTCTTTACTGGACCCGGAGGCGGTTGGTTCTGCCTTTGCTGATTCTGTTGCCTTCGTTGCCGTTTCTCCTTCAGAGTTCGAAGCAGTCGTCGATTTAGATTTTTGATCCCCCGATTTCGATTCTCCAGACTTTCGAACGTAATCGGTTTGGTAGAATCCGCTGCCTTTAAAGACCAATCCGGCGCCCGAACTGATGATCCGCTTTACTTTTTGCCCTGTTGTTGGGCAAACGGTCAGAGACGGCGCGGTGATGCGTTGCTCGATTTCAAACGTCGATCCATCTTCCCGTTTGTATTCGTAGGTAGGCATCTGGGGTCTTTTAAGTCATTGAAAAATCGTGGAGGGTCTTGAAGCCTCAGCCGGACCCTCTGTTCCTATCACGTTAATTGTTCGTGATCAAAGGAGGCAGAAGCGCCGAGTAAGCGATGTTGGCTATCTGTGGGCGAATGGGTACGTGAGCGGTATTATCTCTGGTCGGATAGACGCGATTCGTCAACAAAATGACGTATAAATGAGAATCGGGATCGACCCATAAGGAAGTACCGGTAAATCCGGTGTGACCGAAGGAGAGGGGGCCAAATCGATTTCCAGCGGATGTATAACCCGACAAACTCTTCGTATCCCACCCTAAAGCTCGCGTATGATCTCCATGGCGGTTCACTTTGGTCGTAAACCTGCGGATTGTTTCGGGCTTTAAGAAATAGTGCTCTCCAACTCGACCCTGGTTAGCCAACATGGCAGCGAATTTGCCTAGGTCGTTTGCGCTGGAAAAAAGCCCCGCATGCCCGGCCGTGCCTCCCAACGTGAAAGCAGTTTCGTCGTGAACTTCGCCTTGCAGCGTTCTATGGCGGAAATATTCATCCTTTTCCGTAGGAACGGCGTTTTCGATCACACCGCGATTGACCTCTTTAAAGCCGGTGTCATGCATCGAGAGGGGAGCGAAAATGTTGTCTCGAGTATAGTCTCGAAAAGGTTTGCCCGTTATGCGCTCGACCATCCAAGCCAAGGTAATCAGTCCAAAATCGGAATAGGAAGAACGACTCCCCGGTTCATAAGTCAACGAATCTCCCAAAATGCGGGAGCGGACTTCATCGGCCTTGAAAATACCTACGGTATAAAACGGAATGAATGGAATGAGTCCACCAGTGTGGGTTAAAAGGTCCCAAATAGTCACCGATCCTTTGCCGTTAATGCCAAATTCGGGTAGATAGTCCGCAACGGGTCGATGAAGGTCGATCAATCCGGACTCGTATAGTTGCATGATTGCCGTCGTCGTTGCAACGACCTTTGTCATCGATGCAAGATCAAACACATCGTGTTCATTTAGCCTTCGGCTTTGACCGTAGGTTAATTGACCATAATCCGTTCGTTTCACAATGTTTGAGCCCCGCCCAACAACGACAGCAGCAGCGGGAAATGCTTTTTCACTCACGGCGTTTCTCAGCACCGTGTCGATCTGATCCAGTCTGTACTGATCCATAGAAGCCGCCTCGGCGCTCGAGCGAGAGGCAAAGGATTGAGGGATTTTAATTCCAAAACCGCGTGGATACGCGGGGCTGATGTGCACGGGTAGGCGACCTGATGTGGCCGAAAGTCCAAACAAAACGTCTGCAACGGCCGAAATCATCCCGGGAGAGGCATCATATGCTACAATATGGCCCGCGACATCGATTGGTGTGTTAATGGCAGCGAATGGCGAGCCGTGTTCGACCACAACGACCGAATCATTCATCTTCACGAGTTCGGAAAGAAATTCCAACCGGTCCCATCCGTTGACCGGAATACTTCCGATGAAATCCGCGAAAACCACCGACGTCTTGCCCTGAGTTTGTAACCTCAAGGAGGCCAAGGACTTACGCCAGGCTCTCGGGTCCAGAACATGAAGACTTGTTCTATCGGGAGCGCGGGATGCCATCGCATCAAGCAGCTGCTTGGCCGGTTGCATGTCAGGATCGGCATACTTTCTAAAGTCGGAACTGATCAAAAGGACAGACTCGGAGGGATCTGTCAGGGGTAATCCGCCATCATTCTTCAGTAAAGTCACCCCTTTTCTAGCTGCAAACCATCCTGCATCTTGGCTCTCCCGGGACGTAACGACGTCCAAAACTGCGTTTAAATCGGTGAATCCGGTTCGTCGATTAAGTTGAAGCTTTTCTTTAGCCCGAAGAATGCGCAGCGCCGATGAGTCAATTCGCGCTTGATCTATTTCTCCTGATTTGACGGCGGCTACGACCGCTTCATACGCTTCCATTGGGTCAGGTGGCATGAGCAGCACATCAACTCCTGCCAAAACGGCCCTAACGGCAATCTCTCCCGGCTCACCGAGCAAGGTCACCCCGTTCATATTCAGCGCATCAGAAAAAATAAGCCCCTCAAAATGCAGTGAATCCCGAAGTAAATCCCGCATGACCCTTTTTGAAAGGGTGGAGGGTACCGAGTCCGAAAAGGAATGTCCCTTTGGAAGAATATGAGCCGTCATAATTGCATCGAGCGAATCCGCAATCAGGGCTCTGAATGGCTTGAGGTCGACGTCAAAGAAAGCCGTTTCCGAACGTTCTGAGACCGGCAATTTGAAATGAGAGTCTTCAAATGTATCCCCGTGACCCGGAAAATGTTTGGCTACGGCTAAAAGTCCGCCATCCCGAACACCTTTGGCAAACGCTTTTGAATAGGTCGCGACGGAATCAGGGTCGTCTGACCAGGCGCGTGTCCCAATAACTGGATTCATGGGATTAGTTAATACATCGGCAACAGGGGCAAATAATACCGAAATGCGCACTGTACGGGCCTGGCGCGCTGTTTCTGCACCAACTTGATAGGCTAGCTCGGGACTGCCGGAAGCAGCGATAGCCATTGCATTTGGAAAACGCGTCATTCCCTCCAGTCGAAATCCAACGCCCCACTCTGCGTCGATGGCAACCAATTGCGGAAGCGCCGCATTGGCTTGGCTCCATTCTATCCAAGGTGCATATTTGACCGGGTCACCGGCAAAAAGAACCAGTCCGCCAACCCGACCGTTCAGCGTTTTTTGGGTGAAAGAATCTCGGTCATCCTGATCCGAAATGTCGCCGGGGTTATCGAAATCAATCATAATCATTTGAGCCACTTTCGATTCCAAGCTCAGCGACTCAAACACCGAGTCGGCCCAAGAAACGGAGCCCGATCTATACACTCCCGGCGTTTCTTTTTGCTGACAGCCTGATAGCACCAAAAGCACCAGCGTGCAGACGCCGCTCAATAGACAGATTTTCATCGAAGGCCTAAAGTTCATGAGTGGTTTTCCGAATTGTCGGTTAAGACGGGATTTTGACGATGGGTGGCTATAACTAATCGGCCATAAGCGTGTACATTTGCTTAGAATTGTACACATTTAATTGGATCGGCAAGCCATTTTGTTGGCTGATCCTTCCTTGGAATCTAATCAGAATATGTTGACAGTGGTAGGAAACAAGAGCCAGACACCCATTTTATTTGTTCTTTTTCTAGGTGTCTTGTTGGCCGCCTTGGATATAGCCATTCTTGGTCCTGCCATTCCAGCTTTACGGGAAGCCTTTGGACTCGGTGAGCGTCAGGTATCCTGGGTTTTTTCAGTATGGGTTTTGGCCAATTTGGTAAGCGTTCCCATAATGTCGAAAATGGCAGACCGCCACGGAAGACGAACCATTTATTTATTAGACATTGTCCTGTTCGCAGCTGGAAGCTTGGTGGTCGCACTGGCTCCAAGTTTTGCCGTATTGCTCGTTGGCAGAGCCTTGCAAGGCTCTGCCGCTTCTGGGATCTTCCCTGTGGCCGGAGCGGTCATTGGCGATGCTTTTGAACCCGAAAAAAGAGGGCGAGCGTTTGGTGTTTTGGGATCCGTATTCGGCGTCGCATTCATTATCGGGCCCATACTGGCTGGAATGATACTTTTGATTGGATGGCGGTGGTTGTATCTGGCATTTTTACCACTCGCTTTGATCGTTTTCTTGGTAGGATGGAGAATACTTCCGCGAAAATATGATCGTACCGAAAAACCGCTGGATAAGATGGGCCTTGGTTCCTTGGTCGGAATACTCCTTGCGTTGGCTTACGCTATTTCAGTTTTGGATACTTCCCAGTTGTCTCAGAGTCTATTGAGCTGGCGCGTTATTAACTCCATGTTGGTAATAGCCCTATTGATTCCGCTGTTG
>JAQBZH010000001.1 GCA_027622005.1 Bacteroidota bacterium | reverse complement strand
CGCGCCAGTCGCGCTCTACACCACCTTTGAGGAGGTCTATCGGTTCGTGCAGCATTTAAAGAAAGCCCTAGAGAAGTAGACCTGACTGGAAAACGTTGAAAAAGGCCCATCTAGGCCGTAAACCATATTTTATTGTCCCAATCTAATTTACATGCAGTAATCGGCGGCGGCGGATTGGCCGGATCCCTTTTGGCGCTAGCTCTGGCTCAGCGGGGGTACCGTGTAACTGTATTTGAAAAGCGGTCGGACCTCAGAGGAAAAGCGGCGCCCGGAGGCCGCTCGATCAACCTCGCCCTCTCCGAGCGAGGGCTCTATGCGCTAGGTAAAGTAGGGTTAGCTGAGAAAGCCTTGAGCCAAACAATTCCCATGCGCGGACGACTCATACACGACCTTAGCGGCGCAACCAACTTTTTACCTTATAGCAGCCAGTCGTCTGAGTTTATTCGCTCCATTTCTCGTCCAGGCCTCAATCGAATGCTATTGGAAGAGGCCTCTCTTCATCCAAATATTGAGCTCCATTTTGACGTATCGGTAGAAGAAGTCAATCAAAAGGAAAAGACCATTGTCGTTCTAAACGCACAGAAACAGCCCTCCAAGCACACTTTTGACCTCTTATTTGGCACTGACGGAGCCGGTTCTGCGGTTCGAAAAAGTCTCGGTTTTGAGGCTGAAAAGCTGTTTTCGATTGAAATGCTTGGGCACAGCTACAAAGAACTCGAAATGCCAAGCCTGCCAAACGGAGACTTTGCCATGTCCCCTGAGGCATTACATATCTGGCCCAGGGGAACGTATATGCTTATTGCCCTCCCCAACCTCGACCGTTCGTTCACCTGCACGCTCTTTTTGCCCAACGACGGATCACCCGGATTCAACCAATTGATCAGCCCTATCGCGCTACATACCTTTTTCCGCGAGCAGTTTGCCGATGCCCTTCCCCTTCTACCATCACTCGAAGAGGACTTTTTTAGTAATCCGACAGGGAGTTTGGGGACGGTTCGGTGTTCATCTTGGACAACCGGCGGACATAGCCTCATCCTAGGCGATGCCGCCCACGCCATCGTTCCCTTTTTTGGGCAGGGCATGAATGCTGCATTCGAGGACGTATCCGTGCTGTGTGACATGATGGACGCCTCAACGAGTACGGATTGGCCCCGATTGTTGACCGATTTTGAATCGAGTCGAATCCCGAACACCAATGCCATCGCAGATATGGCCTTGGAAAATTATATCGAAATGCGGGATTTGGTGGCCGACGACGCGTTCAAACTACGACGCCGTGTGGCCTTGGAGCTCGAAGTTCGATATCCCAACCGATTCACGCCAAGATACTCCTTGGTTTCATTCAGCCGCGTTCCCTACAAGACGGTGCAGGACATCGGTGGGCGGCAATCGGAAATCTTGTTTGCCCTTTGCCAAGAAGCCGGACAGTTTGAAAAGATTGACTGGAGCAGGGCTGAGCAACTTGTTAGTGATTTGCCCGAAATCCATCCTGAATCGCGGGACTAATCAAGTGCCCTATTTGTCTGGTCTCCAGTAAAATCCGAGTTGCGTGGCCACTTCTTCCGGAAGAGCAGGAAGCTCAGAGCGCGGGATAAAAAAGGTGGACATATTGATCAAATCGCCAAACACCTTGTTGTTTTCGGCTACTTTTTGCAGGTACTCGTGGCCTGAGCTACCCCCCGTCCCAATTTTAGTCCCAATCATTCGCTTGACCATCTGGGCGTGCCGACTCCGCCAGGTAGTAAAATTCTCATCAATGTCTCCCAGCACCTGCAATAGACGAAATGGCAAGTGCAATATGGGTTCGTCGCGGTACAAATGAATCAAAAGTGCAGCTTGAAGAGCTCGATGTGAAATCCTCATCTGACCATTTTCGAGCAATTCGGCATAGCGCTGTTTATCAAATAACGCCGCAAAGTGGGCGGACGTCTTTTTCAAATTGCCAATTTGGGCGTCCGTTTCTTCTGCCGTGAGAGTCGGATTCCGTCGAATTAGAATCTCATCCGACTTTAGCATCTTATCGACCGCCACGCGATACGCTTCCCAAAAATCAAAAAGACCAAACTGAATAAACGGTGTTCGTTCCAACCAGGACTGCACCAAATCAAAGAGATTGGGCTCTTTTTCCGTGGCCTCCACGAGGTCCTTGTCCGATTCCGAGAATCGAGAGGTGTAAGAACTTGTGGTGTAAGCGTGACGATCCCGGATCCGCATACCTAATCTATTCTCCATCAACCGCCACTGGGCGCTTTGAAAACCGGATGCCGGTACCAAATAATCCCTAAAATCCAAAAAATCTAGCGGGGTCATGGTCTCGAGGACATCAATCTGCTGGGTCAACACACGCTGTATGGACACGATACGCTCCAGGTGAGCTACTGCCCGACCAAGTGCCTTTTCTTCTACGACTTTGTTATTGAGGATTCTAAAAACCCCGTCCATTTCCCACAATATTTGCTTAAACCACAGCTCATACGTTTGGTGGACGATGATAAACAACATCTCGTCGTGAGCCGGTGGGCCATCCACACCGGATTTCAACAACTGAGCATCGAGCAATTTAGACAGTTGAAGGTAATCGCCGTAATAGAGTGCCTCGTGAGATTTGATCATTTGCCTTCGAATTCCACCTTTTCCTGACCTTCCAAAATGTGCTGACCTTCCAGGATGTAAATGTCCGCTAAATTTCGTCCAACCTGGCCGTAGTCGAGCCCGTACCCTACTACGAAGTGATTTTTAATCCGAAAGCCGACAAAATCCAAAGGGACATCCACCTTAGTGGCTTCAAATTTATGTAACAACGTAGCCACCTTTATTGAGGCCGGTTTATCGATAGCCAACCGAGCCAAAATAAACTCCATCGAAAGGCCGGTATCCACGATATCCTCCACAACAATGACGTGCCGATCCCTAATGTTGGCGTCGATGTGTTTTAATTCCTTGACTTCGCCGGAAGATATTTTGTGAGCTCCATAGGATGAAAGCTTCAAAAAATCGACTTCGCAATCAATTTGAATGGTCCGCATCAAATCGGCCAAAAAGATGAAAGCGCCGTTTAAAACCCCGATCAGAATGGGTTTTTTGCCATCATACTCACTCGATATTTGCTTTCCGAGCTCAGCCGTTCGACTTCTCAGCGTCTCGGCGGTCAAATATTTCCGAAACCGTTCGCCTCTAATCGTGACGGATTGATCATCGTGAACAAGAAAGGTCGCTTCCATTCGTATTGGGGTCGTTGCCGTCGTATTGGGGTCGATGCTGGGGTATGCCGATTGATCCCTCTAAAATAGGGGATCGTTTTAGATTTCCCCTTCTTTTTATTGAGGCGCTGACGGAAGCCACTTTATGTTAAGAATCCGTTTTGTTTGGTTCGATACTTTGAATGCATCGTCGATCCGAATTCCCACGACCCATACCACTTTCCCCTCAGAAAGTAGAATTTGGACGTCCTTTCGCTGGCTACTTGGGACTTTCTGATTGGTTAGAAACGATTTTACTTTTTGGGATCCACCTAATCCGAGGGGATAAAATCGATCCCCGGGCTGCCATTTTCTAAGAATAAGCGGATGGCTCAGCTTGTCAGCATCCAGAAAGGCCTCATTTGGATGATGAGTGATCGTTTCTGGTGAAACCTGCTGAACAACGTCGCCGACTAATAGTCCCGAAGACACATTTAGGGCAAATGTCCCCTCTTGAAGGATTACTTCGTGCCCGGAAAGCTCAATATTCGTTTTTGATGCGCCATTATTCGCATGGACGAACATCACCCGATCTCTCTCCTTCCAGATTTCAACCCGACCGAATGTCGCTTTCTTTCCTGTTTTTGCTTCGGCTAAGGCTTCAATTACCTTAACAACCGATTCCCGACGAGGGGCCGAAGCATCTAATCGTTGCAAAATCTCCAAAACGATCCAGCCCTGAGCCCAGTGCGGAGCTCCTTTCCAATCCTGAAGACCTAAAGAGTAAAACGGCGCGTGGCCGCCCATCTCTTCCCCGAAACACTTTTGGGCAATCCTTCCTCGGATGATAGAAACACTCCTTTGAAGCTCGATTCCGGCTTGCAAAAACGCTTCGTAGTCCGCCGTGGGAATCTGCAGCAGCTCATTTCTGATCTGAGTTCGGGCATACGGACCCTCTTTGTTGGACTTATCTTCGCGCCAATTGAGGTCATTGGCATTCGCATAGGCTTGAATTTGAGCTCTACGCGCCCCGAGCAGCGGCCTGAGCAAACTACACGCTGCATTCAGCGGACGTAACGGTCTCATCCCGCAAAGTCCGGAAAGCCCCGTTCCACGCAAAAGATTGAGCAACATCGTTTCGAGTTGATCATCCTGATGATGAGCTACGGCGACGTACCGGATGCCAGCCGCTTTTGAGAGTTCTTGAAACCAGTCATATCGAACCCCTCTGGCCCACGTTTGAACAGATTTCGGGTCTTCGGGGTGTAAAACATGCAGCGGTACGTCCATCCGTTTGGCGAATTCGCGAACAAACTGTTCGTCCTCGTCGGATTCCCTACCCCGAAGCCGATAGTTGACGTGGGCCAGTTCAACTTGATAGCCGTTTTGACTTAAAAGGTGGGCTAAAACGACAGAGTCCAATCCTCCGCTTATTCCTACCAAAAGCGTTTCCCGATCTCCCAATACGGGTAAAATCAAGCTATCGCTTGTCAAAACGCTCACGAAGCTCTTCACCAGATAAGGTGATCATGGTTGGGCGGCCGTCCGGGCTAACGTACGGGTATTGACATTCAAACAACTGGTCAATGAGGCTCCTCATCTCTTTGGGACTGAGCTTATTACCAGCTCTTACCGCTCCCCTTCGAGCCATTGATCGGGCCAGATTCTCTCGTCCCGAAAGTTTTTCAACGCGTTCGAAAAGGCGATACTGGTCTATTAGTTCGTCGAGCACTCCTCGTTCATCGCCCGTCGCAATATCAGCCGGCACTCCTTTGATGATGACTGAATTGGAGGATTGCATTTCAACATCAAACCCCAATCGTTTCATATCTGGAACTAAATCCTGGAGTAGAGCAAAATCAGCCGCGGAGAGCGACAGTTTTCGAGGGAATAAAAGCTGCTGGCTAAGCCCAAAACCCTCTTCAAGGCACGACGAAGCCTGCTCGAACAAAATCCTCTCGTGTGCCGCTTGTTGATCAATTATGACCAATCCCGACCGAATCTGGGTCAAAATATACGTGTCATGGAGTTGCCACAGCAGACCTTCCTCTCCCACTCCGCCTTGCCGTCCTATTTTATTCTCGGCGTGGGGTGCAGGGACTGTGATCGCGCCTTTGAGGAGCGCGTGCGTGGCTTCTAACCCCCAAGATGCCGTGGGCTCTGACGTATAAGATGTTTTACTCCGATAACTGGACCGATCGGCGTCAAAAAACGGTGCAAGACCCAAATCCATTCCCAATAGGGGTTTGGATGCCGACATATCCGGCGTTTTAAGTGTCATCCCCAAGGCTCGACGCACTACGGCACGTAACATCCCATAAACACCGCGCTCATCATCAAACTTTACTTCCGCCTTTGTCGGGTGTACGTTTACGTCTACGTGCCGCGGGTCAATGTCTAAAAACAGGACGAAAAATGGATACGATCCCTCCGGAAGGACATATTCGAAGGCTGAAAGTACCGCATGCTCGATGTATCGGTGCTTTACCGAACGTCCGTTCACAAATAAAAACTGATGGCCACGGGTTCTTTTGGCGCTATTTGGAGGCCCCAATAATCCTCGAACGGCCAGATAACTGGTGGACTCTTCAACCCGAATCAAATCCGTGTTTAACGGGATGGAAGTTAGCTCCATCGCCCGAGTTTGAAGCGACGCCCACCGATCGTCCAAATTCCCCGGACTCACGTCAATCAGCGAGTTTCTATCCTGTTCGACCTTGAATCCGACTTCAGGGTGCGAAAGTGCTAACACCTCAATCATATCCAAAATGTGCTTCAGTTCGGTAGGAGGACGCTTGAGGAAGTTTCGGCGGGCGGGGATGTTGTAAAACAGATTTCGAACGGAAATCGACGATCCCCTAACGGGCGCTGCAGGGCCTTCTTCGACGAACTCCCCTCCATCAATTCGAATTTTAAACCCGGGAAGCGTCGCATTTTGGCCAGTCACAAGTTCAACTTGGGCAACGGATGCAATCGAAGCCAATGCCTCTCCCCGAAACCCTAGCGTGTGGATATTTTCAAGGTCATCGACCGTTTTAATCTTGCTCGTTGCGTGTCTGGTAAAACACATTCGCGCGTCTTGTGGGGTCATTCCACAACCATTGTCGACCACCTGAATCAATACGCTTCCGGCTTCCTTAAGGTGGACTACAATGTCGTTAGCACCTGCGTCTAACGCATTCTCTACCAACTCTTTAACGACCGAAGCAGGGCGCTGGACCACCTCCCCGGCAGCAATTTTATTGGCTAGGGAGATAGGCATCACTTCGATAATATTGCCCACCTCTTCTTCCATCACGATGTTTTCTTTCAGATCGTCCAGCTTTTAACCTCTTTCGTCACGACGTGATGCTCCCGCACAGCCCTAGTTTTTACCCAACGTCATATAAACATACAGCGCCATGGCAAACAACAGCACAAAATAGATAATTCCAGACGACTTTCTTCGCTTGCTGGTCAGTCGCTGAACCCGCATTCGTTGTTTTAACTTCTCTTCCTTTTTGGGATCATAGTATCGGGGTTCATACTCGAATTTTTTGCGTCGGATACCGCGATTTGGCGTAAATAATCCCATTGTGGCGATTGTATTGGATGAAAAGACAACCCGTATACCTGTTCGGGATGAAGGACGTTCCGACTATTACCTGCCCAGCAGGTTTGACACGTAAAAGAGATACATATAGTAGGCCGGTGCGGTAAATATCATCGAATCAAACCGATCCAACATGCCTCCGTGCCCAGGTAAAATATTTCCCGAATCCTTGACCCCTAGACTTCTTTTGAAAGCACTCTCCAATAAGTCGCCCATCTGCCCCCAAGCTCCGCCCAATACAGCCAGGACCAGCACATCCATCCATTCCATTTTCGGAACCAGCGTCTCTTTGAAGAGAGTCGCTACAATGAGTGAAAGCACCAGCCCTCCGATGGTCCCTTCCCACGTTTTGTTGGGCGAAATCGAAGGTGCAAATTTATGCTTACCAATCGATTTCCCGGTATAGTAAGCTCCCGTATCCGTTGCCCAAATCAAACCAAACAACATGAGCATAAGCCAAAATGTCTCTGTTTGATCGAAAATCTGCCTGGCTTCCCATTGAATGTCTACAAGGAAACTGAGAAAAAACACAGGATAAAGGGCGCACAGTAGTGGGATGGCCAATCGCTGAGGAAGCTCGTCGGGACCGTGACGAAGTTGAAAAACGCAAAACAGGAGCAATACGCCTAAGATCCAAAATTCCCAAAACGGAACAACCGGGCGTAGCAGGAGCGTGCTACCCAACAAGAGCGTCCAAATAGTGGCAACTTTCCAGTCCCCCCCTTTTAGCATTCCAATTAATTCATACTGCGCCACTAGTGCCACAAATGCGATAAATCCAAAGAAATACCAACCTCCGAGCCAAACAAGCGCAAGCACAAAAGGAATCCCGACTGCGGCCGTCAATATTCTGGCTACTCCCTGCTTCATTTTGCCTCGTCGGAAATGTCCTGGTCGCTATTGGGGGCCGGCACATGTTCAGGATCACTCGATAGCGCAGCGGCGGTTAATTCCTCTGCCGTGAACATCTCGCTGGCCAAAAGATTTTGAGCCACACTTTCGTCCGCCTCAGATACGAGGACATAAATTCGAGCTAAAGAGCCGTGTGTCAGGCTAAAGGAACGGTCTTTTTTGGTCATCACAACCGCATGAATACCGGAATTCATCAATCGATCCTTTACCATATCGGCTTCATAGTCAATGCCGCTGGCAAAAACGGAGACCCATCCATCATATTGAGCTTGCTTCATTTTCCCTCATGCTTTTATGAATTCCAGCTTGGAGTGACAGTTAGCACCTTCATCACCAAAGATAGATGACTAAGTGTCTGTCGGCTCTATTATTTCGGAGCCAGCCTCGGCTGCAGATAGTCTATGCAGAAGTATCAAAACGCCGGCCAATAAAAGAGCGGCTGGAATGACAATAGTTAGGGGTATTTCAAAGGTCTCAAGGTCAATCGTGGACCCGTCCTTTGAAGCAAACTTACCTAAAATGGCCGCAAACGAGTTATTGGCGAGATGAACCAACATGGCTGGCAGAATACTATTGGTTCGCCAGGTCAAATAGGCCATAAAAACGCCCAACATGGAAAGGGGGATGGCTTGCGTTAAACGCATGTGGTACAAACCAAAAACGATCCCAGATAGGAGAATACCCCATAATATGCCCTGACTCCGTTCGGCTTGGCGCTGGAAGTATCCCCGAAAAAGGATTTCTTCGCAAATAGCGGGTGTAAGCGCCAACATGGAGATGGTAAACAGCAGAGAAAAATCCTGCGTCAGAATCCGCTCAATCAAATCCATCTGGGACTTTTCAAAACTGCGAATCGAATCGGGCCAGGGCAGGCCGTCGCTAATCACTCCAAACCACTGAACCACAGGAATAAGAGCAAAAAGCGCGACAATGGACAAGGCTAGAATTTTTCCATCGACACTGCGTAAACGCAAATAAGACTTCCAATTAGACGAATGGAATCGCGTTATCAGGAGCGCAGGTATCAGTAGACCAAAAAATTGACCAATAGTATTGGCAATCAAAATGGAAGCAGCATGGTCGGTCAAAACCTGCTCCATATTACCGAGCAGATCGGTCAACGAGACGTTGGCGCTGAGAAGAAATACAAGTGTAACGACGGTGCTGATCCCTTGAAACAGGATAAAAGCCGCCAGAAGGCCTAAAAATCCATATGCTAGTGGACGGGCAGAGGTTCGTTCGAAGCGACCATCCAATTCGAATTCAGGCAGCTGTTGAGATTCGGGCACGGAGAATACAGGCTTTGTTTACTTTTTGAAAGCAGTCAAACGCCCGAGACGTCGTCTGGTCCCGTTCTCCGAAAAGTTAAGCGGAAACCTCAACCATATCCCGCCGCAATCGGTTGATAATGGTTCGAAGGCGGGTATACACGTATTTGGGGTTCTCAAATTGCATCACTTTGGCAATTTGTTGGGCCCGCATGCCATGTTCAAACCGAAGAAGTACTAATAATTGATCTTCAGGATCAAGGTCACCGATTGCCCTATTGAGCTGACCAACTCGGTCTCCATCGGCAATGCCCATTTGATCCGGAGCGGGCAAAGACCCTTCGGGCGTAATACCCATCTCGGTAAGATCATCGAGCGATAACATCGGTCGATTGGCTCGAAGTGCCGCCAAAAGGTGCCACCGCTTGTTCACCGAGAGTAATTCATCGATGCGCTCAATAGCGTGAGCTACGTCCTCACTAGAACATTGCTTCCCATTTTTTCCCGCTATGATTTCGGGGATTTCCGATTGAGGAATATGGTCCTGGTAGTAGTACTTAAATACCAGTTTTTCGCAGTTGCCAAGCTTGGAAATAACGGAATTTGGCACCGACGACATCCGATTCTTTCTGAATCGATCTCGGCACGCATTGGCTACGACTACCGATAACCACGGGGTCAGCTCGCTATTGATTCTAAATCGGCGAAGCGCCTGGTAGTCGTTGTGCTGCAATCGTTCACAAATGGAAGTGTACGTTTCCATTACTTCGTCAGAGTCAGACAGAAAGCGTCTGATCATTCGAAGGATGATTGGTGTGTATTTGTCTAACAGTGATGAGTATCCCGAGGTAGGATCTACCATAAACTGTTTAATAAGCGCGGTATCGGTCATACCATTTTGTGGGCGTCGAACTCAAACAGGATGAGATCCCGGCCGAATTCTATTTTTAAAGTCGCCTAAGCGACCAACATTAGCACAAACTTTGCGAGCTTCGTCGTTCTCCATTGGAACCCGACGTGCATTCGTTGCTATATTTGTGCCCCCACGCGCTCGTAGCTCAGTTGGATAGAGTGTTGGATTCCGGTTCCAAAGGTCGGAGGTTCGAATCCTCTCGAGCGCACAAACCCGCCTGCCTTTCGGCAGGCGGGTTTTTTTGTGCACCAGAGGCAAGGTTCTATCGTGAGGGATACGATGAGGGTCAATCGAGAAAGGGACAAAAAAGATAAGGAGGGTGCTGTATGCACCCTCCTTATCCTTTCAGAGGAGGTTCACACATCTCGAAGGAGTGAGGGCAGTCACATATCAAGGAACTGCCGAGCTTCTTACGAAGATGATGCCAAACTCTTGGGGTCCGCCCTTAGCGACCCAAAATCGTCTAATTTATTTTTTTTAGCTGGTTATAAGTCTCAAAGTAAGACGATCTTAGCCGCGTTAGAATCAATTCGAGACAGAGACTTGTAACGGATCAAGTAACTGTCCCTCACTTGCTGCAACCACAACGGCCACCGTCGCATCCCCCGAGACGTTGGTTACGGTCCGGCACATGTCCAGAATTCGATCAACGCCAAGAATCAATGCAATGCCAGCCGAAGGAACGCCGACTGATTCAAGGATGATGACTAGCATGATAATGCCCGCGCCGGGAACAGCAGCCGTCCCGATCGAGGCCAGCACAGCGGTAAACACAATAGTCAATTGGGCGCCCATATCGAGATCCATCCCCATCGTTTGAGCGATAAACACCGTTGCAACCGCTTGATATAATCCCGTCCCATCCATGTTAATGGTAGCTCCGAGCGGCAATACAAACGATGAGACTTCTTCTGACACTCCAAGCTCTTTTTCACATCGCTCCATGGTTACGGGTAAAGTTGCCCCGCTAGAAGAAGTAGAAAAAGCGACGAGTTGGGCTGGAGCCATGGCTCTCATGAAGTCCCCAATACTTCGCGGAGTAAAAAATCGCACCATACTTCCGTAGACAATCGTCATATGTGCAATAAGACCCAATAAAACCACAATACAATAAAAACCGAGCGCACCTAGGAGCTCAAGAATTTGTCCCAGATCATCACCGGCAATACTGGTAATCGTGCCAGCCATCAGGGCAAATACCCCGATTGGTGCAAACAACATGATAATTTCGACCATCCGAATGATCATGTCATTTAGGCTTTCAAACACGTCCAATAAGGGCTTTGCCTTATCTCTCGGAATCATCAGAAGAGCAATTCCTGCAAAAATGGCAAAGAATACCACCTGCAGCATGTTTCGGTTTGAGGAGGCTGCCTCAAAGAAATTACCAGGAACCATGTTTACGAGGGGATACAGCGGCCCTCTTTCTGAAGCCGCGGCGGCCGTCTCTAAGCCCGATGCAGCCTGATCGGCATAGGTATCCTGTAATTTTTGCCTCATTTCATCCGGCACACCTGCTCCTGGCTCTAATAAATTGACCAGAATTAGACCAATGACCAATGCGATAACCGTTGTGCACATGTAAATCGCTATTGTTTTACCTCCGATCCTCGATAGTTTCTTCAGATCAGATAAAGACGCGACCCCCGTTACAAGTGAGGCTAAAACCAGCGGCACGGCGATTAACAGCAACAATCTCAAAAAGATTTCTCCCCATGGAGCGATCCAATCTGAGGTAAATTTGCTCCATCCTTGCGCTGCTGCGAGTACTCCGAAAAGGAGGCCTAGAACGAGACCAATGATGATTTGCCAGTGTAATTTTTTGTACCAAGACATAGGTATCAGTAGAAATTATTGAATAAAACGGGTGTTCGACCAATTCTGACCGCAACATGATCGCCATCGGCAACCGGTAAATCAAGTTAAATCAGGAATGTCCTTTTCTTGCATCAGGCTTGGACGATTTCAACCCGAATCATTTCTCGATTTAAAAAGAGAATTGAAGACGCGCAACCGGCGTAGGGCGTCCGGGACCGTCATAGGATAAGCCGAGACTTGTATCCAGTCGGTCATTGTGCAATTTTGAGCTGACTGCGGCATCAATAGCAGCCAAAAGGTGGTTAAATACAAACAAAAGGGATATTCTACTTGCTTCACGCAAGGTGTCCTGTGCATCCGCATGATCCCCCGCATACCGGTAGAAGGAAACCGAAACGTTGGGCTTTGAGCCGCCGCTGCCTGTGTGTTCAGGGTCTATGGCAACCGTAAATTCCCCCTGGGCATTTTTCCAATCGGAATAGTCCTCCCAACCCGGTGCAAATTGAAAATATTTGCCAATCAGCTCATAGTATTGTTGCGCGGCAAAATCGGGAATTTGGTGCGAGAACGCCGCTCCTGTTTCAGGATGGAATACTTGTCGTTCTACAGCCCGTATCTGCGTAAACATGGCGTTTACGGCTGCTCTTTCGGAAGAAGACCAACTTCCAGGCTGGGTAAAATCGATTGATGATGGCAATTGAACCAAGGGGGCGGTGATATTTCCACCCCTTTCTTCGTTCAGGTAGGTTGCGTAGTCATTTAACCAACTGGCATACTTAACGGGACTCCAGGATTGATGTGCGGTGGCTTGAAAAGCATCCTCCGCGCCCGTTCCTCGCGTTCGCAGTATGGAATACCCGGTAATCACGGCTGCCTCAAGGGCGACTGCTACTCCCGCCTTGACGTATTGTCTGTTGTAAAATTGTCCGGCGCCCGGAAGGATCGCGGAAAGTCCAAAAGCCAATGGGACACTTCGACTTCCGGCCGCTAAATCCTGAAAATCAGCTCTGTAGGAAATCGTTTGGTATCTCGACGGATGTAATATTTCAGAGCGGAGATCAACAAACGCGTCAAACCCGACAAGCCCCAAGGCTTTCGCTCTCTCGACAGCGACCAGGCCTTCAACCGGTTGAGCTACGGAAGTCGCAGCACAGACGCATAGGCCTGCTAAAAGCGTCGTTAATCGTATCATTATCCTTCCATTAAGGGTTCGATTGCCTTTTTAAAGAAATCGTAATTCCGAGCGCCCAGCAAATACCGCCTAACGATACCCATTCTGTCGATGATGAAAGAAGCTGGCCGAATAGAAAATGCACCCGTAAATGGCATCGGCAAATCAATATTAAGCGGCACGTAAACGCTTTCTGTATTCAACTCGAGCTGATTTTCAAACGACAAAAGTAAGCTTCTTTCTTCGTCAGAAACCGATAAAACCACGAGGCCTTGATCGCCAAACTCCTTTTGTAGCTGATTCAGATCAGGAATCTCTTTCAGACAAGGCCCGCACCATGTCGCCCAGAAGTTGAGAATGACCACCTTTCCTTTAAAATCATCCAGATTTTGCGTGATATCCTGATTTACAGTTTTAAAAGAAAAATTGGAAGCAGGCACTTCAATGATGGCATCCTGGAAAGCGTCTTCCGTTGCCACTTGCCCACCGTTTACTACCACTTTTTCGGATGATTTCGCGAGGGCCATCAAAGCCACTGCTGAAATGATCAAAAGGGTTGATAATACCGTTCCGACCCACTCAACGATGTCTCTAGGCCGTTTGGTGTCGTTGTCTTTGAAAAGCATCCAAAGAAAAATCAGTCCAACGGCAATCATGACCGCTCCCAAACCAAAAATCATCGATGCGTCCATATTCACCCGATCTATAATTGATCAAAACCAAAAAGTAGCCCTACGTGCCACTGCCATGTGCCGCCATATCGAATGGTTGAACTTCCATCCGGGGTAACAAATCCCTCGTCTAGCTGAAAATTAAACGAATCCAATCCGTACGTGCTACTAATGAAAAAAGCGGCGGGCAACAAATAAAAAGAACCAAGTCCGAATCGCGCTTCAACCCCGACGTCCTTCTTCAAGCTGCCGAGTCCAGGAAAATCACCTGACCAAGCCGTAGCGGCATCCGCGTATACTTTCAAGTAGATTTTATCAACGTAAGTAAATAAGAATTGCTTTGAGACACGAGGAAACACGGGAAACGAATAGCTGATCTGGGCCCAAACGGTTTCATTACCTCCGAGGGCATAAAAAGCATATCCCCGGGCTCCGACCAATCCTCCGACATAGTCGTTATAGAAGTCATCGACTTCTCTGCCGATGATGGCGGTCGTCCTCAGGCGTAGGCCAAGTCCGTGAGCTCCTTCCCCTGGCCAGCCGGGCAATCGGAGACCTCCCTTGACATCAAATGATATGCGGTTGACGGTGGCGTTGGCGTACAGAGGCGTTAATAGGCCATCACGGATGCTAAATGCTTCTAATAACCGCCCTGACTCTCGTTCGTAACTGAGTTCAGCGCGAATACCCGTGGGAACTACGTTCATGTCCCGATAAGGGTGAAAGGATTCAAAAATGAGACTAGCGTGGAACGCCCGTCCGATATAGTATTTAGACGAACTGGCCGGAATGGCTTGCTTCAATTCCTCCGAAAAGAATCGCTTGGTAGTTACTCGATAAGGGCTGTAGCGATAGCCAACTTGCGCCAGCAAGACCCGGTTGATCTTGCTTTTTGCGGTAAAGTCCACTTCCCACAGATCGTAAGCTAGATCAGCAAGGGTCGAATCTGGGTAACAGGCCGTACATGGAAATTCCTCGATTGCGAGTCCGTTTTCGACGTTTCGACGGATGTTAAAAAGTTGAGCCGAAAACTGAGGTGACCATCTTTTATGGATGAAAGGAAGTCCCTTGGCGTAATCTACCTGCAGAATGGCATCGCGCTCCAAATCGAGCAGGTTTGAAGGCGACAATCCATCGAGAAGTGATTTTGCGTTTCCTGATCCAGGTCCAAGCAACAGGCCGCCAAAAAAGGTGAATCCGCCGAGTACTTCACGCGTGCTTGCATACATTCCAACCTTGGTATTCCGCCACAAGGTTTCCGCTCGAGTTCGATCTTTTAACCGAACATCAGTTCGGCTGCGCTTCCTAGAAACATACTGGTCGAGGCGCAGCACCGGCAAAAAGCTTACCGATGTAAATACCGGACGGTAAGCTTTAACAGACTCCATCTCCGCTGCCGAAAACGTTCTGATGGCGGCGTCATCGGCGCTATTTAATGCTTGCTCAAAAGCAGATATATCCCCTTTCGACGCAGTTTTAGCTAGAAACGGCGGCGTTTGATAACTCGGCGATGTTTCGCGCACCTCGGGTTTGATTGCCGCTATTTTATATCCCGAGGCTTCATATCGGCTGTATACGATATTACCATCCGGGCCAAACGACGGCATAAATGCGCCACCCTGCTCGACGGTAAGTTGCACGATCTCACCAGAAGACTCCCGTCGATACAAATTGAAAATTCCGCTTCTATCGGATGAAAAAACCATATTTCCGGCTTGATCGAACGCCGGCGACCGATCATCCCAAACCTCTGCCATGACTGGTTCAATGGACTTCGTATTCCGATTCACCCGATAAATATCCCTGCCATG
Source organism: Bacteroidota bacterium (assembly GCA_027622005.1). Classification (GTDB taxonomy): domain Bacteria; phylum Bacteroidota; class Rhodothermia; order Rhodothermales; family UBA10348; genus UBA10348. Next base: position 174,307 of record JAQBZH010000001.1, on the reverse strand, counting down.
GCCGATGCTGAGTCCAAAATAAATCCACTCATCGGAATGGTCGAAAACGGGCTCCGTAACCTGCGAGCCATCGACGAAATTGGTTAACGCCTTCGTTTCACCAGACGCGACATCTAGCAATTGCAGATTGGTAGTACCGTCATATTGGGTCACGAATGCGATAAACGAACCGTCCTTTGAGACGGATGGGGACGAAGCCCGGGCGTTGCGAGTAAGTTGTACTTTTTCCTCTGTTTCAATGTCATAGGACCACAAATCCAAATACAAATACCCTTCGGGCGTGTCTTTTGACTTTGAATACACCAGTTTTGTATTGGAAATCCAATCGATTGGCCCCGAAACGGCCGATAGCAATTTGTGCCCGAGCGAACAAGTATAATCGGATCCGAACCCTAGCTCTTCGCCCGATAAGATCAAACGCGCGTTCGAAGGACTGATTCCGGCCGATCCATGCACATCTGTCATTTTCGGAGAACCATTTTCCTCTGTCAGGGAGTGGATCCAGATCCCGGTTGAACTAAAATCTTCTCCCTTATTGGAGATGTAAGCTACTTTTGATCCGTCGCGAGATACGCGGGCGTAAAAATTGTTAAACCCATCACGCTCAATGTATTTAACCTCGGAATCCGTTCCTGGGGGCGCATTTTCGGAGTAAAAGGCCCTTAGACTGGTAATCCATTCGGTGTAAATATCTTCGCCGCGAATACCAAAAGCGTCAAAAGCGGCTTGCTCAAAATTCCAGTTAGACCACTTCCCAAGTTCGGCGCTTAACGTTCTAAGCCCATCTTCGCCAAATCGATTGGCGAGGTATAGACTGAAGGCGAATCCATGATTATACACGGATTCCCTCATCAGACTCGTGTGGGAGTAAAAACCACCCATCTCAGCGAGGGTGAGTTCTTCACCTGCCAAAATCTGGGTTCGAAGCATCATATCTCGATGCGAATCCCACCGGTCATAGTCAGAGGATGCTCGTTGATATTGAGCACTTCCTTCCGCTAGCCAAGCCGGATTGTTTAGAATCGGAATGGGGTACGATGCCAATACGTTTGGAAAACCGTACAACACATCGGGCCGAGTAACCTTTTCATAATTCAAAAACTGCAGGTACATGAAAGGCAGCTTACGCGTGGTTTTCATGGTCTTTTGCACCTGAACCATATGCGTGAACTCATGAGAAATCACGTTCCTGAGCCAATTATGGTCGCCGCGAAAAGGAGTATTGAGGGCAGGCGCCCAAATTTCAATGATATTATCGAAAAAGTAGGCTGCCCCGTTGGAGTAGTCCTCATAGTCCTTTAAAACAAAAGAGACTTTTTGGTCCATCTCAAAATCATATAGATCCGTGATGGGGCCGTACATGTCTTCTGCGATTTCGGAAACCACACGCGCTGTTCGACTTCCTTCGCCCGTCTCATCCGAATGGAAATGGACTAAAAAGTGCTCCGTTTCGATCGTATACCACTTGAGGTCGCTACGAACGTAATCGTACCACGCGAGGGATTCCTGAGCGGTGGCTTCGGAAAACCAAGCGCTACCCATCACGAGAAAAACCAGCATATTTCGGAACTGATTTCTCATCGAACAATGGCCATTTTAATTAGACGGGTATCGCTCTTACTCCCACCGACTGCACGAGCCTGAACCCGGGCGATATACACCCCACTTTGCGCCCCGGTGGTCCACATGATCTCCGCAGGAAGGCCCCCAATGGTGGAAACCGATTCGAATTTTTCTACCAATTGCCCGGTCGTATCCACAATCGTTACAACTACTTCTGACGCTTCGGTGGTCATAAATCGAATGTGAGTTCGACCTTCGGAAATCGGATTCGGCCAATTGTACGTTTCTGATTGCGTCAGGAGCGTTCCGGAGACGGTTTTGTCCGGAGGAGTGTTGATCATTACATACGCCAAGTCCCGTCCCACAATATTTCTGGATGAAAGGCTTGCCCCGGCGATGGTCGACCACGTTTTTAAGGTCCCATTTCCGGAAAGCGTCAGAATGTGATTATCCCAAACGAACGGCGCCGTTTCTGAGGGACTTCCAATCGAAAGCGGAAATCCTTCTATGCGCTGTAAACTTTGCCCTAGAGCGAATCCATCCAAGTTTCCAAGATCCGTTTGAACCATGGCATATTTTAGACTTGAGCCAGACTGCTCAACAAAAATTGGCTCCGAGGTGGCCGCGCCTTTCAATTTAAATGGAAAACCGCCCATCAAGACGCCGTTGGCATGAAATCCAAAAAGCTCATCCCCGCAACTAACCAAAACATCTCCTCTGGCATCTAAACTCAAGTCGGCAAAAACGGGATGGCCAGGAACACAGGCTGAAAACGAAGTCGTGAATCTTTCTCCTGATTCATGCACGATTTGAAGGGTTGAAGTCACTGGGTTCGTATACGCCACCATCCAACCATCCCGATCAAGTCCAACATCAAACGAAAATGCCGTGGAAAGGTCGTTACCCGCAATTACGGGCAATTCTAAATCAATCTTTCTTCCGGTGGCTTCATCCAACAACTCGTTCCCAATCAATATGAAGGCAGTAGCCGTGCTCCGAGAACGCTGAACGATGCGTTTTACGGGTGCGGAAACGGTCTCTAAGGAAACGGTAAAGGACTGGTTGGGTCCGATTATTCCGTGGGCCATTACCGGGCCACTGGGTAACATAACCCCAAGCCGTACATGGTATTGTGATCCTTCCGCATACCAGGCCAAGTTGGACGTGGGGCGACCGGATCCCCCCGTCGCCCCGAAAGAGGCGCTCCGAAGTAGGCCGGAAGCGTCTATCCACACCAACGCATCATTTTGTACTGCAATCAGTCCGAAGGGACCTGTAATCGGCCGAATAGCTTCGACACCACGATACGGCGTCTGAGCAGTCCAAAGGCCGCTATCTCGCCCTTGGACACCTCCGAACACGAATGGATTAGGTTCGCTGGAAGTCGATGGCAACAATCCCAACGTGGACTCCCCAGAAATTGGGCCCGACGGAAAAGACACCATTTGCTGACTTTCAGACTTCCAAATGGACGAATCGTTTTGATCCAATATGAAGGTCATTTCTGGCCCCGGATCAGAAATATTTGAAATCGAAATTGAACTGGACGTACCGTTATTTCCATGACTTGACGGAAAGGTGTCGGTCGCAAACCTGTTTTCATAGAGCGCGATTTCACGGCCTGATGTGGTTCGAATCTTTACCGGATTTGACTGAAACCAGAAATCAAACGGAGATCCTAGATCGAATCGTGGGCCAAAGAGACCGCCATTAGAACTAAATCCGATGTCCTGCCCACTATCCGCCTCTTCAAGATCAATGCCTCTGCTGGCTGGATCCGCGTTGACCCGGTTGGTCAAAATCCCCTCACGAATTCGGTTTTCGTCAATATGCCAAATCAGTATTCCTCCGACAAGAGGGTTTCCGAACTCATCCTCGCCTCCTGGTAAAGCGAAATCGTATTGATCCACCGCAACTACAACGCCCCCTTCGAATCCGGATATAGTAACATCGTTAAATTTCGGATCCGCGTTGGGAAACACGACTTCTGAAGTCACACCATCCTTCCACACTTGCATCCGAATTCCGTCATTTTCCGGGTCACGATGCCTGTTTTCAAGTAGAAAGTATTCGGAGTCAGAAATTGGGACCTTGGCAACCTCATTCCGACTAGCATCACCGCTGTGTCGAAGGGAGATCGATTTAAGGGTTGCATCCTGAAAAGTGTTGACTTCGGCCCAACCGACGAACTGTTTGGTCCAAGCGCTGGGCTCAGGTGGAAATAGACCACCAAATGCAAAAATACCGAGAGCGTCCATAACGTCGAATGGACCAATGGCGCTTTCACCTGTTTGTGAATTGAATAAATCAGGCACCCCGAGATAATTCAAAAAGCTCGCCGCTAATAATCCATTGATCGACAACTCAATGAGAAATGGCTTCTCTGCAATGAAATCGAATCCTAAACGGGATTCCGTTCGAGGAATAACCATCGTGTTAGTGACAGAAACCCCATCAACGATCAATGAACCAGCTCCCAAACGGGATAAGGTCTCAGAGCCTAAGTACAGCGATGGTAAATCTTCCGGGGTTTTATCGAGTGTTGTCCCTAAAAGCTCGATATCTCGTCCAACTCCAGCGTGAAACAGGACAAAGGCCGTGTTTGAGGAAGTAATTCCAGGCGGAAGTTGAACGTTTTGGGATTCCGCAGCCGTCCAAGCCTCTTTTACCATTCGAGCCAATTTCGATAACTCTGGATCACCACCGGCCTCCTTGCCCGTAGGACTGTAATAACCCATTTCATGAGAGACTCGGATGATATGGGGCAGTACAAAGCTTTTTACTTCAGTTCGACCGTCCGATACTTTGGCGATGTAATGCTCCAAAAACCGCAGATGAGCGCTGAAATACGAATCATCGTGCGGAAGCGGATCTAACCGGGGAGCTTCGACTCCTTTAAACAGGGGCCCATCAAACGTCCCATTTCCTGTTGTAAATCGCGATGAATCGGGCTGAAACTCCACCATCAAAGCCACCACATTGACCACTTCGGGTGCAATTCGCTGCTGGCTCCATGCCATTGGCGTAAGGCCTATGAAGGGCAGAATGGCTAAAATATATCCGAATTTTTTAGACAGGGTATCCGGAATAATCAATCGTCTCGTTATTAAAGTCACGCCTTTCAAAAGCCGTGATAATTCAATCCAAAACGGTTTTGGCCCACCTGAAGGCGGGGAAAAGAGAGCCATGTAATACCCGTCAATCCGTGGTTTCCTTTACACCTAGCTGCGTGGCGGAATCATAAAGGTACCACCAACATCATCGCCTTACGAAATTACTTCTCGAAATTTACGATCATCGAAAAGCGCATGGTGTTGGCAAGCGGGGAGTTTTGTTCGGCATAGATGTACGAAAAATCAATCCCGATAATGCTCATTCGAACACCAGCACCGAGTGTCATGTACTTTCTATTACCGTTGTTGGGGTTTTCGTAAAAATACCCGCCACGAAGGGCAAACAAATTGTTGTACCAATACTCAAACCCCGTTCCGATGGTCAATTGGCTTAGAACGCCGAGAGATTTGTACTGAGCTTCGTCATCAGCAAGTGCATTGGTTCGAACTTTCACGGGCGCCCACGAGGTGAAAATCGCTTTATAGAACGGGTCAGCCGCCGAAGAGGAGTCTGAATAGTGGATTAGGTCTTTATTAAAGTCTGTAACTAACGTTAGGCTGTTAAATTCGTCGAATTCCATCTTGAACGCATAACCGAAGCGCACATTGGTTGGAATCGGGTCTGCTTGAGCATTGTCGGAGTATTGAATCTTGTTGCCCATGTTGGCCAGGTTAAAGCCAGCTGAAAACTCCCCTTTCATGGTCTCTCCCATCGCGAACTTTCGCGTACGGTATAATGCGGCGATATCGAAAGCGGTGGACACACCAGCTTTCGTTTCCTGTGCGCCAACGGTTTGGCCTGGAGCCAGATTGGAATAAATGAAGCGAAGGCTCGTACCTACACCAAAGCGTTCATTCAATTTTACGCCGTAGGAAATTCCTGTAGCCAAATCGTAAGAACGAAATGTACCGGTTGGGTTGTTTTGTGCGTCGCGTCCCTCGTGCTGACCTAGAAACAAATAAGTCAAATGTGCACCGAACGTACCCCAACCTGGAACGTGATGCTTAGCAATCAAATACTCGTAAAACAAGTCTGCTTTAAACTCTGGGAGCCACGTTGAGTGTGTAATGGCAGCTTCCGTTCCTGTTTGAAAAGCTAAACCGGCCGGATTCCAGAAGATGGCACTTGCATTATCTGCCAATGCAACGCCTGCATTTCCCATTCCGGAAGCCCGGCTATCTGGTTCAATTTTCAGGAACACTACCGCAGAGCCCCCGACCTGGGCAGAAGCTACAGTTGGTAGCAGCATTGCCGCTACGAACAAAAAGAACGCGATTCGCGAAATAGGATGCATGGTTTGCTTAAAAATCTGGATTCTACCTGACTTCAGGTTATGGTTGACAAGCGTCAATTCGTCGTGTCTGTTCACTACGTACATTCTGTAAGCACTCAATTTAATGGAAAGCCAACTACCTTAACAGGTAAATCGTCAGGTCTGGCTTTTCCGCCGTTACAATGATTGAAAAAAACGTGTTCTAGTATCCGTTCTGTCAATAAAATCTTTGTTACGTCTTGATGTTACAGTAGTATCGGTCAAAAACTATCGAATGATAGCTATTTTTTCGATGTGCTCGCTAACCTGTCGGTCTCCGTTCGAGCCGTGGGTCACGACCCTCAAACGATACAGATAGATTCCGGTTGCAGGACGGTCAAGATCATCATCTTTTCCATCCCAGTAGACCTGAATGGGTCCACTTCCCAGAATTCCTTCAGGAAGCGCTTCATCCGAATGTATCGTTCGTATCGGTCGTCCGCTAAGCGTATAAATGCGAATTTGGACCTCCGCAGAAGTCCCTTGGGGCTGATTATGTTCGAACACGAATCGGGTTTCCCGATTCATAGGGTTCGGATAGTTGTACACATTAAGTACGTTCAATACCTCATCATTTGCGACATTAAATGAAATCTCGGTCGTATTTGAGTTATTTAATACGTCCCACGCTCGGACACTGAGGGAGTGGGAACCCGGCTCCAGATCATTAAGCGGCCATCGAACCTCTCCACGCTGAAACGAATTGGCTTCAGCAACGAATGCGCTTCCAATATCCTCCGCCGCACTATCGTTTCCATCGAGGGACAACAGCATCTCATGGCCAACACCAGTACCGACGGTGTTTATTCCCGAAGAATCAAACAATTTGACGATTAATTCCGGATTTGAATCGACCGTTTTACCTGCCACAAAGGTCGAATCATTGAGAAACAATCTAATTTGAGGTCCATCATTATCATTGGGTGGATTTAAGGAGGTCCCACCCACGATAAAATTTTCCGAATAGCCGAGAGCCTGAAAATCAAGAGCCTGGGCATAAACGGCAATGCGTCCGCGTTGGTTGGAATAGCTGATATCCTTCGGCACGACAAATTCTGCGTTAAACTTGCCGCTAACCGCCTGGACTGTGCCCCGCCACAATAGATCTTCTCGCTGCCGGAAATAAGTAGTCGGATTGTAAAAACGAACGATTAGCGGCACGTTTCGCTCAGCATCAAATACGGTAACGTCTACCTTTCCGTTAAAGGCGGCGTTCGTCGAACCATTCGTGTTCTGGATCTCGCCGGTAATGGTTACGAGGTCGAGCGCTTTCATTTGACCGGTTTGCGTGGCCAAAGGCGTTTGATTTAGCTGCGAAACCACAGCGTTTCCTGAAGGCAGACCGATGCGCATCGATGGATCGCCCAATAAATTGAATTTTCGGCTGTTGCCCTGAAGCCCTACGGCCGTGTTTTTGGTTTCGAGCAGCGCATCTCCAAGGCGCCGCGGCAAGCCGTCAGCGTCAGTCTTGAACATCGCAATGTTCAACGATCGATTCAGCCCGGCATTTAACGATTCAACTGAACCCGATGTGTACACTAATCTAACCGTAGTTAGCATGGCCACAGCGCCACCGTTTGGATTGAGTAAAAGCAGTTCCGCCCCGCTTTGGGATTCCTGTAAATCCCACCACCCAAACGAACAGGTCGCCGTGATGAAAACCGCCAATTTGTCCTTATTGGTTAACGCAAGCGCGTCTTCTTTGGTAAAAATCTCTTCCTGAGCCAGACCATCGGGGCCGCCATGTCCGCTATAATTCAAAATTAGCGTCCCCCGGTTTAACGCAGCACTGAATTCGCGCTTGGCATCCGGAATCCGAAAACCGTTCAAAAACACTCGTTCGAAGGTCTCGGCATATATTTTTTTCAGGTTGATTTGGGGATACAAATCCCGCGCAACTAATTCGACCACTTGATCCACGTTGGCCAGATGCAAATCGTTGTCGTTTTGAGTGCCCGAAAGTCCCGTTGGGCCGTCGTCAGCGACAGCGGTGTACTGCGTTCGCCAGGATCCAAACGTGGAGGGGTCTTCGTAAGACATGATTTTACTGACCATGACCTCGGCTTCGGCCAAAGTCTGCACCGGGAACCGACCAATACCGATATCCACCCGTTCCGAAGATTGATGCGTAAACGAGGTGTAGGTCCAAACACCCTCGTTGGTGTCCAAAAGGCCAAAATAATCATCCGAAGTAAAAGTCCCGTCGGTATACAGGGACTCCTCCGTTTCGTATGGAAAAATGTGATTGAGTAACGGTTTTGTTACCGTTGATTTGCCGCGAAAGTCGTAGTGTCCATCACCCATCAACAATAAATATCGAGGGAGTTCGTTTTGTGGCGCCCGGAAGTATAAAAACCGCATGTAGTCGCGAACGGCCCGCATATCGGGCACACCTCCCGAAAACTCGTTGTAAATTTGTGTCGGAGACACGATAATGACATCTAAATTCTCCTTCCGACGATGGTCAGCCAACCGCTCCGCGGCAGGCATGAAAGCCTCGGGAGCGACAATAACCATGTCCGGAAATCCCGCTATACCGTGCAGATCTTGATTTGGGGCAGGGGTCGACTGGGACGCGACTAAATTTTGGATGTCGGCCGTTACAAAGGCCACCAGATCTCTTGGGCGGATTAATACATCATCCGAAGAAAGTTGAATGATGTGGTTCCCCGAAACGCTGCCAACATCATAAGAAGCGGAATATTGGCCGTCGGTAATATCCCACACTTTGGGTAGTTCTGCAAAGCCACTCAATTCATAGGATTGTGCTCCACTCAAACCCGGTCGAGAGGTAAAATAAAGAGGCCCGCCCGCCCTGATAAGCGCTTGAGAGAATGTAATTCGAATCCAATCCAGCGACGCTTCAGGTTCATTGGATTGATTCAATAGCCGCATGGTTAAATTTATAGGCTGCCCACTTGTTACTGACTGTTGAAAGGAAAAGGTCGTTTCAGATGCCGAGGCATCTTCCGCGTTTTGAGTCGTTGCAAGCGGCGCCGTTCGTTGTGCCAATGTCGCGCTGCCCGACAACATGGCGACCGTAGCCCTCGGGTTGGAAGCAATCGCTACCCGTGTTTCATAGTCGATGGTCCCGGCCATCAAACCTGGCAAAACGAGACCTGATAAAAAATCTCTACTACCTCCGGAACGAATCGTATTGCTCATCCAGTCGATTCCGCTTCCGTGCTCCCTACTCCAAACCCGTTCTTCAACATCTAGAAAATAGCGTCCTGTTGTAGACGAAAATATCGGCATTGAGGCGCCCGGCGAATAAGTCCGGATGGCCTGAGAGGGGCCAGAACCAGCTCCGATTTTCAGAAATACGGCGTTGTCGTTGGAATAGGGGTGGATGAAGTGTTCAAACTTACCTCCCTTATACGTCCATCCCGATGGCCCACTCGCGTAAAAGATAATTTCGTCCGCAGATCCAAAATTACCATCTCCTCCACCGGTACGCCCCACGGGAATTGAACTCAAATCTGAAATTCGGTTGATGGCGTTAAGCGCTAAAAGTGGCCTTCCTCCATTTCCTAATATTTCAATCGAGTTGGGATCGATCGCATCTGGATTGAGCCCGAGAGCTATTAAAAAAGCGCGATTTACGCGGTAAATGCCTGCCGAAGCTATCGATATTCTAAATATTTGCCCGGTCGATAAGGCGCTATTAATGACTGACCCACTTTTAAGGGCACGTCCGCTATTCAAAGCAGTGGCGGCCGGCTCTGACGCATCCGAGTTGAGGATGCCAGGGGTAACTTCGACGCGAATGTGCCTAAAGCGACGCAAAACACCCTGGGAGCGATCAATTTGAAAAACGGGTACGACAATATCTGTAACAGGCTTTTTCTGGAACATCCCAAGTCCGGCATGCCAAACCTCACGGATTTCTGCTGGGCTACCTGACTCCGCTATCTGGACCTCGCGCTCATCGTATTGTCGCTCCACAACGCGAACCATTGGATGGGTTAGAGCGGGTAGTGTAATGGTAGTCGAGGCATTTAAAAACCCACCTGTTGCCTGATCAACCACCGATTCATTCCATAGGACAACGCTTGATGAGTCCACAAATTCAGCCAACGAGATGGTCCAATCGAAATAATAATCGACTTGGATGCGTCCATCAAGAAAGTCGGAAGTTTCGGTTCGGACGCTCTGTCCCTTCGTCACCAAGGGAAACAAAAAAAGAATGGAAAGAGCTAATAGATGAATACGAGCTCGCATGGTCTAGGGCGTTAATTAGAGCTTGTCGGACAGATTTGTAACAATTTTTCGAACAATCATCAATTTGTCTATGCGCTCGGTAAGATCGTCGAGTGCGACTTGCATATCATTCAGTGGTCCGTCAAATTCCGACTCCACGCCTAGAGCTTTAGCCAACTCCCGTATAAGTTCAATGTTGCCACTAACCACGGTCACTGGATTGTTAACATCGTGGTGAATTTTGGATAATTGAGCCTTGAGCTGGCCGAGTGCCTCCTTGATTGAAGACACATCCAGAGATTCTATCGCCGTTGGTGTAGTTTTCATACTATTAGTTACTAACCGTCACCGTGCAACCGGTTCCCTTTTTGAATTGGTCTTTCGATTAATGTGCGTGTCCAATAACGCCCACAAAGCTCCTACCGATTCTTCCATTCCCAGATCGATTTCTGATGCATACCATCGACTCGTAACCGTTCCGTCCAGGATCTGAACTTTTAATTCCTGACTCCGCTCATCGGGCGCTCCGTCTATCCAAGTTTTAAACAGTTTACGCTCCTGCTTAGTCGTAAAGACTTTTTCCGAAAACGACTTCATATCTGGAATGTCTTCCAGGCCTAATCCCGTTATGTTTTGAGCGGCTGGGGACCAAAATATGGTCTTGGCATCGTCGTTGAAGACAACGACAAACTGCCCGGTGGCTTCCATTAGCCCGTCTAACAACTTACTCTGTTCGCCATTCTTCAGAGCTGATGATGACGACGAAAACGCCACCGACGGTTCACACGAGAAACTCGAACCATCACCCGAGCCGTTCATTTGGGAAACGAATCCGTCCGTATTTTTACCCAAACCGGATGCGGAATGCTCGCTTTCATGTTCAATCTCTTCGACCATCACCAAATGACAGGGTAGCCCTTCGAATTTAATTGGTTGAATGGTCAGAGCGATGGGAACGGAAAGCTCGTTATCGTGGGCTGGAAACATCTCCACCCGATTTATGCCAACTTTAGACGCACTTTCTTTAGAAAACCATGTCTCAAGGTGACTAAGGGGAATGTGGCCCTTAAGCGTATTCATGGGTTGCCCTTCAATCCATGCTGGGTCGACCGATAGCTTTTCAGCTAGTCTCTTGTTACACAGAACAATTTTGCCGCCTGAAGACCGAATAAACGAGAAAGCTGGAAGTCCGTCAAAAAGCTGTTTGAATTGAGCTTTGGATTCGGCGCTTTGCTCGTTGGCAGTTCTGACTTTTCGCGCAAGTTCAACTACGTAAGTGGCATGTCCGCCTAAACTCATTGTGGTTTCGGCAAGCAGGCGCTCAAGCGCGGCTTCCGTCAACATCGATCCATTGACCATTTCTTTCGTGCGTTCGTCCAATTTCTTTATTGGCGATGCAATTTTTTGCGCCAGAGTTGCCCAGATCAAGCCAGCCGTCAATAGCCACAAAATGAGACCCGCAATCAAAATGAGACCCGAATACAGCACGACTAACTGCCAAACCGATACGGGTCGTGAAACGATTACCACCCATCGACCCATTTCTGGGTGAAGTAACGCCGTCATCGAAAGCACTTGATTTCCGAAGTCAACATCCTCTTGAACAAAGCCCGCGTTTACGTCTTTCAGCCGGTCCCACCACCGCGACTCCAGATGCGTCCCAATCTCCGACAGGTTGTTTGAATCGAGAATATCACCGGTTGAGCTTAAGATCCAAACCCGCTCATAGCCTCTGTTTTGGCTCAAAACGGCCAAACCGTTCCGAGATGAATGAACGGAGGCTTGCGTCTCAAAAAGTGTTTTAATGGTAACTTGCTGTTCTTGCGAATGGCGATCGTACACTCTGTTTGTCGCAAAAATCGAGAGCAGAATGGAGACGGCAACTAGGAGCAGTCCGAAGGGGATCAGGATGCGGCCGGTCAATTGGCGGACCGGTATGCCGAGGCGGGCGGCAGAGGATCGATTCACGGTGCTGTGGTTTTAGATGAATGGATATGTAGCCTACCCCAATTTTCGTGCCATCTACTTGGTGTTTTGGCTGCTGTCGAGGTAAATCAATAACACCCGGTCAATTTCCTGCTCGAATAAGCCAAATGAACGTTATTTTGGCTCCAATCATGCTCTCAATACCCGTCATAACCCATCCGCTGCCCTTTCCAAGGTGTTTTGTTAGCACTTCACTGACGTTTTGCTTCCGCTTCACTTTTTTATGGGTAATAAGCCTTGCCTGTTGGTCAAATTCTTATGGTCAGGCGGCTTTGTTTGGGTCGTTGGACGATCCCTCTGACGACATGGCAAGGTCTAAAGGACGATCCTCCTCGATTTTTGAGGGAGGTGTCGGCTTCTCGCTGGTTGGGCCGCAGTGGTACACGGGCGGTTCGATCGAATATTCAAGGCGGACATCTCCCTACTATCTCCACCTAGCCGGGCTGGTTCGGGCGGGGGTTTACGGAGCCTACTTGCCTGACACCGATGAATTTTACGACTTGGTTCGACTGGTTCAATCCGCCCGTTATGGTTCTCCTACCGGAGGAAAGTATGTCAGAATCGGCCCGCTGGATCGAACGAGGCTCGGCGCAGGTCACCTGGTCAACTTTCTCAATTCTGAAGCCGCCCTGGATGCCAAAACCGTGGGATTTGAAGTCCGACTCGCTTCAAAATCAGTGGCATTAGAAGGGTTTTCTGAAAACATAACTTCGATCGGTCTGATCGGTGCGAGATTGTCATTTCAACCCTTTTCGGGAACCTCTTCACCGTTTTCTTCCCTGTCGGTCTCCACGACGGTCGTCTCAGATCAAAAAAAGCGCCTTTCGACTAATAACCCTATAGATGGCCAGGAAGTGGGTATTCGCATGCAGGCTTATTCCACGGGGGGTTTCTCTTTTAATCCATTTGTCAGTGTGGCTCGATTACCCGGTTTCGGACAAGGAATCATGTTTGGCGCCGACGTAGCTCACGACAATTTCGTTGATTTTGCCCGTTTGCACTTTCGATTGGCTCTCCATTATAACAGCGCAGACTTTAAATCGGGTTACTTTGGAGCCTTTTACACCGTAAATAGTCATCGGGCTCAGGTCGTTTCCGAAGATGAATCCCAGCGAGAGGGATTTGATCTGAGGTCCATTGAACGCGGAAATTCGGTCGAAACAGAGCTTCGAATGTACGTTTTCAATCGGTTTGAATTTTGGTACTCGTTCCACCGGTATCATGGCATTCAACCGTTAAGCGAATATCACCTTCGATTTCGATTTCTGGCCGATCGGTTCAATGTTTCGATTGGACAGGACCGTGCCGGCTTGGTCGGATTCAAATCCCTTTTCGAGTCTTTGGGTGATGAAAACAGGCTCCGCTTTGAGTTTGAATACCGCCTCGTGGGACCACTTTGGACCCGTGTTTTGGCGGATTACACCTACGTTGAGGTCGGTAAAACGGTCGATTCTCTTCCCAAATACATCGTCCAGCGTCGATTTAGCCCGATTGTGGTCCTCAGATACCCATCCCAAAGATCGAGGTAAGGCAAGGCCTGTTAGGCGATTTCTGCGCTCATCATCAGCATTTTTTGTATGGGGGCCAGCGCACGGATGCGAATCTCTTCATCCATCAAGATTTCCGGTGCCTCGTATTTCAGGCACAAATAGAGCTTTTCAATGGTGTTGAGCCTCATGTGAGGGCATTGACTGCAACTGCATCCGCTTTCAGGAGGGGCCGGAATAAACGTTTTTCCCGGCGAATCTTTCTGCATCTGGTGCAAAATGCCTTCTTCGGTCGCAACGATAAAAGTGCGGCTCGCGTTTTCCCGTGCATATTTTCGAATCTGGCTGGTTGACCCGATAAAATCTGCGTGCCTCAGCACCGGTGCATCGCATTCCGGATGAGCTAAAACGGGTACGCCCTGATGTCTGGCCTTCAATCTGACCAGCTTTTGCTCACTAAAAACTTGATGAACAATGCACACCCCGTCCCACAGAACCATATTCCGACCCATTTTTCGATTGATGTAGCCTCCTAGATTTCTATCTGGTGCAAAAATGATGGGCTGATTTTCAGGAATTTGGCTGACAATGTGCTCAGCATTCGAAGATGTACAGATGATATCGCTCTGCGCTTTCGTGGCTGCGGAGCAATTGATGTAGGATATGACGATATGGCCTGGATGCTGCGCTTTGAAGTCGGCAAATTGATCAGCAGGGCATGCATCCGCGAGAGAACACCCCGCATTTAAGTCGGGTAACAAAACTTTTTTCTGGGGGCTGAGAATCTTAGCTGTCTCTGCCATAAAGTGAACGCCAGCAAAAACGATGATTTCGGCATCGGTTTCGGCCGCTTGTCTAGCTAACCCCAGGGAATCGCCTATATAATCGGCCAAATCTTGAATCTCGGGCTCTTGGTAATAATGAGCTAACAGTACAGCACGTTTTTGCTGTTTCAACCGATTGATCTCTTGTACCAGGTCGACGTTCGGATTTATACGTTGGTTGATGTATCCGACTTTGATATCTAAAACAGGAGCCGTTTCCATGACCATCATTATCGTTCAAACTGCCTATCTGAAATATCCTTGGTAAGCTCGTTCGTTATCCAAGCCTTCCGAGTTGCCTTCCACACATTGGTTCTGTGGACGGTTTCCAATTCGTAGTATGGATGAACGTTCCTCGATTGTGGTACTTTGTAGCGACCTAAATCTAATGTGCAGAAGCCTCCCTCCCCGGGAAAAGCTTCAAAACTACTTCAAGCAATGGCATGAGCGAACAAAAACACTCCGTATTGTTCATTTGCACCCATAATAGTGCCCGATCTCAGATGGCCGAAGCGCTCCTGCGGCATCATTTTGGCAGCCAATTCGATGTTTCTAGCGCTGGAACCGAGGCGACCTTCGTCAAAGAACAGGCCGGGGTCGTGTTGACTGAGCTAGGCATTGAGACCGAGGGACTTTTTTCGAAAACAATCGAGGATTTAGGAGACCGCCATTTTGACACCGTCGTGACGGTTTGCGACGATGCCAAAGATAATTGCCCGTACTACCCAGGTAGGGTCCGAACGATTCATCAAAGTTTTCCCGATCCGTCTTCCGTTGGGAGTAACCGAGAAGAAAACCTCGACGCGTTCCGGAAAATTCGGGACTCCATTCAGTCTTGGATCTTCACTTTTTTCGGGTAATAGTTTTGCTTTATGGCTTCCACTTTGCAATGGAATCGATCATGTACGATGCCACTTTTTCAGCCGGAATTCGATCCTGTTCCATGGTGTCGCGATGACGAACAGTTACCGTTCCGTCGCTTGTAGATTCTCCATCGACCGTCACGCAAAAAGGTGTGCCAATCTCGTCCATCCGGCGATATCGCCTTCCAATCGCTCCTTTTTCGTCGTAAAAAGCCAAGAAATGCTCCTGTAAGTCATTCTGCAGCTTTTCGGCCATTTCCGGCATGCCATCTTTTTTCACCAAAGGAAAGAGAGCCACCGTGATAGGGGCCAGTTTCGGGTGAAATTTCATTACGGAGCGAATTTCTCCGTCCACTTCTTCTTCCCGATACGCTTCACACAAAAGTGTCAAGATGGTTCGATCAAGACCCGCGGACGTTTCAACTACATAGGGTAGATATTTTTCGTTCGTTACCGGATCGAAGTACTCCATTTTCTTACCGGAAAGCGATTGATGGGCGGATAAATCGAAGTCGGTTCTACTATGAATTCCTTCCACTTCTTGCCATCCAATTGGGAATTCATACTGAATGTCGAAGGCCGCGTCGGCGTAGTGCGCTAGTTTTTCGTGTTCGTGCCATCTCAGCTTTGAAGGCCGAATACCGTTACTAATGTGCCACTGCATGCGTTCTTCCCGCCAAGCCTCAAATGCCTCCATCTGGGTGCCCGGCTTGACGAAATATTGCATCTCCATCTGTTCAAATTCCCGCATTCGGAAAATAAATTGACGCGCCACAATTTCATTTCGGAAGGCTTTCCCTATTTGGGCGATACCAAATGGAACTTGGTGACGCCCTGTTTCCCGCACATTGTGGAAGTTGACAAAAATGCCCTGGGCCGTTTCCGGACGGAGATAAATCTTGTTGTCAACACTCTTAACGGGGCCCGCATGCGTGTCAAACATCAAATTGAATTGACGCACTTCCGTCCAATCGAACATGCCCGAATCCGGAGACCGAATTTCCTCGGCCATAATGACGTCGTATAAGCCCTTGGCAGCATCCTCGGCGTTTAGGGCGTCGACGAGCGCTTGATATACCCGGTCGGCTTCCGCGTCTTTGCCTTTGCGGCGCAGCTTATCGATATGTCCTTCGATCAGCTGGTCTGCGCGGTAACGCATGTTTGATACTTTGTCGTCAATGAGCGGGTCATTGAATGCGTCTACGTGTCCCGAGGCTTTCCAGACGTCCGGATGCATCAGGATAGCAGCGTCCAAACCGGAAATATTCTGGTGCTTGTACACCATCGAATTCCACCACCGCTGCGAGACGTTTCGCTTAAGTTCAACGCCTAGAGGCCCATAGTCGTACGTGGCTGAAAGCCCCCCATAAATTTCCGAACTCTGAAAAATGAATCCACGACGTTTGGAAAGCGAAACGATTTTTTCGAACAGATCTGACATGCAAGAGGGGCGTTTGGTGATGCTAAGACGCGCGAACAATCCGATAAGTTAAGCAACAACTGATTGGGGTGGATCGACCCGGTTTCAAGTTCTTGGTGAATTGGCTAGGCTGAAGTCAATCCCCTTTCGGCAAGCGAAGTGAACGAATCTGCCGCAATAATGACGTGATCCCGGAGCGGAATGCCCAACAATTTGCCGGCCCCCACCAATTGTTTGGTGATAATGAGGTCTTCCCGGCTGGGTTCTGGATTTCCGGATGGATGATTGTGTAGACAAATAACCGCAGCGGCATGCTCCAAAATGGCCCGGCGAAAGATTAAACGCGGCTCTACAATGCTGGACGCTAGCCCCCCTTCGCTGGCGGTAAAGTCGGTAATTCGAGAATGGGCGGTGTTGAGCAAGATCACTTTGAATACTTCGCGCTTCAAATCGCTCATAATGGGTCCGTATTCGTCAAAAACATCTTGGGGGCATCGAAAGGTGGTCGGCGCCTCGCGCGGCATCCGCGCGAGGCGCCGACCCAATTCAAACGAAGCAGCCAGGCGGGCGCTCTTGGCCGGACCGATTCCATCCTGACCGGTATAGTCCCAAATGTCCCGAGAAGCCAATTCTCGAAGCGAACCAAAAGTCTGCAGCAACTCCCTGGCCAACATCATGGCCGACTTGGAAAGGGAATCAGTTCGTGTTCCAGTTGAAATGATCAACGCTAATAATTCAGCGTCCGTTAAGACAGACGAGCCATGTTGATATAGTTTCTCCCGGGGCATTTCGCCCTTTTTCTCCGTGCCCAAAACGTCCTCCTCGATAAGTTGAGAATTGGACACACTAACAGGACAAGAGTAACCTACCAGCCAAATTATTTGCTAGTCCTCGTTCCTCCTTGCTGCTGTTCACTCCCAACAAGCCCCTGCCAACAGCGATTTCTAGTTACGGGACGGAATCAAGTCATTGAGCAACGCTTCGTTGGTCGGAGCCTGCTGCATGTGCCTAAGAAGGGCCAACATAGCGTCCACCGAGCTCCGGCTGTTGAGTGCCCGGAATAAACGGTTGTGTTGGTCGATATAATCTGGACCAATCAACAGCTCTTCGTTTCGCGTACCCGACTTCCGAAGGTTGATCGCGGGATAAATACGTTTGTCTGCCAACTCGCGGTCAAGAACAATTTCAGAGTTTCCCGTGCCTTTAAACTCTTCAAAAATAACCTCGTCCATACGACTTCCTGTGTCTATCAGGGCAGTAGCGATCAAGGTCAATGAACCTCCCCCCTCAATATTTCGCGCAGCTCCGAAAATTTTACGCGGAATCTGCATGGCCCTGGAGTCCAAACCGCCAGACATCGTGCGACCGGACCCAGCAGAATAAATATTAAAATTTCTCCCCAATCGAGTCAGCGAATCCAATAGCATCACCACGTCTTTGCCCTGCTCTACAAGTCGTTTCGCATATTCAATGGATAGTTGTGATACTCTCACGTGGTTGTCTTCGTCGCGATCGTTGGACGAAGCAAACAGCGTAGCCGATGTCGACCGACTAAAATCGGTAACCTCTTCGGGGCGTTCATCCACTAACAACGCTACAAGAGCCACATCTGGATGATTGATAGTGATCGCAGCCGCAATTTCCTTCAGCAAGTAAGTCTTTCCGGTCCTAGGAGGAGCCACAATCAAAGCTCTTTGGCCTTTTCCAATGGGAGCGGTCAGATCAACAATTCGAGTCGTAAAATTAGTCGGCGACGTGACCAGATTTAGTTTTTCATCTGGATAAATGGTCCGACCATCCTCAAAATCGGGGGTGCGGATCCATTCGGCCGGAGATACGCCCATAATCGTGTCGATGTGATTGACCTGCATATCACCCTTCCTGCCAGGTCGAAGCGTGCCTTCCAAAATGACGCCGTCCCGCAAATGGTACTTCGTGTACATAGAAGGGGATACATAAGCATCTTTCTCCCCTTTTGGGATGTCGTGGCGAAATTCTCGAATAAAACCGAATTTCTTGTCGCCGATCATCTCAAGGATCCCGCGGAATGGAATAGTGGCCATAAATAGTACTAATAGAAGAAAATCTGACTGCGAGGGGCTGAAAATAGATCAAAACCAAAAAACGAAGTAGTTGACAGCGAGACCTACGACATTCTGTTCTGTATCTTTCGGCGTTCTGTATCTTTCGAAATGGTGCCTGAAAAACAGGTCTTTTGACTAACGAAGCCGTCATATGCCAGCTAAGGCATTTCCTATACACAATATAGAGGGCAAAATGCCCTATAACAACGTAAACTGGCTTTGGGACTGAGAAATTCGGATTCAGATTCAACACAGGATCTCGTTATTGAAATCGGGATGGAGTCGAGCGTGGTTCGCGTGTACGAAAGCGGTCCGACGACCGGCTTTTCTGTAATTGTGCTGCACGGTTGGGGTTCTTCTTCCACTCTCATGGCGCCGTTATCTCAGCGTCTGGCCGCCAAGTGGCGCACGATCGCCATAGATATGCCCGGGCACGGCGTTTCTCCCGCACCTCCGTCTGCTTGGGGCGTTTCTCATCAGGTGCAAATTGTGCTCGACGTTTTGAGACAACTGCAAGTCGAGCAGTATGGGCTGATTGGACATTCAAACGGAGGCCGCATATCTCTTGATCTGGCATCTCGGAAAACGTTGGGCGTGGCGCCTTCCTTTCTCGTACTGATTTCTCCATCGGGCATACCCCGCCGGCGTTCCTCAACCTATTATCTTCGTTTTTGGACGGCCAAAATATTAAAATGGCCTTTTTTAGCGCTTCCTGGCCCTATTCGGGAGTTCGGCCTGGATTGGCTGAGACATTCCTTAGTATGGAAAATGCTCGGCTCATCCGACTATCGGTCTTTGTCCGGAGTGATGAAAGACACCTTTGTCCTGACGGTTAACCATTACGTAACCGATCTGTTGAAACTGATTCCGTGTCCAGTCGTCGTTTTTTGGGGCGAAAATGATACGGACATTTCTCGTCAACAAATGGAGATCCTAGTGGAGGGCCTTCCAAACGCCGGATTGTTCGTTCTTAAAAACGCTGGCCATTTTAGCTATCTGGACGAGCCGGACGTAATCGTTACTTCCGTCCATGAGTTAGTACTTGAGGGCCAGCCATGAGCTTCATCGACCTTTTTTTTGGCGCCCTTGGAGTGAGTTTTGCGATTTGGCGCTTGGGCCGTCGTTCTCGGTTTTTTATCCACACATTCCAGTTATTTGGATATACATCTGGTCCATTCTCGGCTTGGTTGGTTTCCCATTTCAGGGACGCCGTACTGCGGACATCGCACGCTATAGGGATCCTAATTCTGGTGATGGGATGGCTGTGGGAGCTACCAATCTGGCTCGCATTTGGTTTATGGGCGTTCGCCTTTGCCTCATCCAAAAGATACCGGAGAGACAAACCCAAAAAGTCTTTGGCATGGACACCGAGGGTCTATCGATTGGCCGTTGGGACGGGCCTGCTACTTTTAATCGCATCGATCGGAGTAGCATTCATCACCCCGTTTAATTCCCCGTATCTAAAGGTTCTGGCCGCCTTTTGGATTGCAGATTTTGGTTCGCCTTTTATCCTCCTGGTCGCTTCTTTTCTGCTCGTACCAGTTGAAAAATCCATCCAAAATGGATTTAAGAATCAAGCACGGGCGCGGCTGGGCAGGCGCCCCGACCTGAAAATTGTCGCGATTACGGGTTCCTACGGCAAAACTTCTGTCAAATTTGCCATCCACGAAATCCTTTCTCAACGCTTTCCCACACTTACTACGCCCGGGTCTTATAACACGCCCATGGGCATCTGCAAGGTGATCAATTCTGATTTGACGGACGAACATCGGTACGCGGTACTCGAAATGGGCATGCGACATCCCGGCGATATCGCCGAACTCTGCGATATCGCCAAACCAGATGTCGCCGTGATCACGTCTGTTGGGAGCGCACACCTGGAATACATGGGGAGCATTGAAGCGATTGCCAAAGAAAAGGCCTCCCTCCTTTCCTTTCTTTCGCCAGAGGGAGTCGCGGTCCTCAACGCCGATGATGAGCGTGTATTAGCGATGCGGGAGGGACTTAGATGCGAGATAATAACCGTTTCCGTCACCTCTAATACGGCAACTGTTTGGGCTGATAAGATCACGTACGGTCCGGAAGGAGCCCAATTTAACGTTCACTCAGGCGCCCAAAGTGAGTCGTTTTCGACGAAGCTGCTCGGAAAACACAATGTTTTGAATGTGGTGATGGCGGTTGCGGTCGGATTGCGCGAGGGACTTACTCTTCGTCAAATGAGCCATGCCATAGCCCGGCTGGAGCCGGTAGAGCATCGGCTGAAGCTATCAATGCGAAATGGCCTGCATGTTTTGGACGACGCCTTCAACTCAAATCCGATTGGCGCTGCCAACGCGGTCGAAGTTTTGGGCCAATTCAAAACCGGCCGACGAATCGTAATTACCCCCGGTATGATTGAATTAGGACATCAGGAAGCGGCACTCAATCGTTTATTTGGCACTCAAATAGCCCAAAATGCCGATGAGGTCCTTCTGGTGGGTCAAAAAAGAACGCTTCCTATCGCGGAGGGGTTAAAGGATGCCAACTACCCTGATTTACAGATTCACGTGGTCAATTCATTGTTTGAAGCGCAGGATTGGTTGGCAGCAAATGCCAAACCTGGCGATGTCGTATTGTATGAAAACGATCTACCCGATCAATTCAACGAAGTATGACCACAAAAAACACGATCGAATGGTTTGCAGAGTCCTTCGACCCTTTCTCCTTTGAGCGGCCGATCTGGGCTCAGGATGGATTAGTTGCTGGAACGGACGAGGCCGGGCGGGGATGTTTGGCTGGTCCGGTGGTAGCCGCCGCTGTCATCCTCCCCTCCAATTGTCAAATAGTTGGTGTTACGGATAGCAAAAAGGTACCAGCCAAAAAGAGACTAGAGTTGGTCAAAATCATCAAAGAAAAAGCGCTGGCGTACGCGATTGGCACGTGCTCTCCAAAGGAAATCGATCAACTGAATATTTTGTGGGCTTCGATGGAGGCCATGAAGCGGGCTTTGTTGGAACTATCAATAGTCCCGGATCTTGTACTGGTGGACGGCCCTACTTCGATTCCCAACCTGGCTTTGCGCTCCCGTTCAATCATTAAAGGGGACAGCCTAAGTCATAGCATTGCGGCCGCCTCTATTTTGGCGAAAACGCACCGTGATCAAGTGATGTTGGATTTGCATGACATTCACCCGGAATATAGTTGGTGTACGAACGTGGGGTACCCAACCAAACAACATTATGAAGCCATCAAAAGACATGGTATCACATCGCATCACCGGCTTAGCTTTCGATTGAACTAGTTACTCAGCTGCAAACTCCTCCATACATATCGGTCATCATCGTATCGTGGAATGCACTTGAAACTGTTCAGCGCTGCCTTCCAAGCGTCGTAGGTACCGAGCACGACTCGTTCGAGATTATTTTTGTCGATAATGCCTCTGAGGATGGCTGTGCTGCTTGGGTTAAAAAACATTTCCCTTCGATCAAAATCGTCCAACACCCTGAAAACTGGGCGTTTTGTAAAGGAAATAATAGGGCCGTTCCACATGCGGCTGGGGAGCTTCTCGTCTTTTTAAATAACGATGTCGAAGTACCCTCCAACTGGCTCGCTCCCATCGGAAAGCAATTTTTGTCAGACGACTCCGTTGGAGCGGCACAGCCCAAATTACATCAGTTCGTAGATCGGGATGAGTTTGAATATGCGGGAGCCGCTGGTGGCTTTCTCGATAAAAATGGCTACCCATTTACACGAGGGCGAATTTTTGAAAGCCTGGAGCAAGACACGGGACAGTACGACGATGCACGTGACATTTTTTGGGCTTCAGGTACCTGTCTGGCGGTTCGTAAACAGCTCTTTACCCAATTAGGAGGGTTTGAAGAGTCGTTTTTCATGCATATGGAGGAAATTGACCTTTGTTGGAGGATCAAGTCTTTGGGATTTAGGGTTGTGCTGGTTCCGGAATCCGTGATTTACCACATGGGTGGAGCCTCTCTATCGAAACAAAGCAGCCGCAAGCATTTCCTCAATTACCGGAATAATCTGTTGATGCTTTACAGGAATCTGCCCCCCAAACAGTGGCGCTTATTGTTACTAAGGCGCATGGCGCTTGATATCGCCGCCATTGGAAAAGCTGTCTTATCGGGCCAACCGGGCTTCGGATGGGCGATTTTGAGAGGTTATGTAGCGGCCTTCCGCTTGAAGAGCGATCACAAAGCCATCCGACCCTTAAAACACCAGATTACCGCACCACTGCCGTACCGAGGGTCGATCGTATGGGATTATTTTATGGCAGGGAAAAAACACTTTTCCGATCTCGATGCACATTTGTTCGAAGCGCCTCGAAAAGGCTAAGAACTAGAAAGCGGCGTTACTCTTCGCTCTTCTTTGTCTCAGAAGGCTGTCGCATCGCTAGAGATACCGCTGCCAAAATAATGACCATGGCCACGACGCCGAGAATCGTCGGGATTTCGCCAAAAAACAGGAGTGCCAGGGCCGAAGCTCCAACCGGTTCGAAAAGACTTGCAAGCCCAATGGTAGCCGCAGGAAAATATTTTACAACGTAGTTCACCGATCCATGACCTAGTATCTGAGGTATGACTGCCATGGCTAAACACAGCCCATACAAACTCCAGTCATAGCCCAAAAGTGGAGTCCCTTTCAACAGAGCTACCACAAGCGTTGTCAGCGCCGTTACGACGTATAAGGGAGCCACGTATGCCAACCACGACCTCGTTTGGCGAACCACCCTTCCAATCAACAGATAGATGGAGACCAACAAAGCGGCAAACAAAGCCATCGAATTGCCGAGAACCGGATTGGTACCCGTTCCGGCTTGGTTTTGAAGGTCCGACCATCCTAATAGCACGGTACCTAGTGTAGCCACGAAAATGGCTACGATCTGAAGGTTGCTCGGTCGTTCCTTTAAAGCTAGGTATCCGATTACCCCCAGAAAAATCGGGCTTAGCGACACCAAAACGGATGCACTTGCCACGGTTGTGCGGTAAAGGGACCCTATCCAGAAGACAAAATGAAGGCCTAAAAACACACCGGAAACGACAATGAGTCCCATTTCTCGCGCCGAAAAGCTTTTAATTTCAGCTCTTGAGCGAATCAGTGCGAAGGGTAGCAAGAGGATTGCTGCAAAAATAGTCCTCCAGACAGCCAAAACTTCGCCGGGGGCATCCGCAGCAGCCCATCGGATAAGAATGGCGCTCACAGAAATACTTAAAAGCCCTAACAGCAGTAAGAGGTAGACGCGCGTCGTTCGCTCTGCTGCTCCCGACATTACCGCAACCGATCCATCGATCGAACTAAGGCAATGTCCTTGTCAATGGCTCTGCGAGCCATGGTAAGCACTAAGTAAGCCAGAATTGGGCTAACTAAGGCCGCCCAAGATTCGAAGGACGACCGAGCAGAATCCAACGTGGGAAGCGATTCCGTCATGTACTGCGAACCAAAAAGGATTAATAAACCCAAAAGGGCTATGACTTGCGAAATGACGACCAAGGTGCGTTGCTTATTGCGCTGGGAATACATAAAAATGGCACCCACGGCGCCGATAGCCGCGATCGTGAAAACGCCCATCGTGACGGGTACAAACCATGAATAAGCTGCCGCCGAGGGGCCTTTCCAGACAGAGTCGAAAGAATACTCAAGCCCTAAAAGGGCTACACCGAGCAGTAAATAGACAGATTGAACTCGCTGAATCATAGCTCTACAATTGACTAAATATGATTGGTTACTCGTTTGGCCAATTGGCGTGCAAACTCGTCCGTTCCCGTAGTCCCGCCCTGGTCGGCCGTTAGATATACGTTTTCGGTATATATGTCGACTAACGCGTGGTGTATGGCATCGGCAGCTTTAGTCTCGCCAAGGTGACGAAGCATCATTTCGGAGGAACGGATCAGTGCGGTTGGATTGGCCTTGTTTTGCCCGGCGATATCGGGAGCACTTCCATGAACAGCTTCAAATACGGCATATTTAGCGCCAATATTTGCTCCGGCAACAACACCCAACCCACCGACTAGTCCCGCAGCTAAATCGCTCAGAATATCACCGAAAAGGTTTGTCGTTACAATACAATTGTACTCCCAAGGCCGGATAACCAACTGCATGCACATGTTGTCGATAATGCGGTCATTAAACTCGATGTCGGGGTACAACAGCGCATGATCTTGTGCCAATTTTAAAAACATCCCTGATGTCAATTTGAGGATATTCGCTTTGTGGACGACGGTTACTTTTTTATGCCCGTGCGTTTTGGCGTACTCAAAACAATAGTCGATAATTCGCTGTGAACCGGCCTTTGAAATTCGAGCAATCGAATCAGCAATATCATGCCGTTCGTCGTAAGACTCCAATCCTGAGTACAGACCTTCCGTATTCTCCCTAAAAATGAGCAGGTCGATATTCTGAAACGGGGTCTTAATACCTGGAAGTGATTTACACGGCCGAACATTGGCATACAAATCCAGCTTTTGCCTCAGCGATACATTGACAGACTTAAAGCCCTTCCCGACGGGAGTCGTAACCGGGCCTTTGAGCGCAATGCCGGTTTCTCGGATAGAATCAATTACGTGATCTGGGAGGGGGACCCCGTATTTATCGACGGCTGCGGCTCCTAGATGCTCGTGTCGAACCCAATCAAACTTGATACCGGTTGCTTCTAAAACGGTTGTAGTGGCCTCGGTTACTTCAGGACCAATGCCGTCGCCGGGAAGTAAAGAAATTCTATATGACATGCAGGGGCCGCACAACAATGAGTACAAATTCTGGGATTTCGTAAGGTAAGGTTAGCGCAAAAGAAAAGGGCCTTGCTAATGCAAGGCCCTTTCGATTTCGGGATTGATTCACGAACGCCTGAATTTCTCCAATCAACAACTACAACACAACTTCGCGTCTAGATGAGTAGTTGATACGCAACGTTCCCGCTTCACGGAACTCTTGTTGAACATCCAAGACGATTCCCATTTCAGAAGTTTGATCCACTTTCAATGAGACGATTAGTTTGGGCTGCTCGACTAACTTGCGATACATGATGGTCCGAACGCTTCCAAGATCCTCGACGACCGCATCATCAATCTGAACTCCCGTATCTCCCAATCGGTTGCCGTCCAACTTTTTAGGACCGACGTAAACGTAAGACACAAGTCTCTTCTGATCGATCTTTGTGAGCGCTTCAGCTTGAGGAAGCAAGGTCCGTACTTGAACCGTCGTTTCACGAAGAACCGTAGTAACCATGAAGAAAATCAGCAACATAAAGATGATGTCCGGCAGCGATGCCGTAGGTATCTCCTGTTTAGTCGATGTTTTCTTTTTAAAGTGCGAACTCGCCATTTCGGGTTCTCGATAATTAAGTTCTTAAATGCGATTACTGCTTATCTGGCTCGGCAATCGAAATAGCGGCTTTGATTTTCTCCCTGATTTGGTTTTCACCATCCTCTGAAGCCACCGTAGCTGCGTAGGTTACATAGTCAGGGTAGCCTAGCTTCCGAGCCTCTGCATCCCACATTTCGAAATACGCCATCCAAACTTCGTCCAGGACTCCTACATACGCATCGTAAGGAGTCTGTCGCGCCGTTTTGATAGATACCAATGCTCTAGAAGCCGTCTCCGCATAGCGAGGATCGGCCCCTTCATTCAAAATGTGCTTTTTAACTTCTTCGCGAACTAGGCGGGTTGAAGATGGTAAATCTTCAACCAGAACCATTCCTGTTTCGTTCACAAGAATCTTAAGCACATTGCGTTCTTTAATCGGTGGCGGTTGAACATCATCTTCCAATTTCGGAGGTAAAACCATTCCGATTCCGGTGTCAACGTCGATTGTTGTCGTCACCAAGAAGAAGATGAGCAGCAAAAAAGCAATGTCTGCCATCGACGCGGTTGGGATTTCTCCCCCCTCACGCTTTCTTTTTTTCATCATTCCGGGCATGTCAGTTCCTCTTGGGTTGATATTCTGCTAATTAAAATCCGAACAGGCCTCTAAGACCAGACAGAAGTAAAACCAGAGAACTTAATCCAAGAGAAATGAGGACCGCTACAATTGCGCCTTCCGTCCAATTTCCAAGAACTAATCCAAAGATGAGGAATAGAGCGCCAGGAATCACGGTTAGTCCGGCAGTTAGGGGATTAACTTTCCCTTGTACCACCGATCGAATTCCAAATGCAGCGATGGATCCTATGGACAACACCGTTATGATGAGCACTGCCCAGATCGCATAGGGTACAATTTCAGCCATTTCAATTCTGGTTAATGGGCCACATCCCGTCCTTTTGGACTGAAGGTAACCGGGTCTCTAACTATTTCGAGGAGCGGCCAGCGTGCAAAAGCACCAAAGAGTCGATTAACTCTAGGGACGCTTCTTCCATGTCAATTACGATGCGGTCAATTTTAGACGTGATGTAATTGTAGAAGAACTGCAAAATGATGGCTGTGATTAGACCGAAAACCGTCGTCAAAAGAGCGACCTTGATACCACCGGCAACCAAACTAGGTGAAATGTCACCAGCTGATTCGATGGCGTCAAAAGCTTCAACCATCCCAACAACCGTTCCAAGGAATCCGAACATCGGGGCCATGGAAATGAAGAGAGAAAGCCAAACCAAGCCCCTTTCCAAAAAGCTCATTTCAATTGACCCGTAAGAGACTATGGCTTTTTCGACAGCTTCAATTCCTTCGTCATGGCGAAGAAGTCCGGCTTGAAAAACGGATGCAACAGGACCACGTGTCCCAGCGCAAACCTCTTCAGCTGCCGAAATACCACCCCCTTCGAGAGCACCTTTGACTTTCACAATAAACTTGCGAGTATTGATGTCAGCTCGATTCAGAGTAATAATTCGCTCAAAAGAAATGGCAAGACCGATGATCAGAGAGATCAAAACAGGCCACATATAGCTGCCACCCTCGTTAAAACGGACAACGAGGGCATTGATCGCACCTTCATCAGAAGCCACTTCCTGCGGCAACATAAGAAGTAGGTTAATAAACGTCATAGAAGCGTTCCCCCTATTCAGAACAGATTTGTTTGTTATTGGACTTGAATGCTGTCAGATACTGGTCGACGAATCGACTCTCACCCCTAATTATCAGACGGCCGTTCTTTAATAAATCTAAAGATTTGGAGCAGCCGTGAAAGCAGGTCGAATAATATCCAATATACAGTCGTTTGTCAATGCACGTTTTGCTCCTTACAAAACGTTTCTGCAGAAGCCAAGCCTTTCAGATTGCTTCCATCGGCTAGACAAACCAATTTCGTAGAAGTTGCTTTGCCAACCCTCTAAAATAACACTAAATAAACTGACAATCTATCTAGCTTCCGAGTAATGTATGGCTAAATCTTCTGCGGGATTCCAGAGCATGTTAGCCTCGATTAACAAATGATCGACATCAGACCAGACGGGGTACCAGGCGCTTCGATCATATAAACGGACGGCCAATCGACCTTTTAATAGCGCTTTAATATTCAATGCATCCGACTGAGATTCTCCAACTGAGAATCGTAACGGCGAGGTTGATTCAGTGGCGCGATCTCCTACAATTACGCCTTTTTGAGCAGCATATGCCCAAAAGGCTTCCAACATAGCCGGCGATACGTCGAATTCATCGACGAATTTATCTTGAGTATCCCCCCACTTCGTCTTTAGGCTGGCTCCGTATAAATCGACCCAGGATCGAATGAATAAGTTTTCAACACTACGGTTGATCACCGCCTGTAGTAACGGAGATAATGAATCTGGAGAAACCACGTAGTCCGGAATAATTCCCCCACCCGCAATGACCACTCGTCCGGAGTCTGTACGATATTTTAACGAGTCCGCAATGCCCTCCAAAAGCTCCGTTGAGCTCTTGGTACCGTCCTCCTTTCTACGCTGCGCTTTGCCAGCATAGTAGTCAAGTTTATCTCCTTCTTCATAATTAGTCTGAATTAAGCGACCCGACGGAGTATAATATCTCGCTACAGTGAGCCTGAGAGCGCTGCCGTCCCGAAGCAAATATTGTTTTTGAACCAGGCCCTTTCCGAAAGAGCGACGCCCGACAATGAGTGCTCGGTCGTGATCCTGTAAAGCCCCAGCGACGATTTCACTTGCAGAAGCGGAGCCCCCGTCGATCAGAACCATTACAGGACCTGTTTCCCACAATCCAGACCCGGTGGCAAAAAAGGACTCGTTGGCATCGTCCGTTTCACCTTTTTGAGAGACGATTAACTGACCGTCCTTCAAAAACTCATCCGAAATGCGGATAGCCATTTCCATGTAGCCACCCAAGTTGCCCCTCAAATCGAGCACAAGGCGTTCCATGCCCTGAGCCTTTAACGTCCTTAGACTTGACAAGAACTCCTGGTAGGTCGTCCTGGCGAAGCGATTAAGCCGAATATAGCCCGTCCCATTCTCGAGCATATAAGAGGCATCAAGCGTGTAAATCGGAATCTGATCACGCACAATTTCAAATTCAATCGGATCGACTACACCTGGCCTTTGGATAGTGATAGTCACTTTGGAGCCTCTCGGCCCTTTCAGGTTTTTTCGGACATCTTCATCCGTGTACCCGATGGTCGAACGTCCATCTACTTTTACGATCCGATCCCCTGACTGAAGCCCGACATGTTCACTTGGACCACCGGGAAGTACGTTTAGGACAGCCAATGTGTCGGCGCCTTCGGGGCCTGGCAACAACTCAAATGAAATCCCAATGCCTTCGAACGAAGCGTCAAACTGCTCATTAACATCCTGCATCTGGGAAATATCGAAATAGACGCTGTGGGGGTCTAGTTTCTCCAACATGCCCGTGATCGCATTCTGAGCCACTACATTGGGGTCTACTTTTTCTACGTAACGTCCATTAATAAGGGTAAAAACGTCCTCAATTTTCCGCATGGCTTCGGACGTGTCGGCATTGAATACGCGACTCTCGAGCTGAACCCCCATTAATATTGCGGCCCCGATTACGAGTCCGAAAAGCATTGGGCGACGAACGCTGAAAAATGATTTCATAAATACGTGCTGATAAAAAATTAATCGTCGGCCAAAAATTCCGACTTTTTGAAGCATCAAGCAGCAAAGGCACTATTCATACCAGAACGGGGAGAATTTATGGATTGATCCCCCTGCGAAAGGATGAAGGTAATCTTTTGCGTAGATTCGACGGATTAAGAGACTAAAAGTTGTCGGGGAAATTTAACGTTTTTAGGTAATGACGAATAAGGAAATCGCACGCCCCCTCAAAGAGACCGCAGCACTTATAGAATTAACCGGGGGGAATCCGTTCAGGGCTCGGGCGCTAGACAATGCCGCTCGGATCATCGAACGTCTGGAGACGGCGGTTCCCGAGCTTATTTCCACTGGAGAATTAGCCAACATCAAAGGGATTGGAGCCGGGTTAGTCGCTCAAATCGAGGAAATTCTAGCTTACGGTTCATTTGAATTGAGAGATGATATTCTGGGCGGGCTGCCGCCAGGACTGCTAGATGTGCTCTCAGTCAAAGGTTTAGGAGCAAAAAAGGCTCGTACGCTGTGGCAGTCCTTGGGAATTCAGTCGTTGGATGATTTGGAGGCCGCTGCACTGGCCGGTAGAATTGCGGAACTGGATGGATTTGCTGAAAAGAGTCAACAGACGATTCTGGAAAATATTGGCAGTATCCGATCGTACCAGGGCAAGCGCCGTATCGCTGACGCGTGGGTCGATGCCTTGCGGCTGAAAGCCCTTCTTCAAGCCCATCCCGCGGTAAAGCAAGCCATTTTTGCCGGAGAAATTTCCCGGTTGATGGAAGTTGTCGAGACCATTTCGATTGTTGTGATCAGCGATCTCGGCCGGGCAGTCGATATTTGCCAGCATTTGAATCTGAACTTTGAAATATCATCGGGACCCGACAAAATACGGGCCACGGCAAGCCTTTCGGATGGTTTATTGGTAGAGATCATTTTCGTGGAGGAGGCAAAAGCCGGGCGAGTGCTTTTTGAGGCTATCGGTCCAAAGTCGTTTGTAGATTCGTTCGGACTAGAAGACGGTGCGCCCCATTTTCGTTCAGAAGCCGAAATATTCAATTCGAAAAAAGTCCCCTATCTGGCCCCCGAGCTCCGAGATCTTCCTTCGGCTTTTGATCGAGCCGAAACGCTATCGAAACTGTCCCTTTTGGAATACGCTGAACTGCATGGAATAATTCATAATCATTCTACGTATTCCGATGGTGCACATAGCCTTAGGGAGATGTCGCTGGCTGTGCGAAATGGCGGATTCGGATATTTTGGAATCTGCGACCACAGTCAATCGCTAAAAATTGCCAGTGGAATGAGCATCGCGACCGTACACAAACAAAAAGCAGAGGTAGGTCGGTTAAATACCGAGTTTGCCTCCGATGGCGGGGCTCCGTTCCGGGTGTTTTTCGGCGTTGAAAGTGACATTTTAACCGATGGACGTCTCGATTATCCGGATGATGTACTGGCAGCATTTGACTTTATCGTGGCTAGCGTCCACATCGGCTTCAAAATGAGTGAAAAGGAAGCTACTGAGCGCATTATTAAGGCGATTTCAAATCCGTACACGACCGTATTGGGTCACCCTACGGGTCGATTAATTTTGAAACGGGAAGGATACCCGATTAATCATCAGGCCGTACTGGAGGCGTGTGCCTACTACGGAGTAGCCGTGGAATTAAATGCCAATCCGTATCGATTGGATCTGGATTGGCGCTGGATTGAGACCGCAACCGCTCTGGGTGTCTTGGTATCCATAAACCCGGATGCTCATTCTGTCGATCAGTTGGATTTGATGAAATGGGGAGCTCTGGTGGCCCGAAAAGGAGGGCTCACGGCCTCGCAATGTTTAAATGCATTGACCGCTCCGCAGTTTGATGCGTTTTTGCAAGCCAAACGCAAAGCTTCGGGAATAGCATAGGCCATGTGGAAACGAAGCCTTTTTATTGGATTAGGGACTGTTTTATTGGTCCTCTTGTTGACTGGTTTAATCTGGTACCTAGCGTTTTTTGCGGGTCCTTCTGCTCCGAAAACGTTGATGATAGAAGGGGTTCAAGAACCGTTAAGCGTCGGATGGTCTGAAGACGGGCCCGTAGAAATCGACGCAGCATCGCAACACGACGCCATTATCGGCCTCGGATACGGGATGGGGCGATCTCGAGCATGGCAACTTTTATTGTGGCGAGAGGCGGCCAGGGGCAATCTGAGCCCGATTTTTGGTTCGGATGCGGCGGAAATTGATCGCTTGACGCGTCAGTTGCAGTTGGGCGACCTTGCAAAACGTGAGGTCAAACTGCTACCCGAAGAGACCGCGGAATATTTAGGTTTGTTGACTTCCGGACTAAATGCGGCGCTTTCGGCGAAAGATGTGGCCCGGCACCCAACCCTTTTATTGCTGGGAGTGGACGTTGAACCCTGGGAAGTGTGGCATAGCCTGGCTATAGAACGCCTTTTCGCTTGGATTGCATGGAATCCGTTTTCTCCAACCGACACCAGCGCGACGGCCCGAGCCAACAGAAATTTGCGGGAAATACTGCAAATTGACGGATTCGAGTACAATACCATTTCCAGCGTATTTGGGGATTCAACCTCTTTTATTGCCGCGCGGTACACAACGGGTCGTATATCCATCCCCTTTTTCATCGAAACGCAGATTAGCACCCCCGATCGGCTATTTCTTGGGCTATTTGTTCCAGGGACATTTATCGCACCATTAGGCCATACTTCAGCTCCTACATCCGGCGAGTCGGACCTTTCCTGGGCATTTTTACTGCGAGGCAAGGCGTTTATAACAGAGGAGCGTTTACCAGCAAATGAAATTGAAACGGCTCACTCCAGAATTGAGCTCGATGAGCGAGAGGAACTGGTCGTCATTTCCAGGTATCGGCGAAGCATGCCCTTGATTCATTCGCCTAGAGAGGCGTCAGCCGGACCTGTTAAAATCCTTCATTGGCAAGGGTTGTTCGGCCTGTCCGATCAGTCCGCTTGGATATCTTTGCTTCAGGGAAAAATGGCTGACATTTCGTTGATCAGGCAGGATGGTGTAGCCTACCAAAATGGCACGCAGCTAACCATGGGGTCTCCGGAAGTTCAAATATCGGCAGAAAACGGTCTGAAGTTCATGGCCGCTTCCGGGAGTAATAACACACCGGAGGACCGCGTTTCCAGCCTCCAGAACCAAATCGGAGTTTACGATCTGTTAGCGGACACCTATAATGAGTCTGCGGCGAGGGCCATTCCACAATTTTTAAGTCATCTTCCCGATTCTATCTTGATTGACCCTACGGTTAAGCAAGGAGTGGCGTATCTCACGAATTGGAATTTCGAATACGATTCGTCGGAAATTGGAGCTTCCATTTTTGAATTGATTAGAAGGTCGGAGGTAGTGGCAGATTCAACCCTTCTCCTGCGCGTTCCCCAAATCCTGTCTGATATGGAAATCCAGTACGGATTGGATAAGAGCGGTTGGCGATGGGAAAATATTCAGGACCGAACTCTTTACTACCCAGGGACATCCTCTCGAATCGCAGACAACGGTCGGCCAGAAGAGTCTTTTCTTGCGAAATATCATCCGATCGACGTGGGCGGTCCCGGGCATCCTCAAACGTTTGTTTGGGGATCTGCCTACATAAATAAAACGCTAACTCACAGTTCGGCTTGGGAAGGAGCACTCGAATTGGACCAAAGAGAATTACTTTTCCGTCGACCATCTATCGATTACTCGACTTTTCTTGGGGCTTTTCTATCTTCGGATCGACCTATCGAGCTGAATCGCCTGTCCGATCAGCTCCTAAAACACTCTACTCGAATTCTTCCAGCGGATTCTTTGAAGTGAAGCACATTTCTTATATCGGAATAGACGGCGGCGGGTCCAAATGGGAAGCGCTCGGGAAATTGGGAGATTCCCAAGAATCTCTGGTCATTCCGGGCGTCAATGTCCGGCATGAAAGCCTGGAGCTGGCTTCTAAGCGACTTGCAGAATTAGTCCAGCAGGTCTTGTACCTGCTTGGAAGCGCGGAGGAAGTTAGGATTTGTGCCGGCCTCGCGGGGGCGGCATCTCCAGACATCCAAAAGGGCCTTCAAGCGTCTTTGGCGGAAATGCTCAGCGTCCCTGTCGCCCATATTTCGGTGGTCAGTGACGCACGTGTAGCGTTTCAGGCAGCGTTTCCGTCGGTAGATGCCGAACAGGAAAAGGCGTCCATATTGGTCATCGCGGGCACCGGTTCGGGCTGCTATTCGTTTGGTGCAAAAGAAGAATTCTTTCGTTCGGGCGGATGGGGTTCTACCCTCGGCGATCCTGGAAGTGGAACAGCCTTGGGAGTCGCTGCCGTACGCCATCTCTTGGCATCCGTTGAACGACGCCACTTTACGCCGTTGGATCTAGCCGTATGGAGCGCATTGTCGGGCAAACCTGGCTCTCCCGCCAACCGACACGATCTGTCCACTATTGTGGCGATCTTGGATAGCGTTTATG
This sequence comes from Bacteroidota bacterium, assembly GCA_027622005.1. Taxonomy (GTDB): domain Bacteria; phylum Bacteroidota; class Rhodothermia; order Rhodothermales; family UBA10348; genus UBA10348. Next base: position 140,030 of record JAQBZH010000001.1, on the reverse strand, counting down.
GGTCCAAGTTCACGCTATCAAATCTCGCCCCAATCGTGTTAGAGCACGTTTCTTCGGATCCTGATTCGCTAGAACTAGTCCGAACAGAATGCCGCGCGTTGGCAACGCAGGCCGCGAGACTTGCAAACAGGCTTCAATCAACCGCGCCCGTCGTAAAACTGGCGGGCGGGCTCGCAGAAAACATGGGGTATTTTGGGGCCTTCCAAAACGCGATCCGCGAGTTGATCCCGAACGCAATCGTTTCCAGAGTCACTCAAAAGCCGGTGGTTGGTGCCCTGGATTTAGCCCACAAAATGCCGTAAATCTGGGGCCCTGTGGCCGAAAACGGTCCCAGGAATGGGTCCTGTCCAAATACCCTACTCGCTTTAAAGTATTGGACCTGCGGCTGCGATCTCTTTGGAGCTTCCTTCCTTGTACTGTTCAAAATTCTTGTTGAACAATCCTGCTAACTTGGCTGCATTTTGATCGAATGCGGCTTTATCAGCCCAGGTCTCGCGGGGAATAAGAATTTCAGTCGGAACGTTTGGTACTGACGTTGGAACTTCCACACCAAAAACCCGATCCGTGATTGTTTCAACTTGATCCAAAGTGCCATCGTGAATGGCATCGATAATGGCGCGGGTAAAGCCCAATTTCATCCTCTTTCCTGTTCCGTATGCGCCGCCTGTCATCCCGGTGTTAATCAACCAAGCTTTGGCACCATGTTTTTCCATGTTTTCGGCCAACATTTCGGCGTACCTAGATGGATGATATACTAGGAATGCGTTTCCGAAACAAGCTGAAAACGTAGCTTGTGGTTCAGTCACGCCCATTTCGGTACCAGCAACTTTGGCCGTATATCCCGAAATGAAGTGGTACATGGCCTGACTTGGACTGAGTTTAGAAATCGGAGGCACTACGCCGAAGGCGTCGTAAGTCAGGAAGATGATATTTTTTGGATGAGAGCCAACACATGGAATTTTTGCGTTGGAAATAAAGTCGATCGGATAGGCTACACGGGTATTTTCCGTAATAGAGGTATCATTGAAATCGACTTCGTGGGTATCCTTATCGTATACCACATTTTCCAAAACACTTCCGAATCGAATCGCTGCAAAAATTTCCGGCTCTGATTCAGCAGAAAGCCCAATGGCTTTGGCGTAACAGCCGCCTTCGATATTGAACACCCCTTCGTTGGTCCAACAATGTTCGTCATCTCCAATAAGAGCGCGACGTGGGTCGGCAGAAAGGGTCGTTTTTCCCGTACCAGAGAGTCCAAAGAATAGCGAAACATCGCCGCTTTCGCCTTCATTGGCGGAACAGTGCATCGAAAGCACTCCCTTTTTCGGCATGAGGTAATGCATTACCGAGAAAATGCCTTTTTTCATTTCCCCAGCGTATTCACTCCCGAGAATGATGAGTTCGTTTGACTCAAAATTCAGCGCAATACTGGTTTTCGAAGACATTTGATCCGTCAGCTTATTGGCTGGGAAGGCACCTGAATTTAGAATAGTAAAGTCAGGTGTTCCGAAATCCTTTAGCTGCTCCTCTGTTGGACGAATCAACATGTTTTGCATAAACAGCGCGTGATAAGGTCGGGTACAGATTACGCGCACTTTAATACGGTACTCTGGATCCCAACCGGCATAGCCGTCAAAAACGTAGAGGTGCTTGAGCGAGTTTAAATAATCGAGAGCACGCTCACGATTAATCATGAAATTGTTGCGGCTGAGTGGGATGTTGACATTTCCCCACCAAACTTCGTCGGTTACTCCTGGTATTTCAACGACTCTTTTGTCTTTCGGGCTTCTACCTGTTTTCGCCCCAGAACGCAACATCAGACCACCTACATTTGAAATAGCCGCGCCTTCATCGTGACGAACGGCATCTTCGTAAAGATTGGCCCTCGAAAGGTTACGGAAAACCGTTTTATTTGTAATGCCGAGATATTCGAGTGAAAAAAGCGCTTCCATAGGTAGAAAAAGGATTGCCTTGAAGAATCAAAAGTTTTTCAAAATACAAAGCCGAATTCATACCCTTGGTGAAGATCAACAAAAAAGAATGGCAATTCGACAATTATTGGTTGAGTTGTCGGGTTCAATGTTCGGACGTTAGCCCCGGGCCTGCCGGTTGGCAATCAATTCGTCGACCACGGCGGAGTCTGCCAACGTCGAAATATCTCCCAGATTCTCAAAATCGTTGGCGGCAATTTTGCGAAGTATTCTGCGCATAATTTTTCCACTTCGGGTTTTCGGAAGGGCTGGAGTGAATTGGATAAAATCAGGTCTGGCAATGGGGCCGATCGATTCCCGAACGTGTTGAATCAACTCTTTTCGGAGGCTTTCCGACGGTTCTACGTCTTTATTCAGCGTCACATAGGCGTAAATGCCCTGACCTTTGATGGCGTGAGGAACCCCCACAACGGCCGATTCCGCCACGGTTCGATGCGCCACTAGCGCGCTCTCCACTTCCGCCGTACCCATTCGGTGCCCCGAAACGTTGATTACATCGTCAACTCGCCCGGTAATCCAATAGTAGCCGTCTTCGTCACGGCGGCACCCATCGCCCGTAAAGTATTTATTTTCAAACGCCCCGAAATAGGTGCTCTCAAAACGGTCGTGGTCCCCAAAAAGCGTCCGTGCCTGACCCGGCCACGAGTCTTTCATCACCAAAACCCCCTCGCAGGCGCCTTGAAGCACCTCTCCGTTCTGATCTAAGATTTCTGGCTGGATGCCAAAAAAAGGCAGTGTGGCTGAACCTGGTTTGGTTTCGATTGCGCCGGGTAACGGCGTAATCATAATCCCACCCGTTTCTGTTTGCCACCATGTATCGACGATGGGGCAACGAGAATCACCCACCACTTCATGGTACCATCGCCAGGCTTCAGGGTTGATGGGTTCTCCGACGGTCCCCAACAGCTTTAAGGAGGACCTGGAAGTGCGCTTTACGAACGATTCGCCTTGTTGCATTAAGGCACGTATCGCTGTGGGGGCTGTGTAAAACTGTGTAACCTGGTGCTTGTCAACCACCTCCCAAAACCGAGAAGCATCCGGATACGTGGGAATACCCTCAAAAAATACTTGAGTAGCCCCGTTCAGTAGAGGCCCGTAAACCATGTAACTGTGTCCGGTTATCCACCCGACATCGGCCGTACACCAAAAAATATCCCCATCTTGATAATCAAACACGTATTTGTGGGTCAACGACGTGTAGACGAGGTACCCCGCGGTAGTGTGGAGTACTCCCTTGGGTTTGCCGGTTGAACCGCTGGTGTACAAAATGAAAAGCGGGTCTTCAGCGTCCATCGGCTCAGGTTCGCAGACCGCGCCCACCGATTTCATTTCTTCCTCAAGCCAGAAGTCACGGCCTACTTTCATATCTACCGATGCTCCGGTGCGCTTGACGACGAGCACCTTTGCAATCGATGGGGATTTCTCGAGAGCACGATCGGCATTCTCTTTGATCGGAAGGCAGCGTCCACCTCGATTTGACGCATCCGAGGTTATGAGGAGGATTGATTGCCCATCGTTGATGCGACCAGACAAGGAATCTGCGCTAAACCCTCCGAAAACGACGGAATGAACGGCCCCGATGCGGGCACATGCTAGCATTGCGAAGGCTGCTTCGGGAATCATTGGCAGATAAATGGTGACGATATCACCTTTTTTGACGCCATGCTTTTTTAAAACGTTAGCAAGACGATTGACCTGATCGTAAAGCTCGGCGTACGAAATGTGCCGCGGGGAAGCCAAAGGATCGTCCGGCTCAAAAATCAGAGCTGTTTGGCCAGCTCTTTTGGGCAAATGACGGTCTACACAATTGTACGAAGCGTTCGTTACGCCGCCCTCAAACCAGCGAATATGAACGTCATTTCTCGCAAAAGAGACTGTTTTTACGGTCTTAAACGGCTTTGACCAATGAATACAACAGGCCATTTCTGTCCAAAAACCGTCCGGGTCCAGGGTGGATCGTTGATACATTTCATGATATTCTGAAACTGAACTCAGCCAGGACCGCTTGGCATAGGCTTGAGGAACGGGATAACGGGAGTCCATGTAATCAACTCAATTTGGAAAATGATTGGCCTCAAAATAAAGGAGCGTGCTAACAGATGCCCGCAAATTGTAAGTACTAAAATTCCGAATCGTGCGGCGGCAATCGCCAGTTCGAAAATTAATTCCTCTGCCTCCTTTTGATGGTCGATTCCGTACTTTGATGCTGAATCGACATTCCCCATAAAACGGATCGACACATCTTTTTTTCAGGCAAAAATATCGTCATTACAGGAGCCGCCAGTGGGATTGGTCGACTCTTATCAGAAATGTTTGATGATTCGGGGGCAAACGTCTTTGGATTGGATATCGATGAAAGTAGCCTCCGGCAAGTGGCCAGCCTTCGATCTGCTAGATATTTCCCGGTTAATTGCGATTTGGGTGTCAAAAGCTCGATTGAAGAAGCTTTTCGACAAGTCGCAGACATTCTTGCTCGTGTACACGCTGAACATCCGTCTGTTAGCGATTCCGTCGATATCCTTATAAATAACGCCGGAATCGTTTACAATGGGACTGTGGAGGCCCATTCGGCTGATGCACTTGAACGCACTTTTGCGATCAACACGGTTTCCCACTTTTATACGGTACAAGCCGTTTTGGGAGAGATGAAGCGAAAGAATTCCGGTCACATCGTGACAATCGCTTCGGCGGGTGGATTGGTCGGTACGCCTGGAATGAGCGCTTATTCGGCCAGCAAATTTGCTGCAATCGGGTTTGAAGAGGCTCTCCGAGGCGAAATAAAAGCATCCGGCAAGCAGATCTACACAACGCTCGTCGCTCCGTACTACATCAATACAGGTATGTTTGACGGGGTGCGGACCCGATTTTCCTGGCTGTTGCCCATTTTGGATCAACAAGTCGTTTCCAGACGCATCTTTAACGCGATTCAAAAGCGAAAAAAACGCCTCATCATGCCGCGATTTGTCTATTTAGTTTTCCCTTTAAGGCTTTTACCGGTCGGCCTGTTTGATTGGCTTTCCGATTTTTTTGGGATAACCCGTTCCATGAATCATTTCAAAGGCAGACCTAAAGGGTGATCTTCGTTTCCTGACTTTATAAGTCCACCCACGTAGCCTCCATGGCTCCGATCAACGCATTGGTGAGACATAGTTTTTTTGCGGATCGAAGGTCTTTTGGCGTTAAAATCCTTTCGCGTGCGCTGTGCTTGAGCATGAAAATACGCCGACCAACACCCGGAAGTAAGCCCGAAGTCAAAGGGGGCGTGTACCAACCATTGTCTATAAAGGCAAATACGTTGGTGATAGAACCTTCCGTGATTTCGCCCCTTTCGTTCGTAAACAGGACATCAAAGACGTTTTGGGCGCTTGCTTCAAGGCGCCCCCGGTCATAAATGCTCCGATGGGTCGTTTTGTGCCTAAATAGAGGAAAATTGGAAGATGTTCGAGACTTGGAGAGTCCAACTCTTAGCGGCGCCGTTGGCATTTCAAAAGGTTTCTGTTTTATATCGATACGGCCGTCCGTGTCTAGAAGCAATCGGATTCGATATAAATGACCCGGCCCGAGATGATTTGTCGAGGCCTCTATTTCATTTTTAATGGTGGTTCGATTAAAGTCGAATCCCAATTGGGTGGCTGAGTCTTGTAAACGGTCCAAATGGAATTCGACCCACTGTATGCCGTTCGCGCAACCCCCCCACAACATCGTTTCAATCAATTGCAGCGGCGGGGCTTCGGCTGACCGAAGAAACCGGGTTTTTAGTTCCGCTTCTTCATATTCCTGGTCGGGATCCGAGTCCCAAACGATGCCACCTCCAGCTCCATAGGTTAGCTTTCTGTTTATAACGGTCGCCGTACGAATACCCACGGAAAACACGGATCGGGTACTAATTTGTGCGCCTAGACCCTCTGACGGCGCGCTTCCGTAGGGAGCCGCAAAGCCAATCGCCCCACAGTACACGCCCCTGGGCTCACGTTCAAGCTCAGCAATGCGTTGCATAGCCCGAATTTTTGGGGCTCCCGTTATCGATCCGCAAGGAAAAAGAGCCCTAAATAGCTCGCTCAGACCCGTTTTTGGCTTTAAAGTGCCTTCGATTGTCGAACTCATCTGATGCACGGTCGGGAGCGATGTGACTTCAAACAACTTCGGAACTTTAACGCTTCCTGCCTCGCACACCACCGATAGGTCGTTTCGGAGCAAATCGACTATCATCAAATTTTCAGCTCGATTTTTCGTGTCTTCTGACAGCCATTTTTTTAATTCCTCGTCCTCTCTTTGCGTGCTCCCACGCGGCGCCGTCCCTTTCATTGGTCTGGCTTCAATGCGATTGCCCTCATGACGAAAAAACAATTCCGGAGAAAAGGAAAGGACGTCTACCCAGCCAGTTCGCAGGAATGCCCCGAATTCGACGGGTTGTTTTTTACGGAGCACATCGAAGAGCCCTTCTGACACCCCGCCAATTTCACCTTTAAATCGGGTTGTCAAATTAATTTGATAGACATCGCCCTGGGCGATGAGGTCCCGAATGCGCTCCACCGAGGAAGTAAATGCACTCGGGGGCTCGGCATCGGCTAAATTTGCAATAAACGCTTCTGGCCCCTTCCCCTCTAACGGAGTCGCCGAAAAGACCTTTGCTTCCTTATAAACTCCAAACCAGAGCAGGGGATAATTCAGTTCTGCGCTGAAATCGCGTTGGACTAATGATTTAAACGACGCCTTTTCAAAGGCATATCCCGCTTCGTAGGCAACATACCCAGCCACATAATATCCCTCTGACAGATACTCGTCCAGCTGATTGAATGCAAAAGGGACCTCTGAGATGGAAAAGGCCACCACTTCAAACAGCGGTGCCTCGAACAAATACGAATTCCCCGTTTCGCCTAGGGAGTTTTCGCCGGAGTGCGGGCTGTTGCCCCAATTCGCTACTGCACCATCTAACCAGACGGTTCCTTTTTGTAATAGAATCCCGGCCAGTTCTTCATCCGAAAGCCTATGATCTGGAAGGATCAATAATCATCACCCAAAGCAAATACTGGTTTCCGGTTCATCCACAACCCTCTGGTGAAGTCAGGGAATGTTTGAGGGGCACTACCGGCGGCAATGGAATCTTCCGAAAGCGGCGAAATCGCGCTCCAAGCAGCAGCATCATACGCGTCCAGCGGTGTGTCCACACCCCGTTTGACCGATTCGATAAAAGCGTGATCTACGAAAAAGTCCATGCCCCCATGTCCGGAGCCGGTTGCGCGATCCGCATACTTTTTCCACAGGGGATGGTCATATTTTTCGAGGTACGGAGCCGCTTTTTCCCATTGATGAGCCGCCGGACTTACTCCTTGAATGTAGAGCGATTGGTTGACGTCCATCCAAATTCCTTCGGTGCCCTGCACCCTGAAACCGAGGGAATAAGGTCGTGGTGAGTTGGTGTCGTGGCTAACAATGATCGACTCCCCGTTTTGGGTCCGGATGACGGTCGTCACAACGTCCCCAAGTTTAAACTCTACTTTTGCATTTGGATGATCGCGGCCAGCTTGTTTCAGAATGTGGTTGTGCAAACCGCGACCCTTAGATGCCGTCGATGTCAGGGATACAAACTTATTTCCCCGGTTGATATTGGTATAGACGGCCACCGGGCCAATTCCGTGGGTCGGATATAAGTCTCCGTTGCGGTGTACCGAATGCGCCGTTCGCCATTTTGCTTCGGAAATCGCGTTCTCGCCGAACTCGACGCCCCCGCCGTACACCTGTTTGCCGTTGTTAAATTTGACTTCCCTTAGGTCGTGCTGGTACCCACACTCGAGGTGGAGTAATTCGCCGAACATGTCTTGACGCACCATATTCAGAATAGCCATCACATCTCGTCGATAACACACGTTTTCGAGGATCATGCAGGGTTTCCCAGTGGCCTCATAGGTATTTACCAGATCCCAACACTCGTCGATCGTGTTCGCCGCAGAAACCTCCACCCCGGCATACTTGCCGGCTTTCATGCAGGCAACCGCCATTTTTGAATGCCAAAGCCAGGGAGTTGCGATTATGACACCGTCAATGTCGTCCCGCTCCAACATTTTTTCAAAAGCTCGTTCATCTCCCGTATAAACAGCTGCATCTTTACTTCGGAACTGGCGAATCATTTTTTGGGATTCTGCAATTGCTTCCGGATCGAGGTCACAGATGGCAATGACTTCGGTATCGTCCCTTCTAAGGACTATGTTGAGATGATTTCGGCCTCTTTGTCCGACCCCGATAAAGGCCATTCTGGCCGTTCGATCGTCTTTTCCGGAAAGAACGGTTGCCGCTCTAGCTTTTACCTCTCTGGCAATTGATTCGGTTGAAACTACCGTAGCCCCAACGCCCGCAAGGGCCCCAGCTTTTAAAAATTTTCGTCTGTCCACCGAAATGAGAATTGGTTTGAGTCCAAAAAGTGCATAATGCAAATCGTCCTCCGAAGTAAGGCTAGGATAGAGCGAATGTCAACACCTTTGGTCGCTTTCCTTTCTGCGATACGCTACATTTGTGCCACTCACTCAGATCAACTGACCGGAAACCGATTCGAAGCTCCTATACTCGATTCGTGAACCAACGAAGGCCATTATGCAACTAACTACGCTTGATTGGGCCATTATGGCCATTTTTTTCATTGTATCGCTCGTTATTGGACTTGCGGTCTCGAAAAAATCCGGTTCGAGCTTCCGGTCGTTTTTTCTTGCTGAACAATCTATGCCGTGGTGGTTCTTAGGGATTTCCATGGTAGCGACCACTTTTTCGACGGATACGCCCAATTTAGTGACGGACATCGTCCGAGGGAATGGCGCCGATGGCAACTGGACTTGGTGGGCATTTTTACTTACGGGGATGCTGACCGTCTTTTTATATGCCCGACTTTGGCGTCGGAGCGGGGTCCTGACCGACGTCGAGTTTTATGAAATTAGGTATTCCGGGCCAATAGCCGCGTTTTTGAGAGGTTTTAGGGCCGTTTATTTAGGGATCTTGTTCAACATCATCATTATGGCCTCCGTCACGCTGGCGGCCATCAAAATTGGAAGTGTGATGATGGATTGGAGCCCGCTTCAAACGGTGGTGGTCGCGGCTACCATTACCATGATTTACTCGGTGATGGGTGGCCTTCGCGGCGTGGTTCTGACAGACATGATTCAGTTCGCCATGGCTATGATCGGTAGTATTTGGGCTACGATTTACATTCTTAATTTGCCAGAAATCGGAGGGCTTTCCTCGCTCATTCAGCACGAGTCTGTACAACCTTTTATGGGATTCCTACCGACTTTTACCGAATGGTCGATGAACGATTTGATACCCATTTTTATCATCCCGATCGCTGTACAGTGGTGGGCTGCCTACTATCCTGGAGCCGAACCTGGAGGGGGAGGATATCTTGCTCAGCGTATGTTTTCGGCCCGGAATGAGAAAGAAGCGGCCGGAGCTGCCTTATTGTTTAATGTGTTGCACTACGCTCTACGTCCTTGGCCTTGGATTTTAATCGCATTAGCATCCCTCATTGTATTTCCAGATTTAGCATCGATTGCTGAACGTTTTCCAAATGTCCCTGAGCATGTGGTGCGTAACGACCTCGCGTATCCTGCTATGTTAACCTATTTGCCAGCGGGGCTCTTAGGGCTCGTTGTGACCTCCTTAGCCGCCGCTTACATGTCAACTATGTCGTCTCAGGTTAATTGGGGCTCGTCCATTATCGTTAATGATTTATACCATCGATTTATCAATCCCAATGCCACCGAAGATCAGCAAGTTTGGGCGGGTCGCCTTGCCACGGTAGTGTTAATGGTAGTGGCTTGTACGTTAGCCCTTTTTCTTGAAAATGCCTTGCAGGTATTCAACATTGTGCTTCAAATTGGCGCTGGTACGGGACTAATCTTTATTGTCCGGTGGTTCTGGTGGAGAGTCAACGCCGCATCCGAACTGACCGCCATGTTGGTGTCCTTTGCGGTCGCGGTCATTTTTACCTTCACGGATGGGATGGGCCTGGAATCTTGGGAGCAGCTTTTGGCCGGGGTATTGGTAACCACGATTTCGTGGGTAGCCGTTGCGTTTTTCACCAAACCCACCGACAATGCCAAACTGGAGAGTTTTTACCTTAAAATTCGGCCCGGAGGCCCTGGTTGGACCTCGGTTCGGGCCAGCATCAAGACGGATACGCGGGGCGATGGTTCTGATCTGCCACAAGCCTTGTTGGCATCGGTGTTCGGCGCGATAGCCATCTATGGAGCTCTTTTTACGACGGGATATTTATTGTATGGTCAATTGCCGGCAGCTGCCTTGGTATTCGGTATCACGCTTGTGTCCGGATTTGGACTATGGAAAGTTTGGCCCCGGTTGAAGTTTGAATAGAGGGGTAGCAAGCACCCGCGGCCTTCTCAATCGGGCTAATATGCCTCTTCGATCTCAAAACGAAAGCTTTGGGCTCCTTGGATGATTGCCGCAACTGATGGGCGGTCGAGAAAAAACCGGGCGACACTCATCCTGGCTGGATAGCCTTCGGCATAGGCCGTCTTCCATTGCGTGCAAAAATGCTCGGCACTTTTGCCGTCAACAATGGCCCAAACGGCGCCTCCAAAGCCGGCGCCGAAGGCGCTGGCCCCGTAAGCTCCTAAATTGCGGGCCAAACGGACCAAGTCATTGGTTTCCGGCACTTGGTTTCCGAGCCATTCGTGCGCCATTTTTTGAGATTCGTCGATAAATCGGCCAAACGAAGACCATTCGCCCCGGCGAAGGGCGTCAATGGCACCTGGAATAATGACGTTGACTTCTTGGTCAAATTGCATAAATCGATGCCATAAGTGCGCTCCGTCTTGATCGGAGTTTAAGACCTCGCGCAAACGGTTGCGGTCAAAGGACTCGTGCGCGACCATCTCACCCATATTCAAAGCCGCCTCCGGTGCTGATTCATTCCATAAATGGACGACGCGACGAGCCCTCCTACTGGCTAGGTTGTAGGAATCCTTCGCTTCGCCAGTTTTTCTGGCCACTACCCCGCTAGAGGCTACCACTAGACGGACAGTACCCGGAAGCGTCACGGTGCCTACTTGCTGAACGGGGAAATAAGTGTACAAATTGAAGGCGCCCAGCGATGAACATAAAATGGCAGTATGATCCTCCGATCCACCTTTAGTGCCTACCCCTTTGTCTCCTTTCAATTCTTCAAAGTCAGCGCCACTTTCAAGTGCTCCGGCGAATCCCGCAAATCGTTCTCGCGACATCACGGCATAGCGCCGGGGAATGTTGGCAAACTTTCCCATCCCAAGAAGGGATAGTGCGATGGTAATAATTAGCCCCGAGGAGGAGCTCATGCCCGAAGCGCTTGGCAGTTGACTACTCAAAACGATCGAAACACCTCTCTCAGGTGTGCCGAAATGCCGAATTAAACGCTTTAAAACGGCGCAAACGTACAAGGTCCAGGACTGTCCTTCAGTCGGGAGCGGGTTATCGTAAGGAAATTCAACCTGCGTGCCTCGAGCCGCGTCCACGACCAATAAAAATGGCTGATCGTGGGTGGTTACCACAGCTGCCATGGAAAGACTCGAAGCGCAGGTGAGGCTGGGGCCTCCGGCGTAGTCCGTGTGTTTCCCTAGGACTTCAATACGTCCCGGAACGTTGAGAACCATGGCCTCACGAGCGTCAGGGCCCGTGTGCGCGAGCGCCAGCGTCTGAAACCGTTCGGCTAACTCAGATGACCAAGACACAGCACTTGTTCTTCCTAGTGCTTGGTTCGCTTTTGCTGCGAGCGGCTCGCGAAGGTCCCTTAATGTTATCTTTTCAGCGGTCAAAGCAGCTTGAGATTGTTTTTAGATTGAAACAAGCCTTTCCGGGTTAGAGTGGTGGTTTCTCCAGCGCCAAGAATGGAAGAACAATGATGAATTTCACCCGACTTCAAAAAACGGAACCGGCGAGTTTACACCAAAAAGCTCCATCGGCTCAAGTATTACGGTAGGATTATTAATCCAAATCATCTTTCCTACTGCAAATCGTCCAGTCCTCTCCATTTCGCTGGTCAAAAGGAACGGCCGAATGCGGATTAAAAATGAAGCACCGTCTTTATCGGATCTTATCTTGCTGATCCCTCGCTCCTTAACTAATTTGCGCCGCGAAGATTACTTAGGCCTGATGTGATTTTATTAGGCCGGATTATTCATAACCCATGCTTATGACTGCACCGATCATGTTTTTTGTGTTTGCGATCGTAGCTTTAGCGGCCGCGCTTGGAATGCTTCTTTCTAAAAACCCAGTCTCAAGCGCGCTTTGGTTAATCCTCAACTTGTTCTGCGTGGCAGGTCTGTATTTGACCCTCAATGCCGAATTTATCGCAGTTATTCAGGTTTTGGTATACGCTGGTGCCATTATGGTGCTGTTCGTATTCGTGATCATGTTGTTGAATTTGGCCGAGCTACCTGATTTAAAAAAGGTTGAATGGCGCAGGATTATCGCTTTTACTATGGGTATGGGACTACTCTCGATGCTCACGTTTATCAGTGCCAATGCGCTTGACATGCTTCCAAATCCTCCTTCCCTTGCTGCCGCGGCCGAGAACGGCTCCGTGACCAACCTCGGGAAAGCATTATTTACCGTTTATGCGATGCCTCTTGAGATCATCGGCATATTGCTTTTAGCCGCCACCATTGGCGCCGTCGTTATTGCAAAACGCAAGCCCGTATAGGCTTCTATTCCTATAAAAATGGAAATCACACTTAACTGGTACCTGACGCTTAGTGCCCTGTTGTTTACAATGGGTGTTCTTGGCTTTCTGTTTCGTCGAAATGCCATCATGATGTTGATGTGCGTCGAACTGATGTTAAACTCGGTAAATATTACCCTTGTGGCATTTAGCCAGTATTTGGGTGATGTTTCCGGGCAAATATTGGTGTTTTTTGTCATGTCAGTAGCGGCCGCCGAGGCCGCCGTCGGTTTGGCCTTAATCATTGCCATCTTCCGAGGCAAACTGACGGTAGACGTGACCAAAATTAACCTGTTCAAATATTAGTAGTAACCGGATGCACCCTTTTTGTGTGCGTTATCAATCTCAGCCGCCCGATGCAGCCTGACTTTTTAATAAAACTTGTAATTCTTCTTCCTTTAGTTGGAGCTGCGTTTAACGGCCTCGTGGGTCTTTTCGCGCCTTCTTACCGGAAAAACGAAGGACTGATCGGAATGGTAGCCACCTCAATGGTAGCCATTCCGTTTTTTATTGCTGTGTACTTATTTGTCGGATTTCATGGAGATCCGATCATCGTCCAAGCATTTACTTGGATGCAGGCCGGAGATTTGACCATCGATTTTGCCTTCCGAATTGATCAATTGTCTCTCTTAATGACGTTGATTATTACCGGCGTTGGCGGTCTGATCCACCTGTATGCCACCGGCTACATGCATGGTGATGACGGTTTTTGGCGATTTTTCGCTTATTTAAACCTGTTCATCTTCATGATGCTCAGCCTCGTGTTGGGTAACAACTTGGTAGTATTGTTCTTGGGCTGGGAAGGCGTGGGTCTGTGTTCTTACCTGCTGATTGGTTTCTGGTACAAAGACTTAAAGAACAGCGCGGCAGCCAACAAAGCGTTCATCATGAACCGGATAGGAGACTTCGCATTCCTGATTGCGATGTTCATTTTGTTCAAAGAAGTCGGCTCATTGAATTTCGACGCCGTTTTAGCCGGCGGTCCTGGAATGGATCAAACTTGGATCAACTGGACCGTTTTGTTGCTGTTTATCGGAGCAACGGGTAAAAGCGCTCAGATCCCATTGTTTACCTGGCTGCCTGACGCTATGGCCGGGCCGACCCCGGTTTCAGCCTTGATCCATGCAGCTACCATGGTTACATCTGGCCTCTACTTGTTGGCCCGATTGTCTCCGCTGGTATTAAGTGCGCCGACCATTATGGCCATCATCACGGTCGTGGGTGCACTTACTGCGATTGTGGCGGCAACGATTGCCATCACCCAAAACGACATCAAAAAGGTGCTCGCTTACTCGACCGTATCCCAGCTGGGCTACATGTTTTTGGCGACGGGTGTCGGCGCGTTTTACGTGGCCATTTTCCACGTCATGACGCACGCATTTTTCAAAGCGTGTCTGTTCCTTGGCTCCGGAAGTGTTATTCATTCCATGCACCATGTTGAGCATGAACTAGCTCACGATGGCCACGGACATGCCCTTGACCCACAAGACATGCGTACCATGGGTGGACTAAAGAAATACATGCCGGCAACCCGGATGACTTTCTTGATTTCTACGCTGGCCATTGCTGGTATCCCGCTTTTGTCTGGGTTCTTTTCAAAAGACGAAATTCTATTCAAGGCTTTCGAATTCGGCTATGATGGACATTTGGTTGGTTGGTTTGTGTACGGGGTCGGCATAATTACGGCTTTCTTGACTGCCATTTATATGACCCGGGCCTATGTACTGACGTTTGAAGGATCCCCGCGCTGGCCCCATTCAGACTCGATTCACCCGCACGAATCGCCTTGGACCATGACGCTACCTTTGTGGGTTTTGGCCGCATTGGCAACCGTTGGTGGTTATATCGGATTGCCTGCCGTTTTGGGCGATGTAAACTGGATTCATCATTGGTTGGCAGGAGAAGGTGGTCCCGTCGCTGAATTTGCCGCTCATACCCACGTTTCACATGGATTGGAATGGGCGCTGATCGCGATTGGCTCCTTGATTGCCATTTTGGGCGTTTTCCTTGGATGGAAGTGGTATTCATCCGAAGGAATTGGATTTGATGATAAAATTTCTGCCCGTTTCGGCGGTCTTTACAAGCTTTGGCAGGGAAAATACTTCTTGGATGAAGCTTATGATAAAGCCGTGGTTCGGCCACTTATTGGTAGTGCGCATCATGCTTTTAATCCTTTCGATAAGTATGTAGTTGACGGGTTGGTCAATGCTGTCGGCTTTTTCACTCGAGGCTCTAGTTTTGTACTTCGGTACATGCAGACCGGTCTCGTTCACTCGTACGCCGTTGCGATCGTATTCGGTGTGGTACTCATTATTTATCTGATGCTGTTTTAAGCAGGTCATACGAGAAAGCAACCTTTACGGATTACATGAACATCCCGAATATTACTTCCATCGTCATCTTTCTGCCCCTTATAGGTGCATTACTGACGTTGTTGGCCCCGAACGAAAAGGCAATCAAATGGTCGGCTCTCGGCGTCACTTTGATCACTTTTATGGTCTCGATTGGACTATTTCTTGGATTTGATCCGGCCATCTCGACGGCTGCCGCTCCTCAATTGGCAGACCTGAGCAGTAGCTGGTTTCCGGGCCAGTTCGACATCAAATACTTTGTCGGTATTGATGGTTTGAATTTGCTCCTAATCATGCTGACGACACTCTTAGGCCCGATCGTCGTGCTATCGTCTTGGACCTACATCGGCAAGCACCATAAGCCGTACTACACCCTCCTTTTGGTTCTTCAGACGGGAGTTACGGGTGTTTTTGCGTCGTTTGATATCTTTTTGTTTTACATCTTTTTTGAGCTGACTCTCATTCCGATGTATTTCATTATTGGGATCTGGGGTGGCGAAAATCGAATTTATGCTGCGCTCAAGTTCGTACTGTATACGTTGGTAGGATCCCTTCTAATGCTGGTTGCATTGATATTTCTTGGATATGCCGCCGGCGATGCTGTAAACGCAGGGGTCTTCACCACCGATTGGTTCAAGCTGGTATCCTTCAACATGCCACTTGAAATGCAGGGTTGGTTGTTCCTTCTTTTCGCGTTGGCGTTCTCCATTAAAGTACCGCTCTTTCCGTTTCACACTTGGCTTCCTGATGCCCACGTACAGGCTCCCACTGGAGGCTCGGTTATTCTGGCAGGCGTTCTTCTAAAAATGGGCACGTATGGTCTCGTACGGTTTTGTCTACCGTTTTTTCCAAATGCTGCCCACGAATATGCGATGACCTTTGCCATTCTGGCCGTCATCGGTATTATTTACGGCGCTCTGGTTTCCCGGGCTCAATCAGACGCCAAAAAACTGGTTGCCTATTCGTCGGTATCCCACTTGGGGTTTGTGGTGTTAGGAATTTTTGCGTTCAACACCGAAGCCTTACAGGGCGCTATGATTCAAATGGTGAATCATGGGATTTCGACGGGTGCCCTGTTCTTGATTGTTGGGATGCTTTACGAGCGCCGTCACACTCGCGAAATGGCTGATTATGGCGGAATCGCGAAATCAGTACCGGTTTTGACCTTTTTTATGGTGCTGAGTGTACTCGCCTCAGCAGGTCTGCCCGGACTGAATGGCTTCGTTGGAGAGTTCTTAATCCTAGTCGGCGCCTTTAAGAGCGACGTATTGGCTAGCCCATTTTTGGTCGCCTTAGCAACCACGGGGGTCATTTTAGCGGCTGTCTATTTGTTGTACATGGTTTACCGGATGTTTTGGGGCACTATTGACAACGAAGCCAACGAAACTATGATGGACCTGAACAAGAGAGAATTAGGACTTTTAATTCCTCTGGCGGCGCTTATGATCATTTTGGGCTTAATGCCCGCGCCGTTTCTCGCAAAGAGTGAGCCAGCCGTGAAAAACCTCATTGAGGTAATTGAAACTAAACGGGCCGCATCGCTAAGCGAATCGGTCGTGACAATTGAAACTGACGTTAAATCAACTTCTTTAACAACAAATTAGAGTATGGAAGCAGCAATTATTTTTGTGTTCATCGTGGGCTACCTAGCCATCACGCTTGAGCACACGATTAAAATAGATAAGCTAGTGCCAGCACTGGTAATGATGGCCATTTGTTGGGCACTCGTCGCACTTGGAATCGACAGCTTTCCTAACTGGTTTGATTCGTCCAAACACGCCTTAGTGGATGGGTTTGGGGCTCTTGCGTCTGCAGATAAGATGCATTTGATGGAGGAAACCCTGCTACATCATTTAGGAAAAACAGCTGAAATTTTGATTTTCCTTTTGGGGGCCATGACCATTGTTGAAATCATTGATTATTTCGACGGTTTCTCAACTATTAAGAATTTCGTCAAGACCAAGAATAAAGTCAAAATTTTGTGGATTTTCTCGTTTTTGGCTTTCTTCCTTTCAGCAATCATTGACAATCTCACGGCAACCATCGTTCTCATTTCAATTCTTCAAAAAGTAGTTAAGGATCGAAATACGCGATTATTCCTGGCCGGGATGATAATCATCGCCGCCAACGCTGGCGGAGCGTGGTCACCGATTGGAGACGTAACTACGACCATGCTCTGGATTGGCAAAAAAGTAAGTACCGGACATTTATTTGTGTATTTGTTCCTTCCTTCTTTGATCTGCATGGTGGTTCCGTCGCTTATCGCTTCTTTCCTTCCCGTTTTCAAGGGCAACTTGGACATTGAAGCGCAGGTAGAGGAGAAAAGTAAATCGAAATACAGTGCTACGATGCTCTACATCGGCTTGAGCGCCATTGTCTTTGTTCCAGTTTTTAAAGTGTTGACACATCTTCCCCCATACATTGGCATGATGTTGTCACTCGGTGTTGTTACCATTTGTGCGGAAGCTTTTAGCCGATCCAAATTTAGCCTTACTTCGGTTGATGCTAAAGAAAGCGATGCACATGCGCATCACAGCCCCGTTCATCATTCTCTTTCTAAAATAGAATTGCCGAGCATTCTCTTTTTTCTTGGAATCCTTATGGCTGTGGCCGCCTTAGAATCATTGGGGATATTGTTTGAGTTTGCAACCTCTTTGAAAACCACGATGCCTATGTTGGGCACTGAACTGCACCACGAAGGGGTTTCGGATCTAGTCATCTTATTGCTAGGGGTAGGTTCGGCAATAATTGACAATGTGCCGCTTGTGGCAGCGAGCTTAGGAATGTTCTCTGAACCGATGGACAATGAAGTTTGGCATTTTATAGCCTATGCAGCAGGTACGGGCGGGAGCATGTTGGTCATTGGGTCTGCTGCGGGTGTTGTTGCCATGGGAATGGAGAAAATTGATTTCTTTTGGTATGTCAAGAAAATATCTTGGTTGGCAGCTCTTGGATATTTGGCCGGTGCCGCGGTGTTTATGTTTACAAGGAGCTTGTTCTAGTGCTTAATGAGTCATGATCCGCTCCGTGAAGGTTTTCACGGAGCGGATCGGACGCTGAAATAAATATGCAACACCCATCGTTTATCGTTTTTTTGTCGTCGACTGGTTGTAGATGGTCAGATGGGGGTAACGCATGACTGTCTTTTCGAGAAAACCATTGACAAAAGAGGACATAGCTGAAGGATTAGCCAATCTTCCGGGATGGGAATTCAACAGCAACGCGATCTCCAAATTGTATAAATTTGGTTCGTTTCGAGAGGCCGTGAGCTTTATAGTGAGGGTGGGTTTTGAAGCTGAGTCCATGGATCATCACCCTGAAATAAACAACGTTTACTCCCGAGTTAACATTACCCTTAATACTCACGACGCTGGAAACCAGGTTACGGAACTGGATTTGGAACTGGCCCGACGCATTAATCAACTTTCCTGGATCTAACGACCATTATGGATCTTTCTCAAGCATATGCATCGATGACTGGCGACCTGGCTAACACCATGTCCTTGTTGATCGTAGCGCTCGCTGGCCTCGCGTTAGTGGTATTCGACGCATTTAAGAATCGTCACGCAGCTACCCCGTGGATTGCAGGGCTGGCATTAACGGCTGGATTTGTATTCGAGGTTTCTCGAATTGGGTCAGCTGAAGGAATGGCATATTACAATATGCTAAGGACGGGCGGCTCCGCAGCGTTTGTCAATGCTTTGGTTTTGGGAAGCGGTGTTCTTTCCGTGATCCTAACGGCCCCCTACCTCAAGCGGATAGGTCACAATATTGGCGAAGCCTACAGCATGATCCTATTTGCTACAGTGGGGATGCTTGTTTTGGGATCAGCCAACAACCTAGTGACCGTGTTTGTTGGGCTTGAAACCATGTCAATCTGCCTCTATATCCTGACCGGGTTCATTCGCTCTGGCCCCGGATCAACGGAAAGCGCGTTTAAATACTTTTTATTGGGCGCATTTTCTACGGGCTTCTTTTTGTACGGAATAGCTTTGTTGTATGGGGCTACGGGGACCATGGATATCTCTGCTATGAGAGATACCGTAGCTGACGGCGGAAGCATTGTTTTTTGGGCCGGAGTCGCAATGCTTCTGGTGGGTTTTTTGTTTAAGGTAAGCGCGGCTCCATTTCACATGTGGACCCCCGATGTATACCAAGGCGCACCGACGACCATAACCGGATTTATGTCCACAGCGTCCAAAACCGCTGCATTTGCGTCGCTCATTCTCATTTTAAACGTGGCGCTTCCTGGTGAACGATGGAGCGAGGTTTTAGCCGTATTTGCGGTGATCACGATGGTTTTGGGAAATGTGATTGCGCTTTCCCAAAGCAATATCAAGCGTATGTTGGCCTATTCGTCCATCGCACATGCCGGTTATATTTTGGTTGGATTGGCCGCCGGTTCTGCAGACGGTTATTCCGGAGCACTCTTTTATTTGATGGTTTACACCATTATGAACATTGGAGCATTCGGCGTTATTGCGCTATTAGAGTGGGACAAAAAGGAAGGATCAGAGCAGACTCTTGATTCCCTCGCGGGAATTGGATATAAAAAACCACTTCTCGGATGGACGATGGCGGTATTTATGTTCAGTCTTGCCGGATTTCCACCCCTTGGCGGGTTTTTAGGCAAATGGGCTGTTTTTGCGCCGGCTGTTGAAGCTGGATATGTTTGGCTTGCCATCGTCGGGGTACTAACCAGCGCCGTTTCAGCTTATTACTACCTCCGCGTCCTGGTCGTCTTTTTCATGAAACCTGAAGATGCCCAGTCGGGAGCAGCCGCAACTAATTTTGTGATTCCGAAATCGTCGGCAGCCGTTTTGATTTTTTGTGTGGTGCTGCTTTTCCTGTTGGGTGTAACGACCTACGCCATCGAACTTACTGGCAGCTTCTTTTAAGGCGGGATCACGTAAGTGAGCCAAAAGTACCATTGTTTTTGATTCGAAGTATCCAAAGACCGAGCTAATCATGTCACATATTCTTCCTGCCCTACCCTACGCTTTTAACGCCCTTGAGCCGCACGTTGATGCTCGCACGATGGAGATCCACCATGGAAAACATCATGCGACCTACGTTGCAAAGCTGAATGCCGCTCTAGAAGGTCACCCTGAGCTGGCTTCGAAGAGTATTGAGGATGTATTGAGGGGAATTAGCAGTGCTCCTGCAGCAATCCAAGGGGCGCTTAAGAACCATGGCGGCGGACACGCAAATCACAGCCTTTTTTGGGAAACACTCTCCCCAAACGGTGGAGGGGCGCCTACGGCTTCATTGGCCGCTGCCATAAATGCAGCTTTTGGGTCTTTTGACGCTTTCAAAAGCGTCTTCTCAGAGGCCGCCGGTAACCGTTTTGGTTCTGGTTGGGCCTGGCTAGTCGTCGATGGAAGTGGCGCTTTAAAGGTGTACTCTACTGGAAATCAGGATAGTCCTTATATGGAAGGACACACCCCCCTTTTGGGGCTGGATGTATGGGAGCATGCCTATTACCTCAACTATCAAAATAGACGACCTGACTACGTCGAAGCCTTCTGGAAGATCGTCAATTGGGAAGCCGTCGCTGCCAATTTTGCGGCTGCAAAGTAGTGTCGCTGGACAAGGTTGAAGGGAAATCACCCAGAAATCTAATTGATTTCGGCGATTTACCCGAAGGCTTTTTTGTCCGCCAAGCGGAGTGGGGCGCCTACTCAGGCCAGAATGTTTCCTCCATTTTGACTGAGGAAGAGCTTCTTCGCCGGGAGGAGATGAAGCATCCATTGCGCAAGAATGGCTTTACATTGGGTAGAATTGCGCTTCGTTTACTCTTATCTGATATTCTTTCCATTCCCGCCAACAAAGTGACACTGGCGGCTGCCCCTTCTGGTCAGCTCATGAATCCGGATTCGAATTTTCACGTGTCTTTGGCTCATTCCGGAGAAACGGCTTTAGCGGTCGCGGCTCCTCGTCCTGTAGGAATTGATTTGGAAGACGTTCGAGCCAAACCTAGCCAGCTTTTAGACTATATCCTGGCTGACGGCGAACGAAATCATATCGCGTCATTAGATGTACCCGAGTCGATGAAATTATTCCTTTGTTGGACTCTCAAGGAATCGGTCCTGAAAGGCATGGGAGTCGGTCTTAGAAGCTCTCCGCGAAATGTCAACCTTAAAATCGACACGGCAACTGCCACTGCTCAAATCGTAGACCCGACGGGCCAGATTTGGCAAGCTCGATATTGTATTTCCGGGCAATCCGTCTCGGCTCTGTCGTTCAGCGAGTTTTAAAACCACCTCAGCTCAAACGTGGTTAACAACGAGTCGCCAAAGAAGCGTTCTACGACGTTTTCCGTTTTCCGGTTGTTTCCGTTTTCGGGGCATTTTCCGTGTTTGAAAACCTGTTATCTTTAAAAGCGTACTTGGATGTCTGAAGGTCGAAGAATTTTGTCCGTCCAAATCCGTTTTTTCCCTTTTGTTTTTTCTTAGTCCCTTATGGAATCTACCCCTTCCGTTCTGAACTCTGAAGCCGCTGGCTTCGTGTCGTCTCAACCCATTCGGTTTGTGACGGCAGCCAGTCTTTTCGACGGACATGATGCTGCCATAAACATTATGCGACGGGTACTTCAGTCGGCTGGTGCAGAAGTGATTCATTTAGGACACAACAGATCCGTTTTAGAAATCGTTAATACGGCAATCCAAGAAGACGTTCAAGGAATCGCGATTTCCTCGTATCAAGGCGGCCACATGGAGTACTTTAAGTACATGGTTGACCTACTTCGCGAGCGAGGAGCCGGGCACATCAAGGTATTTGGTGGTGGCGGCGGAGTCATCGTACCGGAAGAAATTGAAGAGCTCCACGCATATGGGATAACGAGAATCTTTTCGCCAGAAGACGGCCTGCAAATGGGCCTTCGCGGAATGATAGACTGGATGATGGAACAGTGCGATTTTTCGGTCACTCCCCTTTCTTATCACAAAAACGATTCGGACCCCAAAGGGGTAGCGAGATCGATTTCTTTGGTTGAGGCATCTTCGCCAGGTGGAGATGGTGCGGGCCGAATCACTCTAAATGCTCCGACAATTGGGATTACCGGAACCGGTGGAGCTGGAAAATCGACGCTAACGGATGAATTGGTTCGCCGTTTTGTCACAGATTTTGATCAGATCACTATTGCGATCCTGTCCGTTGACCCAACCAAAAAATCGACCGGTGGCGCATTATTAGGCGATCGTATCCGTATGAACTCCATCTACGATATGGCCGACAATCGGGTATACATGCGCTCTTTGGCTACCCGACAGGCGAACAAAGCGACATCTGCCGCGCTTCGCGAATCTATTTCAGTATGCCAGGCTGCCGGATTCGATTTGATTATTCTTGAGACGGCCGGAATCGGACAGAGTGACACGGAAATCGCAGATATGACCGACCTGTCCATCTATGTGATGACGCAGGAATTCGGCGCCCCGACTCAGCTAGAAAAAATTGGCATGCTAGATGTCGCCGATTTTGTAGCCTTGAACAAATTCGAAAAGCGAGGGAGCGAAGATGCGCTAAGGGACGTCCGCAAGCAGATGCAGCGCAACCGGATGGAGTTTCATTCCTCTGCTGAAGACATGCCTGTTTATCCGACCATGGCATCTCATTTTAACGACGCTGGCGTCACCAATTTATATTTAGCTTTGCTGAACAAGCTAAATGATAGTTACCGTTTCAAACGGACCTCGACAAAATACACTTCGACGGCACTGCCAGTAAAAGGACGGCAGTCAGAAGCCTTAATTCCGGCTAAGCGTCAGCGCTATTTAGGCGACATTTCAGATTCTTGTCGAACGTATCGACAGCAAGCGCAAACCCAAATTGAGATTGCTCGCAAATGGGGGCAGGTAAAAGGCGCTTTGGCTCAAGTTCAAGAGTGGGCTCCAGAGGATAAAGAGGTCTTGGAAGCGCGTTTGTCTAAAATGGCAGAGCGATGGTGGGATCGACTTTCTATCACATCACGAGCCATTATTGAAGGGTGGGATCGTCTGGCCAATGCGTATCGCCAAGATGCCTATACGTACACCGTCCGTGGAAAAGATTTTACGGTACCACTCTATACGGAGTCGCTTTCTGGAACCAAAATTCCGAGAGTCGCGCTCCCTAGAACCCTGGACCCGGGAGAACAACTTCGTTTTGCGTTGTTAGAAAATCTCCCAGGATTTTTCCCCTTTACATCGGGAGTTTTTCCGTTTAAACGCGTTGGCGAGGATCCAACTCGCATGTTTGCGGGTGAAGGAAGCCCCGAAAGAACCAATCGGCGTTTTCACCTCGTTTCTGAAAACATGCCGGCTAAACGCCTGTCCACGGCGTTCGATTCTGTGACGCTTTACGGTTTCGACCCGCATGAACGACCCGATATTTATGGCAAGGTCGGCAACGCCGGAGTGTCCATTTGTACGCTGGACGACATGAAAAAGCTCTATTCGGGTTTTGATTTGTGTGATGCCGCTACAAGCGTTTCCATGACCATTAATGGTCCCGCGCCTATGCTGCTGGCCATGTTTTTGAATACGGCCGTTGACCAACAAATTGAGCAACATTTTAGAGATGCTGGAACGTGGGAAACGGTGTTTACGAAAATCAAAGAACATTTAGGAAGCGGACAACCCGTTTATTCTCCCACCGGCCCTACGGGACCAGAAGCAGACCTTCCGCGCTCACACAATGCACTTGGTTTAGGTCTTTTAGGCACTCATGGGGCGCAATTGGTAACGTGGGGTCTCCTTGAAGAGGGTGTCTTCCAATCCATCCGTACGAGAACCTTAAAAGTAGTTCGCGGAACGGTTCAGGCCGATATTTTAAAAGAAGATCAGGCCCAAAACACCTGCATTTTTTCTGCCGAATTTGCGCTCCGAATGATGGGCGATGTGCAGCAGTATTTCATCAACCAAAACATCCGCAATTTCTATTCGGTGTCCATCTCAGGGTATCACATTGCCGAGGCTGGTGCCAACCCTATTAGTCAGCTAGCTTTTACCCTTTCCAATGGATTTACCTTTGTAGAGTATTATTTGGCTAGGGGAATGAGTATCGATGATTTCGCGCCAAACCTCTCGTTTTTCTTCTCCAACGGCATGGACCCTGAGTATTCTGTTATTGGAAGGGTCGCACGGCGCATTTGGTCGGTAGCCATGCGGGATCGATACGGTGCTAACGAACGCAGTCAGATGCTGAAGTACCATATTCAGACATCCGGTAGAAGCCTTCACGCCCAGGAAATTCAGTTTAACGATATTCGGACCACGCTTCAGGCGCTCATGGCCATCTACGACAACTGTAACTCGTTACACACCAACGCCTACGACGAGGCCATTACGACCCCAACCGAAGAAAGTGTTCGTCGGGCTATAGCCATCCAGTTAATTATCAATCGTGAACTGGGATTGGCGATGAATGAAAATCCCCTTCAAGGGTCGTACATCATAGATGAACTAACGGACTTGGTTGAAGAAGCAGTTCTAGTTGAATTCGAGCGAATCAATGACCGTGGTGGCGTCCTAGGGGCCATGGAAACAATGTACCAACGCTCTAAAATCCAGGAGGAAAGCCTCTTTTACGAACGCAAAAAGCTTTCGGGCGAACTTCCGATTGTGGGGGTTAATACTTTCCGCATCGAAAAAAATAGTTCTTCGGGGGTGGGCGAACCCGTACCTCTCATGAGATCGACGGACGAAGAGAAGAAGCGACAGATCAGCAACTTGAGGTCATTTCAAAAGCGAAATCCCGCCGACGGGAAGATGGCGCTGGAAAAGCTCACCGAAACGGCGCGTAGCAGCGAAAACACGTTCGAGGCCCTAATGGACGCGGTAACGGTATGTTCTTTAGGTGACATTACCCATGCGTTGTTTGAAGTGGGTGGTCAATATCGCAGAAGCATGTAAGTCATATTTTTGCTGAACTTCGCAGCAAAATGATGGTGTCACCTTTTTCGACAATCCCCGTAATCCCTAAAAAACGGGATTCAAACCACTGTCGAACATGAACTATACATTTCGCCGTCTCAGAATTAGGCTTCCTCTGTTTCTTTGTTTATCCGCGTTCATTTTAGCGGTGACTTCAGGTTGCGGAAGTTCGGACCGAGAAATTGCCGAGGAACGCGTAAGACGTATTGAGAAGGACGTTGATCGCGAATTGGAACGAGCCGAAGAAGAAATAAGCGAACTTCGGGACGAGCTGGAAGAAAAGCTTGATCGCAAACTTTCGGATGAGGAGCTAGAAAAAATTAGCCAAGAAATTGAAACGGCGGTGGAGTCGGGCCTTGAGAGTATCGGGGCAACGCTTGAACGAATCGGTGGTCGCCTCAAAGAAGACTCGAAAGTCACGGTAATTGACTACCGCGATTTCAAAGAATTACTACCTGAAGAGGTTGAAGGATTTAAACTGATTAATGTAAAGGGGTCAAACAAAAACGCCTTAGGAATACGTTTTTCGGTGATTGAAGGTCAGTACGAAAACAGCCGTCACGATCTTACCATGGAATTGGCCATCAGTGACCTTGGTACGATGAAAGGTATAACCTCTATGGGTTTCGATTGGCTTGATCGAGAAATAGACTCAGAAAATGTTGATGGATTCGAGCGCACTACCAAGTTTGGCGGGTATCCTGGATTTGAATCGGCCGAATATGAAGGCTCTAGTGTTAAAACACACGGCGTGGTCATTGTAGAGAACCGTTTCGTGGTTGTTGTCAATGTTGAGGGTGAAGACGTAGATAAAAATATACTCGCAAAGGTCTTTGACGAGATATCGTTTCGTCGTCTAAAGAGAATGGCGAACTAACGGCACGGAGAAATAAATCCCTTGCGGATCCGGACGGCTCTGTTCTCGTACATCGACGGTGATCATGACCTTGTGAGATGTTTTCTTTCGAGATCATAATTCTTCTCAGTTGTGACGGATTAGCATCAACTCCGACTTATGGTTAGCAAGGATTATTTTATTGGTTTTGTTCTGTTTGTATGGATCCTCGGTGTGCCGGCTGTAGCTCAAAATCGAGCCGACCTTTCAAATTCAACTTCGGTTGAAAACGTTTCGACAGTCTCTGCTAAGAAAGCCCTCGCCTTATCGATTCTACTACCTGGACTTGGACATAAATATGTCAATGATGGGAAATGGAGCGGTTGGGCTGTGACGTATGCTGCGGCGGATGTCAGTCTTTGGATTTCCCTATTTGGAAGTGAATGGCACCGAAACAGTCTAGTCGATTCGTATACGACTCTGGCATCTGGATCGGCACAGGCCATTGTTGACGGTAAAAACAGAACCTTTTTTCTAAACTTGGCGGCTTTCGAGTCCTCTGAGATTTTTCTGGAAACGATGTTGCGTAACCGCCAATGGGACCAAATTGATTACGTATCAGATCCGTCCTTTCAGTGGGAATGGGAGTCTGAAGAAGCTTTCAACGAATTCCGCGACCTACGAAACGATGCCGAATCTCTTCGGCGACGAAAATCGATTATTATAGCCAGTTTGGTCGTTAATCGACTACTTTCCGGGGCTATTTCGGCTCGGAAAGCAAGCCGCGCAGGGCGGGTTAATGTAACCGCGTCGCTGTCAGCGCCAATAGAATCCAACCCAGTCCTCTCTCTTCGCGTGGGATTCTAATTGTAAAGTTGACTCCGGAACCCATATAGGGGTATATTTGCGACCCTTCGAATAGAATTTTTGAACCCAGTCTCCGTTTTATTCGAACACCGAACTCAGTTTCGGGTCTATAGCTCAGTTGGTTAGAGCGCTACGTTGACATCGTAGAGGTCGATGGTTCGAGTCCATTTAGACCCACCTGAACCCCTTGTAAGTCGTTGGCTTGCAAGGGGTTTTCTTTTTTGGGTACAACTCAGGTGCAATAATTACCATGATTTAACCTTCCAGCGAGGCGGTGCGGGGGTAAAACAGGATTTAGTGGGTGAAGGTATCCCCTCTGGCAGGTGCGGTCTTGAGTATCCAGGGCTAGACTGCTGATTTAAAAATTCCAGATTTTGACCGATATCGTAAATGAGGGATCCCCTCAATAATCCGAATGGGAAAGAAATGGGAAAGCTAATATTGTTAATCGTGCTCGGTTCTGTGATGACAACGATGGTATTACATCAGTCACAATTAGACTCATCAATGGAGCAGACCGAAACATCGAGCATATACGAAAATAAGGTGATCTCTCGGAATATTGCCTATTCGGGTGTCAAACTTGTCGAGTCCCAGCTCAGAAACGAACCTAATGAGTACCGTCCATCTGGCGTGGTGCATCATACCAGCGAAGGTGACCTAACAATTACAGCGACAGGACCTGCTGATGGACCGGTCGAGGTTACTATCCGGGGAACGTCAAATGGAGCCGAGACCGTGCTTGTGACCCAGTACGACATTGAGTCTTCTGGTGAAGAGCCCCCATCTTTTATGGCTGCAGGCATCGTTGCTGGAAATACGCTGGAGTTTGAAAAGCCATCCTCTGTTAATGGGAATGGTGGAACCAATGCCAATGTTCATGCGGATACTGATCTTAAGATCAAAGATGAGCTACACGTGAGCGGATTCGGGTCTGCAGGAAATAACATTCAGAATGATTCGGGAATGTCTCTGGAGGATATTTTTGAACCCAGCTCTAATCCCGATGATCTGCCCGTAGCCAGTGAGGGAGTATCGAATTTGAACCCTCCCGACCCTTCCAGCTCTGAAGCAATGGAAAACGCCGACCACGTCAGTTCGGGTAGCGCAAACTGGTCGGGAGTCATCAATCTAGGGGGCTCAGCCAATGACCCGGAAGTCTGGTTTTGGGGCAACGACGCGAAGACGACAGGCAATGTCATCATGAACGGTCACGCAGTCGTTTTTATCGGAAATACGTTAGAAATCAACCATGATTTCCGCGTCAACGGGAAAGTCTCGTTTTATGTTATTAACGATATCAAACTCAAAAATGCAGATGTTGAAATCACGGGGATTTTGTACTCTGGAAATTCCATCACGATCGAGGATTCTGCCGAGCTGAAGTTGACAGGAAGCATGACGGCCACGAATGACATCATGGCAAAAGGTCCCGTAGAAGTGAACTACCGACCCGCAGCACTTCCCTATTTTGAAGCCGTCGGATTTGAAGCCGTGGGTGCTGACTCCGGCAATCCGACGATTACTCGAACCAGATTTCGCATCGTTTCTGAGTAACGAATCTGCCGGCGCGGGCTGCGCTTGGCTCTGAAAGCGGCAATTCGGTATTAATTCCGCGCGCAAAATACCGATAAGAGGATTATGCCTTCACTAATAGAACTTGCCAGTGTCATTTCGAGCAATTCTAGGACCTAACGCCATGCGCCAAGCCTTCAGGCGACGTGAGGACTGTTGGCGAAACGGCAGCCAAAATGGATGAGGCAGCGGTTATTAAACGATAATCTCTGAGCGTTCAAAAGCGTTACATGTGAACGCCCTTCCGCCTCTATTAACAGGCGGAAGGGCGTTTTTGATTTATTTAAGTTGTTGTGAATAAATAACTTAAAAGAGGCAAGACTTCAGCCGATACCCTGATTGAACCCCATTCTGCTACCTCAGCGGGATTGAAATGAATCAGTCACAAGCCCTCGGTTGAACTTATGTCGGTATTTAATCACGTAACAAAGCACGTCTTCAGATCAGTTGCACTTGTTCTGAGCTTCATCATGTTCAGCGGATGTATGGATCAAGTTGTCGACACGCAGGCCGACGCCACCTCAACAGAACCTACTGTTTCCAAAATTCGAAATGCTCACCTCGTTGCAGATGCCGTAAAAGCAGCAGGAAAAGATGGAGAGCAGACGGCGGTTGTTTTTGCGATCAATCCATATAAAATTGTGGATCGATACAAAATAGTAGACCGCTACAAAATTGTAGACCGTTATAAGATTGTAGACCGATACAAGATTGTAGATCGCTATAAAATTGTTGATCGTTACGAATTTACGAATACGTTTTACGGATACTCAGTTTGGGTTGCTACTGACTACCTAGAGGAATTCCTGGCTGAAATGGCCAATGACGAGACCATTGATTGGGTAGAGCCCGTGTTTCCTGTTCGGATGAATCCCGGACAAATGAGGAAAACGTCTACTCGTCAAATTATTCCTTGGTCCGTTTCAGAAGTTGGTGGCAAGAAAAGCTGGACCGTTTCGGGAGATGGGCAGGGCGCTGTTGATGTTGATGTTTTCATTATCGATACAGGTGTTACTAGTCCAGATGTGAATGTTGTTGAATCGAGAGATTATTCCGGATCGGGCTCTTCTCATGATGCCGACGGTCATGGAACGAACATAGCTGGCATTATTGGAGGAATTGACGATGATCGCGGAATCGTTGGTCTCGCTCCAGGAGCCAGAATCCACAATTATCGAGTGTTTAACGATGATGGAGTAGGAGACGACACGTATGTGATTGCCGCTCTCGAAGATGTTCTCCAGTGGAAGCAAATCAATCCAGGAAGTCCTGCGGTAGTTAACCTCAGCTTAGGCGTCGAGGTTGGCGCGGGCGGAACGGCTTTGGATGACGCGGTTCAGGCGGTCATCAATGCAGGTATTTCGGTCGTAGTCGCAGCTGGAAACGGTTCAGCTGACGCAGGGAATTTTACTCCTGCCCACGTTACTGATGCACTAACTGTCGGATCATATGCTAGAAACGGACAGTTTTCTTGGTTCTCTAATTTTGGATCAGTTGTGGACCTTTTAGCGCCAGGAGAAGATGTCTTTTCACTAGCACCAGGATATGCCTATTCCACTATGAGTGGGACGTCCATGTCAGCATCTCACGTTACGGGGGCCGTAGCGCTGTACCTTGGCAAAAATCCATCAGCATCTCCTGAGGATGTCCGAAAAGCTGTTCTCAACCAAACGAGCGGTAACAAGGACGCCCATAAAGTGCCATCTGGTACCAGATCAGCTTCTGTTTGGGTAGGAATGCCTGCAATAGCACGCTCCAAAAATTAAAACTTAGCTATTCTAATACCGAAGGTCGTTGATTTTTCGGTTAAAGGGGACTCGCCAGCAGCGAGTCCCTTTTTTTTAATACGAGCTCCTGTACCAGCTTAAGACTTAATGTTTTTAACCGATACAACCAGTGTGGAATGTGCGCCATTGTTTCCCCTCAGTCTCAATCAAAGTGCACAGACTTCGCATCCCTCCTCGCCGGAATCCAAAGAGATTCCGTGTCTATTCAAGGAGAATCTAATAAGAGGCTGTTCCAATGGGGAAAGGAATTTTATTTCTGGTCATGGCATCGTCGTACGTCGTGGCCCAATTAAATTTTTCAGAAGCCGAATCTGTTTCGGCATCGGAAGCAGTTCGGGCTGAGTACGTCGAAAATATTTTGGCGAGGGAGCTAGCCCACTCGGCCTTCAATTTGGTCGTTTCCCGGATCTCCCAGGATTTTTCGAACTATCGTGCTGACGATTCAGAATTAGCTTATGGAGACGGAATGTATGCGTTTTCTGCTTCTGGAGACGCACAGGGTCCTGTTCAGATTACCGCTTACGGCGAAGTCGGGACCGCTGTTCATCTAATTCAAACTACGCTGGAGCGAATCGGAAAGCCGATACTCGATTCGTTTACGATTGACGGACCCATGTCCTCCGTTACGGCTCACGGTAGTTCATTCATGATTTCTGGTTTGGATCAACCGGCTAACGAAGAAGATCTGACCGGAGGAAATGGAGCCGATGGACATGCCATACGGACCATCTTAGGCTCATCCAGGCAGGCGTTTGCAGACGCAATCGATGGTGCTCAGCTCATCGGACTTTCTGGGGAAATGGATGTCGTAAGCGGAGGAACAGAGGTCGACTTATCCATCCTGGAAAATGCCATTCGGGACCACGAAGATCTTCAGGTACTAGAAGGCACCCAACGTTTTACCGGGAATAACACGTTTGGAAGCGTTGAAGAACCAGTCTTATTGATGGTTAATGGCGATTTAACTAACCGCGGTGATTTGACCGGGTACGGAGTTCTCGTTGTCAATGGGTCCTTTTCCAACGCGGGTTCAGTTCGGTGGGAAGGGCTAGTCCTCCTTTCTTCCGCAGGAGGCGATCACGAATTTAAAGGCTCCACGGATATTTACGGCGCGTTGGTCATGAGATCGCTTACACCCGATGGCGAAACAGGGGGATACGAGGACGCAGGACTACCCAATGGACACTTCGATGTAGATGTTTTTAATCAGCTTGGTGAGATAACCTATCACCAACATCAATACGATGACCGCTTCGACGTAAGCGGGGTTGATCTAATGTCCGAATCTTGCGAACTGAATGGAGGGCTTTGTTGGGAGCGCCAGGTTGGATTGAGCGGAGCTGCTAATGTTCGCATAGAATTGGAAAACGTAGGTGAGACGGCTGGAACGTATGCTCTTCAAACTTCGAGCAGTTTATTTTCAGGTCCTATATCTACCGGTTTAAGTCAAGAGGTTGAGCTCACCCAACTGGTTGGGTTTTCCGTCAACTTTGCATCGGCATGTGGGATTTCTGGGAGTTCACCCGGGGATGTCTGGTCTGACGTAGTCGACAGGGAAGGGCAATTGAAGGTCAAAGTGTATGATATACTGCCCGAAGAGTCAGGCGAGGACGCCGTTTTACTACACGAGGTGGTCGTTTACAGGCATTCGTCCAACAGATCTTGCATAGGAGAGGATCACGAAACAGTCACAGTTGATCCTATTTCGTTTTATATAAACGGGGATGTCCAAATTCACCTCAGTACCTCGGCTCTGGCTCGTCTGGAGGGATTGCTCCCCGTCCTTGAAGCTCCTCCCATGGAGATCAAGATGACGACCGTAAGGCAAAACTCGGCTAGAAAAACGGTGCTATAACGTTTAGCCACATTAATTGCTGAAAAAGGTGGCCGACCCGATTATCGGGTCGGCCACTCGATTTTCATGCTTTTGTCACCAGTTTTTGGCTTAAGTCGGCCTCTTACTCGTCGATACCGAAGAGGATAAGAGAGCAAACTCTTCCCGGTACAAACCGACATTTGATATTCGAGGACCTATGGAACTTGGACCTACAAAACCGTCAGAATCCGAAATTGAATCATATGACCATCTAAATGGGGCCAGTGTTCAATCTACTGGAGGGCTCGGAAGTGCTTCCCGCTTGGGACGAGCCCCTTCGAGATCTGCATCCCTGGCGTCAGAAAAGTCGGGTTTACCGCCGTTTTGCACGAGCATAGCCGAAAGCACTCCTCCCATTTTATACGGCGAAGACCGCATAAAGTACTTACACGACAGATTGGCCCAAATAGACGTGCGGGACCGGATGACCTTAAGAAGCTTTTTCGACCAGTTCGTCCATCGCATGGCCAAAATGAATGCTTCGGACATCGATTTGGGTGGCCCGACCACGTCTGGGCTTGTGTGGTATCGAATTGACGGAGATAAACGACCAGATTTTAACCTTCCTAGGTTCTCCGTTGATGAATGCACCCTACTGATTCTGGGGCTCATTACACAATCTAGCTGGCAGTCCATAGGGCAGAAGGGATCATCCGATTTTTCATATGAGCTTTCTGTCTTGACGGGAGTTCGCCGCAAACGATTTAGGGCTACGGTCTACATGGATATGGGAGCGTTAGCATTGAATATGAGAGCCATTGTGGAGGAGGTGCGACCTCTAAAATCACTAGCCTTTCATCCGAGTGTGGAAAGGGGACTCATGTTCCGGCATGTCCGGGATGGCCTGACCTTAATCACTGGAGTTACGGGTGCTGGAAAAAGTTCGACCTTGGATTCCATTGTCGACGCGAACAACGACGACATTGCAGGACACATCGTCATTATTGGCAAGCCGATTGAATATGTGCATGAATCCAAAAAATGCATTGTTCGACACCGTGAAGTCGGTGCCGATGTGCCAACATTTAAAGACGGCATCGTGCAATCTCTCCGACAAGATCCAGATATCGTTGTAATAGGCGAAATGAGAGATCCTGACACGATTTCTGCGGCTCTCGAGATTACCGACTCCGGACACAAAGTCTTCTCAACGCTACATACGTCTTCGGCTGTTGAATCAATAGATCGAATCATTGCGGAGTATCCTCCCAACGAGCAAGAAAGGGTCCGTTTTCGTCTGGCAGAAGTTCTAAGATGTATCGTCTCTCAGAAATTGGTACCGAAAATTGGTGGAGGAAGAATCCTGGCAAAAGAAGTACTTTGGATGACGCCATCTGCCAGTGCAGCAATCAAGAATAATAATTCCAATGAGATCTATCAGATGATGTACGAGGGATGGAATGTGGGTCAGATCACACTGGAACAGGATCTGTTTCGGCTGATGAAGCAAGGCCTCATTGCTCCCGATGTGGCGATGAATTACGCAAACAATAAACGCAGATTTCAGCAACTGGCTCAGTAAGAATCCATGCTCAATTATCGATCAAAAAGCGAATACATCCTCGGGATTGCGGCATCTTCGCGAAGCGTGGAAGCCGTTCTCATTCACAACGCTCCTTCTGGTCCCGTTGTAATTCGGTCATTTTCTAGAGTAAGAGCGGGACTTGAATCGTTTGGCTCGGCAGCAGCAGCATCCCAGGTACCAGTCGCGCTTGGTTCAGATGTAACATTTGAAATGGGCTCCTCTTCCACCTCGGACATGGAAGCCCTGTTTTTATCATCCGAATTCGGCCCCGTAGAGTCCTCTAAAAAGGAAATGGCCGCCCCGGCGGAAATGCCGGGCTCCAATCTCTATGCCAATCCTTGCCATCTGGAATTACTTGAAATTGTAGCAGAATGTGTCGAAGCCGGGTACGACCACTTCAACATCGTATTTGCTCTATCGACGGAAAACCTAGGCACCGCGGTCGTAAAATTTGCTCCGAACACTCCGGAAAAATCAGACGGTAAGAAGAGAGCTTCTAAAAAAACGGCCAAACGCGAAGATCTCCTGTCCTTACTAAAAACGACACACCCAGGGAAAGTTACCGATCACAAAACGACCTTTGTCCCTCTAGCCGGAGGCGATTCGGAATCCCGTTCCTTCATGGCCGTTTTCGCCCTGGCCAACGAACCGATCAGTCTGTCACTTCAGAACATTCGGAATCGAAAAATGACATTCCCGAATGTCATTCTGATGGACACGGAACCTACACTGATGGTCGGGTTGGTCCGCGCAGCGATCCTCGGTAGATCTACTGAGAATAAGTCGGACAATCTTGACCGTG
The DNA here is from genome assembly GCA_027622005.1 of Bacteroidota bacterium. Classification (GTDB taxonomy): domain Bacteria; phylum Bacteroidota; class Rhodothermia; order Rhodothermales; family UBA10348; genus UBA10348. Next base: position 105,808 of record JAQBZH010000001.1, on the reverse strand, counting down.
AGGAAACGACCGTGTTGGTTCGGGTTGGAGCCGAAGACACGTTGGTATTGTTTTTCTCCGGCGATCAATTGGTTCATTTCGAGGGACTTCGATCAATTACGGCTTACGATCCCGCTGAAACCATTTGTAGCCGAATTCTGCTGATGCACGATGAATTTGGAGTCGGCGATGCAGATCACATGTTGCTTTTTTCTGATGTGGCAGAAAATAGCATGTACCAAAGTTTAACTCAGTTTTTCCCACAAACCAGCATCAGTCTTTTAAGGGATGTGATTCCTCATTTTCAAGAGGATCGGACCACACCAATCGAAAAAGATGGACTACTCGCCACAGCGGTAGCGTTGCGATTGGTTAGAGACGAGTTGTTTGAGACTGTTTTCCAGGAAGTAGACATCCTGGATCCCAAACTTAAAAAACGGGGTTTCCAAATGCCGTTTTCATGGCCGATTGCGGCCATGATTTTGCTCTTGTTTGGTTCCACTTTGTTGTTTGTTTTTCGGTATTTCAGCCAGAATCATGCCTTGGAAATGACTCGGTATGAACTGAAGAATTTCCCGGAAGAAATGATCTCGGAAGATGCAGACGTTCTTCAAATGAAAACAGACAGTTTGAGGGCCCGTTCCGAAGGATTCGTCGATGCCCTCGATCTGCTGGATTCCCTATTGATAGGGAGCGACAAGTGGAGCAGAGCGCTCGAACGGACGTCGGTCAACACCGAAAATATTACGGGACTGTGGGTTGAATCCTGGGAAGCAACGGAAGCCGAACTGCTGACTATGACGGGCACGGCAACCGAGCGCAGTCAAATCGTCGCTTTTGCTACGAAATCCGGTGCAAATATAGAGAGCCTTTCGTTCTCGTCCATTCGAAATGTGCCGGTCTTCAATTTTAAAATGACTATGCCGCTCAAAAACATCCTGCCTGAAGCAGCGGTGTATCTGCGCGAACATGCAGCCGATCTTCCAAACGCTTTCGAAGAAGCCATTGGTAACATCCAATCTGAGGTCCCCAATACCACCAAACTTTAAGTGGGCAGGGTAACGAACTATGTCAAACATCCTTCAAAATATCATGGTTTTAGGAATCTGCTGGGCTCTCGCAACAGCAGGTGGCATTTATGTCACTTTTTTCCAACAACCGGCTGAAATGGAGCGCTTAACGAAAGCGGAACAAGTAGCCTCCATGAAACAGGCAGAACTGTCATCGCTCATGGCAGAAATGACCGAATCTGAATCGCGTACGTCCGACGTTGTTATTCGTTGGAACGCTCGTTACAAAATGATGCCTAGAACACTCAGCTCGGAAGATGTCGTTGCACTGCTAAATAAAGTGACAAATCGAGGATTTAACCCCTTTGATCTCTCATTCAAAGAGCACGTGGAAAGCCCCCAGTTTAACAAATTTGTGTTTGAAGCGTCCGGCCGCGCCGATTTTCCTTCGGTCTACAACCTGATTTGGACCTTGGAGAATAGCCGGGAACTCTATCGCGTCGACAACCTCAAGCTCAACCATTTTGATTTAGTATCGGTCGATCCTTTGACGCTCCGTCAAAAAATGGAAGTGATGGTAAGCTTTTCGTTTACGCTCGAAGCTTTCTACGGAGGTGTAGCGGGACTCAGTGCGGACGACGAATTAGAAGGAGCGCCCAAAAGTGCGTTTTACGTCTCAGTTGATCCAGCTTCAGACTTGCCACCCGTTCCTGTAAACCTGCTTCCGGCCCGGCATTCTAAGATGAATCCGTTTAAACCGCTCATTATGCAAAGTTTGCCTCCTAACACACAGAATTTGGTGGATATGAGCGACGCTAGTTTGGTGATGATTGCAGGCACGAACGCGATTGTGGAATGGGGTGAAAACACTTATTCACTCGGAATAGGAGACTCTGTCTATTTAGGACACGTGATTTCTGTCGATCCTAGGAATGGAACGATGTCAGCTCGACTTGATAAGGGCGGCATTTTTGACGACGTGGAGCTTCGTATTAAAACGGACGCCTTGTACAAACAAGCCCGTGGAAATGTCGAACTATCACCAAACCAACAATAGAGAACGATTTTAGGCGATAATAAAATGAAGTACTTTTCGCAAAGCAAAACCTGGATAATGACGCTCACGCTCTTAGTGAGTATGGTCGCTTTTAGCGGGCTGTCGCGCGAAGCTGCGGCGCAACGTGCTGTTCGGGCCTACATACCCCCGGACCAACTCGTTTCGATGCAACCGAGTACTTCCTTTGAGACGTTTACGAATTTCGTATCTCCAATTTTTGAACGCGTAACGGGTAAAACGCTGGTCGACCCAGAGTCCCGGAAACACCCTATTGGCATTTCAATTGCCGGTGTCCATTTTTTGGATGCACTCGAAATGGTGTTGGAATACAACAATCTGAGATACCGGGAAACGGAAAGGTATTTTTTGATTGAACCAAAACCAGCTGATAATCTCATCTTGGACGCGGATGCGGCCACAGGAACCTTGAGAGGAGCTGAAGCTGGAGAAATCGTGTCCTTGGCGACTATAGATACTCGCCAAATAGAGATCAACGCGGTCCTTTTCGAACTCAATCATACGCTGGCAAAGGATAGCGGCATCGATTGGAGCGTCATTTTAGGCTCCACTGGTTCTACCGGTGGCGGAGGTGGCGGAGGTGGCGGCGGCCAAAGTTCAGCAAACCAAGTTTCGTTTTCTCTGAAGACCAGTAAATTATTTGAGGGGACTAAGGATATCATTTCAGCCCCTGAACAACTCGATTTTGCCAATTTGAATTCACTTTTCCGAATGGCAGAAGCGTCGGGCGTGGGGGAGACGATCGCAAGCCCATCGGTAACCGTCCAAAGTGGTCAAAAAGGAGATATCCAAATTGGATCCGACGTCCCCGTTCAGATTCGGGACAATTTCGGAAACATAACAACCCAGCTTTTCAAAACGGGGATTATCATTGATGTGACGCCAACCTTTATCGTTGAAGCCGTTGCAGATACCCTTGGGGCCCCGAAAATGGAGTTTTTACACCTCACAGTCAAGGTTGAAAAGTCCGGAAGTCGTCCATCAGCAACCGGTCCAACCATTGATCGCAGTTCCGCCAATACGCAGGTGATTCTGCTGAACGGAGAACAGACGGTCATTGGGGGATTGTATAGCACTGATGAGTCCATATCCAGAAGCGGGATACCGATACTAAAGGATCTCCCAGGGTGGTTTTTTGGACTCCGATACCTGTTTGGTCGCACTCAAAAACAAACGACCCAAAAAGAGTTGGTCATTGCGATTCAGGCTAGAATTGTGGACCCAATTCGGGATCGGTTCGCGACCAAACAGCCGGACGATATGTTACAGCAAAAGCGGGATGCCGTTCAGCGTGCGCTTGAAGCATTCAACAAAGACGTAGCCGACAGGACACAAAAACCGACTAATTTCAAAGGCACGGGCAAGAAATAATCCCCGTTTTTTTGGTGATCGTAGGCACTTCCCATTCTCCTTCACTGATGAATCTCGTCTTCCGCGTTTTCATTTTAATGTTGAGCGCAAGCGCGTTTGTCGGGTGTGTTACTTCAAAGCAGTCCATTCCTTCTTCGGACACCACGCGGACTAAAAACGCACTGTCTTTGGAAGAAAAGTTGTCTTTGGAAGAAAATTGGAATATGGACCAACTAGAGGCCCATATTTTATCCTTCAATCTGGCAGAGAACGAAGGAAGAGGCAGCGGAACGCGGGGATTCTTACGAACGGCAGCATACGTCTCTGCCGAATTGGAATTGATGGGACTCCAACCAATTCAAATAAAGAGCTTCAGACACCAATATGCTTCTCGTATTCGCATTTTGGAACGTGCTTCAGTGAATTTAATAGGTCGAGATACTCTGCAGCTTATCCACGGTGTCGACTTTTTGGTTGCAGATCTACGGCAAAGCGACCAAGTTCAGCTTTCTAAGAAAATTCGGGAGATGATATTTGTGGACGGATATAAAGTCCACCCCGAGATTGAGGTCGAAGAACAGGTAACCACGTCAACCCAGCACGTTTCTGGTTTCCTCCCAGGGCGACATCCAGTTTGGAAGGATTCACTTATTTTGATTCTGGCTCCCCTAGACGGGCTGGGACTGCAGGGACCAAATTCATACACCGATGGGACCGATTTGGGCGTAGCCGCATCGGCATTGCTAGAACTTGCTAGACGCATGGCCGACGCACAGAAGTCGTGGTCATTTTTCAAGCCGACCCTTATGGTCAGTTTTCTCTCTGGCTCACTGGGTGGCTGTGAAGGCCCAGAAAACGCACTTCGCAATCTACCCTGGAAAAAAAGCTACGTTAGCAAAGTTATCGTACTGATCGACTCGCATGCGCTTGATTGCGACTGGCCTTCCATGATATCAAGAAATGGTTTGCCTTCACGCCTCATCGAATTGAAGGCGCCACTTTTGGAAACTCCGGAAGAGGTTACCATGCCTTTCTACCCTTTTGTTTTGCGAGATCGAATGATCCGCACGCACGGAATTGCCAAATTAGTCCGAAACGCCGCTTCTTTGTCAGAACAGGCCTTTGGTGCGACGCTTAACAATTAAAAGACGATACCAACGAGCAGCGCCACCGACGTGTTGTAAATTTCTGGATCTGCTTCGCGAGCGTTAGAGTAGCCAAAGGTCGACCGGATACCAAAACTGAGTGTTTCTGATCCAAATTGCGTATTCACGTCCACGCCAACCATGATTCCCAGATCTTTGTCAGCGACCGTTAAGTCATCTTCCTGCTGGACAATGTCGCTTCCCTTTGCATTAAATTTGATTATCGCATCCGTTTTAAATGCCATGGCAGGGCCTGCGTAGATTCTCGGACTATATCTTCGATTTGTCATAAATCGATACCCGAAAAGGATGGGTATTTCGACGTAAGTAATTTCGGAAGTTCCTTCAATGGGAATGGCACTATACGTACCCTCCAGCTTCGAACCTTTCACGACGTAAAAAACACCGCTCTCTAATTCAAATCCGCTGGGGTATTCATATCGAACAGCGGCGCCGCCTCCGAAGCGAGTAATCGCTGAGGCATTTTGAAGGTTACCTCCTCTAAACGAAGACCCGGTCATCCCAAGATGAATGGCTGCTTTGAACTGCGCCGAAGCTGTTTGGATGAAGGAACAGAAACCGATTCCAACGAAAAAAAGAGTCAGAATGGCTTTCGAAAACTTTGTACGATTCATAATGAGGTGGTTTATTGTTCTACGGGAAAGGTAATCGAACAATGATTTCTTGAAAAGGTACTTCCGAATCCGTGTATTCCTAGTTGTCCGAAGCAAACTTGATAGCTAGATTTTACCCCTCTGGTAGCCGGAATCGAATTTCAAGATTAATCAACCAAGTCCGTCTTCATCATTCTACGAGTTTCTTGGCACTTTCAGACCTCCATTCTATTTCGAGTCCCCTGACACCGACTTTTGGTCGTCGGTTGTTTTTTTATTGGGCAGCCTTATGGGCCGTTATATCGACCATTTTTTCGACGATTGGTTCTGTTTCTCACAATTTATTATCGAAGGACATCCGGGTTTTTAGGTGGTGGTCAAAGATTTGGGGCCTCTCGATGACTTTGGGGATGGCTATTCGGGTGAAAACCTACCAAAGAGTACTGCTGGATTATTCCACGGCGTATGTCTTCGCCATAAATCACCAAGTGGCATTGGATATTCCCGCTGTCGGCATTAGCATCCCGTGCCCGTTTGGGTGGGTTGCCAAGGCTGAGCTGGCCAAAGTCCCGTTTTTAGGCTCATCTATTAAAAATTCGCCCTCCGTTTTTATTGATCGATCTCATCCTAAAAAGTCTATTGAATCGATGAAAATTGCCGGGGAGCGAATACGAAAAGGGCTTTCCGTGGCCATTTTCCCAGAAGGATCTCGTTCCCACAGTTCGGAGATTCAGGAATTTAAACGCGGGGCTTTTTTGCTAGCCATCGAGGCCGGAGTCCCTGTCGTCCCCGTGACCATTTTAAATGCCCTGGAGTTGTTCAATGAGAAAACGAAACTCGCGCGGCCTGGCACCATGCATATTGTCATTGGAGAACCGATTCCTATCGACGGATGGACCCGAAATGACATCCCTAAGTTGATGGAATTGGTTCGTGAAGTCATGCAACGAGAGCTTGATCAATGGAACCGCTCCAATACCCTACCGTAGCGTAACGCTATTTATCCCCTAGCTAGCTGCCAAACGCAGACGAATGAGCAAGAAACAATCCCGCACCTCCCGTTCGAACCCGGTCGAAACCGGTCAAAAAGAATCGGCAGCATGGCACGAAGCATGGTATCGGCAATCGCTTGTGCGCCAACACGTTATAGCCTTTGTCTTCCTGCTGTTGGCGGCAGTTCTTTTTTATGCTCCTATCATTTTCTCCGGAAAACAGGTCATTGCGGGGGACACGATCAACTGGCGAGGTATGGCCCAGTCGATGATCGAATATGAGGAGGAAACTGGGGAGGCCGCTCTTTGGGCCGGACGCACGTTTGCTGGAATGCCGGGTTATATGATTTCTCCAGAAGTAACAGTACCACAAGTCGATTTGGTGGTCCGAGAATTGAGGAAGTTGTTTTGGCCGACGTCTAACCTGATGCTCATGCTTTTGGGCATGTATTTCTTGGCCTGGTACGTCACAAAAGATAGCCTGGCAGGAATTTTTGGGGCGATTGCCTTCGGATTGTCCACTTATATGCCCGTCCTATTGGTCGCTGGACACAATTCAAAATTTGTGGCTCTTGCATGGGCGCCCTGGATGATGCTTGCGTTTATATACGCCATGCGAAAACACACCATCGTATCGGGACTGCTTTTTGCCATCGCACTGGCGGCAAATTTGAGAGCTGGGCACGTCCAAATTACCTATTACGTGACGCTGGCTGCAGGTATTTGGTGGCTGGTCGAAGGTGTGATCGCATTTCGATCCGGAACGCTAAAGACGTTCGTTCGATCAACCGGGGTGCTGCTTTTAGGATCGGTGCTCGGTTTGATGATGATTGCTGAGCCCTATTTGTCCCACGCAGAGCTCGCTCCATTCACTACCCGTGGCTCGGCTACAGGGGGTGCAGAAGGGGGTATGACGTGGGACTATGCAATGGCATGGAGTCAGGGTTTTAGCGAATTATTGACTTTGCTCATTTCCAACGCTTTTGGAGGGAGTGGAGCGACTTATTGGGGACCCAAATCGTTTACAGGTGGACCGCACCATTTTGGAGGGCTCGTGATCGCTTTAGGATTATTAGCCGGTTTTAGACTGAGAGATCGGATCACACTCGCGCTTTTAATCGGAATAGGCCTGTTTACGGCGTTCTCCTTAGGAGAACATTTTTCGCTGCTAAACCGCCTGATGTTCGACTATTTCCCGCTGTTTTCTGCCTTCAGAGTACCTGAAACGTGGCTGAGTGTGGTGGCTATGCTTGCGGCTTTGATGGCAGCACGCGGAGTAGCCGTATTACGGCAAGAAGCAGATGAAGGGGCAAGCTTTTGGTATCAATCGTCCACCCGCGTATTTGCCGGCGTCCTAGGCTTCACACTGATTTTTGTCTTTTTTGGCTCGTCGTTGCTTTCGTTTGAAAAGCCCCTTGAAAAAGAGGAGTTGTTCGCTCAGATTCAGTCCCAATATCCTCAGGTGACTGCTGAGGATCCACAAGTGGTTTCCGTGATCAACCAGGAGATTTCGACCAGGAAAGATGCCCGTTTAGAGGCGTTTGGCACTGATGCCAGACGGGTCGCATTCTTTTTGCTGATCGCGTTTGGGTTCCTTTTTCTAATGGTTCGCGGTACGCTGCCCTATGCCGTGACCGCTTTTGGTTTATCAATCCTTCTGTTAATCGATTTGAACGGGGTCGGACATCGATATTTAACAGAGGAGGTGCTATCAAATGAAGTACTGGTTGAGGACAATGTGCCAGAATATGGATTTGATACGTTTTTGAAAGGACAGCGTGCTGAAGCTGGGGGAGATGGCTCCTTCCGGGTCTTATCCTTGGAGTTTGGACGCGATCCTTCTGTGAATGCCCGACCTTCGTTTCATTACGAATCCATTGGCGGCTACTCGGCTGCAAAACTCCGCGTGTTTCAAGATTATTTGGATCACGTTTTGTTTACGGAGGCTGGAACGGGTCTAAATCCGGCAGCGCTGAACATGACCAATATCGAATATGTTGTGGCGGGCCAGGGGTTTCCAGGATTTATTCCGGCGTACTCGGATGAACAAACCGGAATGGTCGTATCCATGAATCCCAACGTTTTGCCCCGCGCTTTTTTGGTTGATCGGGTGAAAAAAGTAGGGTCTCCTGAGGAAAGCTGGAGTTACATGCAGTCAGCTGCTTTTTTGCCCAAAGAAGAAGCGGTTGTGGTAGGTGAGGAGTTTGATCAAATAGTCGAGGTCTCGGGTGGGGCCGATTCGACGGGGATTAGTTCTGTTCAGATGGTGCAGTACACTGCCCAAAACCTGACGCTTGAAGCCTCCTCCGACCGAGATAGGATGCTGGTCATAAGTGAAGTGTATTATAAACCCGGTTGGAAGGCCACTGTAAACGGCGTAGAGACAAACATTTACCAGGTTAATCAGATGTTTCGAGGCATAGTTGTTCCAGCGGGAGATAGTAATATTACTATGTCTTTTTCACCGCCAGCGTTTAGCAGGGGCCGCTGGATTGCAGGCATCGGGACTTTGATTGCTTACGGATTGTTGTTGTTTTATGGCTACGGCTATTGGAGAAGACGTAAAATGGAGCTCGCTGAATGAGTGCGAAGGCTCCGTACGATCCCTCTCGCAACAAGGTGCTAGGGCACCGATATGCGCGTACCTGCGATCTCCTGGCTCGCGTACTTCCGGCACCTGCGCATTTGCTAGACATTGGCACGGCCAACCCTTTGAGTAAACATTTGCAGTCGATTGGTTATTCGGTTAATAACACCGAAGGCGATCTCGACCGGCATCCAGAGCTAGCCTCCCAGGTGGCTGACGCCGTGACGGCGTTTGAAGTACTGGAGCACCTGGTAGCCCCATTAGCGTTACTTGAAGCGATCACGGCGCCCAAATTAATTGCGACGGTACCACTTCGACTGTGGTTTGCCCCGGCTTATCGAAGTAAAACGGACCCGTGGGATCGTCATTATCACGAATTTGAAGATTGGCAATTTGATTGGTTGTTGGAATCCGCAGGGTGGCGCGTAACTCATCGGGAAAAATGGACGAGTCCAACCGGTTGGCTAGGATTTAGACCTTTGCTGCGGCAGTTTACGCCTCGGTACTACGCCGTTTGCGCGGAGCGTGCTTCGCCTCTCGAGAGTCATGCCAGATCCTCAGAAGAATCAGGTCATCTTGAGAATTCGCCATGATGGTAGCCTATCACAACCGTTAACTTCTGCCACACCTCGACAGCGATTTGAAGCACGTTTTATTTATAACCTACTATTTCCCTCCCTCTGGCGGGTCTGGCGTGCAACGGCCGTTGAAGTTTGTCAAGTATCTCCCGGAATTTGGCTGGAAAGTGACGGTATTGACGGTCGATCCTGCATTTGCATCCTTTCCGGATCTGGACCATCAACTGTCAGGGGAAGTGGGTCCGGAAACCGAGGTTATTCGAACCCGATCTTGGGATCCGTATTCGGCTTATGCCAAGTGGACGGGTAAAGCAAAAGTAGACGCGGTCGGCGTCGGATTTTTGGGTGCGGATCACGCCTCGACGAAAGAGAAGGTTGCGCGATGGATTCGGGCCAACCTGTTTTTACCCGACGCGCGAGTCGGATGGGTGAAGCACGCAAAAAAAGAGGGATTGAAGGTCCTTAAAAGGGGTCGTTTTGATGCGATCGTTACAACGGGACCACCACATTCGACTCATTTAATCGGATCATATTTATCGCAATCGACCGGATTGCCATGGGTGGCAGATATTCGAGATGCGTGGCCAGATGTGGCGTACGCTAGCATGTTGCCGACTAGCTCGATGGCGCGAAATCGAGACTTAAACATGCGAAATCGAGTACTTCAACAGGCTGCCGCTTGTGTTGCTGTCACAGAGGACCTTCGATTGTCCATGCAGAAAGCGGTCAAGCGGCCTTTTGAACTCATTCGAAACGGTTACGACCCGTCTGATTTTGACGGACAAGGGAAGGTTGACGAACATATTTTCACCTTGGTGCATACGGGCAACATGTCTCCGGCACGAAACCCTGAACCTATTTGGAATCTGCTGGCTGAAAGTGGGTCGAAGTCCCGTTGGCCGAAGCTTCGCATTCAGTGTATCGGGAACGTGGATCCAACCATTATGAAGGATGCCGAACGCGCAGGGGCGACCGACCGTTTGCAGTTGGTGAAATACGTTCCGCATTCGGAAGCGATTACCTATACCAAGAACGCGGCTTTGTTGCTGCTGCCAATCAATAGGGTGAATGATGCAGCGGGCATTGTAACCGGAAAAATTTACGAGTATATCGCATCGGGACGGCCCGTTTTAGGTCTTGGTGATCCACTGGGCGAAGCTGCTTCGATTTTGACGGAAACCGGGGCCGGAAAAATGTTTGCGTACGAAGACGCCAAGGGGATCGGGGCCTTTATCGATTTGCATTATGCCGCGTGGCTGGCTGGTTCGCCAATGGAATTGGCGAACCAGCAGAGCGCGGCGGCTTACAGCCGCCGCGCGCAAACTGGACAGTTTGCCACGCTACTTGACACTATAGCCGGTTTTTGATTCATGGATATCGTAACGGTAGTGGGCGCTCGACCCCAATTTATCAAAGCAGCGGTTGTGAGCCACGCATTCCTACAAGCGGGCTTTCGAGAGCGAATCGTGCACACCGGCCAGCACTATGATCCGGGGATGAGCGATGTGTTTTTCTCTGAACTTGGCATCCCCTTGCCGGACACCAACTTGGAAGTAGGATCGGGGAGTCATGGGGCCCAGACCGGTGCCATGATGATCGGATTGGAGAGCTATCTACAGACAAAGCGACCCGACTGGCTCGTCGTATATGGCGATACCAACAGCACGCTCGCGTGCGCCATAGTTGGAGCAAAATTAGGAATTCCTGTGGCCCACGTCGAAGCTGGGCTGCGTTCGTTCAATATGCGGATGCCCGAGGAAATCAACCGAATCGTGACCGACAGGTTGTCTGGCCTATTGTTTTGCCCAACCCAAACGGCCGTCGAGCATCTAGCAAGGGAAGGCATGACCAAAGGAGTCCACCTCACTGGCGACGTCATGCTCGACGCAACCCGGTTTTTCGCACACCGTGCCGCAGAATCGCGCCCCCTAGAGTCCATTCTAAAAGGGGCCCCGTCCAGTTATTTCCTTGCCACCGTCCACCGCGCAGAAAACACCGACGATCCTAGCAGACTGGAGGCCATTCTACAGGCTTTTGGTCAGATCGAAAAAACAATCGTATGGCCCGTACATCCGCGCACGCGTAACTTGTTGTCCCGCTTCCTGGTTTCGGGCAACATACGGATCATTGAGCCGGTGTCTTACCTCGCCATGCTTACGCTAATCAGCCAAAGCAGCAAAGTTCTGACTGACTCCGGGGGGCTTCAAAAGGAGGCGGTTTGGCTCGGGAAGCCCTGCATCACTATGCGGGATGAGACCGAGTGGACGGAGACGCTCGAAGGGGGATGGAATCAAATTGTGGGCGCAGATTCCCACGCCATTGTGCGCGCAATCTCCCTTGAGCCCACAGGCCCCGCTCCCTTGTTCGGTTCCGTGGCTGGAGGAACGGCTTCTAGTCACATTTGTCGGATATTAGCCGAATCCTTTAACCCACCAGCCTCTGATCATCCATCCAAGTAACCAAGAACACGCATGAAGCACATTGTGATGGTCTTAGATCATGCGTATCCACCCGATTTACGGGTTGAAAACGAGGTAAAAACGCTCGTTTCTGCGGGGTATGAGGTTACGGTTTTAGCCATCGGTCCGGATAGTCGCGACGAGCTTGAAGAGTCGGGCTCCTCACGGATCGTTCGGGCCCGCATTCCAGCTCAAATGCGGAATAAAATGCGCGGACTGGCAGGTAGTTTTCCATTTTTGGACTGGTATCTCGGGTCTAAACTCAGCAAACTTTACACCACCCACCCGTTCGGGGCCATCCACGCTCATGACTTGTACCTCTTCGGGGCCTGCATAAAAGCGGGGAAGAAGATCGGTGTTCCGGTAGTCGGCGATATGCACGAAAACTGGGTCGAAGCCCTCCGACACTACAAATGGAGCACGACGATACCCGGAAAATGGGTCGTAAACCTCGAAAAATGGCAAGTTTTGGAGGATAAATGGACCCGGGAAGTCGATCACCTGATCGTGGTCATTGAGGAGATGGCAGAGCGATTAACGCAAAACGGCCTTCCATCTTCCCAGATTTCAACCGTTCCCAATACCATCAACCTACACGATTTTGCGTCGTGGCCGCCCATGCATCTGGCTGGTTTCGAAGAACTCCGGCCTCGACTAATTTACACAGGTGGAATGGATCGGCATCGGGGGTTGGAAGATGTGGTTCGAGCCATGCCGATCATCACCAAACAGCATCCGAGTGCCGAGTTGGTGCTGGTGGGGGACGGATCTGTAAAGTCCGAGATAGAGGCCCTCGTAAGCGAGCTCGGAATGGATCAGCACGTCCAATTCACTGGCTGGCAGGACCAGAAAAAAGTCAAAAGTTACATGGCCGCTTGCGATATCGGGATTATTCCCCACAAAAAAACGATCCACACCGACCATACCATCCCGCATAAGCTCTTTCACTACATGTTTATGGAGCTTCCCTGCATCGTTTCAAACTGTAAGCCTTTGAAGCGTATCGTCAACGAGACCAAATGCGGCTTGGTTTACGAGTCAGGCCGGCCCGAGGAACTCGCCGCACATGCCATCGCACTGATAAATAGCGCCGAACTCAGAAAAAAACAGGGGCTTGCGGGAAGTGTAGCCGTGCGAGACCGCTACAATTGGGACGGGACATCGACCGCACTGGTAAACGTCTACCGCTCGTTGATTGGCTAAAAAAAGCCTAATTACAGAGTTGGAAGCGTTTCGGCTAGATGTTCGGCGATTCGATTAGCCGCTTTTCCGTCCCACAACTCAGGAACTCGTCCCGTTTTCCAGCCACCAGAAAGCGCCTTCCGACCTGCTGCCACGATCTCGTCTACATCCAGTCTCATCAATTCATTGGTGCCCTCGTCGACAGTAACGGGGCGTTCCGTATTGGGTCGTACGGTGGCACATGGGACCGCCAAAGCGGTCGATTCTTCCTGAACGCCGCCGCTGTCGGTCACAATCAATCCCGCATGCATCATCAAATTCATAAACTCCAAATAACCAATGGGCTCGGTCATACGGATACGACCATTAGCTGCTAATTTTGGCCCTAAACCTATGGCCTCCAAGCGCTTAGAGGTTCGCGGATGGATCGGAAATACGACATCACCCATTTCCGCCAGGCCCAACAAAGCGTGGGCAAAAACGCGCAGTTGATCATCATTATCTACCATCGCCGGACGATGGGCCGTAATCAAAAAATATTTGCCAGCATCCAGTCCGATCTCAGCGTGATATTTAGTTGCCCGCGCTTTTTCTTCGAACCGCCGAAGTGAATCGATCATGACGTTGCCGGCAAATATCACCTTATGGTCCGGAACCCCCTCGTTTTTTAGATGAGTCAGCCCTGACGGTTCGCTCACATACAATAAGTCCGAAATGGCATCGGTCACGATTCGATTGATCTCTTCCGGCATACCCGGGTCAAAAGACCGTAAACCTGCCTCAACGTGCACCACCGGGATACACATTTTTTTGGCCGTCAATGCCGTTGCCACTGTAGAATTAACATCGCCTACGACCACAACGACATCAGGCCGGTTAGCAGTGAACACTTTTTCCGTCTCCACCATGACCGCCGCCGTCTGTGTGGCGTGAGAACCGGACCCGATTCCCAAAAACATATCCGGCTCTGGCATACCCAGCTGCGTGAAAAAAATATCGCTCATTTTGGCGTCGTAGTGCTGGCCAGTATGAATAAGCGTATTCGAGAAGTGACCCGAATCGGTAAAAGCCCGACCCAAGGCAGCAATTTTAATAAAATTTGGTCGGGCACCAGCGATGAGGGCAGCTTTAATCATCTGAAAAAATGACGGGCGAATATTGAAATGAATGGCCCATAATACTCAATTCATCGCAGATGAGGCGAGTGAATCTTTGACAAACGGGTATGACTAGGTCTATATTAAGTGCTTAACCGAATGGCGTGCTCCGGCTCCTTGCCGGGTGCTCCCTAACAGCGGTCTTCGAGTGAAGATTGTTGGTTCGGAAACCCTTCTCGATAATACACGAACTCGCAATGGCAGAAGATTACGGAATCGCTCTTGGAATGATCGAGACTAAAGGATTGGTTGGTGCAATAGAAGCCGCCGATGCCATGGTCAAAGCCGCAAAAGTACATTTGATTGGCAAAGAGAAAATTGGTGGCGGGTATGTAACGGTGATGGTGCGTGGAGATGTTGGTGCCGTTAAAGCCGCTACCGATGCCGGAGCCGCCGCAGCCGAACGGGTTGGGGAGCTAGTCTCGGTGCACGTTATCCCACGTCCACACTCAGACGTAGAATCCATATTGCCCTCCGGATTGGATGGCTAATCTGTCCGTACTGGACTGGACACTTAATTGAATCGGACGGGAGCACTTCAGCCACTGAAGTCCTCCATTATTCAGCGTGAATCGATATGGCTCAAGCCATGCATGAAGCAATGGGTTTTGTTGAAACCCGCGGACTGATAGCTGCAATTGAAGCAGCAGATGCCATGCTGAAGACAGCTCAGGTATCGCTGGTTGCGATGGAGCGTACGGATGCGGCTATGATCACCGTTCAAATTGCTGGTGATACAGCAGCTGTTCAAGCCGCCGTGGAAGCGGGAACGGCGGCAGCGAAGAAAATTGGCCAAGTGGTAACGTCGCATGTCATAGCACGCCCTTCGGACGATGTGCGCGCGATGCAGTCAGGCAAAAAGGCGTCTCCGACCCCTAAAGTGAAAATAGCGACCGCGACCAAGGCTGCCGTCAAAAAGGCCGCCCCCGCAAAACAAGCCCCCGCAAAAGTCCCCGCAAAGGCCGCCCCCAAAAAGGCCGCCGCAAAGACGCCCAAAGCCGCTCCCGCTAATAGTCCTTTGGAAGATATGACGGTTCGAGAGCTTCGATCGCTGGCCCGAACTTTTGACAACCTACCCATTCAAGGAAGAGAAATAGCCCGCGCTAGTAAAACGCAGCTAGTCGACGCGCTTAGGAATCTCAGGTAGAACATTTTCGCCTTGGAAAACCCATGAGACGATCCATCACTCAAAAATTCCGGGCGTTGTTTTCCCCGATTCGATCGGGTGCGCGGTTCGATTCTCGAGAGCCGGAGAACAAAGGGTTCGTTATTTCTATGTGCATTTTGGCCGCATCCATATTGTGGTTTGCGTTCTCTTTGCAAGAGACGTACACCCAAGTCATTGATTTTCCGACCGAAATACTGAATTTGGCGCCAGATAAAGCCCTGTCCGTCTTACCACCCACCTCCATTCGTATTCAGGTTGAAGGCGAAGGGGTTCAGGTTCTTCGCTTACTCTATAAACTACCCACCATCCCGATCGTACCCATCGAAGGCGAAGTGGACATGCTTGTCGTTGCCGCTGAAGTGATCAAGAATGTTAGCTTGCAAACGGTGACCCCGCGAACTGCTCAGATTTCAATCGAAGATCGGGTGTATCGAAAAATACCCATTGAATCAGCCGTTTCAGTTGGTTTGTCCCCGGGATTTGGCTTGATCGGAAACGTATCGATTGTCCCGGATTCCATCACCGTTTCAGGCGCAGCATCTATCGTTTTCGGAATTACGAAGTGGAAAACCCAAAAGCGCCGTCTAGGTGAGCTGAGCGATTCCTTGGAGGCCATGATTGCCGTTTCGGACTCCCTGGCTGGTTTGATTAATTTTGATGTCACCAAAGTTCTAGTCCGAGGCGACATACAGCAGTTTACCGAGGCTACCCGCACGGTCGAAGTACGAGCCATTGGACTGGCGGAAGGCGCGAACGTATCGTTTGTACCCTCCAAAGTAGAATTGACTTATCAAATTCCTCTCTCTCAATATGATGCCTCGCTGAGCGACGAAGATTTTTATGTTTTCGTGCCGTATTCGGATACCAGCCGAGATGAAAAAGGACTCGTCTATCCCATGGTCCACACGCCCAACGGTCTTGAAATTCGGGAGATCAAAATCAATCCGATCGGACTCCGGTATTACGATATTCGGAATGATTAAGTCCGCGCCGCTCACCTTTGTTGAAATGCCTGGAGGTATTTTTACATCAGATGGCATCTGGTATCACACTACGGTTCGGGATCTGGAATCCTATTCGCCTGATATCATCAAAAAATTGGGCTTGCAGACGTTATTTCAAAAAGCTGGAGATTGGAGTCGACTCCCTGTTACCCTCACCGTTTGGGCTCTTCCTTGTTTATTGTTGATTCTTTCTCCGATTCCGGCTGTGCTCGTTTCTTTCTTTCTTTTTCTGGTGATGTCTTTTTTAGCGCCAAACGTGGTGGTTTATGGCCTGGTTGGTCCGATTCGTTTTATGAATCACCCGATTGTCCAGGGGCTTTTGTTCGTGATGGCTATGAGTTATTTCGCGAGTTCCGGTCAAATGGCAGCCGTCGGAAGCGGGGTGATCGGATTCGTTTTACTTCGATGGCAAATACTGACAGTTTTGGTAGATTTGGTGAGCAAGAGAGCCCGTCCAACCCAAATTCCAATTCACGACCGGATCTTAAAGAATGTGTTAGTGAGTGCGAGCCGTAAATATGGCGCACCTCTATTCGAACTAGATCGTATGGAAAAGCGAATGATCGAAATAATGACTTACCATAAAAACAGAAAGTAGGAAAATCCCGGGCATTCCAATCTTACTGATTGGGTATATTCCTGCCCGAATTAATAAACTTATAACGCTTCCTTTCAATCGGTTGGACCCTATCCAAATCCTTCAAGACGATCATATTAGCATCGGAGATTCCGGCGCCGACCTCAAAAGTCGACTGCGTTCGTCGCTTATCCACCACGTTGAATTGCAGGAAGCGGGCGCATCGGGCTTAGTCCGGATCGAAATGCCGATCCCCAATGTGGATCCGTTAAAATGGCTCAAATCCCAAAAGAATTTTGAGCGGCTGTACTGGCGGGGTCGCCACGCCGACGATCGCGTGGCCATGTGTGGCGTCGCCAAGGTACTATCAGGAGATACCACTCCAGAGTACGATGAATTAGCGCAGGAAATCGATGACTTTTTGGAGCGACCAGGCGCTGAATTTCGACTCTATGGTGGAATGCGGTTTGACCTGAGTCGAAAAACTGACCGCGATTGGTTTGGTTTTCCGGCCTGGAGATTTGTTCTTCCACGGTTTGAACTGCATCGTCGCGGTCAAAGAACGCTGTTGTGTTGCAATTTGGTGTTTCCTGAAGATCAGAGCTTAAAGGATGTCCTCCTTGAGCAAGTAGACGAGCTTGTCTTTCCCGATCAATTTTCAACAGACAAAGCACCCGTTCCTATTTCTCGGGTCGTAAATCCGAGTTTCGATGGATGGAAGTCTCAGGTGGGTTGGTCGCTGGATGCTTTTGATCGAGACGTCCTTCAGAAAGTGGTTTTGGCGCGGCGTGTCGATTTTTCGTTCGCGGAGAGCACCGACCCGGTGGAACTGCTCAATGTGTTGCAAGAAGCTACGCCCAATTGTTTCCACTTTTTGTTTGAATCCGAACAAGGCTCCTTTATAGGGGCTTCGCCCGAACGCCTCTTTTTTAGACGGGGACGGGAAGTTTTTAGCGAAGCTGTAGCCGGAACGCGGCCAAGGGGAGACACCTCGGACGATGATCAAGCTTACTGCGCATCCCTTCTGGCAAGTGAAAAAGACCAGCGTGAGCACGCGTTTGTACGAGACCGTATTCGTAGCGTCCTCCAAGACCTCTGTCATTCGGTGGCTGTGGATGAAGTAGCATCGGAAATGCGGCTTGCGGGAGGACGGCACCTTTATTCAAGGCTTTCCGGGACGCTGTATGAAGGGATTACTGACCTTCAGTTGCTCAAACTTTTGCACCCCACGCCTGCCGTTGGTGGCGAACCGACAGACATTGCCCTTCACGCAATTGACTCTTTGGAGGATTTTGATCGAGGATGGTATGCGGGTCCAATTGGTTGGCTGGGACGCGATTCTGCAGAATTTGCGGTGGCGCTTCGTTGTGGAGTGTTGCACGACAAGACGCTTTCCTTATTTTCCGGCGCTGGCCTGGTTAAAGGTTCAGATCCCGGGTCAGAATGGCTCGAGATAGAACAAAAAATAACCGATTTCACGAAAATCCTGGGACTTGCAGTCAAAAGCGCCAAATAGAAATCGATTCTGGGCCGATCTGATCGTCGAAGAGCTGGTGCGCTCTGGGGTCACGACCTTTTTTGCATCGCCGGGTTCAAGGTCGACGCCTTTGGTCACCGCCGTCTTCGATCATCCAAAGTGCCATCTAACCATGCACTTCGACGAGCGTGGTTCAGCGTTTCTAGCGCTTGGATACGGCAAAGCAACCGGAAAACCAGCGGCATGGATAACCACGTCTGGTACGGCAGTGGCAAATGGCCTTCCGGCCGTCATCGAAGCCGATTTGGAATCTACTCCATTGATTTTGCTGACAGCAGACAGGCCTCCAGAGCTTCGCGATTCGGACGCCAATCAGGCAATCGACCAAAACCACATTTTTGGACATTCTGTTCGGTGGTTTTTTGATATGCCAGCTCCAACCGATGACATTGATCCTACGTTTGTCTTAACCACCATTGATCAAGCTGTTTTTAGATCAAAAACGGGTCCCGTACACGTCAATTGCATGTTTCGGGAGCCCCTCGCGCTCTCGCAGGAGGCCTATTCGGCCATTCGAACAACCCGATTTGAACAGTGGGAATTGGAAGATGCCCCGTTCACAACGTACTCGAGCAACCATTCCAATGCGGACCACTTATCACTGCTTGGGACTCTCACGGCCACGTCGTCCCGCATTCTCCTTGTTCTGGGAAGACTTTCTGGTGATGGATTGGACATTGCAGCTGCCGCAAACACCATTTGCAACCAAATAGGGGCCGTTTTTTCGGTTGATATCAGCTCACAAGCCCGGCTTGGTACGGCCCGGCACTTAGGCTCAAGCGGTCATGGCATTGCTCATTTAGACAGTCTGCTTGCCAGCGAAGTTGTCCGAGATCTTTGCCCCGATGTCGTTATCCAATTCGGGGCCTCTCCACTCTCAAAAAAGCTGGCGAGGCAACTTGCCGAAAGGCAACCGTCGAAGTATGTGGTCATTGATCATCGAAAACGACGGATTGACTCCTCTCACCAAACCACCCATCGAATCGAGTCGGACCCCGTTTCACTGTTGATGGATTGGGCCCAGGATGGTCGCAGAAATGCATCTAGCGAATCGAAGCATTTCTCCCCGTGGCAATCCGCGTGGGCAGCGTTAAAACCCATAACCGCTTCGTGGCTCAGAGAAGAAGTGCAAAACGGACCATTGACGGAGCAAGCTTCGGCCACGGTGTTGAGCCGCCTCATTCCATCGTCGTGCGCATTGACACTTGGGTCTAGTAATCCCGTTCGTCACATGGATTCGTTTGCGGATCTTCATGGGGAGATGGTATCGGTATTGACCAACCGCGGGGCCAGCGGGATTGACGGTACTGTCGCGTCGGCGATTGGATTTGCCATCGGTTTAAAGAAACGTCCCGTTGTGTTTTTGGGAGATCTCGCACTGCTGCACGATTTAAATTCACTCGCGATGTGTGCATCGGCGGGGGCCGTGGTCGTGGTACTCAACAACGATGGGGGTGGGATTTTTTCGTACTTGCCAATTCGGCAAGCAGAACATCTTTTTGAGCCCCTTTTTGGCACTCCGCACGGATTTGGATTCCGCTCGGCCGCCGAAATGTTTCATTTGAATTATTCGAATCCGGCTACTATTTCGGCGCTGGAATCTGAATTAGAACGGGTATTTTCGAATGCTGAAGGGGCTATCGTCGAGATTATTACCGATCGGGACGAGAATCTAAGCGAGGCCAAACGCCTCAGTTCCGCCTTGAATCAGCGAATAATGGCGGCTGTTAGACCGGCAAACCGTTGAGCCGGGTAACCCCATGAAAATTCGCATCCACGACAACCATCTTCGCTTTCGCTTGTCCGAGGCAGAAGTCGCAGACTTGCTCAGTTCGGGGAGTATATCTTCAGAAATGGTGGTGGGCCACTCCATTTTGGGATTTTCTATCTATTTGACGGGCAGCTCGGGCGGCATCCTAGATGCGGGCCCGGATAAGGTCAACCCAACCGTCGAACTAGACCACTCTTACATCAAGGTCGAGTTTCCACGATTTTGGACGGAAGATTGGTTTTCTAACAATATAGTCGGGTTCGAATTCGACGTGGTTCAACCGGGGCACCCAAACCGTGACGCGCTGACCATTATCGTCGAAAAAGATTACCCCTGCGCGCACACGAAAGAAGGCAAGGCGCTGTTTGGTAAGCCGGTGAAAATGAATCCTGAGGGTTGATGTCCGGGCTTAAAGTCACATCGTTCGCACATGGCGGGGCGCCAAAAACGCCCGTCCTATTTATCCACGGCTTTATGGGAAAGGCCACTGAATGGGAGAGCCTCGCATCCCGATTGGATGCTCCATCGTTCGGAATAGACCTTCCGGGGCACGGTGAATCGGCCGTTCTCTCTGGGAATGAGCCCTGGTTTAACAAGACGAGTGAGGCCATCGAGGAAGTGATTACAGCTCAGGCGATACCTGTGGTCGACTTGGTTGGGTACTCGTTGGGCGGCCGAGTTGCCCTTCATTTTGCCCATCAATACCCCGATCGGGTGCGAAAGATGGTTGTGGAATCGGGCCATCCGGGCCTTCAAGATGAACAAGCTCGAGCTGATAGGTTGAAAAGCGACGAGCAATGGGCCGAAAAATTCAAAAATAACTGGCCTTTGGTACTGGGCGAGTGGTACGAACAATCGGTCTTCACATCGCTACGCGGTCATCTTGCTCTAAAACAGCTCTTGAACAGGCAAAATGACCCCGAGAAGCTAGCTCGGGCCATGGTTGGATACTCGCTTGGCCAACAGGATTCACAACTCCTCCTGCGTCATCCTACGTTGTTTATTGCAGGAGAAGAAGATCAAAAGTATGTACAAGTCGGCCGGGAATGGGCGCATAGTTCGACTCAGGTTCAACTATTTATAGCTGAAGGTGCTGGTCACATTGTCCATCTAGAACGACCTGAGGCTTATCTTAAGTCGATCGCCCGATTTTTGGAACTGGACCTCTCTTAATTACATGTCACTTGTAGATTGGAAGCTTGCCGGGGAATTTGTAGACATTCGCTACGAAAAAGCCGAAGGAATTGCTAAAATAACGATCAACCGTCCGGAAGTTCGAAATGCGTTTCGACCGCTGACCGTTACCGAAATGCGCGCTGCCCTGCAAGACGCCAGGGACGATTCCCAGATTGGCGTCATCATTTTGACAGGGGAGGGCCCAGATGCGTTTTGCTCGGGTGGCGATCAACGCATTCGCGGCGACGCCGGATATAAAGAGGAAGGCACGGGCGTCATGCGCTTAAACGTGCTCGATTTTCAGCGTGAAATACGTACCTGCCCCAAACCCATTGTGGCCATGGTGGCCGGTTGGGCCGTGGGTGGCGGACATGTCTTACATGTGATGTGCGACCTTACCATTGCTGCGGACAACGCCAAGTTCATGCAGACGGGTCCCAAAGTAGGCTCGTTCGACGGCGGGTTCGGAGCCAGCTATCTAGCCCGCATTGTCGGACAGAAGAAAGCGCGAGAAATATGGTTTCTATGCCGTCCCTACGACGCCCAACAAGCCCTGCAGATGGGGTTGGTCAATACGGTAGTGCCACTCGATCAATTGGAAGCTGAAACCATTCAGTGGTGCCGCGAAATGCTGGCCAACTCGCAGATGGCCATTCGATGTTTAAAGGCCGCATTAAATGCGGATTGCGACGGTCAGGCTGGATTGCAAGAACTGGCTGGAAACGCAACCTTGCTTTTCTACATGAGCGAGGAAGGCCAGGAAGGCAGAAACGCCTACAACGAAAAGCGTAAACCTGATTTTGGTCAGTTTCCTTATCGGCCGTAACCCATGGCAAATCGCGTAGCCATTTGGTGGGAGGCGGCACGGCCAAAGACGCTTTGGGCCGCGGCAAGCCCCGTTTTTATAGGGATCGCCTTAGCCATTCAGAGCGATAATTTCCACCTTGTTTCGGCTGTTTTGGCCCTCGCGGGCGCCCTATTTATTCAAATCGGCACCAATTACTACAACGATTTAGCCGATTTTCAGAAGGGAGCCGATGGGGCGGATCGAAAAGGTCCGCGGAGAATGGTGCAAGCCGGAATGGTTTCCCAAGCGCAAATGAAAAGAGCCACCATCCTCGTTTTCGCGTTGGCCGTACTATCAGGGGTCTATTTGATGCTCCGAGGAGGCTGGCCCATCGTTGGCATTGGTGTAAGCTCGATTGGGTTTGGCCTTGCCTACACCGGGGGACGGTATTCGCTGGCTTATTTGGGCCTAGCCGACGGATTTGTGCTTCTGTTTTTTGGTCCGGTTGCCGTTGCGGGGACCTATTTCGTTCAGACGTTGACGTGGCCGCCCGTGGTCTGGGTTGCTGGTTTAGCTCCCGGCTTTCTGGCTGTGGCTATTTTGCTGGTGAACAACATTCGGGATCGAGCCCAGGACGCGAGCGCAGGAAAAAAGACCCTCATCGTAAGACTAGGAAGGACTTTTGGACACGTAATGTATGCGACTTGCTTGCTTGCCGCGATCGTCGTGACCGGTGTGCTCTGGCAGGTTTACGACGCATCGGCCTGGATTTTGCTCTCGCTTTTGGCCGCTCCGATGATGGCAAAAGCGTTCGTCCAGCTCCGATCCGTTCCCGAGTCCGAAAGTCAGCATTTGAACCCGGTTTTAGCCTCGACCGCTCGAAATTTGTTGCTGTATTCGGTTTTGCTTTCGTTGGGTTTGATCCTCGGTACCGCTAGTTGAACGTCCGATTTTTTGAATATCGTATTCCCTTCACCCATCCGATTCGCATAGGAGAAACCCTTCAATCGGCGCGAAAAGGCTTATATCTGCGACTCGAGGACGAAGAAGGGATTTTCGGTTGGGGTGAAGTTGCACCACTCGACGGGTACGGACCAGACACCTTTGTGGAGGTGTCTGAACTGATCGCAGGACCCGTGGACAGCTATTCCCCATCACTTCGTTTCGGCCTGGACTGCGCAAAACGTGAGATTCAGGCTCAGAAGCAGGGCATTTCCTTTCGGGACACCTTTGGACCATCCGTTCGATCCGTGATTGAAAGCGCCCAGCTGGTGTCGGAGGCCACGCAGGCCCGTTTTGTAAAAACAAAGGTGGGTGGAGTTAGCGTTCGCGATGACGTAAACCGAGTGGCTAAAATTCTGTCGACCTTACCGATCGATGGGAAGCTTCGATTGGACGCGAATGGAGTATGGTCCAAATCGGAGGCCATGGAATTTGCCGACACCTTACTCCGTGCATCAAGCTCGGCACTGACCCAAATCGAATTCATCGAGGAGCCTTGGCGGGGCTGTTTCGACGGATCTCACCCGGAAACCTATCCCATTCCAATTGGCATCGACGAGAGTTTTGATCGAAACTCAGAATCTTGGCTCCAGGCGGATGTCGTTCTCATAAAACCAGCCCTTTTTGGCGCGATTTTAGAGTTTTTAGAAGTCAAAAAAGAAGTGGAAATAGCCGGAAAACGGCTGGTCATGGCATCCGCGTTTGAGACCCATCTGGGAATGAGTGCGCTAGTAGCCCTGGCTAGCTCGTTTGAAGGAGGCGCGGAAGGACTCGGAACCTATCGGTATTTGCGTTTCGGTCCTAAGGAGGGTACCCAGAGCCGGGACGATCATTCAGACCCCGTCGCCCTGCCGCCCGAAGCATCAGCTTTCAATTGGCTGTTTTCTGCCCCAATTGACTCGAAAAACTTGCTCCCTATTCCCGGACACAGCCTCGAGGCTCACCAATTGCCAGAGGTAACTCGGCAATGACAGAGAATCAGCCACCACAGGGGCCTGAAAACAGATTGCCTTGCCCTATCGGTTTAGGCGCGCGGCAATTTCCCGACTCACCGGCCCTTTGGCACAGCGACCGTGTTTGGACCTACCAGGATCTGGAGGAAATGGTGCAATTGGAAGCGCATCGACTTCGGGCGCACGCCGGCCGAACGGTTGCGCTGGTCGAGTGGAATTCTCCGGCACTTGTGGCTTCGCTGTTTGCACTGTGGCGCATCGAATGCTTGGTTTTGCTCTTAAGCCCGCGGCTACCCCAGGAAATGGTAGAACAAGCTATCGAATCGATAGGAGCTCAGCGTCTGAGCCTAGGTGGAGAAGAAGCTGAACGGGACCTCGGTCGATCCACACCTTCCAATCCAGGTTCCAAAATCGGTGACACCTTCCGTCCGACGTCACGGGCCACAGCCATGCTGACATCTGGAAGCACCGGAGCCCCCCAAACGATCGTCCACTCTATCGAAAATCATTACTTTTCGGCCACCCAATGCCTTGAAAGGCTGAATCTGGGGGCTGGATCCGTTTGGTTATTGAGTTTACCTTGTTTTCATGTCGGCGGACTCGCCATCCTCTGGCGTTGTTTTATTTCGGGGGCCACCGTTCGTATTCAAGCCCTGCAGACGTCACTAAGCGACCAATTGATCTCTGACCCGCCAACGGTTGTTTCGTTGGTTCCAACCCAACTCGGCGACCTGATAACGACGACCGGGCCTTGTCCAGAGCAAATTTCAGATGTGATTGTAGGCGGGGCCCCCATTTCACGCCAACTTTTGGATGCCGCGTTGAAGTTGGGCTACCCCATTCGTACCACGTACGGCGCCACGGAAACGGCTTCGATGGTAACACTATCCGAACGATGGAAGAGATCCGCGGACGTTGTTCACGCCGGCAAGCCATTACCGGGCCACGCGTTGACCATCGGAACTGACGGCCGGTTGCGGATTGAATCGAAGGCCCTCTATGTCGGCGAGTTTCGCGGTGGTATGTACGAAGAGCGCCTCGAAGCGACTTTCGATTCGCAGGATCGCGCCACCTTTCTGCCGACCGGAGAAATCCAAATTCTCTCACGGGTTGACGATGTGATCATTACCGGCGGCGAAAACGTAAGCTTGGTCGCTATCGAAGGCGCGATTATGAGTCACCCCGACGTATTGGCCTGTCGGGTAGTTGCCGTCGAGCACGCTCGGTACGGAATGCAGCCCGTAGCGTTTATCGAGGTGCGCGTCCCCAAGCGCGAGCCTAAACGCGTCCCCAAGCCCGAACCTCAATCGCGGTCATTTCAACATCTCCAAGAGCATTTATTGGCGCGGTTACCCTCGTTTGCCATCCCCAAAATTATGCTTCCAATGCCAGTCCCAAAGGCAGGAGCATTAAAAATCACCCATAAACAATTGCTTGAAATTGCAACTCAAGAGTTAAAACGGCCGTAATGCGGGGACAAACTTTATTACGGATATGAAAGACTCTTCACGCTGGTTCCTCTTGATTGCCCTAGTCGCTTTGTTCGTCTCCTTCACGGGCAATGGCTGGGCGTTTAACTTTTTCAGTTTTGGACTCGGTTCGATGAGCTGGTTTTCCATGTTGTTCATCGGCCTGGTGCTTTGGTGCTGGTTGGGCAAGGGATGTTGTAAAACTAGGTTCAATTGCCATTGCGGAAGCTGCGGTACAGCGTCCTGCGCGAGCAACGAAGAAGCGGAAGATTAGGTTAAAGAGGCGTTCGTTCGGCTTTAAAACCCTCGTTTTATCTTCCAGTGCCGTAGTTTGTCTGGATGAAGTTATTCAGGCAAACATTCGGAGAGGGCGATCCCCTCATTGTGATCCACGGTCTACTCGGCGCCAGTGGCAATTGGCAAACACTTGCTAAAAACCGTTTCGGATTACTGTTTAAAACGATTTCCGTAGACCTTCGAAATCACGGAAAATCGCCGCACGCTGAAAGCGGTTCGTATGCCGAAATGAGCGAAGATCTCCTCGAATTAATGGATGATGAGGGGATAAATCGGGCGCACATGTTGGGACACTCCATGGGAGGCAAATTAGCCATGCATTTTGCCCTGCATTACCCCGAACGCGTAGACAAACTGATCATTGCGGACATTGCCCCCAGAGGTTATCCCCGGTCCCACGACTACATTTTCGAAGCCTTTCACTCGGTCGACCTCAAAAACATCACGGCGCGGTCTGAAGTGGAAGAGGTCATGTCCAGAAGCATTAAAAACGCAGGCGTACTCCAATTTTTGCTCAAAAACCTGACCAGGCGAGGCCAAGAATTCACGTGGGGGATGAACCTGGAGGCCATTGAACGTAACTACGAGAAATTGTTGGCCGAGATTAAGGGCTGGGAATCGTTCGACGGAGACACCCTGTTCGTTCGTGGCGAGAATTCGAATTACGTATTGGACTCTGACATTCCCTCCATTAAAGCTCTTTTTCCGTTTTCCACCCTTGAAACGATCCCTAATGCGGGTCATTGGCTTCACGCGGAAGCTCCCGACGAATTTTCCGACATCTGTTTGAAATTTTTGCGATGATACAGGTCGGGAATTGGTTTTGCTGTATTTATAAGGTCGCTCTCTAATGACATTCGATTTGATGGAACCCATGACCTCCAGAAGACAATTGCTTGAAGATGCTCTATCCCGGCGCATTTTAGTGCTCGACGGAGCTATGGGCACGCTCATTCAGGGGCAAAAGCTGGAAGAACATGATTTTCGGGGCGATTTTTTCAAAGATCATCCAAGCCCGCTCAAGGGTAACAATGATCTTTTGGTCATTACCAGACCCGATTTGATTCAACAGTTGCATGAGTTGTATCTCGAGGCTGGATCTGACATCGTCGAAACCAATTCCTTTACAGCTACCCGGATAGCGCAAGCCGATTACGGCCTGCAGGAGACGGCCCGCGATATCGCATTGCAGTCTGCGATTGTCGCCAGAAAAGCGGCCGACAAATACACCCTTCTGACGCCGGAAAAGCCGCGTTTTGTAGCGGGAGCCATCGGGCCCACCAATGTGGCTCTGTCGCTGTCGCCGGATGTAAATGACCCCGGTTTTCGCCCCGTATCGTTTCCTGAATTGGCTGCGGCGTATGCCGAGCAAGTCTCTGCCCTTATAGAAGGCGGCGTAGATATTCTGTTGATCGAGACCATTTTTGACACGCTCAACGCCAAAGCGGCCATTTTTGCCATTCATCAGGAGTTCGATCGGCTAAACACGCGACTACCTGTCATGGTCTCCGGGACCATTGTAGATCAAAGCGGCAGAACGCTTTCAGGTCAAACCACGGAAGCATTTTGGATATCAGTTGCTCATACGCCCGAGTTACTCTCGATTGGTCTGAACTGCGCGCTTGGATCTGCCCAAATGCGTCCATACATCGAAACTCTGTCTCGGATAGCGCCGGTTCTAACGAGTTTGTACCCCAATGCGGGTCTTCCGAATGCATTTGGTGAATACGACGAAAGTCCGGCGTTCATGGCGGCTCAAGTCGAAGACTACGCGAGCAAAGGGTTTCTGAATATTGTGGGTGGTTGCTGCGGTACGAGTCCTACCCATATTAAGGCGATGGTCGCTGCCGCCGCAAAGTATCCCCCTAGAACGCCGTCCAAGCCGGTCAAAACCTTGCGCACCAGTGGGTTAGAGCCGTTCGAGTTTAGGGAGGGGCTCAACTTTGTCAATGTGGGAGAGCGAACCAATGTGACGGGCTCGAAGCGTTTCGCCCAGCTCATCAAGGACGAGCAGTACGACGAAGCGATCTCTGTCGCTTTGCAGCAAGTGGAGGCCGGCGCTCAGCTTATCGACATCAACATGGACGAAGGCATGTTGGACTCAAAAGCTGCCATGATCCGTTTTCTGAATATGCTAGCGGGCGAGCCAGACGTCTCACGCGTGCCATTTATGCTCGATTCGTCGAAATGGGAGGTAATTGAGGCGGGACTACAGTGTGTCCAGGGGAAGACCATTGTCAACTCCATATCTCTGAAGGAAGGAGAGGGACCTTTTGTGCACCAGGCCCGCAGGGCTCGGATGTACGGCGCCGCGGTTATCGTGATGGCGTTTGACGAGCACGGGCAAGCCGAAACCCTCGAGCGTCGCAAAGAGATCATTTCGCGGGCTTATCGGATCTTGACCCAAGAAGTCGGCTTTCCTAGCGAAGACATCATCTTTGATCCCAATATTTTCGCGGTTGCTACCGGTATCGCAGCGCATAATCGGTACGCAATCGATTTTATTGAGGTCGTAAAATGGATCAAGAAAGAACTTCCCGGGACAAGGGTTTCGGGGGGCGTTTCCAATTTGTCGTTCTCGTTTAGGGGCAACGAAACGGTTCGTGGCGCCATGAACACCGCGTTTCTATACCATGCGATCCGCGCGGGAATGGACATGGGAATTGTTAACGCTGGTCAGATTGATGTTTATGACGACATCGAGCCCGAATTGCTAACGGCGGTCGAGGATGTCCTGTTTGACCGACGGCCAGACGCCACCGAGCGATTGGTGGATCTTGCAGAGCGGGTCATTCAAAAGGCATCCGGCGCCGAAGTCGTTGTGGACGAGTGGCGAAACGCACCGGTTGAAGAAAGATTGAGTTATGCTCTGGTAAAGGGGATCGTCGAGTTTATCGATGTCGACACGGAGGAAGCCCGTCTCAGATGTAACCGGGCCATAGAAGTGATCGAAGGCCCGCTAATGGATGGGATGGACCGCGTTGGAGACCTGTTTGGGGCGGGTAAAATGTTTCTACCTCAGGTCGTAAAGAGTGCCCGGGTCATGAAAAAGGCCGTTGCGTGGCTCATCCCGCACATTGAAGCCGAGAAAGTGGAAGGGGAGGATACTAAACGAGCCCCCCGCATTCTGCTCGCCACCGTAAAAGGAGACGTCCACGATATTGGTAAAAACATCGTAGGGGTCGTTCTGGGATGTAATAATTACGAAATCATTGATCTGGGAGTGATGGTTACGGCCGACCGAATTCTGGACGAGGCCATCAAACACGAAGTTGACGTAATTGGGTTGAGCGGACTAATCACGCCATCCCTCGACGAGATGGTTTATGTCGCCTCTGAAATGGAGAGAAGGGGCATGAAGCTTCCTCTCTTAATTGGAGGCGCCACGACTTCTGAGATGCACACCGCCGTCAAAATAGATCCCGCCAGAAAAAGCCCCGTCGTACACGTTTTAGACGCATCCAGGAGCGTGACGGTAATGAACAGTTTGTTGTCGGAAACCGATCGAGCCGAATTTATTCGGTCTACAGAAGAGAAATACGAAGCCTTGCGAGAGCGCCACGCGAATCGGCACCAAAAAGAAGTCTTCTTTACCCTAGATCAGGCCCGGGATAACGCTTTAAAACTCACCTTTGACGCTTCGACTGTTCCCGCCGCCAAGCGGACCGGCGTATTCGATTTTGATGAGGTATCCATCGCCCAAGTCCGGCCTTACATCGATTGGACGCCCTTTTTTCAAGCATGGGAGATGAAGGGCAAGTACCCCGCTATTTTGACCGATTCAGTCAAAGGCGAAACGGCTTCCAAATTGTTTGACGATGCTCAAAAAATGCTCGACGAACTCGAGGTCAACCGATCCGTCACCCTGAAGGGAGTGGTTGGCCTGTTTCCTGCCCATTCCGACGGCGACGATATCGTTTTCGAGGACCCGAGTGGAATCCAAAGCCGATTGCACACGCTTCGCCAACAAAGCCAAAAAGCCGAAGGCAAACCCAATCGGGCATTATCAGACTTTATTGCGCCTTCTGGAGCTCTGTCTGGAGCTCCGTCTAGCGCCCTGTCTGGCGCCTCTTCTGGAACTCTGCCTGGCTCCTCTTCTCGCCCCCCCGTTAAAGATCACATCGGCATGTTTGCCGTCACAGCGGGTCACGGCGTAGACGAACTAGTAAAAACGTTTGAAGCCGATCTCGACGATTACAAAGCCATCTTGGTTAAATCGTTGGCCGATCGGTTGGCCGAAGCGTTTACTGAATATGTGCATGAAGTGGTGCGGCGCGATATCTGGGGTTTCGAAAACGGTCCCAAGTATACCAGTGAAGACCTCATTTCAGAGAAATACACCGGTATTCGACCCGCTCCGGGTTATCCCGCTCAACCTGACCACACCGAGAAGCGCACCATCTGGAAGACCCTACAGGTGGTGGAAAAAACGGGAATCGAATTGACCGAGCACCTAGCCATGACTCCAGCCTCTTCGGTGTGTGGCTTGATCTTCGCTCACCCAGAATCCGATTATTTCAACCTCGGCCTCGTGTCGCGAGACCAAATCGAGTCCTATGCCGCCCGCAAAAAGATGTCTGTCGCGGAAGTGGAACGGTGGATGGGTTCGAGACTTGCGTACGACCAATAGCGCTTTGCTACCGTAAATCGGATAACAAATTCGCAAAGGGCGGAAGCGGTTTTCCGAATTTATCTTAATATCTTTCTTTCGTCCAATTTCCAGCTTTCAACCCCATTCCGAACCGGATTGCCATGAGTCTGACATTAACCCTTCGCTCTTCCCAGGTTTCCAGCATCGATTTGCTCCGAAGTGAGTCCGCCTCGGTGGTCACTCAAGTCGGTGCAATCGTCGGGTTTGCACTCTTAACCGCGTTTTTTGCGCAGTTTCGGCTGTACATATGGGAAGTGCCCTTCACGTTGCAGACGTTAAGCGTTTATGGCAGTGGGCTGTATTTGGGTTGGAGAAACGGTCTTCTTTCTCAGCTGCTCTACCTTGTTTTAGGACTTTTTATGCCTGTTTACGCAGGTGATGGGTTTGGGCCCGCCTATTTGTTTGGCGCTGTAACAGCAGGCTATTTGCTGGCTTACCCCCTTTCCTCTGCCGCGATTGGGTTGGTATCTAAACGATTTAATGGAGCTACCGGTAGCCTTTTGTCCATCCTGGCCGGATCGGCCATCCTGTTTTCGATCGGTATCGTATGGCTGCACTATGCGGGCGGACACGCCACCTGGTTTGAGTCATTTGACAAAGGCTGGCTTCGTTTTATTCCCGTCGATATGGCCAAAATCCTGTTGGTAACCTTGATTTACCAGGGAACTCGTAGTCTGACCCAAAAGGGATAGGAACTGAGCGGGTTGGCTGCCTGTTCATTGAGGATGAACCAGCCATGCCGTACACGAATTAACCTATCGGACTCCTTCGGAATTCCAGCTACTACCATTGTCGGATCGCCGCCCGCAATAGCTCTCCGTGGAAACAGAAAAGTTGGTTTTTTTGGCCCCAAAGATTGGTTTTGGGTAATTACTTATACCATTCTAGTCGGAAGTTCAGGACTGGCACCCAGTTATGCTCAGACGGCCCCTCGTCCCGGGAATTCCTCATCGACCACCGGGTCGTTCCCTAAGGCTTGGACTCGGCCCATTGAAGGCTCCATCCTGGGTGATGCTCAGCTATTAGCCCAGTCCGACGAAGCGCTTTCGCTCCTGTACAATATGCAATTTAGCAGGGCGGATTCCGTTTTTGATCGTATAGAAGAGCGGTACCCGAATCATCCAATAGGGCCGTTTCTAAAGAGCTTGACCTTGTGGTGGAAGATTTTACCAACCCTTTCAGTGCACGATACGTCGCTCGACAAAGCGTTTCATTCGCAGATGGAAGAGGTGATAAAACGGAGCGATAGATTACTCAAGCGGAAGGATTACCCATTCGACGCCATCTTTTTCAAAACAGCAGCACACGGGTTTCGGGGAAGGCTCCAGTCTGATCGCGAAAACTGGTTTCGGGCGGCTCAAGAGGGTAAATCGGCGATGAAACATATTTTTACCATTGCTGAAAAAGACCCGCAAAATGCTGATTTATTGTTTGGGATAGGGGTCTACGAATACTTTGCTGAGGCCATTCCCGAACGGTATCCAGTGGTCAGGCCACTCATGTTCTTTTTTCCCGACGGAGACAAAGCCAGAGGGCTTAAGCAGCTCGAGTTAGCGGCCCGACATGGTCGGTTGGTGTCGGCGGAGGCAGCCTACTTTCTCCTTCAAATTTATACGTCATTCGAGCCCGAGTATGACAAAAGCGTCGAATTTGTGACGCTACTTAGAGAGAAATATCCTCAAAACGCCCTATTTCATGTAATGGAGGGCCGCGTTTACTTTAGATGGGGGCAATGGGACAAAGCGAAAGCCATATTCACGGACGTCGTTTCTAATCATTCGAACAAGCACACTGGCTACGCAAATCCGTTGGTGTCACAGGCCCACTATTATTTAGGGCGTCAAGACATGCTAAGTGGAAACGACCCTTCGGCTGCAGCTCACTTTTTGGAAGCCATTAAATTGGAAGGCGCTTACAAATTCGATTCCTTTTTCAGGACGAATGCCACGCTGCGAGCTGGAATGGCAAGCGACCGCATGGGAAAGAGGACCCAGGCGGTTGAGTTTTATCGAAAAGTGTTAAAGATGGAAGACCACTCGAATTCCAAAGATCGAGCCAGGAAATATATTAAAACGCCGTATGGGAGCGATACTCCGTGATTCAACCCATCAAGCGGCTTGGGCAGAACTTCCTGCAAGACCCGAACACCATTCGGAAAATAGTTGATTCCCTTGAGGCCCCGCCTTCAGCTCGAGTCATCGAAATAGGTCCTGGAACCGGGGCTTTGACCGGCCTCTTAGCCTCAAAGTACGCCGATTTCAGCGCCATTGAACTCGATCCTCGCGCCGTTGAATACCTCTCGGGGCATTTGCCTGGAGTTCAAGTCATCCAAGGTGATGTACTTGATATGGATTGGCGTGAGAAAGCCTCGGGCGCTCCCGGAGGCCGCGTTTCGGTAATTGGAAATTTGCCGTATTACATCACGTCCCAGATTCTGTTTGGGCTTTTGGATGCCGCCCCCCATATTTCCGAAGCCGTAATAATGATGCAACACGAGGTCGCAGCGCGGCTGGTTGCACAGCCCAGAACCAAAGAGTACGGCATTCTTTCCGTCGCGGTCCAATTGGAGTGCGTTCCGCGGCTGATGTTTCCGGTCTCGCGAAACGTTTTTTACCCGAAACCCGACGTTAAGAGTGCTATTGTAAGGCTGGAATTTCCTCCTGATGCTCCTAAAAGTCTGGTTGATCCTAAAGCGCTCCGGCGTATTATTCGCACCGCTTTCAACCAAAGACGTAAGACACTTCGGAATAGTTTGTCGGTCGTACTGGGCGAATTTGGCAAACAATTACCGAGTCACCTGGAGTCCAAGCGGGCGGAAGAGCTTACTCCCCACGATTTTGTCGAACTAACCATCTATCTTACCGGGACCGACTAAACCCCCTGAATGGAAGTATTGTCCAACATACCACCCGAAGAAAGAGATCGCCTCGGCGGGGTTCTTGAAGTAGATGCCCAGCTGGTCGAGGATATTTCTGACCTGATCGATACGGATCAGGTAGGAATGGTGTTGAATATTTTGACGGACCTTCACCCGGCGGATTTGGCGAGTATCGTGACTCACCTTTCCAAAGAGGAAGCCCAAAAAGTGTTGCTATGGCTGCCGGTTGAGACGGCCGCAGACATTTTGGCTGAGCTCGACGATGACTACCGCGCCAACCTCCTCGACACGATATCGCCGGTGCGCCTAGCGGCCATGATCGATGAGCTGTACACCGACGATGCCGCCGACGTTCTAGCCGACTTGCCCGACGATGTAGCCCAACAGATCCTTCCCGAACTAGAGGATCATATTGACGTCAAGGAGTTGCTTTCTCACGACGAGGATACGGCCGGTGGCCTTATGGCCACGGAATACATTGCCGTGGGAGTCGATTTCACCGTGGCGGATGCCACAGAGGAAGTCAGGCGCAATGCTGACCAGATGGAAGACCTATTCGTCCTTTTCGTAGTGGATGAACTGGATCGATTGGTCGGAATCGTCGACATGAAAAGTTTGTTGCTATCGCCATCAAAGAAGCTGATTCGGGACATCATGACCAGCGATGTCAAATCCGTGACTACCGATGTCGATCAGGAGGACGTTGCCCGACTTATGGAGCGCTACGACCTGGTCACACTGGCTGTAACCGATGCCGAAGGATGTTTAGTGGGCCGGATTACCATTGACGACGTCGTGGACGTTATCCGCGAAGAAGCGGAAGAAGACTATCAACGCATGTCCGGGGTGGCCGGTGGCGAAGAACACACCGACTCGGTGCTACAAATTGTACGCGGTAGGCTGCCGTGGCTTATGGTGGGTCTAGCAGGAGCTACAATGGCCGCAATCGTCATATTGCTGTTCGAGGAGTCTTTGGCTTCGGCGGCCATTTTGGCGAGTTTTATACCGATTGTGATGGCCACAGCGGGAAACGCGGGGATTCAGAGCTCCGCTATTGCTGTTCAGGGCTTGGCTTCTGGAGATATTTGGGCCACCGACATTTGGAAGCGATTGACCAAAGAAGTGTTGGTTGCCTTGGTCAACGGTACCGTAGCGGCAACCATGCTGGGAATAGCGATCATCATTTATGGAACTTTCTCCGGCATGCGTGGACCCATAGAATTGGCCTACACCGCTTCTTTGGCATTAATGTTCGTAATCGTCGTTGCAACTACACTCGGCGCCACTATTCCGCTTCTTTTGGATAAAGTAGGAATCGATCCAGCCCTCGCTACGGGTCCTTTTATCACCACCAGCAACGACATCCTGGGAATTCTGATCTTTTTTCTGCTGGCGAACTGGCTGTACCTGTAGCTGGACGCGTTTAACCCTCAACTTGGCTCCCGTAGCCTGTTCTAGCTTTCGACCGGCTCTTCGTACTCCTGAAGACCACGCGCATCATTGTATTTGGAAGGGCATTTGACCAGAATATTATGCGCCACAAAGTGATCGCCTTCGGCAACGCCTTCAATCACCAATTTTTCCGCGTCTTCAAAGTTGGCCGGTTTCGGATTTTTGTAACGAATTTCGCGGACATTGCCAGCATCATCCTGCATATGGAACGTGAAAATATTGGTTGAAGCGTCGTATCTGAACGCTGCTTCATCGACCCACATGCCAACCACATGAGCCTTGTCCCCGGTATCCTCGGCCTCTTCAAAGTTCATGTAACCCCCCACTTGCTGCCCAAAGTTTAGGAACAGCATGGAAGAAAATCCGACTATTAAAATGAGTCCGACAATTGTTTTCGGCTTCATAGGGGCAACCAGAAAAGATCTATTAAGAGTAAAAGTTACAGACCATCGTCTGCATCTGGAATGTTTTCAGCCACCGATCGTTCCACACGCGTAAGGTGTCGATCTGTCCTTAAAATCAGGAGGATCACTCCAATCCAGATGATCAGAACCACGGCCAAAACCACGAATATTTTTTCGTCCGAAAGCATGACTTGTTCCAGTGCACTTGGCGCCTGTGTGGGGATGTCAGCACCCGTCCATAAACTGTCGTAAGCCGTGGAAACGGTGCCTGTTGCCGCCGAATCCGTGACAGCTACTTGCGACGCATTCTGGAAGAGAGCTACAATAGATTTCGTCATCACATTTCAGAATCTTGAGTTACTCGATATTTGAGCCATGCAACCCGAACGCGTTGGGTGTACAACACCCAAAAAAGACCAACAAAGCCAATAATGGCCGGATAAAACACCAACCGCATGACCGGGTGCGTAATTTGACTAAAGGCTGGGTTTCCTTCGGCCCCAGGATGAAGGCTTTCCATTTGCCGGGGTATCACATAGAGTAAAAAGGGCAGTGCCGTCATCGCAAAAAGGTTGAACACCGCGCTGATTTTAGCCCGTTTACCCGGTTCGTCAAGGGCGGAACGCAAAACGAAATACCCGCCATAAATCAGCAATTGAATCGAAACCATGATCTGGCGGGGGTCAAAATTCCACCACACATCCGTTCCCACATACCACGTAAACCGAGACCATATAATTCCCGTCGTTATACCCAGAATGCCAAAAAACGTACCCACGCGAGCCGCTTGAAGGGCCCGAATATCCCGAAGTGGATCTCCAGTTTGCAGTACTTTCCAGGAATGGTACCCGGAAACGAAGGCCGCAGCCATCATCGTAAACCACATCGGGACGTGAAAATAGAGGTTTCTGGCCGTGTGCTCGAGGATATTGATCTTTGGGAAGTTGAGCAGGAATCCGGCTAAAAGAATCACGGTCAACCATCCAAAAACAAGGTTTCTAACCACCGTGTATCGTTTGACGTTTACCATTTATCGTAACCAGGCCAGATTCAAATCGAAAGGAATAATCGACGAATCTTACGGAGAAGGTTCACACTCCGCAAGTCAATTGTTCGAGAAGGAAAACGCTTATTCTGTCCAAACATATTCGAATAGCAAAAACGAAGCAGTCAAAACAACGCCTCCAAAAGCGGTTATGGTCGCAAGCTCTGTTTGGACTCCACTCCACCCCATTCCGCCTTCCAGAGCCTCAGAAGCGGCGCGTACAACGGAAAGAAGCAGAGGAATGAGCATTGGAAATAACAAGACAGGAAGCAGTGGGCCTTTGTTTGACGCCCGGGCAATGATGGCAGACAACAAAGTCGTCGCGCCAGCGAGTCCGATCGACCCCAGCGTCAACACCACAAGCATGAGCGAAAGATGTTCAATCTGGAGGTCCAGTAAAAAACTGAACATTCCAAGTCCAACCAGATCGACGGCCGTCAGCAAAATGAAGTTAAATATCAATTTTCCAGCCAAGACCTGGCTCCCACGCACATTCAACTGGAGTAAAAGCACCGTTCCCCGTTCCTGCTCGGCGATAAACGATCGCCCTAAACCAATGGCCGCTGAAAACATGATCACAACCCATAACAACGCCGATTTTAGCGGTTCACTGATGGGTTCTTGTCCGACAGCGAGAGCAATTAAAAACAACGACGAAAGGACAAACATCAACAGCATGTTTAGCGCATACCGATTCCGCCATTCCAATCGAATGTCCTTTTCTAAAACGGCCCAGCTACCCCAAAACCAGTTCAAATCGATTCTCTCATTATCGTTTTTGCCCCAATATCCGAATAAACAGCCCCTAAATGGGGTCAATTGCTAAAAATCGCCGACAAAAGCTATTTCCGGTTCCAAAAGGTACCCTGTTCGCTCTTTAACAACCCGCTGCACTTTCTCAATCATGGCCATAACGTCCGCCGCTCGGCCAGCTCCCCGATTTATCATAATGTTGGCATGCCTCCGGGTGATTTCAATATCACCAATACGTTCTCCTTTCAGTCCTGCCTCATCAATCAGTCTTCCCGCTCCAATCCCGTCAATTTTTTTGAAAATGGATCCAGCGCTGGGCTCCAAATCGAGCGGAGGGTGTCTTTCGGCACGCCATGCTAGATTTTCGGTGATAACCTGTTCCAATCTAGCCGGGTCATCTTTAGCTAGCTGGAATCGAGCAATTAATACGATATCACCCGAATAATGGAGAATCGACTCGTCGTATCCAAAATCAAAATAGTCGTGTGAGACCTCCTTTCGGGCGTTTTCCGGACTTAAAATGACGGCGTCCAAAAAGACTTCATCAATAAACATCGTTCTTTCGCGCTCCGGAGCTGGGGACAAAAAGTGTAGATTTTGCCACAGCGCACCCCCAATGGTTGATGGGATGCCGGCATAATGCTCCAGTCCAGAATAGCCACTTTGCGTAGTAAATCGGATGACGTCCGGCCAGACAATTGCGCCGCTTTCAACCGTTAATATCCCACTCTCTGAGATCGAGATACCGGCGGCTGCATTACGAATCACGAGACCTCTAAAGCCCTTATCGCCAACTAAAATATTGGCGCCGAG
Organism: Bacteroidota bacterium; assembly: GCA_027622005.1. Lineage (GTDB taxonomy): Bacteria > Bacteroidota > Rhodothermia > Rhodothermales > UBA10348 > UBA10348. The sequence goes on along the minus strand of JAQBZH010000001.1, from coordinate 67,943 downwards.
CCCCAAAACAAAGAACGGCACTTCTAACCGTCGGGCGATTTTTATCGCTGATGCCAGTTCATTGGCCGTTTTCGCCTCAAAAAACGCGTCCGCTGGTCCTCCAATCTTGAAGGTCGTATAGGGAGCCAAAACATGGTCTTCCAATACTCTATCCTGACCCAGATGTTGGTTCAGTTCATCAATCATATGTGAGGATACGATTCCCAAAGGCATCAAGATGACGGTCAAAATTCTTCTGGTGATTCAAGGACCTACGCAACTATCGAACAGGCAGTCCGTTGCACAAATTATGGAATAATATTTTCCTTCATCGAAGACAATCAGAATTAATTATGCCTATCAACCAATTTCCCAACGTTTCCCGCCTCGCACTTCGCGGCGGGATTTTCGCGTTTTCATTTTTACTCCTGGTAATCATTGCCAGTGGTTGTATGACCACGAGCATCGGTTCCGGCGAAAGTGCTGTTAAATTCAGCGTTTTTGGGGGAACTGACCTCTCCAAATTGTATGGGGAAGGCCTCCAGGTTCACGCTCCCTGGGTAAATTTAGTTAGATACGACGTCCGCGTTCAAGAGCAATTGGAAGATATCGATGCCTTGTCGTCCAACGGTTTATCCATAGGAATGGACGCCTCCATTCGCTGGCGTCCGGTTTCAACGGAGCTTGCAAACATCCACGTGACGTACGGTGAAGACTACTACAGGAAGCTGGTTCAGCCTGAACTTCGAAGCGCCGTGCGCCAAATAGTCGGTCAGTACACGCCGGAGGAACTCTATTCTTCCCGCCGGCAAGAACTTCAAGAGGCCATTTTCACGCGCGTGCGGGATGCGGTTTCGAGCCAAAACATAACGGTTGACGCTGTTTTGATCAGAAATATTTCATTGCCCGACCAAATTCGGACGGCTATCGAGAATAAACTGAAAGAAGAGCAGGAAGCCGAACGATATGAGTTTACGCTTCGGAAAGAAGGATTGGAGGCCCAACGAAAGGAAATCGAGGCCCGTGGGCAGGCCGAATACCAGCGGATTATCACCCAAAGTCTTTCAGACCAGTTTTTGAGATACAAGGGTATCGAAGCAACGCAGGCGCTAGCCAATTCACCCAATGCGAAGACCGTCATTGTGGGTGGAAAAGATGGACTTCCTATCATTTTAGGCAACCAGTAACGAATGGCCGCGCGTAATAAATTGGATTTCTTGGGCGGGGCTTTAGCCCCGCCCAAGAAACGGTCCAACCACCAATCAACAGACGAAGCAGCGGCGGCTCCGGATTTTTTTGATCGGGTTTGGAAAGTGGTCGCTGAAATTCCATTCGGAAAAGTGACCACCTATGGACACATTGCCGAGTATTTAGGATCAAAAAGTGCCGCCAGGACGGTTGGATGGGCTTTGAGAGCTGCGAAAGGCGCCGGTTTACCGTGCCATCGCGTCGTTAATCGCTATGGTGGGCTGAGCGGTCGATCTGGTTTTGGCGGACCCTTTGTTATGGAAGATATGCTTCGAAGTGAGGGCATCGAATTTGTCGACGACGGTATAATCGACATCGAAAAACACCTCTGGATTCCTACTTCGAGTTCTTAACCAAGGTCAGCCAGAATGTCCCAAAACGTTGGAAAGGAGACGGAAGCGGCATTGGCTCCTTGAATACGAACTCGTCCGGTACTCACTAGACCGGCAACGCCCATGGCCATCGCGATTCGGTGGTCGGTATAACTTTCGACCGTCCCGCTCCCCAGAGCCTTTCCGCCAGTGATGGTCATACCGTCTTTGTTCTCTTTTATCTGAACGCCAAGGGTAGATAGACCTTTTACCATCGCGGAAATCCGATCAGTTTCCTTGAATCTAAGCTCCTCTGCGTCGCGAATGATGGTTTTCCCTTCAGCCAGAGCTCCTGCAACGGCCAAAATGGGGATCTCATCGATAATATTGGGAATCACAGCACCTCCAATCTCAATGCCGGTGAGCTGAGAGGACCGAACCCAAATATCCCCGATAGGCTCACCCGCCACAATTCGTTCGCTTCGGATAGTAATATCGGCCCCCATGGCCCTTAATATGTCTATCAATCCTGTTCGAGTTGGATTTAATCCGACCCGGGGTAGATGAAGGGCAGAATTGGGAACCACGGACCCGGCAACAAGGAAAAATGCCGCAGCGGAGAAATCGCAAGGGATGGACCAAGTTTGAGCCTTTAACGGCTTTCCTCCTTGAACCGAGATGTATCGTTTCGAGCCAATGGTCACGCTAGGAAGCCCCAACATGCGTTCCGTGTGATCTCTGGTTGGCACTTCTTCAATCACCGTTGTTTCGCCCTTCGCCCACAATCCGGCCAGTAAAACGCACGATTTCACCTGGGCAGAGGCTACCGGCAACAGATACTCCATACCCTGAAGTCCCTTAGAAGGGTCAATTCTAAGCGGTGCTCTCCCACTGTTGGAATAAATCACGGCCCCCATTTTTTGCAACGGGTCAAGAATTCGGCCCATAGGCCGGGCTGAAAGGGAAGCATCTCCTGTTAAAACGCTTGAAAATGATTGGCCTGCCAACATTCCCGAAAGTAGCCGCATGGTCGTGCCGGAATTCCCGCAATCGAGGGCTTTAGTCGGCGCTTCAAATCCACTCAAACCATTGCTTGAGATAGAAAGTCCGACCTCGTCCTCCACCATTTTAATACCGAGCTGCCTAAGGCAGGACAAGGTGCTCTGTGGATCCTCGGAAGTAGGATATCCAACAATATGGCTGGTTCCGGTGCTCAACGCGGAAAAAAGGGCCGCTCGATGGGCGATTGATTTATCGGCCGGCAAATGGACCGTACCGACCAAACCCCGGCTTTGAGAAATTACGCGTTCGTTTAAACCCGGGTCGGCCTTTGTCGAATCTGAATTCAATAGATCAGCCATTCAACTCCAGATCTGGGTTTGCGCATCAGCCATCATTCGAGACCGAATTTCTAGCGGCAAAAAAGCATGTTTAAAGCCATTGAGGGCAACTTGGCGGGTTTGCTCTGCGCTCAGACCACAGCGTGTATGCGCCAAATAAAGTTCACCCGACGTATTAGTATGACTAAAAAGTCGACTGTCGGTGTTTATCGTGACCGGTACCCCGCGCTCGACGAGCATTTTGAGGGGATGTTCTTCATACGACGGCACCACGTTGGTCTGAACATTGCTGGTTGGGCAAATTTCAAGTGGAATTTGATGGTCTTTTACAAACTCGAGTAGGGCCTCATCCTGAACTAGCGTAATTCCGTGTCCGAGGCGGTGTGCTCCGCAAAAAAACAGGGCTTGTCGAATGGAGTCGGGGCCCCAAGACTCGCCCGCATGAACGGTCAGGTTGAGTAAGTGATTACGAGCGTAATAAAACGCTTCAAGATGTTGCTTGGCTGGATTTCCTGCCTCTGCGCCCGCCAAATCGAATGCCACAACGCCTCGATCCATATAGGACACCGCAAGTTGAGCCTGCTCAAGGGATGCTTCTACAAATCGGTCTCTCAGAGCACAGACAATCAAACCCCAATCGATGCCATATTTGGCATGCGCCCGGTTCAGTCCGCGAATCACGGCATCCATGACTTGATTCAAAGTCAGCCCTTCACTCGTGTGCAATATGGGCCCAAACCGAACTTCTACATACCGTACATTTTCGCGAGAAAAGTCTTCGGCCATTTCAAAAGCGACTCGCTCCAGAGCGTACTCGGTTTGCATCAAACCAATTGTGTATTTGAACCAGGCCAAATACTCAAATAAGTCGGAAGAATCATCTACTTTGGCCAATTCAACAAGCAGCTTTTCATGGGTTTTAGCAGGTAATAGATCCATTTTGCCCTGTTTTTCTGCTAACTCCAGCATCGTGGTAAGGCGCATCGCCCCATCCAGATGAGAGTGAAGCTCGGCCTTTGGCCAGGCTTTGATTTGCTCTAGGGTGAGGGCTTCAGTTTTTGCTTCTGACATAGTTTTGATGGCCATTCAACGGATAATGCTATTATAAGCATTCGGAACACCGTTTTAACCGATTCGTAGTACAATAAAAATGGTGGTACTCCTGCACTTTTCAAGGGATTTCTGCTTATTTTACCGTTTCTTGTGTAAATGATGGAATTTCATGTTCCACCTCTTTACGCACTCACCCACATCTATCGATTGAGGAATTATGGGAAGCCTCGGACCCTTCGAACTCGTTTTAATTTTTCTAGCCATCCTACTCATTTTTGGCGCCAAACGGATTCCTGAAATTGCACGAGGACTAGGAAAAGGAATTAAAGAGTTCAAAGCTGCTACAAGCGAAATTTCAAGAGAGATAAACGTGAATGAACCGGCCCATCGCATTCACACAGCACCACCAACGCAGGGAATGTCGGCACCCCGGATGGATTCTTCGGAAGCTTACCGCGCCGAAGGACAAATTCAGCAAGAGGGACAAATTCCGCAAGGCGGACCGGGGCAGTCAAATAATCCCTCTTAGAACCGATTATAGCTTACTTTCTTTTTGGGCCGTTCGCTTCGCGAACGGCCCCTTTTTTGTGTGCCCGATCTAGTTTATTCGGAGAAGGCCGGTCGATTTCGTTAGAGGTTTACATTAAAAGATTGAGGTTGCGGTACTTAGGCGCTAAACTACTCTGGCAATTTTCCCGTGCCGACGGGAACCCGTTTGCGGACACTTTAATCAGAAAGAATACAAACCATGGCCATCCTGGTTGACAAAAATACCCGACTCGTCGTTCAAGGCTTCACCGGGAAAGAAGGGAGTTTTCATTCGGAGCAAATGCTCGAGTACGGCACCCCCTTAATTGGAGGCGTAACTCCTGGCAAGGGCGGGGATACCCACCTTGGAAAACCGGTGTTTAATACGGTTTCTGACGCTGTTTCGATGGAAGGAGCCAACACATCGGTCATCTTTGTTCCCCCACCGTTTGCAGCCGATGCTATTTTAGAGGCCGCTGACGCTGGGATCAAAACAATCGTTTGCATCACGGAAGGAATCCCGGTAAACGATATGATCCCTGTTTACCATTATGTAAAGCAGAAAGGGGCAGCTTTGATCGGCCCAAATTGTCCTGGAATATTCACTCCGGGTCAGGCTAAAGTCGGCATTATGCCCGCTATGATTTTTTCAGAAGGGAATGTAGGCGTCGTTTCTCGGAGCGGTACGCTAACGTATGAGGCGGTGGATCAGTTGACGCGGCAAGGTCTTGGACAAAGCACGGCCGTCGGTATTGGCGGAGACCCTATCATTGGATCCCGATTCCTAGACATTCTAAAGCTTTTTCAGGCGGATGACGCAACGGAAGCCGTTGTCATGATCGGTGAAATTGGCGGAACAGCCGAAGAGGAAGCCGCAGCCTATATCCGCGATTATATGAATAAGCCAGTTTTCGTCTTCATTGCAGGACGGACGGCGCCTCCCGGACGAAGAATGGGACACGCCGGTGCCATTATTTCAGGCGGTAAAGGAACCGCTGCAGACAAATTTGCTGCCTTGGAAGAAGCCGGGGCTACCATTGTGTTAAACCCCGCAGCCATAGGAGCCGCCGTAGCAGCGCATTTTTCGATCGCGTGATTGAACTTCAGCCGCTGACGCCAGGTCGCGAATGAAAATTGATAAGGTTAGTTTTGCCCAAGGTTCGACCTCTTTGAAGAATATGCCTCAGGGACCGCTCCCGGAGGTAGCCTTCATCGGTCGATCCAATGTTGGAAAGAGTTCGCTCATTAACCGACTTCTCCAACGCAAAAGCATAGCACGAACTAGTAGCACTCCAGGTAAAACCCAGGAAATCAATTTTTATTTGGTTAACGAGCGTTTTCACGTAGTTGATCTCCCCGGATTCGGGTATGCAAGAGTCTCTAAGACTCAGCGAGCCAAGTGGCAACAGAGCATCGCAAACTACCTTTCTGAGAGAGAACAGCTTAAAGTCGTTTTCCAATTAATGGATTCTCGGCATCCACCGACCGATTTAGATCGAGAAGTGGTTCTGCTCATGGCCCAGTCCCCGGCGGATCATGTCGTTCTATTGACCAAATCAGACAAACTTTCTGGAAACGAACGCTCGAAAGCCACCCAGCGAGTCCACGAAGCACTATTGGAGCTCGGAAAAGAAAGACCCGTAGTTTTGACTAGTGCAAACGATGGGCGCGGGAGAGATGCGATTTTGGATTGGATCGACACCTATTTAGCCTAGCCCCTTCGATCTTGGCCCTCCGACTATACCTTATATATGATGCAAAAAAGAGTTCTAATTACCGATTCGCTTCACCCGTTGTGTTTTACCCTATTGTCGGATGCCGGATTTGAAGTGGTCGACGGGTCGAAATGGACGCGGGAAGACATTTTGGATCGATGTTCTGAATTTCACGGGTGGATCATTCGAAGCGGAACATCGATTGACGCTTCCTTTTTGGATGCAGCAAAATCGCTTGTTGCCATTGGGAGAGCGGGCGTTGGCGTCGATAACGTTGATATTCCACTGGCCACCAAGAAAGGAATACTAGTGCTAAATGCACCGGAAGGCAACACGATTTCAACCGCCGAGCATACGCTTGCCATGCTTCTCGCCATGGCTCGCAAAATTTCCCCGGCTGCAGCTTCCCTATTGTCTGGGAAGTGGGATCGAAAGCCTTACACAGGTTCTGAGTTATCAGGCAAAACCATTGGTATTGCTGGAATCGGAAAAATTGGCAAAGCGGTCGCGGAGCGTTGCCTCGCTTTTAATATGACGGTCATCGGATACGATCCGATGCTGACTTCAGAGGCCGCAGTCAAAATGGGAATTGAATTGGTCGAGTTGGACGACTTGTTTTCGCGCTCTGACTATATAACGGTCCACACGCCGCTCATTCCAGCTACAGCAGGACTACTGGGTGACGAATCGATAGCTAAATGCAAAGTTGGGGTAGGCATTGTCAATTGCGCGAGGGGCGGCATTGTGGACGAATCGGCGCTATTGAGGGCCCTGGAGTCCGGACAAGTTGGGGCGGCAGCCCTGGACGTCTACTCATCAGAACCGCCCACAGAGACCATTTTTAATCTGATCAGGCATCCAAATGTTGTAGCCACGCCCCATATTGCAGCTTCAACAGAGGAAGCTGGGGAAAAGGTAGCCGTGCAAGTTACGGAGCAGGTCATCAACGCTCTGAAAGGGGAAGTTGTCTTAACGGCAGTGAATGCAATAGCCGTCCGCATGTCGGCTCAGCCGGAGGTAAAGCCATTCATCCACCTTGCCGAACGACTTGGCTATGCCGCCCATCAAATTTTTCAACAACCGGTGGAGCGCCTCCTTACCCGTTGTCACGGCGACATTCCCAGAAAGTATAAAGATGTTTTGAAAGTGGTCGCCCTGAAGGGATTCCTGTCAACCAATTGGAAAGAACCGGTCAATCTCGTGAACGCTGAAGTGATCGCGTCGGAAAGCGGACTGGTAGTAGATGTCGAAACCTTTCAATCAGAACAGTCATTTTCAAACCTGATTGAACTTCGACTGCAGGGACGTCAAGAGACCCTTTCGATTGCCGGCACCATTTTTTCGGGTGATGATGGGCGAATAACTTCCGTGGATAAGTTTAACGTTGAAATCAAAACCGAAGGGCAAGTACTGTTTTATAGAAATACGGATAAGCCTGGAATGTTGGCCAAAGTGGGGCAAATACTGGCTGAAAACGATGTAAACATCGGTTCTTTGTCCCTAGGAAGATCGAGACCGGGCGATGAAGCGCTCACAGCTATTTCGGTAGACCAGGCCATTTCCCGCAATATCCTGGACGAAGTTGCTAACATCTCGGGGGTCAACGGGGTGTGCATGCTCGAATTCATGCCTTGAATTCAAATTTAATGTGTATTATCGTTCCCGTAGAACGGTATTTGAAGAAAGAGCGGATAATCGACGCGTTTTTGGCAAAAGGAAATACCCGTTAAACGGGCATTCATCTTCCCTTGACAAACGAGAAAACCCCATCTATATTTAGAAACCGATTCTGATGTTAGGAAACGATTAACGAAAAAGGATTGCCGTTGGATTTTCGATACAGCTTTTCAACCCCCACCTTTCAAGCGAAACCTGAATTTAGTTGCGATAGCTATGCCCTCGCCACTTCGCCTGTTGGAGCTGTGCTGGAGATCAAATGGTCGAAAGACTATTTGCAGAAAGATTCCGCCATACTACTGGACCTTGCTTTAAAACAGGTCACGGGTTTTGATCCGGATTTTGGATTCCGTTTAGGGCCAATCCCATCTTTGAACGTTTCCGTTCATCAAAGAAATTCGTGCATTGCACGGAAATCGCAAACGACACCTGTATCGAGTTCTGCTTTCATTTTGAATGCGGCGCTTAATGCGGGTGTTTTGCACGATAGAAATTGCACTCGTTCCGATGTGGGAATGAGCTGCAGCACTTTAAGCCACACATCATTTCACTAGGAGGTAGCTTATGTTACGTAAATGGGGCATGCTTGTACTCATGCTGCTAGCTACGCCGGCCCTCGTATTTGCCCAAAACACGGGTAAAATTACGGGAGTAGTGACCGACGCAGGTACTGGAGATCCATTACCAGGCGCACAGGTCATTTTAGTCGGCACAACGCTAGGAACCATAACGGACAACGATGGAAATTATTTCGTCATCGGTGTTCCGGTTGGTTCATACAGTGTTCAAGCTCGATTCGTCGGTTATCAAGAATCAACCGTTGCTGGTGTGCAAGTTTCTTCTGGGTATACCCAGGAAGTAAACTTCGCTCTCACAGAAGGTGTTGACCTTGGCGAAATCGTCGTTGAATATGAACGCCCGCTGATCCAGAAGGACGCCGTTGGTGTTCCTAAGATCGTTGACGCTGAACAAATTGTTAACTTACCAGTGCGTGGAGCCGCAGCCGTTGCTGCCATCCAAGCCGGTGTTGTTAATGACGAAGGTTCAGGTGCACTCAACGTTCGCGGTGGTCGCGGTGCTGAGGTTACATATTATATTGACGGTGTGAAAGTGGTCGGTACTACCGCACTTCCACAGTCCGCCATTCAAGAGCAGGAGATGATTATTGGTAACATCTCCGCTCGGTATGGCGACGCCATGTCAGGAATCATCAATATCACAACTAAGTCAGGTTCTTCGAAATTCTTTGGTTCATTTGAGGGCATTACCTCAGAATCATTAGATGATTTCGGATACAATCTGGCTTCTGCTGCGATTGGTGGTCCGGTTATGGGAGACAACGTCAACTTCTTCTTGGCAGCTGAATACCTAAGTCAAGGGGATAGCAATCCTCGCGCAATTGGTCAGTTGAAAGCTAGCAGCGCCACGATTGAGGAAATGAGCCAATTCCCGGCTTCTATGCAGGGATTGGATGCTGATGGAAACAGGGTTTTGATTCCGGTTCCAGCATCTATGGGCGAGACCTATTTGCCTGTTGACGCTGATGGACACGTCGTTATTGTTAACGATCAGATCACTGCTGGAGACGGAACGGTCATTAGCGTTCCTGCCGGCGTCGATCCTGCTTCCGTTAATTTCAACTTCGTTGAAAGTGCTAACTTCTTAACCGCTGACGATTTCACTGTCGAAAAGGCAAAAAGAGGCACTTCGTACAACAGATTCGCTGTTAACGGAAATCTGAATTTCAACGTTATGGAAAACGTACGCATGCGCGTAGGTGGACGTTACGTAGGTTCAGAAGGCGAAGGCCTTTCAACGCTGAACGTTTTTTCTCCGGATAACTATGGAGCGAATGATCGTTTCGACAGTCAGTTCTTCGCAACATGGACGCATTATCTTTCCAACTCTACGTTTTACCAACTTCAGTTCGACTATACCGATCGGTCAGGTAAAAACTACGATCCTCGCTTTGGTTTGACCAGACGCGCGGACGTTATGAACTGGGGAGATTTTGACAACGACGTATATGCGACCAACCGTGGTTACAAAAACGTTACGTTCACGTCTGTCCAGGTTGGTGTAGACAATCACGGCACCGACGATCCTGCTGACGACACGCCTATCATGGCGAATCAGCCGCAATACACCTATCGTTGGGAAGATGGTAAGTTTAACAACAGCGAGACCATTGGTAAACTCGTAGCTCCTCCCGGAAGCACCGGTCCTGCTGGTTACTTCCAGTTCCACAGTACCCAACTTCGCTTCAATGCGATGGCTGCAACGCAGATTGGCTTGCACCAGATTGAGTTCGGTGGAGAATTCGAGCAACAAACCAACCGCTCATATAGCCTCAGTGGTCGTACCATTGCCCGCTATTTTGATGACGCTGGCGCTCTTTATTCCCCAGGTGCTGAAGGCGTTACCGCAGGTAGCGGCGAAGAAGTTTCTGACTTCTATGACCTTACCTGGGCACAGCTTGAAGGCGCAACCAGCTACGTTGGCTACAACGTTTTTGGTGACGAAGAAGTAGACTCAGAAGATCTCAATAGATACGTAAATGACCTAGATGCCAATGACGATCCTTTGGCACTTAGTGCTAAGGGTGATCAACTATCTAGTTACAACGTTGCACCTCACCAGCCGATTTATTACGGCGGTTATATTCAAGACAAAATCGAATTCCGCGATATCGTTTTGAATATGGGAGTTCGTGTTGACGTATTTGACAACAACGTTCGTACCTACTACGACCGCTACTCAGCACTTCCTCTGGAGCGCGCTGGTGAAGTTGGTCTTTCAAACGGTCTAATTGGCGATGACTTTGCCGTTTATTACAACGGACTTGACGTCGCTGGATTCCGTAGCCGTGAAGGCAAATGGTTTGATGCGGCTGGCCAGCCAACGATCGCAGGAAACATTCTGCTTTCAGGAGCCAGACCTCATCAGCTAAATGGTCGTGTAACGAAAGATTCTTTCGTTGACTACGAACCACGCGTTACGGTTATGCCTCGTCTCGGGGTCTCTTTCCCTGTTACGGATCAGGCTTTGTTCTTCGCCAGCTACGGCCGCGTTGCACAGCGTCCTTCTGACCGCGCATTCCAGTCGCTGGAAGGTATGTCAGGTTCAGGAAGCGGTGGATCTAACAACGACCTTGACCCAGAGCGCACAACGGAGTACTCATTAGGCTTCCGCCAGGTTCTTTCTGCTCGTTCATCTCTTTCGATCTCCGGATTCTTCCGTCAGATTGAAGACCTGATCCAGATTGACGACCGTCGCGATGCTTATCCAAACGGGGTTACTTCCGTCCGTAATACGGACTTCGGTACCGTTAAAGGTCTAGAAATCGACTTCGATCTTCGTAGAACGAACAACGTCTCCGCCAACGTAAACTACACGTTATCGTTTGCTCAGGGTACAGGTTCGTCTTCTTCGACGACCAGCACGATTGCTTGGATTGATGAAACACCACCAAACTTCATCAGCCCATTAGCATTCGACCAGCGTCACACCTTTAACGTCTCCCTTGACTATCGTCTTGGAGCCGGAGAAGGCCCAACCGTTGGTGGTATGAAGCTATTTGAGAACTTCGGAGTCAACATCTTGGCAGTCGCAAAGTCAGGCCAGCCATACACGGGACAGCTTGAGGCATTTAGCCGAATTGAGTCAAAAGCTCCAATTCCGGATGGTGGAATCAACCAAGCCCGCATGCCATGGCAGAATCGTATCGACCTTCGTGTCGATCGTAAGTTCTCTGTTGGACCACGCACCACGCTTTCTGCATTCGTTTGGGTTCAAAACCTATTCGATGGCCAGAACATCATTGGTGTTTGGCGCGCAACGGGTCTTCCTGATGATGACGGCTTCCTTGCTACCCCAGGTGGACAGCAGTTCCTAGGAGGTTCTGTACCTGTAACTGAAACAATGTATCTACACCGTACTCGTAGTCTTGGTAACTACGGTATTCCGCGCCTAACGCGCATTGGTGTTCGTCTTGACTTCTAAGTGAAATGCTGACGCAACTTGTGCGGGCCTTTTTGGCCCGCACAAGGAGCTCGGTACTTTTTTAGATTTTGAGCAGATATTATAGACCGAAAAGCACGGATGACTATGCACAACATTAGAAAATTAAGTTTCCTCATTGCCGCGCTTGCAATTGGGTTCTTGAGCACCCCAGGTGCTCGAGCTCAAAGCGTCGGCAACTGTGAGCCGTCCATTGGCGAGGCCTACCTCGATATAAACAATGTGCGCGCCCGTATTCCGAATAACGGAGAGTTATTCTATCGTGGTTCTCCTGACGTATATGAAATTCCAAAAGGAAGTGGTCACAAGGCCATTTTTGCTTCAGGAATTTGGATGGGTGGTCAGGTTGCCGGACAGCTTAGGCTTGCTGGTTCCACGTACGGCCCCTTCGAATTCTGGTCAGGTCCTCTGAATGATGATGGATCTTCCCCAGCCAACTGTACTCCTTGGGATCGTGTTTGGAAAATAAACAAAGACGATGTCAACTCCTTCAATGGCGGTGGTACTGCAACACCAGACCTTCGGGACTGGCCTACAGGACTTGGCGCCCCAACGCTTGACGCAAATGGCGAAGCGATTGACCTCCTCGGTCAACCTCTTGCTAGCCGCGTAGATCGTAAAATCAACCTGGCAGCTGGTGAAAGACCAGCCATCTTGGGCGACCAGATGCTATGGTGGATTATGAATGATAAAGGTAACACCCACAACCGTTCGTCAACCCCTCCAATGGGCGTTGAAGTTCATAGCTCTGCTTTTGCCTTTAACACGGCTGGAGCGCTTGGAAATTCCACGTTCTACAAATACCGCATGTTCTACAAAGGCACGGTTCCACTCGAAAACACCTACTTTGGTATTTTCTCGGATCCGGACCTTGGCGCGGCATTTGACGATTACGTCGGTTCCGACTCCGTTTTGGGAATGGGTTTCATTTACAACGCGGACAATGATGATGATGGTAACTACGGTGCGGCTCCGCCTGCAGCAGGTTACGACTTCTTCCAAGGTCCACTTGTGACTGACAACGGTAAAGACGACGACAAAGACGGCGTTGTTGATGAAGCCGATGAGCGCCTAAAAATGACCTCGTTTGCTTTCTACAACAACGGTGGTGGTATCCAGGGTGACCCGGGTAACGGCGCTGACATGTACAACTTCATGCGTGGCCGTTGGAAAGATGGACAGCCGTTTACCCTCGGTGGAAACGGACTTGGATTTTCCAATATCGTAACGAGTTTCATGTTTCCAGGACACCCACCAGCATTCTGGTCAGAGTTGAACTCAGACAATGCTGGTTCCGCTATTGCTCCTGCTGACCGTCGTTTTGTTTTGTCAACTGGGCCGTTTACGGTTAAGCCGAATGATGAGCAGACCATTATTTTTGGTATCGTGACCAGCTTTGGTCTTGACAACCTTGATTCGGTAACAAAAATGAAGTCTGATGACAGAGTAGCTCAGGCCGCTTTTGACATCAACTTCGTGGTGCCTTCTCCTCCAAATGCTCCTCGTATTACAACGACGTCTGCAGATGGATCAGTGCTACTAGAGTGGGGATACCGTACTACAGATAACAACTATCTTGATTCTTACAATGTAAAAGATCCGTTCTGTTCAGAAACAGATTGCGATTACGCATTTGAAGGATACAAGGTATATCAGTACTCAAATCCCCAAGATCAGGACGGAGTAGTCATCGGCACATTTGATAGAGCAAATGGCGTGACTCGCATTATTGATACGGATGGTGGTGACCTTCTTGTTGTTACAGCTGAAGGAACGGACGTAGGCGTTGCTCACTCAATGCTTGTTTCTGGTCTTACCAACTACAAGAACTACCAGTTTGGAGTACAGGCATATGCGTATAACTTCGATTCATATCCGAAGGCGTATCATGGTCCGATTGCTCGCGTAACAGTTATTCCGCAGAAAACGGACAAAGTGATTGCTCCGGAAGCAGTCGCTGCGGCCGCTTCCGGAACGGCTATTGTCGGAGTCGGAGCTGAAACAAACGTCGGTAACGGTGGTGCTTCACTTCGAGTTGTTAATGCCGCTGCCATAACAGGACACAGCTACAAAGTTGAGTTCTTTACAGCCGAACTTGCTGGAAAAAGCGCTCTCACATTCATTGAGTCAAACGATCCAACTGAACGTGACAATGATGCTTCATTCCACAACAAGTTAGATGCTTCGAAGTCCTCTGTTGCAACTGCCGTCACCTACGACGTGGTTGACCTCACGACAGGAACGAAAGTATTTGATGGTGCCGCAGTTGCAGCGAATGCCGGAATTGCAGGTCCAGAGGGTATTGACGTGCTTCAGTTTGACGGTCTGTCTCTAGACGTAGCCGGGGCTCCTGATGGTTTCCTTGGATTTGAGACCGTTGCTAACGCATCTGGTCCTTTGAATCCAGTACGTCAAGGATCCTTCGGTTTCAACGGCTTCCCGCTTGTTGGAGATGGCGCCTTGTTTTATAATGACCGTCCAAGTCCGCAGTCCACAGACGCTGGCGCTTGGGGTATCCACGCCGGTGGCGCCTCCACCGGAAATTACACCAACGGCTTCCTAGCTCGTGCAGTCACGGGACGTGGTCATGGATGGAGCCGACTCGTTCCTTACGATTTCGAAGTGCGCTTCACCCCAGCCTGTCACGCAGCTTGGGTGGCAGCTAAAGCTGCGGACGAAATTTATGCGACTCCTGTAGCAGGAGGATGTTATGGATACGACCGTTTCGGAGACGGAGCCAGTATGTACGCCATTCCATTCGAAGTTTGGAGAATCGGTATTGCTACTCCTAACAATCCATCGGACGATGTTCGAATGATTGTGGCCGGACTGGACGCCGACGGCGTTAGAGGATGGGATATAACGGAAACAGATAGCCCTGCTTCCGGTGCGACTAACGATCCGATGACGGATTGGAATTACTGGTACCTTCCGAACGACATGACTCCTGGACCAGCTGGAGCAGGATACAATGCTTGGTTAGCTAGCGCAATTGCAGATCCTAGCACTGCTGGAGCTCACGGTGGAGAAACGCTGTCGCGTGTCGTGTTCGTGAACTTCAATGGTGGAGCCGTTGCGGGCGGCTTTGAGAGCTACACATCAAGAATGCCAGAAGCAGGAACGGTATTCCGTATTAATACGACGAAACCAAATCAACCTGGTGACAGCTTTACGATGTCAACTGACGGCCTGGGCGCTCGCGACCGGGACGAAGCTGAAGCAAAAGCTGCCATGGATGAGATTGGTATCGTTCCGAACCCATACAAAGGTGCTTCTTCATACGAAGTAACAGCGCTTGTTGATCAGGTTCGTTTCACAAACATGCCAAATCAGGCAACCATCCGCATCTTTACTCTTTCAGGTACGCTTATTCGTACCCTTGAGAAGAATAGTGCGGGTGCCATGTTCCCATGGGATCTTCAAACAACCGATGGCCTTCCAATTGCGAGTGGTATGTATATCATTCACATTGATGTGCCAAACGTTGGTGAAAAGGTGCTGAAATTTGGTGTTATCAAGAAACGTGTACAGCTCAACGCTTTCTAGTTGAAATTTGGAGGTCAAGGTTGGCCCCGTGGGGCCAACCCTAAACCCCAGATTCAGTAGACGTTCGATGACGAAACTGATTATCAAAAAGAGGACTTAAATATGAACAAGCTGTCCAGAAATATTCTGAACGCACTTGTAGTGATTGCCTTATTAGGCATGAGTGTGCTGGACGCGAATGCAGGGGATGACAAACGCCGTGGTACGGCGGGTGCATCTCAGTTGCTAGTGCCGGTAACGGCTCGCAATGCTTCGCTAGGCGCTTCTACAACGGGTGGCATGGCCGGAATGAACGGATTGGAAGCAATCTATTCAAACCCAGCCGGACTCGCGATGAACACCGGTACATCGGCTATTTTTAGCCGTATGAACTACGTAGCCGACATTGGTGTCAGCTACTTTGGTATTGGCCAGAACTTCGGTTCCAACAACTTGGCCTTTACAGTAACGACTTGGGATTTTGGAGACATTCCGGTACAAACGGAAAGCGCTCCAGAAATCAGCTCAGTTACGTATACCTCAACGTTTATGACCGTTGGGTTAACCTACGCCCGTGTTTTCACGGATCGTATCTCAGCCGGCGTTACATTGAAATTAGTCAATGAAGCGATTGATGACGTATCTGCATCCGCAGTTGCCATCGATGCCGGTATGACCTACGTAGTGGGTGAATCTGGTCTTCGTTTGGGTGTAGCTCTTAAAAACGTCGGTACTCAGATCGAGTACGGTGGTGTTGGTCTTACTCGCCGTGTGCAGTTAAGAGATCAATCCTCCGGTGCGGCCGCAAACGCATTGCAGTTGGAAAATGAAGGGGTTGAACTTCCTTCACTACTAAACTTCGGCGTTTCTTACACCCGTGAAATGGGTGCTGGTGCTGTAGTTACCGTTCTTGGAAACTTCCGGTCGAATTCGTTTGATCAGGATCAGTTTTCAGGCGGTGTTGAGCTAGGTCTGTTTGACGTTCTATACCTCCGTGGAGGACTAGACGTCATTTCAGACGACGATCTGTCATTCTTTAACGGCACCAACTTTGGCGCCGGCCTTGATCTAGATCTTGGTGGCACTCGCTTCCAGGTAGATTATTCGCGACGTTACACGACAGACTACTTCGACAATGTAGACATGATTACAGCGGCTATTACCCTGTAATTCTGTATCATTCGATTGAAACGAAAGAGGGTCGAATCACAACGTGATTCGACCCTCTTTTTTGTTTATGAAATACCTATATCTCTATTCCATCATATTAATTAGCCTTTTAACCGTGTTTGTCGGTTGTGGGCGTTCTTCGGTCGAAAATCCATCGGACGACGACTACGTACAACCGATTTTTAAAAACGTCACCGAAAACGCGTCCTTTGTTGGCGATGTGACTTGTTTCGACTGTCACGAAGACGAATATCAGGGTTATCAGGAGCATGGGATGGCGCGTTCCATGTTTCGAATGACCGTGGACAAGGCAGTGGAAGATTTTGGATCTGAAGTGGTAATCGATTCCATTTCAGGCTTTCACTACAAAACAGTGGCCTCCGATTCAGGCTATTTTTTGACAGAGTATTTACTGGACTCCAGGGGTAGGCAAACCCATCAATTATCCCGTCGAATGGACTGGGTGGTGGGCTCAGGAACGTCTGCTCGAACGTACTTATCCGAAAAAGATGGGTGGTTTTACGAACTTCCTGTTTCGTGGTACACCCAAAAGAGGCGTTGGGATTTTAGCCCGGGCTACAGGGTGTCTAACAAGCGTTTTGATCGCAAGATTGTAGATCGATGTATGTCATGTCACAACAGTTATCCCGAAAGTGTGCCGCAAACCAACGGCAAGTATTTGGAAATGCCGGAAGGGATAGGTTGTGAGCGGTGCCATGGGCCAGGAAGTATTCACGTCGCAGAACGTTTGGCATCTCCATCTAGTGGAGGCGAAATTGACCTTTCCATTGTTAATCCGGCTCATTTACGGTTGGATGCCCGATTGGATGTATGTCAACAATGTCACTTAAACGCCTCCGTTTCGCTTTTACGAGATGGAAAGACTCCTTTCGATTTCCGGCCATCTCAGAAGCTCGATGATTATATCGCCCTTTTTGCAGCGCATGAATCGGCTACACAAGGTATCGGGGTGATTTCTCACGCTGACCGGATGAAACTCAGTGCCTGTTTTCTTGAAACGCAAAATTTAAGCGAACCCCTTCAGTGTACCACTTGTCATGATCCTCATGCCGGATTTAGAACAAAAGGCCCGGAGTACTTTAACAGTACCTGTACGAGTTGCCACGCTTCAGCATCCTTGGTAGCTTCGTTTTCAACCGAGATGGCGAGAAAGGATCACGGCACGGGTGCAAATTGCATAACCTGCCATATGCCTAAAACGGATCTCATTGAGGCTCCGCATTCGGCCTTTACGGATCATTGGATTAGGGTCGTGAAAGATCCGGAAACGGCGCCTGTGGCGGTTCATCAGCAACCGATATTGACGGCCGTTTTTAAAAAGGATCAAAACGAAAGTCCTAATACCAATCTCTATCGGGGTATGGCGCTTGTTACTGAGGGGCAACGGACAAGACAAGCTGAAGTCCTTGAGAGTGCTATAGAACTGCTTGGAGTAGCGCTTGAGAAAGACCAAACCGTTAGCGAAGCCTTTTATTTGCACGGTTTTGCACACATCTTACTCGGACGATACACCGAAGCAATCCCTTCGTTGGAGCAATCAATTCGCATGGATCCCACCAAGGCGGAAAGGCTTAACGCTTTGGCCCAGGCCTATGAAGGAATTCGGCAGTCTCCGGACAAAGTGGAGCAGCTCTACCGCGAGGCGCTTCGAGTTCAGCCGTCTCTAACGGACATTCGCCTTAACCTAGGACGGTTTTTGGAAACGAGAAATCGTATCGAAGAGGCAATTGCTGAATACAAAAAGGCCATCACGAATGAAAAGTGGAATGATACAGGATTTTATAATCTGGGAACTGCCTTTTTGAGGAAAGGTGAATTCAAATTGGCCGAATCCAATCTTAAGCGTGCCATCGAGCTGAATCCTTTTCATGGAGGCGCGATGAGCAATTTGGGACTCGTATACATCCAACAGAATCTTATTTCTAAGGCTGAATCCATTTTGCAACTGTCTGTTTCGCGTATTCCGGTTCATACCGAGTCCTTAGACAACTTAGGAACGCTGTATCTGAGCAATGAGAAATATCCGCAGTCGGTATCCATGTTTAAACGTGCTGTTGCTACTAACCCCGAAAATGACGGGTTGCTGTCAAAACTTGCACTAGCTCAATTCAGGAACGACGAGCTTGCGGCTGCTAAGAGCTCGGCACTGAAAGCTCTAAGAATCAACCCGAAAAATGAGCTCGCTGCTCAAATTGTATCGGCCCTTGAATAGCAGGATTTGTGATCAGGCGGTATAATTTGACAATTGATCGGCAATAACAGTCGCGTGGTGTCTTCCATTTTCAATGAACCACCGGCTTGTATGGCGCCCACCGCAGACGGTGCCAGCCAAAAAGACACCCGCCCGATTCGATTCAAACGTTTCCTGGTTGTGAATGGGCGTTTCGGAAACATCTGCTTCGGTGCCAATGCCAATCTGCCGCAGGAATGCATAGTCCGGGTGATATCCAGTCAGCGCCAATACAATATCGTTTTCAATTTCATATTCTCCGTCGATAGATGTAAAACGGAGTGTGTTTTGCTCGATCGAAGTCACATTCGAATTAAAATGGGCCACAATCGAGCCTTCGGATATGCGATTAATTAAATCCGGACGAATCCAGTATTTAACATTGGGTCCTATTTCGGGACCCCGCACGATCATCGTCACTTTTGCACCGTATCGGTGACATTGAAGGGCTGCTTTCGCGGCTGAGTTCTTGGCTCCAATAATGGCAACATTGCGCCTGACGTACGCAAAGGGCTCTTTAAAGTAGTGAGTAACCTTAGGAAGGGAGCCCCCAGGAATATCTAAGGTGTTCGGATGGTCAAAAAAACCGGTTGCAACCACTACATATCGACAGGAAATCTGGTTTTTAGACGTTGTTACCTGAAAATGGCCAACCTTTCCATCAACAGATACCACGGTTTCAAACAGGTTTATTGTAAGGTTTTCAAGCGAAGCCACCCGTCGATAATAGTCGATGACTTCTTCCCGAAGAGGCTTGTAGTGGGAAGTTATCAAAGGATATCCACCGATTTCCAATAGCTCTGGAGTTGAAAAAAACTCCATATTGGTTGGGTATCCGACTAATGAATTTACGAGAGAACCCTTTTCGACCACAACAGAGGACATTCCCCGTCTAGACACTTCAATCGCGCAGGCAAGTCCCACGGGTCCAGCTCCAATGACGACGACATCAACGTTCATCTTTTTGCCGTTTGTTTGCAAAAAACTGCGTTAACAACAATGCGCATCTTTCTTCCTCAACTCCGGAAATCAGATCCACATAATGGTTGAGTCTCGGATCCTGCGGAATATTGTACAGAGTGGACGCGGCTCCAGCTTTTTCATCAAATGCGCCATAAACCACGCACTTCAGCCGGGATAGCCAAATTGCGCCAGCGCACATCGGGCATGGTTCGAGCGTAACGTAGAGGGTGCAGCCCTCCAACCACTTCGATTCGATGGTGTGGCACGCTGCTGTAATCGCTATAATTTCGGCGTGAGCTGTGGCGTCGGTTAATCGTTCAACCTGATTGTGCCCGCGCCCAATAATTTGATTATCCTTAACGACGATCGCACCAACCGGAACCTCGCCTGATTCGGCTGCTTTCTCTGCCTCGCGAATGGCCATTTTCATCCATCGCTTGTGATCTGTCATTAAATCATCGAGGCTCATAAGGGCACGCGAGCTATAGGCATGGTCATGCAGCGGGGTCCGCCTCTTCCCCGGGAGAGTTCGTAGCCGTCGAGTTTGATCGCAATCCGCTCACCGGGCTCCCAGGTACTTTCCTGATAATAGGAGAGAAAGCCATCTGCTGTAACGACTCGATAGCCCAAGAGAGCCATCTCATCGAATGTTTTTTGATTTCTTTCGTATCCCAGCACGACTCCGGGCGCAATGGCAAATAAATTAGCTCCGTCGGTCCACTGCTCACGCTGTTGACTCAAACGGTTTGATCCTCCACAGGGCACAAAAGTCATAGACCGACCCAAACACGATTCGAGTGCGCTTTGCAAATTTTGTTCTATTCGGCCATGAAGGGACTCCGTTCCGTTCCCGGCGCTAAACGTCATCACGTTATTCATCCCGCTCGGATCGATAAGGGGAGGGAATACCACACACTCATTTGGCGACGCAAAGGTAAAAACAGTGTCCAAATGCATACAGGAACGTTCCTGTGGCAAATTGACCATAATCACGTTTTTAATAGAGGTATCGGCCAGTAATCTCCTTGCGACGGAAATCACCCCCCCAAACGATGTTCTTTCGGATTGACCAATCAAAATGGTGTCGCTAGACGCAACCAAGAGATCGCCACCCTCAAACGTGACTCCGGGCGGGAGTTTAATAATATGGTCCCGATGAGCCTCAAAAGCGGGGTGATACGAGGCCACAACGTTAATAATGACGCTTTCTCTGGAGCGCGCCGAGGTTGCGGCGTGGCTCAACACCATGTGATTACCCACCACTGCCGCCAGATCCCGCATAAACATAAGATTTGGTAGCGGTTTGGCTTCCAAAGCTAACGGAGACCGTCCGGTCAGGGCAAAATCGTATAACTCATTGGGGGACAACTGCTTTAAATCTTTCTCAAACGCCTTGAGGTTGGCTTCGGGGGACGCTTCGACAATTTGTTCGACAAAACTAAATCTTGCGTCTTCCTGCCGAAAAGCCTCTTGAAGGAGCGAAGTAATTTGAAATACGGTCCCGGATTCCCCAACCATTTTCTGAAAAATAGAACACATCAAGGCGTGCTCTTTTCGGGCATGGCTGAGAAACAAGATGTCTTCAAACAGCAACGCTTCTCGATCAAGGGGGGACACCAGGTCCATTTCGGCGCCGGGCGTGTGGACAATGACTTGACGAAGGCGATCCGTTTCTGAGAAAACGCTAAAGTCTACTAGACTCATAAAAAATCAAGGTCGATTCTAGGGTCAAATCGTTGGAGAAAAAGCCCAAGAATCGATTAATAAAGGGCTTTAGTTCGATCGTAAGGCGTCGAAGAGTCGAACAAAGAGGGCAATAATCAGAAGCACGACTAAAAACTTAATGGCCAGCTTCAACAGAATACCTGCCAACTGAAGCACGAAGCCAAGAAGGACAATGGCAATTATAATTACAATTGCGGTTACGAGCCAACGAAGTATGAGCTGAACGTCCATGGACGAAGGCAAAAGTGTTGATGATTATTGGACGTCTAAAGATACGAAATCTGCGTCTGTTAGTGCATCGGCAGTGGCGTCAAATCCACCAAACAGTAAAATACTGTTATTATTTAACCGAGTCGCTGTCAGTCCAAATCGGGGAACGATTGAAAATGGCAGTGTAAAGTACATATTTGCTTCCTCGACGAACAATTCTCCCGTACCATATACGACCGTAGGGTCTTCAGCACGACCTCCAAACAGAGCTACTATTCCGGGAGCAATGGGAATGGAGGCATGACGAATACGAGGCTGCTGCATTGGCTTGGTCTTCGAAATGTCTATCCCGAATGGACTATTAAAGTCCATGATGAACGATGTGGGCTCTGTCGTAGCGCCCCATCGGAGTCCATTTACGAGATATCGAGACCCTCTCCATGGGAGGCTCGACGTCAGAGTAGTCTGCGTGTGGCCAGCAACCGGCTCAACAAAAGGACCAATAGTGGGCGAAACGGAAATAAGGGAGTCATTTCGGAGCAAAAATGAGCGCATATCTTCGCGGATCCCGAGAAGCGGGCTCGGAGTGTAGCGGATGTCTCCGCGGCCGCCCAAAAGGATAACAAAAAATTGGCCGTCGACTTCCCTTACAATGGTGGTATGGTACATCCGGCGAATGGGATCTCCTTTAACGGGAATCAACTTAAAGGTGTTGTTCGAGGGCTCAAATACTTCGGCTGGAGAAACCAGCTCATCGACTGACTGAATATCACCCGACACCGCCCCCCCAACAATCAAAACGCGACCGTCCGGAAGCTCTGATGCGGTGTGTCCTGATCTGGGGAATTTGGTCGGGTCAACAACTGGTACCAGAAAGGGGCCTCCCGGTCGCAATAGATGGGCATCTTGGGCAGCGCCTGATCCAGCATTGAAGGAACCACCAACCAACAAACTATTACCGCCTAAGCTAGGTGTAAGCGTGTGGCTACCCGTCCCAAAAGCGGAGATTTCGACCGTTGGAACGGAGTGCGTATACGTCAAATGAAAGATTGATATCGTATCCGTACGGGTCGGTCCGTCATCGACAAAAGCTTCGACAACAAATTGATTGAGGCCCTTATGCAGATCTAACTGGGTAATCCATCTTTGACTCGACGCATCGAAAGAAAACTCCCTCCCTTGGGTGCGGACACGGGTTACGTCGCGGACGGATTCCACTTTTAGTTCTAGGGCAATCGAAGGTTCGGTTATGGCAACACGGACATCGGGGGAAACAACTTCAATAGTAGCTTCTCCCACATCGGTAAAGGCTCGGTCGCAACCGCTCCAAAAGAGGGCTAAAATGGTAAAAAGGGTTGGCACTAGTGTTCGCTTCATATCGGTTTGAAACGAAGGAACGAGAGCTTGGCTCCGAGGGGTTAAATTATTGCCTCGCGGCACACGTTCCGGTTGCGCGCTGTGGGGATTTAAGCCCGACAATGGCATGATGGGAAAGGCGGCACGGCTTTCAATTAGTACCAAACCTGTTCCAACGTCAATCCGTGTGCAGGCGCAGCGAATCCAGCCTGGGTTCGGTCTTCTGACAACAGCAGGGCGGGAATAGTATCCGAAGCACGTTTTCCTTTCCCCACTTCCACTAGAGTTCCTACAATCGATCTAACCATGCCGTGCAGGAAGCGGTCGGCGCAGATTACAAAATCAAAGCTACCTTCTTTTTCGGGTACCGGAATCCACGCGGCCTCGGAAACTGCACAAACTCGATTTTCCGTTTCAGACAACACTCGGCAAAAGGCGGAATAATTATGGGAGCCCAACAATAGGCCAGCTGCCCGATTCATGGCGTCAAAGTCGGGTTCAGGACGCACAAACCACCGAATATGGCGATCAAGCGCAATGGACTGCGTTGAGATCCGATATCGATATTGTCGCTTTTTTGCGTCGTAACGAGCATGGAATGAATCGTGAGTCTGCGAGATCGATCGAACGGCAATCGAAGGCGGAATTATTCCGTTAAGGGCACTCAATAACCTATCGGTATCGATCGGTTCATCATCACAAAAATGGGCCACTTGGCCGGTTGCATGAACCCCGGCATCGGTTCTTCCGGAGCCAATAATCGTAGTGCTTCTACGCATGGCCACCTCAAACGCTGATTCCAAAGCGCCTTGAACCGTCGGCAGGTCAGGCTGAAACTGCCAACCGTGCCACTCGGTGCCATCATATTCAATATCTAAGCGGTAGGTCGCCAAACAACATCTTCTTAACTTTAGAATCGAAAAATCAATTCATGGGGAATCAATGCCTCCCGTACATCGAATTTATATCGCGGGTTTCATGGGAGTAGGGAAATCTACGATTGCACCGCGCGTTGCAAAATTCGCGGGATTCGCCTCTATGGATTTAGATAAGGAAATCAGTGCCCATCTCGGGCTCTCGATTCCAGCTATTTTTGAACTTTTGGGTGAACCCGCTTTTCGAGAAACCGAGGCGCGGTTGCTGATAAAAGCATCTGAAACGCGTTCCTTGGTGGTGTCGCTCGGCGGGGGGGCTATTTGCAATCAAAAGTTGTTGGATTTATGCCTCGATACGGGTCTGGTGATATATCTCAAGTCTTCTCCTTCATTTTTGGCCCAAAGGTTAAGTCGTTCTCGGGGGGTTCGGCCGAAGCTGTTCGATAACGAAGGAAAAATGCTTCTCGGCGCGGAGCTTGAAAATCGAGTCGCGACGATGATGGCAGAGAGGAAGGCGTTTTATGAGCAAGCGCATATCACAGTACATGTCGATGAGTTCTCAACGACCCAAATCGCCCGGCAAATCCTCGACCGAGTTAGAGCTTGGAGATAAAGCCCTGCTCGTTTTGTCCCGTTTTTGGGGCTACGATGCCTTCAGGGCTAATCAATTGGAAGTAATTGAATCGATTCTCCAGGGCAAAGATACGTTGGCACTGCTGCCAACGGGTGGTGGGAAATCGATTTGTTATCAGGTGCCGGGAATCATATTGGGAGGCGTTACGCTAGTCGTGTCACCTCTGATTTCGCTCATGCATGACCAGGTCAGTGCCTTAATGAGTCGTGGCATCGGAGCATTTTCCATGACTGGTTATGTCGAACCCGCCGTTTTCGCTCACGTGCTTAACCGAATTCGCCAATCCGAATTCTTTTTTATTTATGCGGCTCCCGAACGACTAAAGGGTCAACAAATTCGAAAATTGATGGAGACCGGTTTGATTCGCCTCTTGGCGGTCGACGAAGCCCATTGTATCAGTTCGTGGGGGCACGATTTCAGGCCCGAATATAGAAGAATTGCTGATGTACGACTCCTTCTTCCGGATGTACGCGTTTGCGCGGTGACCGCTACGGCAACGCCTCGAACCTCACGTGACATTGTCAAAAATCTACATCTTCGGAATCCATCCATTATAAAAGGATCCTTTGATCGCCCCAACCTTCGATTTAGTGTTCTTCGGCAGGTCGATGCCAGGAGGGAGGTCCTCTTCCATTTGGGCCGCGAGAAGGGCGCCGTGGTCATTTACGACTCCACCAGAGAGGGGGTCGAAGTGTGGTCGGAAAAACTGCGGTTAGCAGGGATTTCGGCGGTGGGGTATCATGCCGGGATGTCAGAAGAGGACCGCCAAACGGCGCAGAATGCATGGATGCGCAAAAAAGTTAGAGTTATCGTGGCAACCAATGCTTTTGGAATGGGGATTGATCGTCCGGACGTTCGATCGGTTATACATGTCGGAGTGCCTTCTGCGATGGAAGCTTATTATCAGGAAGCTGGTCGGGCCGGCCGGGACGGCCCATTTAATTGTAACACCCGACGCCGTGAATTCCAGGATGTCCCTTATTGAAAACAAAAAAGGATGGCGAACATGGGCGGCCAGGCGCAGGGACAAAAAACTCTTTGCGTTTCTAAAGCGCTATACAGATCGAGAAATGTGCCGTAGATGGGCAATATTGGGCTATTTTGGAGAATCTGCTCCGCCTAGATGCGGAAACTGCGATATCTGCCGGCCGCCTACTGATTAGCGGCAGACTGATCTAAAACTTGATTGTACACGAGGAGAAATCGTTCCGGAGCGGCCAGACGAGCTTCAATCAGCTCGTTGAACTCGTCATTGCTCATGTCATGGCTCCGCAGAACCGAATCCCGTAAACTTGTATCGGTAAACGAAAGAGATAAAGGCTGCCCGGTGGTCACTGCGTTATTTTTGGCCGAGGTAAAAAGGCCTGCGTCCACTTCGTGCAAATCGATGAGGACGTTTACTAAAAGCGAGTCAGACGCGTCCAAAACCAAGGACATTTCTTCCGGTGGAGGGGAGCATGCCGCCGTCCAAAAAACCATCATCAGAAAAATAAGATTGACTCCCGATAACTTGATCATAGCATCAAATGGTTAAGAGGTAAATTACCTCAAAGGCAAGTTCCTTTAGACGGATGCGAGTTAAGAAGAAGGGACTTCCAGTTCGCTTTCTAGTAGGGTCGTTCGAAAAGTGTGCGCAATCACTTCCATTTGGCGTAAAAACTCACGTTTATCGTATCCCGGCGCGAAAACCATTCCATCAATCATATACAAACGACCCGAAGATTCGTCGTAAAACGTGTAGTTCAAGAATGGTCCGCCCATCCCGTATTCGACCACCTTGCCGTCCGATTCCTTTCCAACCATTTGCCACAATCCTCGGGTCTCGAACGCAAAATGGCTCAAAAAATCGATGTTTTCAGTATTCAATTCCCGACGAAAATCGATCGATACATAACCGTCAAGATTCCCCCGGATATAGGTTTCCGTCAATCGCTCTCGGGCTTCATATATCCATTCAGGAGTCAAATTGGCAGGATTAAAGCCGTCGACGTAATAAATAAACATGCTCCTCCAGGACTCCGAATTGACCGTTCGTCGAAGCCAGACAAAATCGGTTGTATCGATGGCCACGAAATAGTCGTGTTGAGCGGCGACTGCAAAAGTGTGTTTCTTCATTAAAGCCGCCTCAATTTTGGGCTGACGGCCTTTTTTAAACATTTCCAGGGTGACCCGCTCGCGTGTGATCACATTGAAGGCGTACCGAATATCTTCGCTTCGCTCGGTCAAAAGTTTAATAAGGGACTCTGGTGTTTGGCCCAACAAATAGACGATTTGCTGACTACTCCGCCATAAATCGCGTCTAGAAATGACCGTGGTTCCACCATTCTGGATTTCGAGTGCTGCCTCCTCAGCCAAACGGGATTTTAGGAATGAAGCCTCCGGCGTATCGTCCATTAGAGGCGCGACGAAGATGACATTTTTTTGCTTTTGAAGGCCATCGAGGACCTTTTTAGACACTATAGACACTTGCCGGAGGGTGAATTCCTTCTCAGGCGCCGGAAGCGTTCCCAAATAAGGAGAAACATACGTCCGAATCGCTTCGCCAAGAGGACCATTCCAATTGGTTGAGTCGATTACGATGATGATTTCGCCCTCTGGACCCACTGCAAAAGGCTTGTTTTCGAGAGCCTCACAACCAGTCAAATTCAAAAACACCAAGGCGGATAACAATACGGTAAGCAAGGTCAAACCGGTTTGCCTACCGGAAGCGCTAATAAACAATCTATGCATTCAGAGAACCCGTTTTCAATTCGTGGATAAAGGCCTTCACACCTTTCAATTTGTCGTGTTGACTGAGTTTCGGTTGCCCCCAAAGCTCGTCGATTTTTCCCACTAACGCTGATCCAATGATGGCTCCATCCGTAAACTCGGCCATTTCAAGGAAATCTTGTCTCGTTCGAATGCCAAAACCAACCAACAGCGGGTTATGCTTAAGAACGGTCGAAGCTCTTTTTAAATACGCCTGAATAGGGGCTTTCGATCCTAAGTCAGATCCTGTCACTCCGGTTACAGACACCGCATACACGAAGCCCGTCGAGAGTTTATCGATGAAAGCCATTCGATCTTCTGGCGTGGTGGGTGCTATGAGTGAAATCAAATCAACATTATTTAATTCAGCTGCCAACAAAAATGGCGAATCAGATTCAGGAGGTACGTCAGGGAGAATTACTCCGTCTACTCCACTAGATCGGGCATCACGGAAAAAGTTGCTAATGCCGTATTTCACAATGGGATTGGCGTATCCCATAAGGACCAAAGGGGTGTCCGAATGCTTACGGAAATTGGCTGCAAACAAGAGCGTTTGCTTCATGGTGATGCCCGCTTCAATGGCCACCCCGCTCGAGTGTTGAATGGGCAATCCCTCAGCGAGAGGATCGCTAAATGGCATTCCCAACTCAATGAAATCAGCTCCACCGTCGTCAATGGCCCGCAATATATCCGGAGTATCGGGCGGTGTAGGAAATCCGCTTGTAACAAATACTCCGAGCGCTTTATCACCCCGGGCGGATATCAATCGAATATGGTTCGCGAGTCTTGAGGACATATGGTCGTCTACAAATGTGCTGAAATGGTGCCCATGTCCTTATCGCCACGGCCCGAGCAATTTACCACGATGATTTGATTCCGGTCCAGGGTGGGAGCCAGCGTACGGAGGGCCGCGATGGCGTGAGCCGTCTCGAGCGCAGGAATAATACCCTCGGTTTGGGCCAATAAGCGGACACCTTCGATAGCTTCTGTATCCGTCGCGGTGACATAAGTCACTCGGCCCGAATCCTTGAGATAGGCGTGTTCCGGCCCGACCCCAGGGTAGTCCAATCCGGCTGAAATGGAGTGGGCTAGGGCCACTTGCCCCTCCTCATCTTGCAGTAGGTAGCTCATCGCTCCGTGGAGCACACCCGGTTCCCCCAGCGTTAAGGTTGCCGCGTGGAGACCATCGAGACCTTCTCCCGCAGCTTCAACACCTATCATCGATACGCTGGGGTCGTTTAGGAATGGACCAAAGAGCCCCATCGCATTCGAGCCACCACCGACACAGGCCACGAGAAGGTCTGGGGCATGTCGGTTTTCAGCCTTTTTCAGCTGATTTTTGACTTCAGAGCCGATTACCTCGTGAAAAGTGCGGACCATCTGCGGATAAGGGTGTGGTCCCACGACCGAGCCAATAATGTAAAAAGTGTCGCGGACATTAGTCACCCAATCCCGAATCGCCTCGTTGGTTGCGTCTTTTAACGTTTTGCTGCCACTGGTAGCGGGTCTGACTTCGGCGCCCAATAGTCGCATGCGCATGACGTTGAGTTGTTGGCGCTCCATGTCCTCGCTACCCATGTACACTATGCACGGCATCCCGAACTTCGCGCACACGGTAGCGGTCGCGACGCCGTGCTGTCCGGCACCGGTTTCCGCGATAATGCGGGTTTTACCCATCCGTCGTGCCAACAGAATTTGACCAATCGTGTTGTTAATCTTGTGGGCGCCGGTATGACACAAATCTTCCCGTTTGAGATAGATTTTTGCTCCTCCGAGCTTAGCCGTCAGACGATTTGCAAACGTAAGTGCGGTCGGTCGGCCTACATAGGTCCCAAGCAAATCGTGGTAATCCAGCTGGAAAGAAGGGTCTTGCCAGGCCTCAGAAAAGCCCCGAATCAATTCCTTTAAGGCTGGGACCAGAATTTCAGGCACATATGCGCCCCCGTACGGGCCAAAACGGCCTCTTTCGTCCGGTAGGGAATATGAGCTAGCGCCGAGCGATGTCGAGCTCAGAGAATTATCCATGTTGAACCCCGCCTCGAACCTGTTTCATGAAGGCATCTATCTTTGCAAAATCTTTGACCCCTTTCGATTCCTCTACCCCCGACGAGACATCAAGTGCAAATGGCGCGGTTTCGAGAATGGCTTGCTTCGCATTTTCGACGCTCAGTCCGCCAGCAAGAAAGAATGGTCGTGGGATTACGAGCTGATTTAGGAGCGACCAATCAAACGTCCTACCCGTTCCCCCAAAATCAGCCGGATTTGTTGATGTATTCCCCATAGAATCAAACAAAAAATACTCGACGACTGCCTCGAAGGAATCTATTTGTTGTTGAATAGCTGCCGCAGAATCCGTGGGCGCGATTCGAATGGCTTTAATGATCGGTCGGTCGATCCACTCGCAATACGCAGCCGTCTCGTTGCCGTGCAATTGAGCATAGGTAAATCCCGCCTGGTCGCAAATCTCATTGACCCTTTCGGCATCTTCGCCCGCAAAGACGCCTACGGCCTGCGAACCATAAACCCAATTGATAATGTCCCGAGCTAAGTCTGGGGCGATGTATCGGGGACTGTTTGGAACCTGAATAAAACCTAAAAAATCGGCCCCTGCGCCGGATGCGAATCGAGCATCGGCCAGGGTCGTAATCCCACAAATTTTTACTTTCGTCATGAAATCGCTGAAATAAAGGAGGCTAATGCATCTCCTGGATTGGGGTGTCTCATAAACGATTCGCCTATTAACGCTCCGTTTATACCCTCGTCTTGAAGCAGCAATACGTCCTCTTTTGAGCGAATCCCGCTTTCTGCAATTCGTTGGCACCCAACGGGTACCAATGACAAAATGCGAATGGCTTCATGCAAATCCACTTCAAAAGTGTGCAGATTTCGGCTGTTTGCGCCGATGATGGGCGTATTAGGAAGATCTATCCGTTCCAATTCTTCCTCCTCGTAAATCTCTAATAAAACCGAAAGTCCTAGTTCACGAGCCACGGCTTGCAATTCCAGCAGTTGATTCTTCGACAATATGGCAGCGATGAGTAGGATCGCGTCCGCCCCAAAGGCTTTCGCTTCGACAATTTGGTACGGGTCAAAGATAAAGTCTTTTCGGAGCAGCGGAATGTCCACTAAAGCCCGACAACTAGCCAAATACGCAATATCACCCATAAAATGGATGGGTTCGGTCAAAACGGATACGGCGGTCGCCCCGGCCTTTTGATAAGATTGAGCTATCTCAACCGGATCAAATGGGTCCCGGAGAATACCTTTGGAGGGCGAGGCTTTTTTGGCTTCTGCAATGATGGAGAAAGCGTTTGCCCTCAAAGCATCTTCAAGCGAAAGGCATTTCCGGCCAAAGTGGTCGAACTGTTCGAGGTGCCGAATCGAAGTCTGTAGTTTTCGAGTTGCAACTACCCCTTTCGTGTCCTCTACAATTTGGTCTAAAATGGTCGCCATCGCTAATTGGCCTCCAAACGAGCAGCCTGTTGGCTAACTTCAATAAGCTTGCCAAGCACAGCGGCTGCTTTTCCCGATGAAAGCGATTCACGTGCCCAGAGGATGCCATCCTCAAGTGAATTGGAGTGACCGGCTGCCAAAAGCGCAAAAGCTGCATTCAAAACGACAATGTCCGTTTTGGGGCCAGGTTCATTTTGTAATACGCGGCGCAGAATGTCGGCGTTTTCTTTTGCATCGCCCCCGAGAATGGCGGACAATGGGGCGGTTTTAAAACCCACATCTTCCGGTGAAAAGGTCGATTTCTTAACCCCTGTGCCTTTGTCGAGGCAAGAAAACACCGTGGTCGGGCCCGATAGGGAAATTTCGTCGAGGCCGTCGTGAGCATGGACACAAAAGACGCGATCGGATCCTAGATTCACCAGAATATGAGCCATACTCTCGGCTATTTCGGCTGAAAAAGCCCCAATTAAGTGCCGTCTAACCGCAGCTGGATTGCACAATGGGCCCAAAATATTAAAGCAAGTCCGAACGCCGAGCTGTTTTCGAACTGGCATCACGTGTTTTAACGCCGGGTGGAAGTAGGGAGCAAAAATGAATGCCATTCCGGCGTGCTCCAGACAATGTTCGACACCTTTTTGACCCAAGGCTGTGTGGATTCCCAATTCCTCCAATACGTCAGAAGAGCCGCATTTCGACGATACCGAGCGATTTCCATGTTTCGCGACGGGTACGCCTAGTCCTGCACAAACAATCGCGGTCGTGGTCGAGATATTAAATGAGCCCGACCGATCTCCGCCGGTTCCGACAATATCCAAAGCATGTTTTGGCGCGGAAATCGGTACTGCAAAGGCCCGCATGGTTTCGGTAAGGCCAGTCAAAACATCGACAGATTCGCCCTTTACCCGTAGACCCACCAAGAACGCTGCAATTTGTTCGGGTGAAGCTTCGCCGCGGAGCATGACCTCCATGGCATGGCTTGCATCGCTCCGATTCAAGGGTTGATGTTCGGCAAGTTTGGTAAGAATCTCAAACATAATGGCCCTAGGTTGTTCTGGTTGGATCCTGGATGGATCGTATCCAGTTTTCAATCATCTTGGGCCCCTCTACGGTTAACAGGCTTTCCGGATGAAATTGAATTCCTACAACCGGATCTGAAGCGTGACGAAGACCCATAATAGTTCCGTCTTCTGATCGGGCAGTAACCAACAGATGAGCCGGTAGAGTAGCTTGGTCCACCACCAATGAGTGATACCTGGTGGCTGTACAAGGTTCAGAAACTCCTGCAAAGAGACCCCGTCCATCGTGGCGGATTTCGCTCGTCTTGCCGTGCATTAAGGTTGAAGCGTAGGTGACAGTCCCCCCATATACCTCACCAATAGCTTGATGCCCGAGGCATACTCCCAAAATGGGGATACGGCCACCGAACGTGCGGATGACTTCACAAGTAACACCCGCATCTGCTGGCCGGCCCGGGCCCGGAGATATCAGAATTCCCTCCGGATCTAATAATTCAATTTCATCGACCGTAATCTCGTCATTTCGCCGAACCACTATATCTTTTTGGCTTCGAGCCACCAAGTGGACCAAATTGTACGTGAAGCTGTCGTAATTATCGATAATTAAAATCATGACCGGCTTTCAATAAGTTGTTATCAAGCCGCTCGCAGCGCGCACCTTTTCCATAAAAATCTCAGCTTGAGTTCGTCCTTTACGACCGCCCTCACGAAGAACATCCATCACGAAGTCCTTATTTTTGGATAGTTCGTGACGTTTTTCCCGGGCCTCAGCGAAATGTTCAGTTACCAGCGCCAATAATTCCTTTTTAGCGTGGCCATAACCGTATCCGCCGGCCCGATAGGCTGCGGCTATTTCATTTCGTTTTGAGTCCGAAGCAAATAGACGAATCAGGGCAAAAACGTTGCAGGTATCCGGATCCTTCGGGTCCTCAAGGGGAGTGGAATCCGTGATGATGCTCATCACTTTTTGCTTTAATTCTTTCCCCTCGTCAAAAATCCCGATCGTGTTGTTATAACTTTTCGACATTTTACGACCGTCGACTCCTGGGACCACCGCGACATCCTCGAGGATGTAGGCCTCTGGAACTGGGAAAATCGGGCTATTCGGGCTAAATCGTTCATTAAACCTTGCCGCCAGATCCCGACAAATTTCCACATTTTGTTTCTGGTCAGCTCCGACGGGGACGAGAGTGCCACCGTAGACCAAAATGTCGGCCGCTTGCAGAATGGGATAGTTAAAAAGTCCTGCATTAGCCGAAAGTCCCGCCGCGACCTTGTCTTTGAACGAAACTCCTTTTTCCAACTGCGAAACCGGCGTGAGCGTGTAAAAAATCCAAGATAGCTCGGTCACCTGCGGCACGTCGCTTTGTAAAAAGAGGTGTGACTTTTCGGGATCGAATCCGAGCGCCAAGTAATCCAGGGCCACGTCAACGGAATATCTTTTGAGGGCTTCAGCGTCGCTGAGGGAGGTCAGGGCGTGATAATTAACTATAAAGAAATACGACTCGACCGCCGCGTGGAGTTCGACGTGCTGCCGGATAGCACCAAAATAGTTACCCAGATGTAACGTGCCGGAAGGTTGGATGCCCGATACGACGATGGGTTTGAAACCGGACGATGTGGGCTTCAGAAACGCATTCTTGGACGATTTAGAGGACAATTCGGACACAGATGTAAGGTTTTTAAACGCGAAAGATCAGGACCCAAGACCGCGAAGTGAGTTCTTTCTTGAGCGTTGGTTTTCTTCCAAAACGCCCAAAATGGCACGGGTTCTCATTTGGTGTTCAATTTTCTGCTGATCAGCCAACTGGCCTGCCAAGACCTGCTCCAATGCAACAACCTGTGCACCCGTGGCTTCCGCGAAGTCACTCGGGCTTAGATCGGTCCCTGAATAGGCAATGCCTCCGCAGCTAAATACGGTTTCACATAACTTACCGATATCCATGCGGAGCGTTCTAAGCGAAGCCTCCAATCGGACGCGTTGGTCCGCATCGGTTGAAGCCGCTGAAAGCGCATTAAGGCACTGCATGAGTTCATTCTTCGTTCGAATGATGGGGTTTAACAATTCTATCGTTTCAGATCGACCGATGGTCTTGCCAGCCCAACCTTGTTTCAGGAGTAAATCTTTTAAGCCCATGTCAAAACCTAGAATAAATTAGGATGAGTGCCCTGTAGAAATCATTTGATGGAAAGGTACGCCGTTTGCGTCAATTCCGGGTGATAGAATTCTGAGGTTAACGTGAAAGGTTTGTCGATTATAACAGTTCTCCGGCGGCCACATTCATGGCTTTGTGAAGTGCCATAGCTTTCGATCGGGTTTCTTCATATTCGGTTGATGGATCGCTATCAGCCACAATGCCGGCACCGGCTTGGATGAAGACGGAGTCGCCTTGCACCAGCATGGTCCGGATGGTAATACAGGTGTCAAGATTGCCGCGAAAATCCAAATATCCGACAGCCCCCGCGTAAACACCTCTTCGGGTTGGCTCTAGTTCGTCAATGATTTCCATGGCACGCACTTTAGGTGCACCGCTGACCGTACCCGCAGGAAAACAGGCTTTTAAAACGTCCATGACGTTTGCACCTTCGCGTATTTCTCCCGAAACCGCCGACACAATGTGCATAACATGCGAGAATCGCTCCACATAGGCATATTTATCGACTTGAACTGATCCATACTGGCTAATCCTTCCCAGATCGTTTCTGCCTAAATCAACCAGCATGAGATGCTCCGCTCGCTCCTTAGCGTCGGCCAATAAGTCCTTTTCAAGTTGTAAATCCTCTTCGTCGACCTCCGATCTTGGCCTCGTACCGGCTATCGGAAGGAGTTCGGCACGTCCATTTTCTACCCGAACCAACACTTCCGGTGAAGATCCGACCAGCTTAAAATCATCAAAATCGAGATAAAACAGGTAGGGGGAGGGGTTTACTTGACGCAGAGCCCGGTACAAGTTGAATGGATCGCCGGAAAACTTTGAACCAAATCGTTGGCTGAGAACTACCTGAAAGATATCCCCCTCGTATATCCGACCTTTAGCCGTTCGAACCGCTTCTTCGAATTCAGATCGTTCGAAGTTTGAAGTGATGTCACCATGTAATACAACACGATCCGATCCCGGTACGACGGGCTTGGAAAACGTGGATTCAAGATCATCCAATTTTTGAACAGCCGCCAGATAAAGACTTTGAAGGTCATCTCCAGGATTGACGAAGGCACTTGCCATCAATATGAGTTGGTGTTTGACGTGATCGAATGCCGCGACTGTATCATAAAAACAC
The DNA here is from genome assembly GCA_027622005.1 of Bacteroidota bacterium. GTDB lineage: Bacteria > Bacteroidota > Rhodothermia > Rhodothermales > UBA10348 > UBA10348. The sequence goes on along the minus strand of JAQBZH010000001.1, from coordinate 32,867 downwards.
CAAATGGCGTCAGGAACGTTTAGTTCATTCGAATGACGGGTTGGGAGGCGTTCAATCAACCGAACACAATCGTACGAAAAATATCCCACTGCCCCTCCCGTTAGGCGAGGTAGCTGGGGAGAAGCGATTTCCGTATATCGGCTCATCAATTCCGACAAAACAGCAAAAACATCCAAATGGTGGATTTCAGGCTCTTTGGATGGATCCGAATACCGAAGGGTGGTGACCGATCCGGTGGCCGTCACCGTCAAGTACGGATTCCTGCCAAGGAAGGAGTAACGCGCAAGCTTTTCGCCCCCCTCGACCGATTCCAACAGAAAGGGCGAACGAGCGTCTTGGCGAAGCTGAAAAAAGGCACTCACAGGAGTTAGCAAATCGGCGCCGAGCCTTCTATGAATCGGTAAAACCAAGTGTTGTGCACCACTTGCCCTGGCCTTATCAACTTGTGTTTGGAAGTCAGAAAAAGTTTGCAAGGCGATTTCTAGTAGAAATAGGGTGAAAACAAAAAAAGCCCGTCACGGTGAGGTAACGGGCGGCGCAAATTCATTGTACGAGGAGTCGATTCGAATTACAGCATATACCCGTTACAGCGGTTTCTGACGTGCCACCACCAACTGTTCTGAGCGCTCATATGTCCGATGCCGATTTTCATCCTGAGAATATAAATCTTGATTATAGAAGGGTCAAATGGTAGAGCTGATTCAAGTAAATTTACGTCTAAATGCGCCCTTTCATTCAGCCGAGGAAGATGTTGATTTTGAAGGCATTCCTTCAAATTGAAGATCACTTCGAGAGACGACCGAAATCGAGCGGTAAGCCAACTCGATATTGGGGTGATTTTTGAATTCGTCTAGGATCATTTCGGTCAACGCATGCTCGGTTCCGCGTCGTTTGCGGGCCTCGCAAAGGTATCGAAGCGTCAGTTCTACGCCATCTCGATCAATTTTTACGTAGACAAAGGGCGTCAAAATGGAATAGTGTACCAGGAATTCCTTCGAAACCTCGTGTATTTCTTGTCGAGCCTGCTGTTCAATAATCTGTGCCGATTCTTGGGCGTACTTTTGCATGATATCCCGGGCAGCACGCCAATCCGAACGAAACGTTACCACGACCGGCAGTTCGTTCCAAATAAACTTGAAGGCCCGGGTGTAATTGAAGAGGGCGAATTCGAAAAGCCAACTGTTAGGGAAATGCACCAATCGTCCGGTGCTTTGATCGGCGTCCACCCATCCTCCGACTTCCATAAGCGACGTGCGTAGCATTCGAACATCAACAACGTCCCCTCGAATTCCGTTAATTTCGACCCGATCCCCTTCTTTGAGAGCGGAATAGACGGTTATTCGCGCCCAACCGGCCACCGAAAGGAGCACTTCTCTCAGAGCGATGGCCATCCCCGCACCGATCACTGTAAGCAGCGTAACAAAATCGCCAAAACCCGGTGACCATACGATTACCGATGCAACAACCGTAAGGAAAATGGCCAGCCTTCGTGCAGATTTGGAAGAGCGATAAACCTTTTCGGGGTCGTCAAAATAGCTTCGGGCAAAACGCTTGCTCAGTTTGACTAAAATGAATGCCGAGACCACAATCCCAGCCGTGACGAGAATGTGGGTCGAAAACTCATTTTTAAAAAACTCTTCCATCATGGGCCGATATCGCAAAGGTGGTCGCAAAGGCTTTCGTACGTGAGATCTTCCTGGGTTGTATCGTAGCTGGCTTCAACCCGAGCTGCAAAGTAGGGAAGAATTTAAAAAGTTCTACAAATGCCAATCGGATCATTCAAAGGTGTTTAAGGGTATGTCCCCCTCAATAATGCTCTCTGGAAACGACGTGTTGCGTTGTTAATCTGAATCCCGCAGTGGTCGATAACAAAAGCTATCACTCAAAATCCCCTCCAAATCATGAATCTTCGAATTTCCCTTTTCCCGCTCCTTCTTGTTGGCCTCATGTTGGTTCAATCGGATCAAGATGTGACTGTATCGACCGTTTCTACGGACGAATGCGCCTTCACAAAGGAAATCCCTGAAGTGAAGGATTTCATGAAGTTGGTTACTATTTCGGATCCGTTTCAGGGAAACATGAGCTCGAAAGTAACGGTCATTGAATACTTCGACCCCAATTGTCCGCATTGTAAAACACTCCACCCGATCATGAAAAATGTGATTGCAGCGAATCGAAAATCCGCGCGCTTTTACATGGTTCCGTTTGTGTTGTGGCCCTATTCCGTTCCTCAGGCGGAGGCATTGTTCGTTGCAGCCGGGGAGGGCAAGTATTTTGAAATGTTAGATGCTCAATATGACCATCAAAAGTCCGGGGGGCTTTCGGTCACCGAATTGACCAATTTGGCTAAAGATATTGGACTCGACGCGGTGAAGTTTAAATCGCAGATGGAGAAGGGCCAATACCGAGCCGGAATCTTGGCTCGTCGTCAGGAGATTTCCGACCTTGGAGTCCGCGGTACCCCCGCCTTAATGATTAATGGCAAGTTTGTTGATGGCGGATCCAAGTCTCTCGCCTGCATCAACGAATTGATCAAAAAAGAAGCGGCCAGATTAAAACAAGGCTAAGTCAGCTATCTTTCCACAATAGGTGATTTTAGGGTCCTCCGATTTGTAGTTTCCGAGAGTCCATTTGAAAGGGTCAGTCTGACTACTGGATTGGGCGAACTACCAAATCATTTCTACTTGTACTAGTCGATGCCCAACGGACCTGACGCGCCTGTTTTTGATGCCAATCTGGCTCTAAATTCCATCAACACCATTCGCTTTTTAGCCGTAGATGCGGTTCAAAAAGCGAATTCGGGGCATCCAGGTATGCCGATGGGAGCCGCTCCCATGGCCTACGTTACGTGGCAAAATCACCTTAGTATCGATCCAAGTGCTCCTTCTTGGTCCAATCGCGATCGATTTGTACTGTCGGCTGGCCATGGATCGATGCTGATTTATAGCCTACTGCATTTAACTGGGTTTGACTTATCTATCGAAGACCTGAAAAATTTCAGGCAATTGGGAAGTAAAACGCCCGGTCACCCTGAAAATTTCCATACAGCAGGTATCGAAACAACTACGGGACCGCTTGGACAAGGATTTGCCAACGGTGTGGGAATGGCCATCGCCGAGTCACATTTGGCAGCGACATTCAACAGGCCCGGATTCGACGTCGTGAATCACTTCACCTATGCCATTGTCTCTGACGGCGATTTGATGGAGGGTATTTCTCACGAAGCGGCTTCGCTCGCGGGCCATCTAAAGCTTGGAAAACTCATCTACCTCTACGACGACAACAAAATCAGTATCGATGGCTCGACGGAGTTGTCTTTTACGGAGGATGTGACGGGGCGTTTTAGGGCCTACGGATGGCAGGTCTTAGACGTAAAAGATGGAAACGATATTGCCGGAATTCACGCGGCTATTGAAGCCGGGAAAGCTGAATCCGGCAAACCGACCATCATTCGAGTGCGGACGGTTATTGGATATGGAAGCCCCAATAAAGGAGGAACGGCCTCCTCTCATGGTTCGCCTTTAGGGGAAGCCGAAATAAAGTTGACTAAAGACGCTTTGGGTTGGCCACAAGAACCAACGTTTCTCGTCCCAGCCGAAGTGAAAAGTCATATGGGATCGATTGCTACGCGGGGAGCCGAAAAGAGAAACGCTTGGGATCGGATGATGTTGGACTACAAAGACAAGCACCCAGACCTGGCTAGCTCTTGGAACCAGTGGTCTTTGAGGCAACTTCCCGCTAATTTGGTTGATATCCTGCCCGCTTTTGAGGCCGGATCTTCCGTGGCCACGCGCGCAGCCAGCGGGAAGGTTTTGGCCGCTATTTCCAAAGACGTTCCTTTTTTGATCGGGGGCTCCGCCGATTTAACCGGCTCCAATTTGACTAACATCCCTGGGCGAAAAGACTACCAGGCGAGCTCCCCGGAAGGTGGTTACTTCTTTTTCGGGGTTCGAGAACATGCCATGGCGTCGATTTGCAATGGGATGGAGCTACACGGCGGACTAAGGTCGTACAATGGCACATTTTTAGTATTTAGCGACTATATGCGCCCAGCCATTCGGTTAAGCGCGTTGATGGGTTTGGGTGTGACTTATGTACTAACCCATGATTCAATTGGCTTAGGAGAAGACGGCCCAACCCACCAGCCAATTGAACACTTTATGGCGCTTCGGGCCATTCCCAATTGCTCCTTTTTCCGTCCGGCCGATGGACCGGAAACGGCTGCTGCCTGGGTCTGTGCACTAGAAAACACTAAGGGACCTTCACTTTTGGCGCTTTCTCGTCAGAATTTGCCAACCATGAACGCTGACGTGCGCAAGGTGGTTGAGATGGTGAAAAAGGGTGCGTATGTGGTTCGAAAGGCAAAAGGGAAAGCGGCAGCGCTGATCATGGCAACGGGGAGTGAGGTAGAGATTGCTGTCAAAGCTGCCGAAATGTTAGTCGCAACCGGGGTGGAAGCGTCGGTCGTTTCGATGCCATGTTGGGAAAACTTTGAAGCCCAGGACCGAGCCTATCGGGAGTCCGTCCTACCGACAGATGTGGACGTTCGAGTCTCGATCGAAGCCGGAATTACCTTTGGCTGGGAGCGCTATTTGGGCCCGAAAGGGATCTCTATCGGAATTAACAGCTTTGGAGCATCCGGACCCGCTCCCGAACTCTTCAATCATTTTGGATTGACACCTGAGAAGGTAGTAGCCGCCGTAAAAAGCCAATTGTAAAGGCCTCCGCTTCCGGTAAATTTCGGATCCTTGGCCCGCTTCATTGACGAAAGATGTAAAAGGAGATTCCATGGGAAATTATACCAGAAGGTCGTTTTTAGAGGCTTCCGCCTTAGTAGGAGCCAGTAGCACCTTGTTTCCCGGCGTCTTGTATGCGCAAACGAAAGGGGCAAGCGACATTACAGTCGAACAAATTGAAGCGGCCGAGTTATTGGCAGGTATTTCGTTCACTCCCGAAGAACGAAAGCTCATGTTGCAAAATTTGGAACGCATTCGAACCAATTTTGGGAAGCTGCACGAATTGAAAATGCCTAATTCGGTCATTCCTTCGATGGTTTTCGATCCCCAAATCGGGGGAGTAAAAGCCCATCGTTTGAATCAAAAAGAGCCCAATTTATGGCAGCCTCCAAAAGTCGACCGCCCGGCGTCGGACGAGGATCTCGCATTCATGACGGTCCCGGAATTGTCCTCGCTTCTAAGATACAGGCAGGTTACTTCTCTGGAACTGACTCACTTGTATCTCTCTCGCCTAAAAAAATATGATGGGGTGCTGCACGCTGTAGTTACCCTGACAGAAGAGCGGGCGCTCAGGCAGGCCAGGGCCGCTGACGCCGAATTGGATGCTGGATATTGGCGCGGTCCCCTTCACGGAATTCCCTGGGGAGCAAAAGACCTTTTGGCGGTGAAGGGCTATGTAACTACCTGGGGTGCAATGCCCTACAGGGATCAATCATTTGATTATGATGCCGAAGTTGTGCGCCGACTCGACGATGCAGGTGCCGTTTTAATAGCCAAATTGACGCTAGGAGCCCTGGCCCAGGGCGATGTTTGGTTTGGCGAAAAAACCCGAAATCCGTGGAATCCCGATCAGGGTTCAAGTGGATCCTCCGCTGGACCGGGATCTACGGTGGCCGCGGGTTTGGTCGGATTTGCCATCGGATCGGAAACGCTAGGATCCATCGTGTCTCCATCCACGAGAAACGGAGTGACCGGACATCGGCCGACTTTTGGACGTGTGAGTCGGGTTGGAGCAATGACGCTGAGCTGGACGATGGACAAATTAGGGCCAATGTGTCGAAGTGCGGCATGCTGCGCGCTTGTATTCCAGGCCATTCATGGGGCGGACTCGAATGACCCTACGACGCTAACCACACCATTTTCCTGGCCGTCGACCAAATCAGTCGACGATTTGAGGGTTGGATATTTAAAAGACAGTTTCAGTGCTGAATATGACAATCAGAAAGCCGATCAAGCCACACTAGACGTCTTACAAGCCTCAGGCGTGAAACTTAGACCCGTAGCGCTACCCGATATGGATACTGGGATGATAATGTTTATGCTCAGCGTTGAAGCATCGGCGGCGTTTGAGGACTTGACCTTATCCGGGAGGGTAAATGAATTGGTTAGTCAGGGGGCCGGGGCGTGGCCTAATTCTTTCCGTTCTCATCGATTCGTTCCGGCGGTAGACTATATCAACGCAAGTAGAGCCAGGACCCTGTTGATGCAGCAAATGGCATCCTTGTTTGAATCCGTGGATGTGATCGTAACACCCACTTTTAGAGGAAATGGACTTGGGATCACTAATTTGACGGGGCACCCGAGTATAACAATCCCAAATGCCTTCAGACCGGTAACTGATACTCCAAATCCGGCTCGCAGGCAACCAGACAGCATCACGATTATTGGCCAATTGTATCAGGATGAGGCCGTTCTAGCGGTGGCCGATTTTATCCAAAATCAAACAAACCATCATCGTCAAAGACCGCCTATTGCATGAGCGAAGACATCCGAATGCACCCAGATGCTTATTTGTGGCTCGAAAAGGTGGCTTCATCTGTCTCTGCGGATCATTTGACAAAAGGAAAGAATCCGAACGCCAGTGCGAGGGAACGAAAGGATTTTGAAAAAGCGTCCGTTTACAACTGGAACCCGCAGACGCTAAAGCAAATATGCTCGCAGGCTATGGCCCTCGGCGTCGCCTCGGGCCACCCAAACGCGGTCATGAAACTGTTGGCCGACAACGAGATAAAGCTTGGCAGACTGAGGGATCGAATCGGAATTGATCGAAAAGCTAGCCCCCAACATCTTATTCGAGCTACGACACTTGTACTTCGTCAAGATAGTTGGATTTCCCCTGGGCGCTGGGTTCCGGACATTTTGGACAGGGCTGCCGTTTTTGATCCCATCCACTCGTCGCCCAAATCGGTGTCAGGAACGAGTCTATCTGCAAATTCAACGCATTCTCCTGCCTCGAGCGACCGAATCGTTGGCGTTTCGGATCTGCAATTTGGAGATTTACAGCACCTTATTCTACTTTTAAGTCCTTCCGATAAACCTGAGACTTCAGAAATCACCAAAAGGAAAACGAGAGAGCTGATTTCCGATTTTCCTAGCGTGCATGTGCACCTTAGTCAAATGCCTGAAAAATGGCTTTCTTCAGGCCCGGGAGTTTTTGATGCGGTTTTTGAAGCTGCGTTCCTAATTCACGGAATTAAAGACTAACTTACAGTCACACCCAAACCCTTTGTATTATGCCGCATTCTATCTATCTCTACCTTCATCTCATTGGTCTGATTCTGCTCACCCTTTCGATTGGCGGGGTCCTTTTTTCGCGCCAAGCCGGCGAAATGAAACCGCCGAAGCCCGTTAGTCTAATGCACGGCGTCGGGCTGTTGTTTTTGCTAGTTGCTGGGTTTGGGATGATGGCGCGACTCGGAGTTGGCTGGCCATTTCCGATGTGGATATGGGCTAAACTGACACTTTGGCTTCTCTTAGGCGGATTCGGAAGTTACTCGAAACGGCTCAGTGTCAACGTTTGTTGGATTGTGGCCATCAGCTTGTTTTTGGCGGTGGTCTTTTTTGGAGTGTTTCAGCCCGTTTAATTAGTACCCTCGTAAGCGATGTCTGATTTAGAAAACCTGAAGTATCCGGTCGGTCGTTTTAAACCGCACTTCTCCGTATCTGAGGCTGAGCGTTTGGCTTGTATCGAGGCCATAGCTGCGTGTCCGGAAAAACTGGTGCAAGCGGTAAACGGGCTGTCTACAGCTCAATTCGATACGCCGTACCGAGAGGGTGGTTGGACGGTGAGGCAATTGGTGCATCATCTCTTTGATAGTCATGCGAACGCATTCATTCGTGTCCGTTTGGCGCTGACTGAGGAAAATCCACGCGTAACGGCCTACGATCAGAACGCCTGGGCGCATCTGCCCGATTCTGTAACCGCTCCACCGGAAATTTCGGTTGCATTGCTTGCCGGACTCCATCAAAGGTGGGTGATTACGCTTGAGGCCATGTCCATGGATCAATATGGACGCACGCTGGATCACCCGGAAAACGGACCCATGACTCTGGATCTGATTTTGCAAATGTATGCGTGGCATGGTCTGCACCATGTCCGACACATATCGGCGCTCCGGGAGCGGATGGGTTGGTAGAGTAAACTCGATGGGCCAAAGACCTTCTGCTTCGAACGGCCTAGCGCAGTCAAAAAAGACTATTTACGATAAGTAAGTCGAAGCGTGTAACGTCGGGGGGCCCCCAATAGCGCGGGGCGTTCAACGTAATAATATTCAAGGGCGTTGTTGACGATAACCGCCACTTCAAACGGGCCTTTTGACCCGGATAAGCGTAGATCGAGCACACGCGTGTCCCCAGTAATTTCAGCGTCGGGGATGAATCGGGCAAAATCGGATTCGACGCGATCGGGCTGACTGGCAAATCTGAAATCCAGTCCACCAGTAATGGTCCTCCAGATCTTGGAGTCGAGCGAAGTCACGAACTGGTGTCGGGCCCTGAACGGTAGATCTTCGCCAGTAGCGTCTTCTTTTGAATCCAAAAACGTGTAACCGGCATTTATTTTAAGTCGCTCCGACTCATCTTGCCATTCCAATTGGATTTCGGCCCCGTCGATGGTGGCGTTGGGCAAATTGATGAATTGGAACGCTTGTTCAGCAAGAACCAATCTCGGTTCAATGAAGCCACTGTAGGTGTTGTGGAAAGCTGAAAAATCCCAACTCAAGAGCCCTCCTAAAGGAATAGCTCCACGAATTCCCAATTCAATACTTTGGCTTCGTTCGGGTCGTAAGTCCAGGTTTCGCACAATGGGGAGAAACTCGCGGTCGTCAGTAAAACGCTCAGCGAAGGAAGGGACCCGAAAACCATGCCCCCACGCGACGCGCACCACTTGACCCGGAACCCATGTGTAGGCCAAACTCAGTTTCGGACTGAGTCTCGTTTCGGTCGTGGCATTGTCCACTTGATAGTGATCATATCTGAGTCCGCCAACCAACTGAAGATCTTCCGTCAATTCCTGCTCCAAATGGGAAAATAAGGCTACTTCAGGCTGTCCACCCAACGCGTCTCCGTCGCTCGTTGTAAAAAAGGAGCTCTCGGTCGTAATGGCATCTCGAGAAACGCCGAATACCAAGCGCGTCGCCGGTTGTGGAAACCAATTGAGCTGCCCTTCCGCACCATAGCGAAAGCCCACCGTTCCTTCGGAAAGATTTTTCAACTCACCCGTTTGATCGTCGATGGGCTGGACGAGGCTCCCAAAAACCCGAGCCTTAATCTCATAAAACCATTGGGCATTCAGGAAATGGGTAAAAGACGGCAAGAAGCTGATCTGTTTCACAAAATTGTCGGGTGCGCCATTCGGTGAGCTGTTTGGTTTGGGAGGATCGCCAAAGGAAACCCGACCTGGACTTAGCACATCCCGAGCCGAGGACCAAAAAATGAATGCGTCTTGCTGTTTTGCCATTAGTCCGAGCAGGACATCGAGTTTGTAGGCCGGTTTTGGTCTCCATGTGGCCTTTCCAAATCCATGAAACACATCTCGACCGGAGAGCTCCATATAGCCACTATCCCTTCGGAACGTAAAATTGCCCCACCAGCCAAACTTTGGTGATTGCTTTTGGGCGTAAGAGGCAGAAAGGCCCCAAAATGGCCTAAATTCCTCGCCGTGTTTCCAGCCTTGGCGCCAGGTTTGGTAGCGTACTGGTTCCCAGGTTCCTGCAAACGTCCTTACAGTGGTCGTAGGAGTGTCTGGAAAATCTTTAGTGATAACATTTATAACCCCACCTAAAGCCCCGCTCCCGTACAGAGCTGAACCGGGTCCTTTTAAGACTTCGATGCGCTCGATCTGAGAAGACGGTAGGGCTTCAAGCGGAATTCCATCGGAGTCCGCAGTCAAAAGCGGCCGTCCATCCAACATCATCAATACCCTACTTCCCGTGTTGTATGCAAATCCGCTGGAGCCGCGGATATTAATCTGATTGTCGAGAACCTGTACCCCCGAAACGGATCGTAAAGCGTCGTCCAGGGAAATGACGTTTCGGCGGCTAAGCTCTTCAGCGGACACAATCGACACGCTTACCGGAACGGAAAGGGCGGGCTGTTCCCTTCGGGAAGCCGTCACGACCACTTCATCCGACTCAAAAACCTTTTCTTTCAGCGTCCACTCCACCTCTTTGTGTTCATCGGCCGCAAAAACTAAGGTGACTCGATCCGAATAAAAGCCAACAGAGCTAATTCGAACCACAACTGTGCCAACGGGAAGCTTAGTGATTTCAAAGCGCCCGTCGACATTAGCCGAAGCTCCAAAGGTGGTCCCTTCAACCAACACATTGGCACCGGGAATCGGAGCGCCATCATCAGAAATGACACGTCCCTTCAGGCTTTGCGCCGCGATGTCTCCGGATAGAAACATCAACCACAATATGACCGCGAATCGCATCATTGTGTTGGAGGAAAGACGGGAAGATTGTCGAAGTCGACTCGAATATGGATTTCGGTTGTTTGGTTGGGGGCCACCGAAAAAACACCTGCATCATTGGTGTACAGTCCAACTGGTCGCCAAGAAAGCAAATCTGAATCGAATTTTTGGGCGATACCTGAATACAAATACAGACCCGTCGTCACTTCATCTACCCTAAACTCGTCGAAAGTTACGTTTTTTTTCAGGCCGGGACTGATCGCCATCAAATTCAACTGAAGAAAATCGGACGTGTCGCGTGGCACGAATCGCATACCTACAAATCGGAGGTCTTGCAAATTTTCGGGTGAAGGCCACTCTCCAACATACTCGATGGTTCCGAGAATGGTGCCGGTTCCAGAAAAATCTGGGGGTTCCAGACCGTGGTCACAAGCCGACACGGATAAGAACAAGGCTAGGATGGCGAGTGCTGATTTCATATCACCCATAGTAGTGTAGGCAATTTCTCTTTTCAAGAGGGGGCATGATTTGACTACGTTTGGAGTGGGTGCAAAACGAGCTTATATTTGCGCCCCTTGGATTGGGCATTTATTGCCTCAAATTTGGGACTTTTTGTCCTAAATATGGCGATTTACCCCCCATAAAAAGAGCGCTTCCACCCACCACTTAAGCCCTGTAAGGCCGCTATGAAGCTCACCGAATTCGAGTTCGATTACCCTAAAAGTTTAGTTGCTAAATATCCAATTGAGCCGCGTGATGCTTCTCGATTAATGGTTTTGAACCGGGCAGACCAGACCATCACCCATAGAAAATTTACTGATCTGCCGGAATATTTCAACGCTGGAGACGTCCTTTTGGTGAACAATACCAAAGTGTTTCCGGCCAGGCTATACGGAAACAAAGAAAAGACGGGCGCTCGCATAGAGGTGTTTTTACTACGGGAATTAAATTCTGAAAGCCGGTTGTGGGATGTAATTGTTGACCCCGCGCGAAAAATCCGAATCGGGAATAAGCTTTATTTTGAAAACGGCTTGGTCGCAGAAGTCATCGATAACACGACCTCGAGAGGACGTACCATTCGATTTGTGTTTGAAGGCTCTAATCAAGAGTTGTATGAAAAAATCGACGAAATCGGAGAGACCCCTATCCCTCCGTACCTCAAACGGGATGTAGAACCCGAGGACAAGGATCGGTACCAGACTTATTTTGCAGAAGAGCGAGGGGCCGTTGCCGCCCCAACCGCCGGGCTCCATTTCACGAAAGAATTGGTAAAAAAACTTACGGACGGGGGCGTAAACATTATGCCTGTCACCCTTCACGTAGGACTCGGGACGTTTCGCCCGGTCGAAGTGGAAGATCTTACGAAACACCGAATGGACTCGGAATATTATCATGTGACCCCAGAAGTCGCAGAGCGAACAAATCTGGCTCTTTCAACTCCCGGGAGAACGGTCACCGCCGTTGGAACGACCGTTGTTCGAGCAATGGAGTCCAGCTTGTCGGCTGCCTACACGTTAAAGGCCAATCGGGGTTGGACGGACAAGTTTATTTACCCGCCCTACGATTTTCATATCACCCAGCGCCTGATTACCAATTTTCATATGCCTCGAAGCACTCTCATGATGCTCGTTGCTGCATTTGCTGGATATGATTTCATGGTTGAGGCTTATCAGGTAGCGATAAAGGAAAAATATCGGCTGTTTTCGTTTGGAGACGCCATGATCATCCTTTAAATGACCTAAGCACGGGTAGCCATGAAAAAAATTGGTCAAGTTGCGGTCATTATTCCCGCCGCAGGAGAGGGGAGGCGACTTGGCGGTCATCGCAAGCAATTCCGGGTACTCGGTGGTAAATCGGTATTGGTCCAAACCTTGTTGGTTTTTGAGCGGCACCCCCTCATCGATCACATCATCGTAGCTACCCCAGAAGAAGCGGTTAAGCCACTCTCTGACGAACTTCGACGAGTAGGCATTTCGAAGTTAATTAGCGTAGTCAAAGGCGGCCCTTCGCGTCAGGCAACAGTCCGTTCTGCCCTTGGAAGTGTGCCAGAAGATGTAGACGTCGTTTTGGTTCACGACGCCGTCCGTCCATTTGTTCGTATGTCCAAAGTATCGAATATTGTCAGTATGGTTCGAGAAATGGGAGCCGGTTCCTTAGCCATCAATATTTCGGATACCGTGCGAAGCATCGTTCGAACGGATCAGGGACAGGTGGTTTTTGGTGAAACACAACCCCGTGAACAGTTAGTCCGCATGCAGACTCCGCAGGGATTTCGAACAGATTGGCTAGTAGAAGCCCACAATAAAGCGTTTTTAGAAGGCTACGAAGCGACTGACGATGTCGAACTCGTTCAAAAACTGGGTCACCTGGTACCAAGAATGGAGGGATGTCGCCTAAATCTTAAAATTACCACTCCGGAAGACTGGGATTACGCTAATCAATACTGGGAAGACTGGCAATCCATCCTCAAACAGGAAGAAAGAGAACAAATCGCAGGACAGGAAACCAGATGAGCATCCGCGTTGGATTTGGATATGACGTGCATCGACTGGTTCCTGGTCGTAAGCTCATTTTGGGTGGTGTTGAAGTCCCCTTCGAACTGGGTTTGGACGGGCATTCGGATGCGGATGTTTTACTTCATGCTATCACCGATGCGATTCTTGGAGCTGCTGCGCTGGGCGATATTGGATTCCATTTCCCGGATACCGATCCTACCCATAAGGACGCCGATAGCGGTATTTTGCTAGAAAAAGTGGTCCATTTGGTGCAAAAAGAAGGGTATGATGTGAATAATATTGATGCAACAGTTGCTGCTCAGGCGCCCAAATTGCGCGATTTTATTGATGATATGAGGGTCAAAATCGCCGGTCATTGCGGCGTTTCCCTTGGTAGGGTCTCGGTAAAGGCCACCACAACTGAAAAGCTGGGATTTGTTGGTTCGGGTGAAGGGATGGAAGCCTATGCGGTCTGTACGCTATCTGCCCGGAATCAAAGCTGATATGGGAGATTTGTTAGTAAACATTGTCGATTGGATGTCGAGTTTACCTCCGTCTATGGCGTATTTGACCATTTTAGGAGTCGCTTATCTCGAAAATTTAATTCCGCCCATTCCCGGAGATATGCTGATCGTTTTCGGAGGCTATATGGCCGGCATGGGCCTTCTGAATCCTTGGTTGGTCGTTTTACTTGCTACCCTCGGAGGGAGCCTCGGTTTTCTGACGATGTACGGTATTGGATACAAAGTTGGCCAGGGACTGTTGGATCCCACTAAGTATAAATGGCTTCCGAAACAGAAGTTTGAGGTCGTACGAGAGAAGCTCCAGAAATGGGGATTTAGATTAGTCGCAGCCAATCGATTTCTAAGCGGTCTTCGTTCCGTTATCTCTTTGACGGTTGGAATGGCCCACATGTCGGTGCGACAAACGGCCATTTGGTGTACTGTAAGCGCATTGGTTTGGACGGCCTTGATTGCCGGCGCCGGATATTATGTCGGAGAGAACTGGGGAGTTGTTGGTGAGTACCTACGTGGTTATGGAACGATTGTAACGTCAATAATCGTCCTGTTTGTGCTGTATCAGGGTGTTCGAGCCCTTTTGAGCCGAAAAAACAACCGTGTTCCGTCATGACCGGTTTCACGGATCCTTTACGACCTTTGTAGTTGACTCTGCTCTGAGACCGGCGTAAATTTTGTTTCTGGCCTAAATCTTTGATTTGGCCGTGTGCTGGCGTAGCTCAGTTGGTAGAGCAGCTGATTTGTAATCAGCAGGTCGGGGGTTCGAGCCCCTCTGCCAGCTCATTTCTGTTTTTTGGTTCAAAGTGAACTTAATAGTTGTACTTGGGGGCCAACAGAAAGGTTTTTATACATATTGGACGGGTACCGAAGCGGCCAAACGGGATGGACTGTAAATCCATTGTCTTTCGACTTCGGAGGTTCGAATCCTCCCCCGTCCACTACAAACGTTCTATTTTACGTGCGAAAGCAGGTAAAAGAGGATCGTTTGTGCTGCGTAAGCGGGAGTAGCTCAGTTGGTAGAGCATCAGCCTTCCAAGCTGAGGGTCGCGAGTTCGAATCTCGTCTCCCGCTCTAAAGCCCCTCGGGGCCGAAGAGACCCTCCGCAGCGCCTCCTTAGCTCAGGGGTAGAGCACTTCCATGGTAAGGAAGGGGTCCCCGGTTCAATTCCGGGAGGAGGCTCTTGTGTAATAAAATTTGCGTCAGCAAAGTTGAACAGTGCGAAAATAAATTGCACTAAAAACGGTTTACACGAGTCCTTCAGGTGCTGCTCTCGGAAACAACAGCAATGCTCGTTGGTGTTGATTTCAGCAGCTTTCTAATAAGTGGGCTGTTCAAGTCGCAAGACCTGTTCGATAGTCCTGAATAACTAATAAACGTAGCTCAGCCACGAGACCTTAAGAGACACAGTTATGGCAAAGGAAACCTTCCTTCGAAATAAGCCACACGTAAACGTGGGCACGATTGGTCACGTTGACCACGGAAAGACGACGCTAACAGCGGCAATCACGACGGTGCTATCCAAGCACGTGCCGGGTAACGCTCTTCGTTCGTTTGATTCGATTGACAATGCTCCTGAAGAGCGCGAGCGTGGTATTACGATTGCGACGGCTCACGTGGAGTATGAGACGGCCAATCGTCACTATGCGCACGTAGATTGCCCAGGCCACGCGGATTATGTTAAGAACATGATCACGGGTGCTGCTCAGATGGACGGTGCCATTTTGGTGGTAGCCGCGACCGACGGTCCGATGCCGCAGACCCGCGAGCACATTTTGTTGGCACGTCAGGTAGGTGTTCCTTACCTGGTCGTGTTCATGAACAAAGTTGACCTTGTGGACGACGAAGAGCTATTAGAGCTTGTCGAAATGGAAGTGCGTGAGCTACTGGACTCGTATGAGTTTCCAGGCGACGACACTCCGATCATTTTGGGTTCTGCTCTTGGCGCACTCAACGGCGAGCCACAGTGGGAAGCGAAAGTGATGGAGCTTATGGCGGCAGTAGATTCCTACATTCCAACACCAGCTCGTGACCACGACAAGCCATTTTTGATGCCGATTGAAGACGTTTTTTCGATCACGGGCCGTGGAACGGTTGTAACGGGTCGTGTAGAGCGCGGGATCATCAAAGTGGGCGACGTGATTGACATCATTGGTATGCAAGAAACCAAGCAGTCGACGACGGTTACGGGCATTGAGATGTTCCGTAAGCTGCTAGACCGCGCGGAAGCCGGAGACAACGCTGGAGTACTTCTTCGTGGTACGAAGAAAGACGACGTAGAGCGTGGAATGGTGCTTGTAAAGCCAGGTAGCGTGACCCCGCACAAAGAATTTGACTGCGAAGTGTACGTGCTTAGCAAAGAAGAAGGAGGCCGTCACACGCCATTCTTCAAAGGCTACCGCCCACAGTTCTACTTCCGGACAACGGACGTAACGGGAGACATCGAGTTGCCAGAAGGCGTCGAGATGATCATGCCCGGGGACAACACGCAGTTTAAAGTGAAACTGATTCAGCCCATTGCTATGGAGCAAGGTCTTCGTTTCGCTATTCGTGAAGGTGGACGTACGGTTGGTGCAGGCGTCGTCTCCAAAATTCTCGACTAACAGAACGTCTTTAAAGACTCAGTTTACTCCCTGAAGAGGGCGGACAAATGGCCAGTCAGAAAATTAGAATTAAGCTTAAGTCATACGATCACACGTTGATCGACAAAAGCGCAGAAAAGATTATTAAAACGGTTAAATCGACCGGTGCTGTAGTAAGTGGACCGATTCCATTGCCAACACGCAAGGTTATTTATACGGTTCTAACGAGCCCTCACGTTGATAAGAAAAGCCGTGAACAGTTCGAAACACGCAGTCATAAGCGTTTGATCGATATTCTGTCCACGAGCAGCAAAACAGTCGATGCCCTAATGAAGCTTGAGCTTCCTAGCGGTGTCGATGTAGAGATCAAAGTCTGATCTAGACAATTGCTTTAAAACGGAGTTACTACTATGCGTAAACTTTCTACCTACCTCTTATTATTTGTTTTGATGTTCGTTGGCAGTGCCTGCGACAGCGACAGCGGAAGCGATTCCGGTGATAAAGATGCATTTGTGGGAACGTGGAGCCTTGGTGGTATCAGCGACGCAAGCGGGGATCGCACTGCTGCGTTTGTTCAAGGGTTTAACACGGTTCAAATCGGTTTTCAGTCAGATAAGGTGTTTTCTCTCGTCGTGGACGCTGTCCTAAACGAAGCAGACGCTAATTATTCTGGCTCTTACGAGATTGTTGAATCAACTAAGAATGTTTCAGTGAGCATTGTAGTTAGTGGGCAGGCCTTTCCGCTTGTCTTCACTTACAACATTGTGAATGACAATCAAATCAAGCTGACGGCTGCTGGAACCACATCGGTTCTTCTGTCAACACTTTTTAATACGTCATTTGCAGCTCCAATTACTATTACGCTCGTCAAGGGCTAAACAAGCAACAGCTTACCAATCTGGTCGCAAACCGCGACCAAAATTAGAACGATTGCTATGAGCAAAGGATTATTAGGAATTAAGGTTGGGATGACCAGCATCTTTGACAAGGATGGGAATCACTTCCCATGTACGGTCATCGAAGTTGAACCAAACGTCGTAACCCAGATTCGCACCAAAGAAAGAGACGGCTATTCCGCAGTTCAGCTCGCGCTGGGCAATAAAAAGGAAAAGCGGACAGCCAAGTCAATGCGCGGCCATTTTGAGGCTGCCGGAACGACTCCAAAACGGCATGTTCGTGAGTTCCCACTTTCTGAAAGTGAACTATCGCTAGGTGATGAGATTCGCCTGGAAGATGTATTCACCGAAGGTGAGATCATCAACGTTTCGGGAACGAGCAAAGGAAAAGGCTTTCAGGGTGTTGTTAAGCGTCACAAATTTCGTGGTGTAAACGATGCAACACACGGTCAGCACAACCGCCAACGTGCACCGGGCTCCATTGGAGCTGGTTCTGATCCTTCACGCGTGTTCAAAGGAATGCGTATGGCGGGTCGGATGGGAACGGATCGTGTAACGATCAAAAATTTGAAAGTGATGCGTGTTATGAGCGATCAAAACGCCATCCTTGTGATCGGAGCAGTGCCAGGACCGATAAACGGTCTCGTCGAACTGAGAAAAAAACAGTAAGCCGCAGATAGACAATGAAACTTAAAGTTTTCAAACAGGACGGTACGGCTTCCTCTAAGTCGGTTACGCTCGACGAGGCGGTATTCGCTACCGAACCCAATGACCACGCGATCTGGTTGGACGTACGTCGAATCCAGGCTAACGCGCGTCAAGGGACGCATAAAACTAAAGAGCGTGGTGAAGTTGCTGGTAGTACACGCAAGCTGTACCGCCAGAAGGGTACTGGTGGAGCACGTGCTGGTAGCGCCAAAAGCCCAACCCGCTATTCCGGTGGTACCATGTTTGGTCCACGCCCACGTAGTTATTCGTTCAAAGTGAATCACAAGACGCAGCTTGTTGCTCGTCGAAGCGCTTTGGCTTACAAAACGAAAAATGAAGCCATTCGAGTTGTAGAGAATTTCTCTTACGACGCACCGAGCACGAGCAATCTGAAAGGACTACTCAATTCGCTCGAATTGAATGGAAAAAGCGTTCTGCTGTTGACGGGAGCTCACGATGCTACTGTCTACCGCTCAGGTCGCAACGTTCCGAAGTTAACCGTTCGCAATGCCTCTGATGCATCAACCCTGGACTTTATGAAAGCACAGGTCGTGATTTTTCAAGAAGGCGCCCTTGCCCAGCTAGCTACCCAGCTAGGCGGAACGAAGGAATAATCGATCACCGAAACCCTGCCTAGAGCAAAGCGATGAGCAATAATATTCTAGTACGTCCGATGGTGACAGAAAAGTTAACCGAACTTATGGAAGGCGGTCACTTTTCTTTCGAAGTCCAAAAGTGTGCTAACAAGATTGAGATTCGGAGTGCCATTGAAAAACGGTACCCCGGCGTTAAGATCAAAGAAGTGAGAACAATGGTTGTTCGCGGCAAACGCCGTACACAACAGACCAGGAAAGGCCGCGTTGAGGGAAGACGAGCTTCTATTAAGAAGGCAATTGTCACTCTTATGCCGGATAGCGAACGAATTGATTTCTTTGGAGAAGTGTAACGGGTAGCAATACCCTGGCTTTACGACGACAGTAAAATGGCGATTAAAAAATTAAAACCTAATACACCGGGACAGCGACACCGCTCGGTATCCGCTTTCGAAACGATTACGAAAGCAGAGCCAGAGAAGAGTTTGCTCGCACCGCTCAGAAAAAAGGCTGGGCGGAATAATACCGGTCGAATCATGGTTCGGCACCAAGGCGGCGGTCACAAGCGCCGTTACCGGATTATCGATTTCAAACGTGACAAAGTTGGAATTCCAGCGAAAGTCGCAAGTATTGAGTACGACCCAAATCGTACGGCTCGAATTGCTCTTCTCGTCTATGCAGACGGCGAAAAGCGATATATCATCGCGCCGAACGAAATCAAGGTTGGAATGACGCTAGAAAATGGACCCACTGCCGCACCGGAAGCAGGAAACTGCCTTCCATTGGCAAACGTCCCGGTTGGTTCTTTCGTGCATGCGATCGAAATGAAACCAGGAAAAGGGGCCCAATTGGCTCGTTCCGCAGGAACGTATGCTCAGCTAACCGCTCGTGAGGGCAAGTTTGCGATCCTACGCCTTCCCTCCAGTGAAACTCGTATGGTCCCTATTGGATGTTTTGCCACGATTGGCACGACTTCGAATGCTGATCACATGAACATTGAGATCGGAAAAGCAGGACGTATGCGTTGGCTGGGCGTCCGACCAAAAACTCGTGGTGTAGCCATGAACCCTGTCGATCACCCCATGGGTGGTGGTGAAGGCAAGGCTTCAGGTGGACATCCTCAGTCTCCAACCGGTGTACCGGCGAAAGGCTACAAGACACGGAAAAAGAAAAATCATTCCGACAAGTACATTGTACGCGGTCGCAAGAAGTAAGAAAGTATGGCTCGGTCACTTAAAAAAGGCCCTTTCATTCATCACAAACTCCTGAAAAAGGTAGATGAACTCAACGATACCGGTAAGAAAAAGGTTGTTAAGACCTGGAGCCGCGCATCGATGATCACTCCTGAGTTTGTTGGTCACACATTTGCCGTTCACAACGGGAAACAGTTTGTACCCGTTTATATAACGGAAACCATGGTAGGACATCGTTTAGGGGAATTTTCTCCGACACGGGTTTATCGTGGGCACGCTGGAGCGACCAAGGATAGAAGAACCCGGTAACATCATTTAGTTGAAGCGGCAAAAAACCGCGTAAAACTCAAGTATAGATTTCCACAAGGATAGAGATCATGGAAGCAAGAGCTGTTCGCAAACACATTAGAGGATCGGCCCGCAAAATGCGGACGGTGGTCAATGTGGTTCGTGGCAAAAAAGTGCCCGAGGCGTTAAACACCCTGAATTTTTTGCCGCAGGCAGTAACGAAAATCGTCAAATTGACGGTCCTTTCCGCTGTGCACAACCTTATTGATCAGAATAAGGACGAGCGCGTCGATGAGGAGCAATTAGTTATAAGTGAGATCCGCGTTGACGAAGGACCTGCTTTCAAACGGTTTCGTCCTGTATCACGCGGTCGTGCGCACCCGATTTTGAAAAGAACCTGTCATTTGACGGTTGTGGTCACAAATCCGGGCGCTTCAACAAAAGCCTCGGTCTCCGTCAACGTTGACGCAGATCAAGCATAGATTTATCAGTAATTACCTGACAAAAGAGTAACTGTAATGGGTCAGAAAACGCATCCGATTGGCTTTCGTCTCGGCATCATCCGAGGATGGGATTCCAACTGGTACGCCGAAAAGGATTTTTCAGAAAAGCTGATGGAAGACGAAGCAATTCGTAAATACCTGAATGCTCGTCTGAAGCGAGCCGGTTTGAGCCGGGTCGTAATTGAACGTACGCCTAAAAGAGTCATTTTGACCCTTCACACATCACGCCCGGGAGTCATTATTGGCCGCGGCGGGACAGAAGTTGAAAAACTTCGTGAGGAGATTAAAAAGCTTACGAACAAAGATATCCAGATCAACATCAACGAGATCAAACGCCCTGAATTGGACGCGAGTCTCGTGGCACAAAACATCGCCCAGCAAATGGAGGGACGTGTTTCCTTCCGCCGCGCGATGAAACAATCCATTACAGCCGCCATGAGAATGGGCGCTGAAGGCATTCGTGTCAAGCTGAGCGGTCGTTTGGGTGGTGCGGAAATGGGACGTACGGAGCAGTATTTAGAGGGACGTGTTCCACTACATACCATCCGCGCGGACATAGACTATGCAACGGGTACGGCTTTTACGATCTATGGCACAACCGGCGTCAAAGTCTGGATTTACCGTGGTGAGATTCTAGGTCGTCCCGATTTGAGTCCAAATGTTCAGGCCCAGCGCCAGCAAATGCAGCAAATGGAGCCAGAACGGGGTCGCGGTCGTCGTGGACGCAGAGATGACAACCGGAGCGGTCGCAGCGAGGGAGGTCGTGAAGGCGGCTCAGGCGGCGGTCGTGATGGAGGTGGTGGTCGTGACGGTGGTCGTAGCGGCGGTCGTGATGGCAACCAAGGTGGTGGCCGCGGAGAAGGTGGCGGCAGACGCCGTTCATAATTAAAGATTAAAGATTCTATTGACATCCGGCGTTTGCCGGAGACAACTGAAGAGGAAGCATCATGTTAATGCCAAAGCGCGTAAAGCGCCGCCGCGTACATAAAGGTCGTATCAAGGGAAACGCTCAGCGCGGTACCCGGGTCGATTTTGGCGATTTCGGAATCAAAGCCATTGAAACCGGTCGTATTACCAGCCGCCAGATTGAAGCAGCTCGTATTGCGATGACTCGCCATCTAAAACGTGCTGGTCAGGTGTGGATTCGGATTTTTCCGGATAAGCCGATGACCAAAAAGCCTGCTGAAACCCGCATGGGTAAAGGTAAAGGTGCACCAGAATTTTGGGTAGCGGTTGTAAGACCGGGACGCGTCATGTTTGAAGTAGGAGGCGGAATTGATTTCGCTCTGGCTACTGAGGCCATGCGCCGGGCTCAGCAGAAACTCCCTATCAAAACGAAGGTCGTCACCCGGCCTGACTATATAGCTTAGGTAGAAAGATGAAGGCTAAGGAAATACGCGAACTAAGTGTAGAGGAAATCGAACAGCAGATTGCGGTCGAACGCGAGCAGATTGCTCAACTTCGATTCCAGCACGCTGTAGCCGATCTCCCGAACCCTATAATCATGCGAGACAAACGTCGGTTGGTGGCTAAACTTGAGACCATCATCCGTCAAAAAACCGCATAATTAACACAGAAATTTAATGGTAGTTGGTGGGGAACGGTTAACGGCTCACCAAGCCAAATACAAATATGGAAGAAAGAACAGCACGTAAGGAAAGAGTAGGTCTCGTTGTCAGCAACAAGATGCACAAAAGCATCACGGTTGCGATCGAGCGTCGGATGAAACACCCGATGTATGGTAAGTATGTGAAACAGACTACCAAACTCATGGCACACGACGAAAACAACGATGCGGGAGAAGGAGACACCGTCCGCATCATGGAAACCCGCCCACTCAGCAAAAATAAACGCTGGCGGTTGGTCGAAGTCGTCGAACGGGCAAAATAATCGGTTTGAAGGAGTTGATCCAAGATCTTCCCCTTCACAAGCGAAACGAGCCCAAGTGTTCATCTAAGAGCCTGAATTTTGCAGGCGTCAATCGAGCAAAACAATGATCCAACAAGAATCAAGATTAAAAGTAGCTGACAACAGCGGAGCCAAAGAAGTGCTCTGTATACGTGTCCTGGGTGGAAGCAAGCGCCGATATGCCCGTGTGGGTGATATGATCGTCGTTTCTGTGAAATCAGCCATTCCTGGAGGCAACGTAAAGAAAGGGGAAGTGTCGAAAGCTGTTGTTGTTCGCACCAAGAAAGAATATCGTCGTCCCGACGGTACGTACATCCGCTTTGATGAGAACGCAGCCGTTCTGCTCAACGCACAAGGTGAACCTAAAGGCACACGTATTTTCGGCCCCGTTGCCCGCGAACTTCGCGATAAGCAGTTCATGCGTATCGTGTCGCTCGCACCGGAAGTTCTATAGTCCACCCATTTGTAGATGTAAGTCCGTTTTTTCGGACGAATCAGAAAGAGAAGCCCTATGCCACGTACTACTAACAAGCAAAAAAAGCTGCACATCCGAAAAGGTGACATGATTCGTGTCATCACTGGGAATGACCGCGGTAAAGAAGGAAAAGTCCTTCGTGTATACCCCGATAAGGAGCGTGTAATTGTCGAAGGCGTCAACGTACGTGTTCGTCACACGCGTCCTAACCAGCTATATCCACAGGGTGGACGCATCCAGCAAGAAATGGCTATTCACGCTTCAAACGTGATGCCACTTGACGGAAACGGCGAACCAACTCGTATTGGTCGTAAAAAGATTGAAGATGCAGAAACCGGACGTTCACGTTGGGTTCGCGTTGCAGCCACGACTGGCGAAGAATTAGACAGCTAAATACAGACTTTTAGAATCAAACGATTCCACAGACCGCAGTGAAACAAACAGCAGTAAAAAATAAGTCCGGCTACGTACCGAGATTCAAGACGAAATACAAAACGGAAATCGTTCCTGAGCTCATGAAGAAGTTCGAGTATTCGAACGTGATGCAGGTACCCCGGTTAGTTAAAATCAGCGTCAACAAAGGTGTCGGCGAAGCCGCAACCAACAAGAAAGTGATTGACGACGCTGTAGAAGAAATTCGGACGATTACAGGTCAACACCCTGTAGTAAGAAAAGCTCGTAAGGCCGTGTCCAACTTTAAGATTCGACAGGGAATGCCAATTGGCACCTCGGTGACTCTTAGAGGCGCCACGATGTACGAGTTTTTAGATCGACTGATTACGTTGACACTTCCACGAGTTCGTGACTTTAGGGGAATCCCTGATCGCAGCTTTGACGGTCGTGGCAACTATTCGCTCGGGATCAAAGAACAAATCGTGTTCCCGGAAATCGTTGTTGACCAGGTCAGCGTGATTTCAGGTCTCGATTTGACATTCGTGACTACAGCTACGACGGATGAAGAAGCTTTTGCATTGTTGAAAGCCTTCGGAATGCCATTCGTACGCCGCAGCGGCGATGATCCATCAACAGAAACTGTCTAAAGACAAGTAAACCATGGCTAAGAAAAGCTGGATTGCCCGAGAGGTTAAGCGCCAACGTACCGTAGCAAAATACGCTACGCGCCGCGCTGCCATGAAGGCTGCAGGAGACTGGGAAGGTCTGCAAAAGCTTCCACGTGATGCAAGCCCTACAAGGCTTCACAACCGCTGTCAACTAACTGGCAGATCACGCGGATACTTAAGCGCTTTTGGCGTATGTCGTATCGCGTTTCGCGATATGGCCCGGGCTGGTCTCATCCCAGGGATGCGCAAATCAAGTTGGTAGGCCGCTTTTGGCTTACTATATCGTTAACGTCACCAAGCGCCTGAGAGGCGAACTGGTAGCAACACGAAAATAAAAAAATGAACGTAGTAGATCCTGTCGCAGACTTTCTGACTCGCATCAGAAACGCTCAAAGTGCAGCGCACCGGCATGTAGACATTCCGGCATCAAAATTGAAACGAGCCATCACCGAAATCCTGTTGGATAAGGGTTATGTGCGCCGTTACATCGATGTGGAAGACGGCAAACAAGGCCTGATCCGCATTTACCTCAAGTATTCCAAAGATGGCTCCCCTGCCATTCGCGACCTTAAACGCGCTTCCAAGCCTGGATTGCGCTTTTACGTAGGCGCGGATGACATTCCCAGGGTTAGGGGCGGTCTTGGCATCGCGGTTATTTCCACCTCGCGTGGGGTAATGACCGATAAAGAAGCTCGTGCCAATCATATTGGTGGCGAAGTGTTGGCTTACCTCTACTAGGCCAACGATTAACAGAAGAATTTCGAAAAGTATCGAGAATAGAAATGTCACGAGTGGGTAAATCTCCGATTCCAGTTTCAAAACAGGTAACGGTAAATATCGGTTCGCACAACTTGGTTACGGTCAAAGGGCCAAAAGGAGAGCAATCTCTTCAGGTCGACCCAGACATCCTGTTGAATTTGGAAGAAGGAGAGCTTGTACTTTCCCGTCCAACCGAGCAAAAACGACACAAGGCCATGCACGGCTTGTACCGTTCGTTGCTACATAACATGGTTGTTGGAGTAACCGAAGGCTTTAAGAAAGAGCTGGAAGTTATTGGGGTTGGATTCCGTGCCAACATGCAAAATGGCGTGCTTGAGTTAGCCCTAGGCTATTCTCACCCCATTTACTTTGTCGCACCAGAAGGAATCGAAATCAACGTCGATACCAAGCGGAGCAAGAACTCCTTCATCATAATTGAGGGAATTGACAAGCAGATGGTTGGCCAGGTTGCAGCCAAAATTCGTTCGCTTCGTCCGCCAGAGCCCTACAAAGGCAAAGGAGTTCGTTATACGGACGAGTTTGTACGTCGTAAAGCTGGTAAAACTGCGGCTCGTTAATAGTTGTTAGATACATGACCGGAGGGTCGGTAATCTTCCGGGAGTTAAAAAGAATCATGGCAAATAAAAAGCAAGAAAGAAGAAAACGCGTTAAAAAGGGGATCCGCAAAAAGATCTCTGGAACGACCGCGCGCCCTCGTTTAAGCGTTTTTCGCTCCAGTCGTCACATTTACGCTCAGTTGATTGACGATTTAGCAGGAAAGACATTGGCTTCGGCATCAAGTCATACCGAAGGAGTTTCCGGAGATAATCCGGTAGCTGTTGGAAAAGCGGTCGGCCTTAAGTTGGCAGAAAACGCCAAATCTGAAGGCATTGACGTAGCGGTTTTTGATCGCAACGGTTACCGCTATCACGGAAGGATCAAAGCACTTGCTGAAGGCGCTCGTGAGGGCGGCCTTAACATGTAATTTGATCAGCCAGAATTAAAATTTATACGAATCATGGCCAAAGAAAGAACTCGTCAGCAACGCGACCGGACCAGCGACTCCCAAATTGAGTGGATTGAGCGCTTGGTGTCAGTAAACCGCGTAGCCAAAGTAGTAAAAGGGGGACGTCGTTTCTCTTTTAATGCAGTCGTCGTTGTAGGCGATGGAAAAGGCGGAGTCGGGACCGGTATGGGTAAAGCCAATGAAGTTGCTAACGCGATTTCAAAAGGCACCGAAGACGCGAAGAAAAATATCCAGCGCGTTCCAATGAAGCGAGGAACGGTTCCGCATCCAGTTATAGGAAAGCAAGATGCAGGTCGTGTTTTGCTAAAGCCTGCTTCTCATG
Source organism: Bacteroidota bacterium (assembly GCA_027622005.1). Taxonomy (GTDB): domain Bacteria; phylum Bacteroidota; class Rhodothermia; order Rhodothermales; family UBA10348; genus UBA10348. Next base: position 7,114 of record JAQBZH010000001.1, on the reverse strand, counting down.
GAACGGGCGTTATCGCAGGTGGCGGAGTGCGTGCCGTGCTTGAGTGTGCTGGCTATACGGATATTCTTTCCAAGTCTCTTGGATCGAGCAATCCGCACAACCAGGTCGGAGCTACCATGGATGCTCTTCGTAACCTCGAAGACCCAATGGAAGTAGCAAAGCGCCGTGGGATACCTCTAAAAAGAGTATTTGAAGGCTAAACTATCCTTCAAGACCAAAACGTCTAGTAGTACTATGGCAAAATTGAAAATTACCCAGGTAAAAAGCGTAGTTAAGCGCGTTGGCAAGCAAAGACGCATTGTCGAAGCTCTTGGATTGCGTGGAATGCATCAGACAGTTGAACACAACGACACTCCACAAATTCGTGGGATGATTGAGAAAGTTCTTCACATCGTCAAAGTAGAAAACGCCTAAACCGTTGTCGGCGCACCCCGTGCCCGATTTGACATCATAACTAAGCGAGTCTCGTACTTTGTGCGAGGCGATGTAGCAAAAAAATGGATCTAAGTAATCTCTCCTCTGCAAAAGGGGCAACGAAATCGCGCAAGCGTATCGGTCGCGGACAAGGTTCCGGATACGGTGGTCACACCGCGACGAAAGGACATAAAGGGCAGAAAGCACGCAGTGGCGGCAGTGTCCCCGTATGGTTTGAGGGTGGTCAGATGCCCCTCCAACGTCGCCTTCCAAAATTTGGATTTAAGAATCCATTCCGCGTTGAATACGAAGGAGTCAACTTGGCTCGTATCGCGACCTTGGTTGAAAGCGGAAAACTCGATGTGGCGGCAGAAATCACACCTGAAGTTCTTCACGGCTGTGGTTTAGTTGGTAAAAAGACCCTTGTAAAGATTTTAGGTGGTGGCGAGATAAGCGTCGCACTGAAGATTTCTGCAAATGGCTTTTCCGCATCAGCTAAGCAAAAAATCGAAGCCGCTGGTGGAACTGCAACCATTCTTTAATTATTGCGGACTTGTCCGCACGCCACTTAATCATCCAATCCCTTCGAGGGATTAATCGACAGAAGTTATGGCTGGTTTTACCGAAAGTATCCGCAACATCTGGAAGATTGAAGAACTCCGCCGCCGAATTATTTATACGGTTGGACTGCTTTTAATCTATCGCCTAGGTGCATTTGTAACCCTTCCTGGTGTTGATGCAAGCATTCTTGCTGAAGTCAATGCCAATGCTGATCCAAATAATTTGTTGGGTCTGCTAGACTTGTTTGTCGGGGGCGCTTTTAGCGCGGCCGGGATATTCGCTCTGGGAATTATGCCGTATATCACGGCATCGATCGTCATCCAGTTGATGGGAGCTGTGGTCCCTTATTTCCAAAAACTCCAACGTGAGGGAGAAGAAGGCCGACGGAAAATCACCCAATTGACGCGGTACGGTACGATTTTGGTGACCTCACTTCAAAGCGTCGGTTTCGCAATTAACCTTCAGTATGGCGCAACCGGAGCAGCCATCGTGATTGGGGACACGTTTTTCATGATCACAACCGTGATCGTGTTGGTTTCCGGGACGATGTTCGTGATGTGGCTTGGTGAACGAATCACGGAAAATGGGATTGGGAATGGAATTTCGCTGATCATTATGATTGGGATTGTTTCGTATTTGCCCGTTTCGTTGTGGAATGAAGCAGAGCTTTCGGGCAACATTTTCATTTTCATCATTGAAATTGCCATGTTTGCGTTGGTAACTGCGGGCGTGATTCTGGTCACCCAGGGCACAAGGCGCATCCCAGTTCAATATGCTAAGCGAGTTGTAGGTCGTAAGGTTATGGGCGGATCTACCCAATACCTGCCTCTAAAGATCAATGCTGCCGGGGTTATGCCAATCATTTTCGCACAGTCGATTATGTTTGTACCTGCTACGTTTGCAACCATGTTTCCTGAAAGCGCATTTATGCAGCAGATGGGCGTTTTCTTTACCGATATCTCCTCATGGGGCTATTCGGCCATATTCTTCCTCACCTGTGCGTTCTTTACCTACTTTTATACAGCTATTGCGGTCAATCCTAAGGAGATGGCCGACACCATGAAGCGTCAAGGTGGTTTCATCCCAGGTATTCGTCCTGGAAAACAGACCAGCGAGTTTATTGACAACATCCTGACCCGCATCACGCTTCCCGGAGCTATTTTCCTCTCCTTGATTGCCATTTTACCGGCATTTGCTATTCAATTTGGCGTGACTCAAGGATTTGCTCAGTTTTTCGGCGGAACCAGCTTGTTGATTTTGGTCGGGGTGACACTCGATACTTTGCAACAGGTTGAAAGCCACTTGTTGATGCGCCACTACGATGGCTTTATGAAGTCAGGCAGAATCAAAGGACGTCGTTAGAATTTTCTGATTATGATTCACCTCAAAAACGAAAGAGAAATACAGGGCCTTCGCGCTTCCGCCGATTTGGTGGGAAGGACGTTGGGCGCTGTTGCTACGGCCGTCCGGCCGGGCGTCTCGACGATTGAGTTGGATCGGATTGCTGAATCTTTCATTCGCGATCACGGTGCTAAACCAGCTTTTAAAGGCTATAAAGTTGGGCGGGAAGTTTTTCCGGCTACACTTTGCACCTCGGTCAACGATGAAGTTGTTCATGGTATACCTGGTGAAACCATTTTAAAAGATGGGGACATCGTATCCGTGGATTGTGGAGTCTTGTTGGATGGGTTTTATGGTGATAGTGCATACACGTTTGCAGTAGGATCCATCTCTGACGAAACTCAAAATTTGCTGGCTACCACGTATGATTCGTTGATGCTTGCCGTCGGGCAAGCAACAACCGGTAAGCGTCTTGGCGACATTGGAGCTGCCGTTCAAGAGTTGTGCGAGGAAAGAGGATATGGGGTAGTGAAAGATCTGGTAGGACACGGCATTGGTCGCAGCCTTCATGAAGATCCACAAGTACCTAATTATGGTCGGGCTGGTAGTGGTCGAAAGTTGAAAACCGGTTTGGTGATTTGTATTGAACCGATGATCAATTTTAGGTCGCCCCATGTGCGTACCGATGGAGATGGTTGGACGGTAAAAACGTCCGATTCACTTCCCAGTGCACACTATGAACACATGGTCGCTGTTCGACCTGGTGAAGCAGAAGTCTTGACCACTTTTCGATACATAGAGGAATCCCTCGATGTATTACCCTATAAACAGTTTGCAGACGCAGCTCATGGCTAAGCAAAAGTCCATAGAACAAGATGGTGAAGTGGTTGATGCACTTCCCAACGCCCAATTTCGCGTTCGCCTAGAAAACGGACACGAGATACTCGGATTACTTTCAGGAAAGATGAGGATGTACTTCATCAAGATTCTCCCTGGGGACCGGGTAAAGGTTGAATTATCTCCTTACGACTTATCGAAAGGCAGAATAGTTTACCGATATAAATAAGCTTCACAATTACGTCACGAACCTATGCGGTTTGCCGGCGTAAGGAATAGGCTAAAACTTAAAATGACCTTGCTGCTTCGGCAGCGGGCAAAAGAACACCACTTGACATGAAAGTTCGTGCCAGTGTCAAAAAACGCGGAGCTGACGACAAAATTGTTCGTCGCAAAGGCCGCGTTTATGTGATCAACAAGAAGAACCCGAAACACAAACAGCGTCAGGGATAGAGTTTATCGCTCTATCTCGGCACTTTAGTTGCTGATATCATGCCTCGAATCGCAGGACAAGACTTAAATACCAAAAAGCGAGGAGAAATCGCTTTGACGGCCATATTCGGAATTGGTCGCGCTCGCGCGATTGAAATTCTGACTCGATTGGATATTGATCCCAATGAGAAACCGGAAAAATGGACGGACGACCAAACCCGCGCCATTCGTAAGCTCATTGAAGATGAATATGCAGTTGAAGGAACGCTGCGCACGGAGATCCAGCTGAACATCAAGCGATTGATGGACATTGGTTGTTACCGGGGTCTTCGGCATCGTCGTGGTTTGCCAGTTCGCGGTCAGCGGACGCAAACCAACGCGCGTACCCGCAAGGGTAAGAAGAAAACGGTTGCAGGTAAAAAAGCTGCTCCGCGTAAGTAAGATATAATAACTCTTCTACTTCACGGTAGAAGCCCTTTAATCATCCCAACGAACAATGGCAAAGAGACAACGGGGAGGCGCACGTACACGTAAGAAGAACGTGGTGATTGAGCAGAACGGACAAGCTCATATCAAAGCTACATTCAACAACGTGCAAGTGACGCTGACAGACCAGTACGGGAATACGATTTCCTGGGCCAGTTCAGGCAAATTGGGTTTCAAAGGCAGCAGGAAGAATACTCCTTATGCCGCACAGGTAGCCGCAGCGGCTGCAGGTAAAGAAGCTCATGACCTTGGACTACGCCGCGTAGAGGTTTTCGTAAAAGGTCCCGGATCTGGACGTGAGTCTGCAATTCGTGCACTTTCAAACATCGGTTTGGAAATCGCAACGATTCGCGACGTTACTCCTGTCCCCCACAATGGCTGCCGGCCCCCTAAACGCCGCCGCGTCTGACGCGATCGGTTGACATCTGATTTGGTTTGGCCACACGCTAAACTGAAAAAGGTGATCACAGGGAATAATAGGTCCGGCTATGGGAAGCGGAAAAGCTCCCATACGTTTGTAATACTCCAAACGAGAGGAATCTCACTATGGCCCGATATAGAGGCCCCAAACAGAAGATTGCACGCCGCTTTAAGGAAGCAATCTTCGGGCCGAGCAAAGCGCTCGAAAGAAAACCCCATCCTCCGGGGCAGCACGGTAGAAACCGTCGCTCGAAAGAGAGTGAATATTCTGTCCAGCTTAAAGAAAAGCAGAAAGCCAAATATACATATGGCATTCTCGAGCGGCAGTTTAGAAACCTATTTGAAAAAGCCGCGCGCAAAAAGGGTGTAACGGGAGAAAACTTGCTCAAGTTTTTGGAAGCCCGCCTTGACAACACGGTTTTTCGTTTAGGTTTTGCCCGTACACGTCAGCAAGCTCGTCAGTTGGTGAATCACGGACATGTGATGGTCAACGAACGTGTAGTCGACATTCCATCGGCTCAAATGCGCTCTGGAGACATCATTGCTCTTCGACCAAAAAGCCGTGACTTAGTTGTCGTTGCCGAATCTTTGGGCCGCTCCCGCAAGAATTATCCTTGGTTGGATCTTGATCGCAACCTACTTCAGGGCAAATTCCTAGATTATCCCAACCGTGAAGACATTCCTGAGAATATCAAAGAGCAGCTCATCGTTGAGCTTTACTCCAAGTAATACTTAGGAAAAGCCTTTCACCGTGTTCGTTTCGTGATTTGCAGCACTTACGAACTCTTTTCAATCACCTTGCATTGATCAAGCTGATATGAGCATATATTCGATTCAGATGCCTGACGGAGTTGATGTAGAAGAAACTACAGACACCTATGGCCGATTTGTTATTCAGCCGCTTGAGCGCGGTTTCGGGGTTACCATTGGTAACGCCCTTCGTAGAGTTCTACTTTCCTCTTTGCAGGGAGTAGCGATTACGGCCGTTAAAATGGACGGCGTACAGCATGAGTTTTCGACGATAGAAGGCGTCACTGAAGACGTTGCGGATATTATTCTAAACCTGAAAGGGATCCGATTCCGGGCCAATGAAGGAGCAGACGGCAATGTCCACTTTATCGTTAAAGGCCCAGGAACGTGGACGGGTAAGAACATTGCAGACGCTACTAGCGACTACGAAATTCTAAATCCTGAGCATCACGTTGCTACAGTGTCCAAAGGAACCAGCTTCTCCGTTGAATTACGGATGGAAAAAGGCCGCGGATATGTACCTGGGGACGAAAACAAGCGTGACGACGACCCTATCGGAGTGGTGGCAATGGATGCCATTTTCACCCCGATCAAAAACGTACGATACACGATCAATCAAACCCGCGTGGGTGAAAAGATCGATTTCGAAGCGTTGACTTTGGAAGTCACAACGGATGGTTCCATTCTTCCAGAAGATGCCTTGGCATCAGCAGCTCAGATCCTACGGGATCACGTCAATCTGTTTATCAAGATGGACAGTGAGCCAGAACCGACGGAAGAAGAAAAAGAAGTAGATGCTGAAGTACAGCGCGTTCGCGAACTGCTATCGCAGTCTGTCGATGAGCTTGACCTTTCAGTTCGTGCGCATAATTGCCTAAAAGCGGCAAATATCAAAACAATAGGCGACCTAGTTCGCCGCGATGAATCTGAAATGTTGAAGTTTCGCAACTTTGGCAGAAAGTCACTCCAAGAGTTGATGCAGGTTATCATTGAGCGCAATCTTCAATTCGGAATGGACGTTGATCGGTTCCTTGAGGACATTAAAAACTGATCACGCCGGTCCGCCTAGCGGACGACCAACAGATATAGACGATGAGACATCAGAAAAAAGGATTTAAACTCGGACGTACGAGCAGCCACCGTAAAGCAACGCTTAAAGCGTTGTCAAATGCTTTAATCCGCCACAAACGGATTGAAACCACGATTACGAAGGCTAAAGCGCTGCGTATTTTCGTTGAGCCCATAATCAATCGGGCAAAAGATGATTCGACCTTGAATCGGCGCCACGCTTTTAAGCATTTGCAAGACAAAGAGTCTATCAAAGAGCTTTTTGGTGACATTGCAGGTAAGATTTCGGACAGACCAGGCGGGTATACGCGCATCGTAAAATTGGGTCAACGCGCCGGCGATAGTACAGAAATGGCTATCATTGAGCTAGTTGATTACAACGATGTTCGGCCAGACGGTTCAAGCTCCGGATCGGCTAAGAAAACCCGTCGTGCAGGACGTCGCAAGAAAGTAGACGCCACAGTCGTTGCAGGTGCTCCGGCTGTAGCTGGGGCTCCAGCTGTGGCCGAAGCGACTACGGACGTTGCAGGTGCTCCAGCTGTGGCCGAAGCGACTACGGACGTCGAAGACGCGGTAGTCGTGGAAGAGTTTGAGGCAGAATCAGAAGTTGTTACAGAAGCAGAAATCGAAGTCGCAGACGACACATCAGCGGTAGCTGAAGTCGAGGCCGAAGATGTTCCAGCCGCTGAAACCCCAGCTGATGAGACCGCTGAAGACGAAGCCGATAAAAAAGACGCTTAGTATTGTAGAGCCCTTGTGGCTCAATTAATAAGGTTCTGGATTTTATGATTTAGGGGCGGGCGCC
>JAQBZH010000093.1 GCA_027622005.1 Bacteroidota bacterium | reverse complement strand
AAACGCCCTTTGGAATCGGCTTTTTTAATAATGCGTGTGGCGCGGATGCTTCGCATCCGCGCCACATTACATTTTATAGGGTATTCAGCGATACGCGAGCAGCTGTGATCAATAGTTCGCTATTCAGCCGAATCCGGTAATCGGGATTCGTGTACTGAAACCGAATAACTCCTTCTGAATCAACAATAAATGCACTTGGTGCGGGTAAAAGGTAGTGGCCGTAGCCCGCTTCTTCTGCCAGGTCTAAACCACTCTTCTTGTATCGTTCGATGGTGGCATCGTCCACGCGAAAAGCCACTCCAAATTTCTTAGCAACGTCCATTTTGGCGTCGGAAAGCAACGAAAAAGGGGCCTCATCCGAAAGGGATCCTTCAGAAAGACGCATCGGACTGTCGGCACTTAAGAACAACAACTCATAACCCATCTCAACTAGTTCATCGTCAATGCTTTGCAGCTCCATCAATTGCCGGTTGCAGTAGGGACACCAGCCACCTCGATAAAAAATGATGATGGCGCCTTCCTTTCTGGAATTTGGGTCAAATTGAAAAACCGACCCATCTTTTTGAAGCGCTTCAAATGAAGGTGCACGCATGCCCGGTAGTAACGGATGAACTTCCTCAGCGGTAGAAGCAGCACCAATCATCCAGTCGGCTTGATCTAAGTCAGAAACGAGAACTTCTTGAACCTTCGGGTCTTGACAGGAAGAAAAAACGAAGGCCAATAAAAAAAGCTTGTAAATCGTTGAAATCATCAGTTTAAGATCAAATTGAATCCGATTTTAACATTGGGCTTGGTTAACAAAGCGCCAAACATGGCTGAAGGAGGATCCATTTTATACTCCTTCATATCCAGATTTAAACTTCCCGCAAAAACGAAATTTCCTGCAGAATTTTTAGACCGAATCAATCGAATAGTGACTGGATTGCTGACTCCTGCCATCGTCAAAGTGCCATGAACGTCAAATGTTTGGGCGTCGACCGCGTCCGCCTTGCTCATGGTAAACGAAATATTGGGGTTTTCATCTGCTTTGAACGCTCCGCGCATCAGCCGATCCATAATCATGGATCGACCTCCCTTCATCCCTAGGACGGGAATTACGAGTGTGGCTGAAATTGGCGCCCCAGATTCCAAGCTCACAACTCCGCTAAATTCCAGGGCGTTTACTTTCCAATCCGACTGATTTGAGGCTCCATCAACGACAATCGTCGACTCCGGCGCATAGGTAAGTCCCTTTTGAGCAAGTGCCCCAATGGGTACAAATAAAAAAGTGAAGGCCAAGAGGAGACAAAATTGCTTCATGCCAATGGAAGTCGTCGATGAGTGGGTAACTGGAGATGCGAAACACTTTTATGCATTGTTATGATCCCGACTAGCATTTTCAATACGTCATCGTATCTTCATAAGTCGAACCCATATGCTCACCCCCATAATTTTGTCTATTCCGGAAATGAAGAAGAAACACGATTCATCTGCCAACTCAGATTCACGCAGAGATTTTTTGAAAAAAAGTGCGCTTGCCGCAGGTGCCGTGATGGCGGGCGTCCATGCCACTTCGGCGGCAGCTAAAGTATTTGGAATTCCTGCAAAAGGAAGCGTTTTGGGCGCCAATGATCGCTTGAATGTTGGTTTCGTCGGTGTCGGGGGTCAGGGCTTTACGCACGTTCAATACGCGACCAATTCGGACAAAGACCTCAATAAAATCCACGAATATGAATTCAACGCGGTCGGTGTTGCTGGATGCGATTTGTATTCAGGTCGTCGTGAGCGGGTTCAAACGCGTCTGGAAGCCGTCCGCACTAGCAGAAATCTGGGCGACTATAAGGTTCAAGTCTTCGAAGACCACCGGAAGCTGTTGGAAAACAAAGACATCGACGTCATCTTCATTGGGGCCGTAGACCATTGGCATGCGACTATTGCGATTGATGCAATGAATGCCGGAAAGCACGTGTACTGTGAAAAGCCGATTACCCGCTATTTGGGAGAAGCCTTTGACGTATACGACACGGTGAAAAGAACCGGGATGAAGTTCCAGATTGGATCCCAGTACACTACAGAAGCCAAATGGCACAAAGCTGGGGAACTGGTACGCGCCGGCAAAATAGGCGCGCCTACTTTCGCTCAGAACTCCTACATGCGGAATACTCCAGACGGTGAGTGGAATTATTATGGCCTTGAGGAAGGGGTAACTCCTCAGACCTTAAACTGGAATCATTGGCTCGGCCCGGTTCATAACAAAGTTGAATTCAACCGGGAGCACTACCACCGTTGGAGAAAATATTATCCCTATTGTGCGGGCATTTTAGGTGATCTGCTAGCCCACATGATTCACCCGCTCATTATTGCAGCTGACGTCCACGAACTGCCGCTGCGGGTCGTTTGTATTGGGAATAAAAAAGTGACCGACGCGACGGTAGGGCCAGAAGACCGCTCGGTGAATGACAACACCCAGCTGCTGGTTGAATTCCCATCCGGATTGTGCATGATGATTGCGGGTTCTACCGTTAACGAACAAGGCGTTGGTCAGATCATTCGAGGGTCCGAAGCCACTTTGTATTTTGGTGGCGACTCGGTCGAATTGCGCCCTGAAAGGCCTTATGCAGACCTGGTTGACCCCGAAAACTTTGAAAACTTGCAGCCGGGAGCAGACATCGCGCCGCACGTCGGCAACCTGTTTGACTGTATTCGGAGCGGTACCGAAACCAACGGAAATATTGACGTAGCCATCATCGCACAGTCAATCATTTCTATGGCGGAAGCTTCAGATCGATTCGGAGAAGCCATTTACTTGAATACGAAAGACCGCTCATTCCATACCGGTGGGGGAACGATTATTCCCGTTCCTACCTATGGAACGTTTCAGGAGTCGTAAAAGACGATTGCAACGGTCCTGAGTACATTATT
>JAQBZH010000048.1 GCA_027622005.1 Bacteroidota bacterium | reverse complement strand
CATAGGTCGGCGCCGCTTTTGTTATTGCCAGGGTTCTCATTACCACCGGACGGCCACTTTTAGAGGCAGGTGGTCTGAAGGAAACCGGCCATTGCGGGAAGGGGCCAATACGTCGTACGAAAGCGCCGTAACTTCTTGATTAACAAATATATAGTCGATCCGAGGACCCAGCGTATTATTGGAATCAAACCCTCGAAACGTAGGAGTATCCGCTTTTTGAAACAGGCCGCCCACATCTTTCAGTCCCGCTTCCAGTCCGGTGCCTTTCATTCCCAACTGAGAGCCCAAACCGGTCAATTGCTGGTAGGCAGGCGTATTGTCCTCTAAATTAAAATCCCCCAGCACTACCACGGGCCCTTCGACCTCTGCCGCCCATTTCCTAATCAGGCGAGCGCTTTCTAGACGGGCCTGGGCGCCTCGGTGGTCAAAATGAGTGTTAATTACGCGGAGCGAGGAGTTCGATTCTAAATGCTTGAAATCTGCAATGGTGGCAATCCGAGGAAGAGCCGCGTCCCAGCCAGCGATTCCCACAGCCGATGAATCGGGAGAGAGCCACCTGGTTTGCCACGAAGTTACCTTCCATACAGAGGAATCGTATAAAAGCGGAGAATACTCTCCGGCGTCAACCCCGTCGTCTCTACCAACTCCGACGAAGGCAAAACGAGGTGCAAAACGAACCACTTCTCGAAGCTGATGCCCCAGCGCCTCCTGTAGCCCAACGATAGACGCTCCCGAAGAATCGATAACCGCTGCTACCCACGAACTGCGGTTTGGCCAAGCGTCGTTACCATCTCCAGGATTGTCATAACGGATGTTAAACGTTAGAAGGGTGGTTGTTGTCTCCGATTGGGGCGCGGTATTTCCGATAATTAGGACGCAGGCAACAATAAAAATACTAGGCTTTAGGAGAGAGTAAACGCTCTGTTTTGATGATGTAGGCAGCAAATCCAATTCCTCCCAATATTGCAGTTAAAAACGTGTAGGCGGGTACCCCAAGCGTACTAACGTACCATGAAAGCAGCATAGAGGGAAATACGATTCCCATATACTTGAAATACGGCTTGAAGGTATTTGAAAAACTCGAACCAGATAATTTCAGCATGAGAAGGATCTGTCCAAGACGTACCAAAGACCCTGAAATACCTAAATACATAATGATTTGAGATGCGTCTTGCGTCCTTCCAGCTAAAAACAAAACGCTGACCATAATCACCGACATGACAACAGCGACCGTAAACTCGAGCTTTTGTCGCTCCAACACATCAAACAAGCGAGTCATGGGAGACGACACGATAGAAAGCATGATCCAAGGTGCCATATACAACAGGTATTCTCCGGAAGCACGCCACTCCAGACCAAATAAAACCTGGAAAATGTCTCCTCCTGCAATCATTAGGATCGCTGTGGGAAAAATGGACATCATCACCAGTTTACTATGGACATTAGAGGAAAAGGTGGCCAGCGTTCCCTCGCGATTGGTTTTTACCGCTCGAACAAAAAATACTTGGGCCACCGAAGCCGCTAATAAGCTCAGTGGGACGAACAAAATGTTGAACCCTCTCGAAAATTGCCCCATCGTCCCCCAATCCAAAAACTCGGGCAGAATTAAGACCGGAAGGCGCATAATCAGCGCGCTAAGGAGTGCGGCTGGCATGGTAAACATGGGAAATCGCCGATACCGATTGGCTACTATTCGCATCTCTCGGAGCGTTGGCCTACCGTCGAGCGCGATTCTAAGCGTATGAATCAGCCTTTTTGAGTACGTGGCCAACGAAAGGGCATAACCGACGATAAATCCCCAAATCAAGCCACCTGTACCCGGGGCCACCAACCCGGCAGCGGTCCTGACACCTGTCATTGCCCCAACTTGGACGATTTGCCCCGCTGAGATATGGGTGAAATCATCGTGTCGGGAAAGCCAGAGTTCAGTGATCTTCGAAAATCGGTGGAAAACCAAGGCCAACGGAATAAACAAGCTCCATTTTCCAATATCTTTTTCGTCAAAAAACTGAACGACGATATCCGAAAAGGACAATATCACCAACAAAAGAAGGCAAGATAGAGCCGTTACAGCTACTGCAAGTAAATAAGCATGGGCCGATTGCCGCTTATCTTCGGGAAGCATGAGTGCGTCTTCAAACCGAAGGGAAACCACGGGAATCAAGATGGTCGTCCACGAGACGATGTAATCTACCACGCCCCAATACTCATCCGCATATAAGCGCATAAGCACGAGACTGGCCACGTATCCGATAACTAAAGCCACACCCTGGCCGGAAACCAACTTTAAAACGGGGGCTCGGAAGTCAGAATCAGCAAAAAGGGTTGATATGCGCTGTTTTAAGGTCAATTCGTACTGATCGTTTGAGCCACTAAAGATTCTGATGAATAGATGCACCAAGTAGGGGAGCACCACGTCGGCGGCGTTTTTGCCCAATTATGGCCTTCGGGTAAGGGCCGTAGAATATAGTCAATGCCTTGGAGTTCCGGAGTCGAGGACCAGTACGTTGGAGAACTCGCGACATAAGCGGAATCCATTCTGATCATCAAGGCGGCCCCTCCGGGGCTAGTCGAGGATACCGGAGCCATTAGAAGTAGTCGAAGGAGCCATTCTTCAGATCCTTTCTTCGTGAACGGAAACGCTTTAAAGTTGACAAATTGAGACCTGGAAGTTTGAATCTGAAACCCAGATAGCGATGGTGGAACCGCAAAAAGCGCGTCTATTGACGTGTTTTGCTTGATCCAAGATCCGGTAATAGGATCCAGAGGGCTCAAGACGGAGGACGGCGCCCCCTCCCCTGAATTCACCTGTACGTACCAAGGGCGTACGAGAAGGACAGCTACTATCAGAAAAAGAATAGCGATAGGAAGCCATCTCGGTTGGCTCAAAAGGGCGTCAATTCGGCGAAGCGCACTCGTTGAAATAAACGTGGTAATTACAGAGAGACAGCCTAAGACGCCCAAAATACGGGCAAAGACGGCCAAGCTAAATGGTTGAAGCCGGGTTACCAGGTCAATCTTAAAAGCGCTAATGAGCACTGCGGAAACCGCTAAAACAATCAGAGAGATTCCAAACAGGGCGAAAATCGACGTTCTGACGTGCCCTTTGGAGGTTCGAGAAGAGTCGATCCACATAAAACAGCCCCCTACGAGAATGAGGCTACCAAACGTAGCCCAAGAGGCCGGAGAAAAGAAGGACGGCAAATAATGATGAGGAGCACGTATATGGGTTAAAATGCGACCGGTCTCTGCGATCGAGTCAGGTGCAGCACCCAGGTCTGCAAATATCAAAACCATTGGAACGGCTACTACAATGATGGGAAGGAGATAGCGTAGTGCATAGCGAGGATTTGAGAGCGTCAAACCTGCACCCAGAACCGCGCAGATCTGAATTCCAACCAACGGATGAACGAGAACAGCCAGGCTGCCTAAAATGCCAGCAACCAGGTAGCGCCGAGCCAAGAGACGCTCTAGTGACCACATTCCGAAGGCCCATGCGACTGAGGATGGTACGAGCATGGAATGAAACACGTCGTTACCGCCTGGATTCCACCGAGCGGTTAAAACGGTTCCAGCGATTACGAAGATAAGAGCAGTTAACTTGTTGTCGTACAGATAGATACTGATCCTGTGCAGAGATAGCGTCAGAACCAACCAGGTAACCACATGAAGGATTAAAATGGCAAGTTCAATGGGCAAAAACAGCGATGGGAGAGCCAAAAGCCCTGCAAATATGGTTCTGATTCCAAATTCGGAATCTTGAAGGGTTACAAACCAATCTCGTGCGAAAAGCTCGGGATTTAACCACTTCATAACCAAAGGGACAAATTCATCCTGGTCGCTAAATCCTACATCGTATCCAAATCGAACATAAAAAAGCCCTGCCGCCAAGACGGAGGCTGTCAGCGCTTCCGTCCAAGGTTTGAAGCGATTTTTCATAATATCTAAAATCTCCTTAGAGATCGTATCAACAGCCCCATTTTGGACAATAGTCGATTACTTCCATCTGTCCGAATCCAATGCGAGTAAGAAACCAGGTCCCCGCCAAATCGGCGTTTAAATTCGGTAATTCCATCGGTATTTGCCCCCATTAGATCAAAAGAAGGAATATTTTGCTCGTGGAGGTAATGAATCGCGTTGGCCAGCAGAACGGTCATTGCGGGGCCTCGTTTGCTGCCAACCAGCCAGTACCAAGCCTTTTCCTGAGAACACAGTAGTACCATTCCAGCGTGAAGCTCCACGGTTTCGGCAGAAAAGAGGCCCATCTTTCGGGCGAAGGGTAACTCGCCCATTTCGGTGGCTAAATTTTCAAGCTGCGTAGTCTGAAGCGGTGCCGATTGATTGTGGTGCCGATATCCGTCACTCACCAACTCACATAGCGTTGAAAGGGGAAGACGGTCGATTTGAAACGAATAATCGTCTTTGGACCGATTGAAATGCCTTTTGGTACCCTCCGAAAACGACGTCATCGCCTGATTTAGAGGCGCGGTTTGAACCACGTACGTTTGTTTTTCAGCAAGTTGATACCCCGTCGGACTGATTCCCGTAATGCAAAGACGAGGATCAAAAGAATAGACGCGGGAAAACGGAATGGAAGGGATGTCCTCAAATAGTCGATGCAAAAGCGGGACCCGGTCCAAAATTGGAACGGATTCCGAGAGGGCAATACACGAAAACGGAGCAAAAGGAGGGACTACGGCATCTTTGGTCCAAGCTCGGCTTCGCACAACAAAACAAACCCCCAGCACATCCCCCCAAAAAACGGGGACTAATGTCCAACCAAAAATCTCGGCCAAACGTTCGGCAAAAGTAAACTCAGTAAACGGGGAGGAGGCAATGTTTACCGCATTAAGGTTATTCCATCGCTCCCTAGCAACGTCCAGGTCCCGAACAACGGTTGGCCGGATATTGGAGGTTGGAATCACAAGATAAACTGACTCAGATCGCGATTTTGGACAACATTAGACAGTTTGGCTTTCACCATAGCCTGGTCAACCACATAGGTGTCTTCTCTAAAAGCATCCGGCACATCGAAAAGAACATCCTCCAGAAGCGTGGTCAGGATCGTATGAAGACGACGGGCGCCAATGTTTTCCACATCCTCGTTTACCGTCGCAGCCATATGAGCCACTTCGCGTACCGCATCATCCGAAAATTCGACTCTTACCCCTTCTGACGCCAATAAAGCCTGATACTGCTTCAAAAGGGCATTTTTGGGGATGGTTAGAATTTTATAAAAATCGTCTTCCGTCAAACTTTGAAGTTCAACGCGAATGGGGAATCGGCCCTGTAATTCGGGGATCAGATCGCTGGGTTTAGACACGTGAAAAGCGCCGCTGGCAATAAATAGAATATGGTCGGTCTTGACCATTCCATATTTAGTCATCACACCAGATCCTTCTACGATCGGAAGCAAATCACGCTGAACACCTTCACGAGAGACGTCGGGGCCCGATTTACCACCTCCTCCTCGCGACGCTACTTTATCGATCTCGTCAATAAACACGATTCCAGCCTGCTGTACGCGCTCCAAAGCTTGTTTGGTGACTTTGTCCATGTCAATGAGCTTAGCAGCCTCTTCGCTAGCCAAAATTTCCATTGCCTCGGACACAGGAACGCGTCTTTTCTTGACCTTTTTGTTTCCCCCAAGACTTCCAAAGAGGTCCTGCATGTTGACCCCCATCTCTTCCATTCCCATGGGTCCAAAAACCTGTAACATCGGCGATTGATCGGCGGCGACGTCGATTTCAACTTCACGTGCATTCAAGTCGCCATCACGCAACATTTTGCGGAATTTATCTCGGGTTCGATTACGAAGGGCCTCGTCCTCGGGTGACGCTTTTTGGTGGGGGGTGACTCCAGGTCCCGGGAAAGGCGCTTCATTCGTGGTCAGCACGGAAGGAGATGGAGGAATAAGCAAATCTAAAATCCGGTCTTCGGCGAGTTCCTTAGCCCGTTCTTGGACAGAAATAGTGTGCTCTTCCCGGACCATGTTGATGGAAATATCCGTCAAATCGCGAATCATGGAGTCGACATCTCGTCCTACATAGCCCACTTCGGTAAACTTGGTAGCCTCGACCTTGATGAACGGAGCCGCGGCTAGTTTGGCCAATCTGCGCGCGATTTCAGTTTTACCAACGCCAGTTGGACCGATCATGATAATATTATTCGGCATGATCTCTTCTCGCATATCATCGGAGGCATTTAACCTTCTCCAACGATTTCTAAGCGCAATGGCTACACTTTTCTTCGCTTCATGCTGGCCAATAATGTATCGATCCAATTCGCTGACTATTTCGTGGGGTGTCAGCTCGTGATGAAAAGACATGTATTTAAAATTTCGATTTACTTTTGATATTCGGCATCGTCTTCTTCGAGATATTCTACCGAATCATCGTCAGCATCCGCGTAGTCGTCGTAAAAGTCGTCATCGTAGGAGTCTTCGGGGGCTTGCAACCGGGCCTCTTTGAGTTCAGCCACGTCCGAATGATCGTCGTTCATCATCAAAACGGTATAATTGTGGGGAAAACCACGCCGTTTTTGTAACCAAACCGCTCCCGATTCTTCGAGGTCATTTATTAAAGCTTTGGGATCTTCGCCGGAGTCTTGAAATTCCTCCGACAATTTGCGAAGTAGTGGAGTCAGGTAAATTTCTTCATACTGCCCAAAGTATGAGTCAATGATTTCCAGCGTCCTTCGTACAACGTCGTCAGTGATTGGAAAGGTTTGAAGCGGCTTTTTAAGGTCCAGTTCAGAATCTCCACCATTAGAACTTTGCGCCGTCGAAGATAATTTGCGTCCGGGTCCGCCTAATAAAAAGTCAGCATGAAGGAATGCATCTCTACAGTCTTCCGGTAAATGATCCGATTGAGTGGGACATTCTAATGCAGCCATGAGTACAAAATGTCCCTTCCGTTGCAAACGCTGCACCAATGGCACAAACCAGCGATTCCCCGACAAAATGACAAAAGCCGTTCCAGGACCGTATTCACGGCACATTTCTACGGTTTCCAAGGCCAAATCGATGGCCGAAGCTTCATCAAAGACCGAAGCGTATGTAAATCTTGGTTCGATTCCAACGGACAGCCATGCACCCGTAGCCCGGTGGCCTTTTACGTGGTTGGGCGGCAGGCTCGAAAAGGCCAGGGTGCGGATGGGATTCAATTTCCATTTGTCTCCGACGTGTCGTTTTAACTCTTTGATCACGTCCAGCACCACCACGTCCGGCTGGTCATTGTCGGATCGCTGAGAAATCACCCCAAAAACATTGGTATAATCAACACAAAAAATTGCATTCTGAGGGATAGATGAGGCGGCATACTTCTTTTCAGGCATAAGGTCACACTCGATTTTATAGAATTCTTTCAACAATACTGAGTTCAATTTCGGCCATCAAAACTCCCCGGCACCACCAAAAACCACTATTTTGAGGCAAAAAACAATCAACGAACTATTTGGCGTCTAATTCCATGATAGTTAGGTGATCGTTCGAATAAATACAAATTTCGGAAGCAATGGTAAGCGAAGCTTCGACAATGGCCCGCGCGCTCATTTCGGTCGAATGCCTCATCAAAGCTCGTGCGGCTGCCAGCGCGTACGGTCCGCCAGATCCAATTGCGAGCACTTCGTCATCAGGCTCAATCACGTCCCCTGTACCACTTATCAATAGTAACCTGTCGGCCGCCGCAACCGCCAAAAGCGCCTCCAGTCTTCTCAAATATCGATCAGTTCTCCAATCTTTGGCGAGTTCAACAGCCGAACGCGTAACATTTCCGCCGTATTGTTGCAATTTTTCTTCAAATCGTTCAAAAAGAGTAAATGCGTCCGCTGTGGCTCCAGCAAATCCAGCTAAAATGGTACCCCCGTATAGCGACCGCACTTTTTGAGCAGTCCGCTTCATAACGGTATTTCCCATGGTAGCCTGGCCATCCGAGCCTAACACGACTTTACCTTGGTGTCGAACGCCAACAACGGTTGTACTTCTAATCCGGGACGATTCTGACAATGAGAAATGAGGGGAAAACGGTGATTTCAACAAGTAGACCACGCTAAAAGTAGGACAACAAAACGATCTAGTATTAATGGTTTGTGAACCACACTGTCGCCATTGGGGTTCCAATATGCGACTCAAGCAAATCTAGCTCCAACTACTGTCTATGATTTGCCAATATTTCGACCACTTGATCTTGGACTCGATGTGGGCCCATGCTCGACTCCGTGAAATGGTTGGCCATAATGGAAAACGCCAATCGAGTTCCATTTGAAGTGGTAACGTATCCACTCAGCGCACTGGCGTTTCCGACCGTTCCTGTTTTCGCGCGAACATTGCCCGCTGCGGCCGTTTCTTTCATTCGTCCGGAAAGCGTACCGTCGACACCACCGATCGGAAGCGAGTCAAGAAAAGAGCTCGCGACCTCTGGATTCGGGTGTTTGGCCATGTAAAGCAACAAATTCAAGGTCATATCCGATGTGACCAGATTTTGACGGGCTAGCCCCGATCCATCTACCAATTGCAAGTGTAAGGTGTCGACTCCGGCTTCGGCGAACATCTTTCGAGCTCTCGCGATGCCCATAGCGCCTGAGCCTTTTGGAAAACCACTGACTGGCTGCTCGGCGGCTAAGGTCTTGAGAACCTGTTCGGCATACAGGTTTTGGCTGTTTTTATTCAAAACACGGATGATATCGCTCAAAGGCGGGGAAAAGTAGGAAAACAAGTGCCCGTCTCCATAGACGAGGGGAGTGTCCAAGTCGTCTACATCGTAAGAATCGCCCAGAACGGCTATTCCTTCTCGCAGGAAAACCTCTCTGAGGACGTGAACAAAGTACTTTGTTGGATTTGTGACCGTTAGCGATTCCGAATCGGTCCGGCCAACAGGCACTTTAGACCCTAAAATGAATGAATTGGTATTTGGAATTCGGGCATAAGCTTCATCGATATTGCCACCGGCAACCGTTAGTGATCGATTAGAAACCTGCACAAACGTTGTCATCATAGGCTCCCAACGGATTTCAGCAGGCATATTTTCCAACTGAGCGATCAACTGGAAGTCCACGCAATTGTCGTTGAATGAAAGTGCGCTCGTTTCTGCAGCGTACCAAAAATCCAGATCATCCCACTGCCATCCGTAGCCCAACGCCTGATCGTCGAAGGCGTTATCGTCTCCAATAAGGCCTCCTTCGATCGTAGTTATGCCTAAAGATTTTAGCTTTTCGGCCCATTCTCTAAAGGTTTTGGTAATGTCGCCGTCGTTAAACCGGCCGCCAATCACAGGATCGCCCGAACCCTTAACGATCAGATTTCCTTTCAATCGGCCATTTTCCACAGGGCCATCTGCCCACAAACTGGTTTCGTATTTGAAATCAGGGCCTAACAAGTCAAGCGCGGCCGCTGTTGTATATAATTTCGTGTTGGAAGCCGGAATAAAGCTCCTTCCAACGTCCTTTTGGTACCAGGGTAGTTCCGTATCGACTGTCTTTACGTTTATGGTCCACCATGCATTGGCCATTCCTGCTTCGGCGACCGCCTTATCGATTGCGGTTTGAAGCTCTTCCAAAGTACTCGTTTGAGCTTGTGCCGGTTGGGTTAAATTGGAAAAGGCTTGAAAACCAATTCCTATCATCAATAAAATTAAGTATTTAACCATCAATCAATCATCTGCATGACTTCGGGATTAGGCTTAGATTTGACTACAAAAACGTGCAAAGCATCGTCGAGGGAGGCAATGGGTGTCACATAAACAGTCCATGTACTTAATCCCGGTTCGGCATAAACCGTATCAATCACACCGACGGGGTAACCTTCTTGAAAAATAGCTGACTGTCCGCTCGTTACCACGGCATCTCCTCGTTGGAGCTTGGCTGAAAGGACGATGTGGTTGAGTATCAATCGATCAAAGCGAACCCCGTCCCAGCCGATAATTCCATCGGTATTCGAAGGATAAACCATGACCGGCGCAAAAAAATCGGCATTGAGGTAGGTCATCACTTTGGAGTAATTCTCCGACACAAAAACAAGTTTGCCGATTATGCCGCGAGAATCGATTACGGCCATATTCATTTCCACTCCGTCATTCGAGCCCACGTCCAACACGAACGTATTTCTCTCCTGGGTGATGTCTTTTGATACGACGCGGGCCGCCACCAATTCAAAGTGAGAGGAATCCGAAAGGGCCAGAAGCCCTTGTAAGCGCTCGTTTTCGGCTTGTGAAGCCCGCATAAGTGCCACATCGTTGGACAATTCTACGTTTTGCGTGCGTAGGGCCTCGTTTTCCTCCAGGGCGCGGACGTATCGGCCCAGGCCTGAAAATACGATTTCTACTGAAGACGTGATTTCCAGCGATCGAGCACGAAGTCCATTTAACATGGGCTCATTGGAAGTCAAAAGGACTACCACAGAGATAAGCGAGAGGCCTCCAACGAGCGCCCAATCTCGAATTTGCTCCCACATTCGGGTCATAAAAACCACCAATTGAAACGTTTCAAATTATTTCCGCCCTTCCAATTTAATGCCTGAAATGCCGTTTACCAGTAAATACCATTGCAATTCCGTTTTGATTGGCTGCTGCGATCACTTCTTCATCTCGAATCGATCCTCCGGGTTGAATAGCCGCGCTAGCACCTTTCCCTATCGCTTCGATCAAACCATCAGCAAAGGGAAAAAAAGCATCTGAGGCCACAACGCAATTCCGAAAGTCCAAATTAGACTTTGATCCTTTACTCGCCGCTATTTCAGACGAATCGATGCGGCTCATCTGACCTGCCCCAACGCCAATCGTTTGCCTGTTTTTTACATAAACGATGGCGTTGCTTTTTACATTCTTGGCAACTCTCCAGGCGAAATCAAGGTCTTTCCACTCTTTTTCAGTGGGCTGACGTGCGGTTACAACCGCACAAACAGCTTTTAGAGCTGCAAAAGATCCGAGTGCCGGATCGCGATCTTGAACCAAATAACCTCCAACTACGGATCGAACGTCTTTTGTTGTATCGGTGGAGGCCGAGGCCAGCGTTCTAATCAGTCGACGGTTCTTTTTCTCACTAAGAAACTCCAATACGTCGTCCTCAAACGAGGGGGCTAGAATGATTTCAGTAAAGATTTCGTCGATGGCCTTCGCCGTTCTAAGGTCTAGCGGACGATTTACAATGACAATTCCTCCAAAAGGGGATTGGACGTCCGTTGAGAAGGCCTTCCGATACGCGGTTTCCAGAGAGAGGTCTGTACCCACGCCGCACGGATTGGTGTGCTTCAATATCGCGACGGTTGGATCCGCTCCCTCAAATTCGCCAATGAGCGTCAACGCGGCGTGGACATCCAACAAATTGTTGAACGATAGTTCTTTTCCGTGCAGTGTTTCAAAAAACGGAGAAGTATCGCCAAATAGTTGAGCGCTTTGGTGCGGATTCTCCCCGTACCGTAACGTTTGCTGAAGCGAAGCTCGAACGGAAAGCTGCTGAGAACCGGTAAAATAGGCTGTTACGGCTGCGTCATAGGCTGCCGTGAGGCTAAACACGTTGGTGGCTAGGTCTCGGCGGGGGGCGAGCGAAAGCGAGCCACCCGTTTTGGTCCTTTCGCTCACAATCTTTGGATAAGCAACAGGCGAGCAGGCAACAGCCACATAAAAGAAGTTTTTGGCTGCCGCCCGCAGCATGGTTGGACCGCCAATATCAATGTTTTCGATTGCGATGGCGTCGGTTACGCCTTCAACGCTGGTTGCCTCTTCAAACGGGTACAGATTGACCACGACAAGATCAATCTCCTCGATGCCCTGTGCTTTTAACTCTGCCAGATCTTCAGGGTCAACGCGTCTGGCCAATAATCCCCCGTGAACAGCAGGGTGGAGGGTTTTAACGCGGCCACCCAGAATTTCGGGATAACCCGTCAATGTGTCTACGGACACAACGGGAAGACCAGCAGCTTGCAACGATTTGGCAGTTCCTCCGGTAGAGATTAATTCTACGCCATGTGAATGTAAAAACTGGGCAAATTCAACGATTCCGGTTTTATCGAACACGGATAAAAGAGCTCGTCGAATCGGATAATGGTCGCTGGGTGAGGGCAGGTTCTTGACGGAAATCATGTATGGATCTTACTTAAGCTTAATAACTGACCTTTCGGCCATTGATCGTGATCTGGTTTTTGGCAAAAAGCTGTAACGCTTCAGGGTACAACTCATGTTCAATCTTTAACACGCGTGCGGCAAGGTCGGTGGCCGTGTCGGTTGGCAAGACCGGAACCGTGCGCTGCATTACGATGGGACCGGAATCGTATTCTTCATCAACGATATGAACCGTTGCTCCGGATATGGTTTCTTTAGCCGCCAAGACCGCCTCGTGGACGCGCATGCCATACATTCCGGGACCACCAAACTGTGGAAGTAAAGCTGGATGAATGTTTAGAATTCTAAGGGGATCGAGCTGAATCAATTCCGATGGTATTTTTTTCAAAAAGCCAGCCAAAGCTATGATATCGATCTTTTGGGTTTCAAGTGTTTCTTTCAGCTCGGCCAAATGAACGTCGATTGATCCACTTAAAACGAGCACCGGAATCCCCAGCAAGCGCGCTCGGTCCACTACGCCCGCATCTGGGCGGCTGGAGACACACAACTCAACGCGGGCGTCGAGTCGACCCTCAAGTGTGGCATCTACAATCGATTGGAAGTTAGATCCACTGCCGGAGGCAAAAACCGCAATTCGCATGGGCCTAAGGTGAGCAATTACATTGTTGTTGGGTCTGGTGATAACCTAAGAACCAGACGAATAAGGAAGTGAAAAGAGGAGATGAAAACGCTGGTCAGTTGTCCACAATCGGCACCTCTTAACGGCCGGCCAATTAGCCAACCGCTGCTTCGAGTAAAATCAGTTCAGCACCAAGCGCGGAGCAGGTCAAGCGGGCCTGAACGCCTATTGGAACGGCGACTTTGGAAGGGAAATGGCCATATCGAAGGCCGCACGCCACAGGAATGCCCAAGTCGCCAAAATAATGTTCAAATATCGATTCGATAGAAAGCGTGGGCCTTCCGGGTGATGGATCTGCCTCCGTAAAACCACCTAACACAATGCCCCCCAATTGGTTAAGGAGTCCACTTAGCCTTAATTGAGCTAGGAGGCCGTCAATCCTGTAAGGGCTTTCCCCAATTTCTTCGAGAAAGAGAATGGCTCCCGAAAAGTCCGGAAGGTGCTTCGAGCCACACATTTTAGCGATTATGGAGAGATTGCCCCCTAAAAGCGTCCCTTGAACGGATCCTGTTTTTAATACCTGGAGCGAATTTGCCGGTGTATCTAAAGCACCAGAGGCGAGCTGACCAGAAAGAAGCGAAAGGAATTGGCCGCAATTAGATTCGATAGGGTCGGGCCACTCAACGGCGACCATAGGACCCGAGATGCTTACCCAACCTGCATGTTTAAACAAGGCCAATTGAAGGGCGGTAATATCGGAGTATCCGACCAACGTCTTGGGTTGACGGCTGGCGGCGTCGTAGTCTACATCATCTAAAAGCCGCAACGTCCCATATCCACCCCGGACGCAAAAAAGGGTATTGACCTCATCAGAACGTAAAAAGGAGTTGAGTTCGTCTAATCGCTCTCGGTCCGTACCTGCCAAAAATCCGTGTGGTTCAAATGTAGAACGCTTGCGGATCGGCGTAAACCCAGCAGAAACCAAGTTTTTTAATCCAGCCTCCAGCGATTCCGGTGTCCTAGGTGCGGACGCGGGTGCAATAATTCCAACCGTACAAGGTGGGAGAGAGGCAGGGGCTTTACGTACCATGAAAATCCTTGGTCGGCAGAGTGATTTTGAAGTAATATAGGGCGATTGCCTCATCACTCAGCCTTCGACTTAGGAATTCACTTTTGATTGTTGCGCCGGAATACTTCCCAAGATTAGCCTTTTTTGGCGAAATACAGAGAGGCCGGGCTCATTGCACGGACCTGACGCGTCCCTATACTCGGCAGACCTTTCAAAATCGCACCAAAATACGCACCCCTACAGGTTGGCAGTGGTTAACCATTCCGGTTACAAAGCAGGAACGCGGTACTCCGCTTTCGCAAATAGAGATTGATTACTCCTCGAAGTGGGTTCAGGACCATCTAAAGGGACTTCGATACAATTACGAAACAGCTCCTTTTTATGAGCACTATATCCCTTCGATAACGAGTCTACTGTCCGAAAGGCCCTCCAACTTGAGTGATTTGACCATAAAAACGGTTGATTGGGGAATAGAAACACTAAAATTAAAGCCGCTCGGCCATTCTATTACGACGAATATCGGTGACCCGAACCCGATTACCCAGCGCTCGATTGCCCCAGAACCGATTGCCCAAGAGCCTGGCTATCGTCAGAATTTCCCCGGCTTCGAACCGGGAATGAGCTTGCTAGACGCGCTTTTCAACCTTGGACCAATGGCAAGGGAGTTATTGAATCGGACACCCCAAACCCCTGGGTGAGGGGTTGAACTTGCCGAGTCCCTTAAACGACTGAGCAACAAGGCTTTGGAGCTCCTACTTACGGGTTTGACTCTCTTAAAAAATTCCACTCTTTGCGTTCGGAGGGGGTGCGCGCGTTCATAATTGCCCGGATTTGAGCGACGATTGCCGGATTTGCAGACGCAACATCCGTCGTTTCGTTGGGGTCGGAAACCAGGTTGAACAACTGGACAGGGGCATCATCCTGTTTTCTGATTTCCAATCGGACACCCTTCCAATCACCCATTCTAACACCTTGCATTCCGCCAAAAGCGTGATATTCCCAGTAAAGAGGCTTGGTAGGCGATTGCTTCGAAGCTTTCCCATTCAACGTCTTTAAAAATGAAGTGCCGTCGATATCAGCTGGGAATTCCGCTCCGGTTATGTCAGCCAGGGTTGGCATCAAATCCCAAAACGCTGAAATGTGGTCAGATGTAGACCCTCTTTGAACTTTACCGGGCCATTTCACAATAAAAGGGACTTTGATTCCGCCTTCAAAAACGGATCCTTTGAGGCCCCTCAAATCGCCAACGCTATTAAAATAGCTGGCGTCCACACCTTTGGAGTAGGTCGTTCCGTTGTCAGAACTGAACATGACAATGGTGTTATCCTCGAGGCCCAGGTCTTTGAGGCGTGCCAACAACGTACCGATGTCACGGTCCATGCGTGTGATCATAGCAGCATAGGCGGCATGAGGACGCGGGTGAGGGAGGTAAGAGCCGCCAAGAAAAGGCTCGGTGTCCAGAGATTCGGGATATTCTTCAAGCGATTCAACGGGCACTTGAAGGGCTAAATGAGGAACAGGCGTCGCAAAGACCAAGAAAAAGGGGTTCTTTTTGTTTTGATCCAAAAACGAAAGAGCCGACTCGAGCATTTTATCGGGGGCGTAATGTTCTGCAGCGAATTGGTCGTAATAAGCTTCCTCGGTTTCGAGTGGGGCATCTAGCTTTTGATGAGCCGCGAAATAGGCATTTCCTTCTAAGCTGTCGGGTGAGCCGTTTTGCCAGAGGTGTGTCGGATAATAGTTATGGGCGACGCGCTGGCACAAATAGCCGTAAAACTGGTCAAATCCCTGATTATTCGGGTGACCCTCCGATTCAGGCCCGCCAAGTCCCCATTTTCCAATGAATCCTGTCGAATAGCCAAGTGGCTTGAGCATTTCGGCGATAGTGAACTCGGAGTCCCGTAGGGGTAATTGACCTTCCGGCTCATTTGGGCCCCATCCACCCATCTCAAAATTGTCGCGAATGAATGCGGTACCGGTGTTTTTACCGGTTAAAAGTGTACCCCTTGAAGGCGCACACACCGGGCTACCGGAATAGTGCTGAGTGAAACGCATTCCTTCCCCTGCTAATCGATCCAAATTGGGGGTACGAATGATTTTTTGGCCGTACGAACCGAGTTCATTATAGCCCAAATCGTCTGCGAGGATGTAAATAATATTGGGTGGCGGTGTTTCGGCGCACCCAATTACAAAAAGCACAGCTAGAGAAAGGGGAATGAGTCGTTTCATGAAGGGTGTTTGGTAGTCAAATGATCGAATGAGCTTCGGACGAGGTCCTTCAGAACGTCGATGGTAATGTCAGAGAGTTTTATGACGTAAAGATAGGTGTTACCGGTTTTGTACGTTCCAAGTTTTGAGGGCCTGATCATCTCTTGTATTTACTTTTATGAATCCATTTTGGAGATAATTTTACCCATCGCTTTGATCTGTTGGGGGCCTATACCACAACAGCCTCCAATTATATCAGCGCCTAAATCCATCCACTCTTCGACCATTGCTTCGCAGGATGACAGATCCGACAAACCGGTCCAAGTTTTACTTTCTGCATGGTAGACCGCGCCGGAATTAGGGTAGACAACGATCTTTTTATCTCCTGATTTCAATTTAATCGATTGAATCAACTCTGAGATAAACTGGGGAGAGGTACAGTTTACTCCGACTGCGAACACTGAAGAGTGATTGGCAAAAAGTGAAGCGCATTTTTCGATCGGCGTTCCATCTCTGATGTGCTTGCCGTCTTTGCAAGAAAATGAAACCCAGGCGGGCTTATTTACCTTTTCTAAGATTTTGGATAACACCGCCGCTTCCTGAAAACTGGGGATTGTCTCACAGGCAAAAACATCTGCAGTGGATTGCGCGAGCAAATCGATTCTTGGCTCATGAAAGTCCCGTAATTCCTGATCAGAGATGCCATAGTTGCCTTTATATTCTGAGCCATCCGCCAGAAAGGCTCCGTAAGGACCAATACTGGCAGCAATGAGTGGTCTCGACGCATGGGGGTAAGAGGAAAGGAAACGTCTTCTTGCTTCCGCTGCTAATTGAACTGATTTAAGTATCAACTCGCTGGCCGAAGGCTTGTCATAGCCAAGAGCCATAAACCCGGGTAGGGTAGCCTGGTAACTGGACGTGATAATGCATCGGGCACCAGCTTCAAGATAGGAGAGATGGGCTAGAATGATCGCTTCGGGGTTTGATTCCAGCAATTTGGCGCTCCACAAACCTTGATTGAGATTGCACCCTAGCCTCTCCAGTTCATTCGAAAGACCACCATCTAAAAGGAGTGGGTAATGAATAGTCATTGATCAACTATTGGTGGATGAAAAGTGGGCGCTTCTTAAAGACGAAGATCTCAGCTCTGTAGAAGGTATGAAGGGAGCCGTATTTCGAGAACTCCTGGATGCCAATTTTTTCATAACACCGGACGAAGTCCGTGATCAGGTGCACATCTTGCTTAAGGATTACACCCAAAAGAGCCGCATCAATCGCTCGGATATCAGGCACCAATAGACGTCGGACCTTAAACCTCTACTTTTGAATGCCCCGCACGCCCAAGAAGAGGCTCAAATCCACAAATTCCCCCATGGCCTTGTACCCAGCAGCGTTCGGGTGAGTAAAATCACAGTCGAACTCAGGCCGGATCGACTCACTACCATCGTGAATCGGCCCACCTTTCATGAGCTGGTCGAAGTCGATTACTCCGTCAAAGGCGCCTGAAGTACGAATCCAAGCATTTACAGTCCTCCGGTGTTCTTCCATCGTCGTATTCCAGCCTGTGCCGGTTGGCCCTCCACGCGGAATCATCGTGGCTCCGATGATTCGGATCCCCTTTGCGTGAACTCGGTCAATAATCATTTGACTCGCTTGAATGATCTGATCGGCAGTCGCGCCATTTCCGATGTCGTTTGTGCCCTCAAAGAAGATGACGTGAGTTGCCCCGGCCCGCTCGAGCACGTCTCTGTCTAGGCGTTCTAGGCCTGGGGGGCCATTGCCGCCGCTAATTATTCGGTTACCGGCGATAGCGGCGTTTGCTACGGCCCATGTTCCGACGTTTGGATCTGCGTTTAGCCGCTCAGCCAAAACGTCGGTCCAGCGCTGATACCGATCTGGAATGACAATGCCGTTCTCTGTGGTGCTGCATCGGCCATCGGTAATCGAGTCTCCGAACGGCACAATGGTCCCAACTGTAAGGCTGGACCACACATCCACAGAAGAAATCCAGTAGGAGGGGAAAGCCTGAACCTTGGTCCCACCTGCCACCGCTGGTACGGGGATGTATCCCGTACCCGAAGTCTCAGCGGCACGATCGCCTGGTGCAAAATAATTGGTCGCTAGCCCCAGGGAGTGCGTACTGATGTCTGAGGCAGCGGCTACGCTCATGCTTACCGTTAGCTGCTGAAACGCTTTGACCGAAAAGGTTACAGAGTCACTCCAAATACCCGCGCCTGGGTCGAGGGTAAGGCTCGAATCCCCCAAGAACGTCAAGCGAACGTTTGTATCAGGCTCTATACTCGCGCCAGGGCCGGAAACGCCCACGAACACCGCTCCGAAGGTGACCGCAGCCTGGCCAAGTGTGTTTTCGAGCTTGATGCGAAGCGCCGTTCCTGAGACGGTGGGTCTCACCATGACTCTCACTGTTGAATTAGTCAGGGACGGAGCCACTTCCCGCAGGTTATGAGGACTAGCCCAAGTGCTGTGCCAACTCACATCCTGTGCAGTACCAGCCTGCACGCATAGGCACGCAGCGAGTACTGTCAAAGCGGTAAGCAACCTTAACTGTGAGCGCACGACCCTAGTTCTCCCCATACTCGGTACCTGAATTGTCGCTAACGTCTCGGCTATGAGTAGTTGCGTGGTTTATCACTAAACTTTGCAAGTACACACCAAACTGAAAATCCGTGAGGATTTCCAAAGTAGGCAAGAACAAGCAATTACTTATAGCCATTGTTGTGCGTTCGTTTTTATTCTATTCAGCTTTTATTAATCGGAATTTTTGAATCTTATTGCCC